>NZ_JBLFJV010000005.1:0-1012498 GCF_047444975.1 Streptomyces sp. CWNU-52B | reverse complement strand
CAGCAGACCGCTCAGCGGGAAGCGGCGGCGCAGCAGGATCGCCAGCGGCAGGCCCGCCATCACCCACACCGTCTCCAGCAGCCAGGTCGTCGGATCGGCCGCGCCGAACCTCGACACGACGAGCGCCGCGGTCACTGCGACGGCGAGGGCGGCCGGCAGACGGCGCCGAGGAGACAGTCCCCCGTCCAGCATCGGGGCGGAGGTGGGGCGGGTGGCGGTCATGGACTGCTCCTCATGCGCGGGGCGAACCCTCACTGTCGGGCCTGACCGCGACCGCCCTCATGAGTACGTGTACTCAGAACACCGCGTCGTACCGCCCCGATCGGGGTGAGTGATGGCAGAAGGCAACCCGTACGGGATACGGCACGTCCTCTCCCACGGCATCGGCGCTGGCTCTCCTTTCGCCGCGCTGGACACTTTCGCCAGCGAGGCTGATCTCGGCCGCGGTAGACGCAGGGCCGGCATGATCGGCGTCGTTCGCGCGGCGAAGGACGCGTTCTCTGCCGACCGTCCCGTCCAGTCTCGTGGCAGAGGCGAACGCGGAGCCCTGCGAGTGCTGTTGGCGACCTGTCAGGGGGCAGCCCTCGGTTCCATCGCCGCGATCAATCAGCTCAAGAACCTGAATTGCGTCAGCGCCGGATGAGCTCCGTGCTGAACTGCGCAGGCGCAAGCTCCCGGCCCAGCGGACTCTGTTCTCCGCCGCTCAGCGGAGCAGCCGCAGTAATCGTCGACAGCTGGATCACGCACTGCACACCATCGTGCTGAACAGGGCACGGCTCGGCCCGGCGCCCAGAGCCTTCCGTAACGCCCGGCCGTGCCTCAGGCCGTATACGGTCCTGTCCTCCCCGAAGTACACGTGATCCGGGTGGAGGTCCGCGCTCTCATCGGCGTGTTCGCCGGCTCACCTCACCTCACCACCGATCTTGGATGGGTTCGGCTGTCGGCACGCCCCGTCGGCCTTCTCCTTCCGTCTGGCGTGGACGTCGTCAGGCGGCCGGAGGCCGCAGCGGAACGTGTCCGGTTCCGGGGCTCCGTGCCGCTGTCGGGTGGTCTCACATGCCCAGAAGGTCGGTGAGATCGTCGGCGTGTTCCTCTTCCTCCTCCAGGATCGACTCGATCAGGCGGCGGGTGGTCGGGTCGCTCTCACCGATCCAGCGGACGATCTCCTGGTAGGTGGTGATGACGATGCGTTCGGCCACCAGGTTCTCCTGGAGCATGCGCTTCAGGTCCGTGTCCTCGGTGGTCACGTACTCCGTGTGCGACCGCTGCTTGAGCGTCGCCGGGTCGAAGTCCGGCTTCCCGCCGAGCTGGCTGATCCGCTCCGCGGCGCGCAGCCCGTGCTGCAGTTCCTGTCCCGCGTGCTCGGTGAACTCGGCCGCCACCTGTGCGCGGTCGATTCCGCTCGCCGCGATCGCGTGCTGTGAGTACCGCAGGTAGCACACCACCTCGGTGGCCACGACCTCGTTGAGCACCTCGATCAGGCGCTCCCGATCGGCTCCGTAGGTCTCGGTCACGGGTCCCTTCTCCATATGGGCGCGCGCGTCGTCCCGGATACCCTTGATGTCGATCTCGAACTTGTTCTCCACCGAGGCTTCCTTTCAAGCTCCCTTGATGATTCGTCACCATTAGGCAATGAACGGTGACAAATCAGTGGGTGCCTCGCCGTCGTGCGCTCCCGCACATCCGCGGTCCGCCGGAGAAGGGGCGGCTCGGCGGCTCACCCCGTGATCGAGGCCCGGAAGTGGTAGCGGTCTCCGCGGTAGACGGCCGCGGTGAGTTCGAGGGGCTGTGCGTTCTGGTTGAAGGCGAGCTGGGTGGCGACGAGCACGGGGGTCGTGTCCGTGATTTCCAGCAGTTTCCGCTCCTCCCGGTCCGGGTGGCGGGCTTCCACGGAGTAGTCGGCGACCTTGGGCAGTTGCGGTGGGTCGGCGCGGCGGAGGGTCGCGAAGAGTGTGTCCTTGGTGAAGTCCGTGTCCGCCAGTTGCGGGCACAGGCCCAGGGGCAGCCTGTTGTGTTCCAGGACGACGACGATGTCGTCCAGGAAGCGCAGCCGGCGCATCTCGAAGAGTGCGGCCCCGGGGCCGACGCGCAGCAGTTCGGATTCCTGGACGGTGGCTGCACGGACCCTGGACTCCAGGACGGTGTCCCTCAGCCGCAGGCCTTGCTGTTCGGCGTAGTCGGCGAAGCCCTGCACCGACTGGTCCGCGGCCGGGCCGGGCGGCGGCGGAGCGGCCGGGGCCGTGTGCGCGTAGCCCTGGGCCAGGAACCATCCGCGGGCCGGTGAGGACTCGATGACGTCACGCTCCGCCAGTTCGTTCAGTGCGGAGCGCAGGGTGACGCGTGAGACTCCGTACCGGGTGGCCAGCACCCGCTCAGACGGCAGGCGGTCTCCGGGCCGGGCGCCGTCCGCGGAGATGTCGTCCAGGAGGCGTCCGGCGATCTGGGCGTACAGCGGCAGGGCGTCTCCGTCCAGCAGTCCCTGCGGGAGGGCACGATCCAAGGAAGGCATACCAGATGTATACCAGTCCAGTGCGGACCAGTTCAATACCAGATGAAGACCATTGACGGTCCACATTGAGACCAGTACCGTTCCATCCGATGGAGGACCACCGGGGCATGTCGATGTCGACCCAGGACAACACCCCTCAACACCACCTCTGGCAAGGAGTACGCGTGAAGACCACCGCCCACGACACGGTGCCGCAGGGCAGCGGGGCCGACCACACGGTCGCGGAGATCGTCCAGCAGCCTCGCGTCTGGCGGGAGACCGGTGCGATCGTCGCCGGTGGGCGGGACTCCCTGGACGCCTTCCTCGGGCCGCTCCTCGCCGAGAAGGACCTGCGGATCGTACTGACCGGGGCCGGTACCTCGGCCTTCGCGGGAGAGGTCGTCCGGGCGGCGGTCGGCCGGGCCACCGGCCGGCGGGCGGACGCCGTGTCCACCACCGACATCGTCGCCGACCCCTGCGCGTCCTTCCCGGACGACGTCCCCACGCTGCTCGTGTCCTTCGCCCGGTCCGGGGACAGCCCCGAGAGCGTCGCGGCGACCCGGCTGGCCGAGCAGGTCCTGACCCGCGTGCACCATCTCGTCATCACCTGCAACAGCGCCGGGCAGCTGGCCCGGGCGCACGGCGACAGCGCCGGTTCCCACGTCCTGCTCATGCCTGCCGCGGCGAACGACCAGGGCTTCGCCATGACGTCGAGCTTCACCAGCATGCTGCTGGCCTCGCTGCTGGCCTTCGGCGCACTCACCACCGACGGCATCGAGGCCCCCGCCGCGGCGGCCGAGCACATCACTGCGGGCGGCCTGGACCAGGGCATCGACGCGCTGCTGGCCCGTGAGCCGGAGCGGCTGGTCTACCTCGGCAGCAGCAGCGCGCTGAAGGGGCTGGCCCAGGAGTCCGCGCTGAAGCTGCTGGAGCTGACCGGGGGCGCGCTCGTCGCCTCTTCGGAGTCCTCACTCGGCTTTCGCCACGGCCCCAAGTCGGTGCTGAACGACCGCACAGCCGTCGTCGTGTACGTGTCCAACGACCCCTACACGCGCCGCTACGACCTCGACGTCCTCGCCGAACTGCGCGCGGGGCTCCCGCCGGGCAGCGTCGTGGCCGTCACCGCGTCTGCGGACGACGTGTCCGGCGACGACACCTGGCTGCTCCCCGGGCTCCCGGACGCCGACGACACCGCCGTCGCGCTGGCCGGCGTCGTCTGCGCGCAGCTCGTCGCGCTGCGTTCGTCCATGGGCCTGGGCATCCGGCCCGACAACCCGTTCCCCTCCGGGGAGGTGAACCGCGTGGTGCAGGGGGTGACCGTGCATCCGCTTCCCGAGCGACGCAACGACGTCGTGTAGCAGCGTGCAGCGAAAGCCGAGCGGAGGAACGACGATGTTTCTGGGTGTGGACGGCGGAGGCACCAAGACGGCCTTCTGTCTCATCGACAGCGCGGGCACCATCCGGGCCCGAGTCCTCGCAGCGGGCTCCTACTACTTCGCGGACAACGCCACCGACGGCGTCGGCCATGTCGTGAAGGTCCTGGACGAAGGGATCGGGGCCGTGATCGACGCCGCGGGCATCACGCGCGCGGACATCGGGTACGCGTTCCTGGGCCTGCCCGGGTACGGGGAGGTCCCCGGCGACGTCGCCGCGCTGGACGCCGCTCCCGGCCAGGTGCTGGGCCACCGGCGCTACGCCACCGACAACGACATGATCTGCGGCTGGGCCGGTTCGCTCGGCGCGGTGGACGGCATCAACGTCATCAGCGGCACCGGCTCGATGACCTACGGCGAGCGGCACGGCCGCGGCGTGCGCACCGGCGGCTGGAGCGAACTGTTCAGCGACGAGGGCTCCGCGTACTGGATCGCCACCCGGGCGCTGAACGTGTTCTCCCGGATGAGCGACGGCCGGCTTCCCGAGGGCCCCCTGGCGGGGGTATTGCGCCGCCATCTCGCGCTGACCTCCGACCTCGAAGTGATCGACGTGGTCCTCAACCGCTGGCAGGGACACCGCAGCGAGATCGCCTCACTGAGCCCCCTCGTCGCCGAGGCGGCGGGCCTGGGCGACACGCAGGCCGCCGCCGTACTCGCCGAGGCCGGCAGCGAGCTGGCACTGCTGGTGGACAGCGCGCGCCACCGGCTGGGGTTTCCCCCCGGTGAACCCGTCCCCGTCTCCTACTCCGGCGGCGTCTTCCGCTCGGCCGCCGTACTCGACGCGTTCACCGGGCGCCTCCGCAGCGGCGCGGCCTCCTACGAGCTGCGGCAGCCGCTGTTCGAACCGGTGGTCGGCGCCGCGCTCTACGCGGCCAAACTGGCCGGCACCCCCCTCAGCACCACGGCACTCACCACCCTGCGCTCCCGCACCGAGACCACCGCCACAAGGACCACCACGGAGACCACCACCACGGAGAACCGTCATGACACTGCGTGACAGAAGAACCTGGATCCTCTACGCCGGTCTGCTCGTACTGTTCTGGGGTGTCTGGGGCGCGTTCTCCAGCCAGCCGACCGAACGCTACGGCTACCCGGACGAGATGATCTACGTCATCTGGGCCCTGACCATGCTCGTCCCGGCCGCCTTCGCGCTGCGCCGCGAGCGGTTCGACCGCCGCCCCATCGCCGCGCTCTACGGACTCACGGCCGGGCTCACCGGCGCGGGCGGCCAGCTCCTGCTGTTCCAGGCCCTGTCCGACGGCCCCGCGTACCTGATCTTCCCGGTCGTCTCGCTCTCCCCCGTGATCACCGTCCTGCTGGCCGTGGCTCTGCTCCGGGAGCGGATCGGCCGAGTCGCGGTCACCGGAGTGATCGCCGCGCTCGTCGCCATCGTCCTCATCAGCATCCCCGCCGGCGCCGGCGGGGAGGTCAGCACCGGATCCTGGCTGCTGCTGGCCGTCCTCATCTGCGTGGCCTGGGGAGCGCAGGCGTTCTTCATGCGCAAAGCCGCGCTCGCAGGCGTCAACGACGCGACGACGTTCGGCTGGATGACCATCAGCGGTCTGCTGCTCGTCCCCGTCGCCCTCCTCATGATGGGCGGCCTGCCCGACGCCCCCTGGCAGGCCCCGGCACTCACCGCCGGGACCCAGATACTCAACGCCGTGGGCGCGCTGTTCCTCGTCATGGCACTCAGCCGCGGCAAGGCCAGCGTCGTCGCGCCGATCACCAACGCTCTCGCGCCCGTCCTGACGATCGTGCTGTCGCTGATCATCTACCAGACACTGCCGACGATATGGGCGACGATCGGCATCGTGCTCGCCCTCGGCGGGTCGACGCTGATGGTGTACGCCGACGAGAAGCGCGAGGAGGCACCCCAGGACGAGGAACCCCAGGAGCGGGAACCGTCCGCACCCGTCGTCGGCCCGTAAGCCGAACCGGGACCGCTCTCAGCCGGGTCCGGCCCCCAACCGGCCGCCGACCGGTCCGCCCCGGCCGCCCTTGCCGCCCCTTCCGCAACGGCGGCCCCCGCCGAAACCACCGCACCGCACACAGACCGCCACCGGCCCAACACCCCCGACGAGGAGCACCCGCATGCCCTTGGTCCCCACCGACTCACTGGTCACCCGGGCCGCCGCCGGACATCAGTGCGTCGCCGCCTTCAACGTCATCACCCTGGAGCACGCCCAGGGAATCGTGGCAGGTGCCGAGACCGCCGGCCGCCCGGTCATCCTGCAGATCAGTCAGAACGCCGTGCGGTACCACCGCGGACAGCTCACCCCTCTCGCCCTGGCCACGGCCGCACTGGCGCACTCCGCCACGGTCGAGGTCTCCCTTCACCTCGACCACGTCACCGACACGGACCTCCTCCACCAGGCGGCCGACGCCGGCTTCTCCTCCGTGATGTTCGACGCCGGGGCCCTGCCCTACTCCGAGAACGTCACCGCCACCGCCTCAGCGGCGCAATGGGCGCACAAGGCGGGGCTGTGGCTGGAAGCCGAACTGGGATATGTGGGCGGCAAACCCGACTCCCCCGCGAGCGCACACGCCGCCGGGGTACGCACGGACCCCGCGGAGGCCGCCGACTACGTGGCAAGCACCGGTGTGGACGCCCTAGCCGTCGCCGTGGGCAGCAGCCACGCCATGACCCGGCGATCGGCGACGCTGGACCACGCGCTCATCGAACGGCTCCGCGAAACGGTCCCGGTCCCGCTGGTGCTGCACGGCTCGTCCGGCGTCCCCGACGAGGAACTCCGCGCCGCGGTCCGGGCCGGCATGGTGAAGATCAACATCGGGACGGCTCTCAACGTCTCGTTCACCCGCGCCGTACGCGACGCACTCGACGAAGAACCCGCCCTCACAGATCCCCGCAGATACCTGGGACCGGCCCGCGACGCCGTGGCCACCACCGTGCACGACATCCTCACCACGCTGACGACCTCACCCTGACCGGACCCCGGCCACGGCACGAAATCACCGACCGGGGCCCGGTGGCGGACCTGACCGCCTCTCCCGCTCAGGGACAGGTGGCCGCCGTGTCGATCCTGATGCCGGTCACCTCGAAGTTCGAGCTGAACTGCTGGTGATGGTTGGGCGGAAGACACGTGTACTGCGTAGCACCCGTGCTGACGACGATGTAGCGGAGGTAGGCCCGGTCGTCGTTGCGGGTGTTGTTCACCCAATTCGCGCCACGGCTTTGGGAACCGAGGTTCTGATAGCCGGTCGTGACGTCCCGGTAGGCGGCCGTAGGAGCCCCGTCGGCCCACTGGGCATCGGTCAGATAGAAACAGACCCGCGGATACACACACCCGTTGTAGGAATCTGCCGGACCCGCAGCCGGGGCTGGGGCTGCGGCCGGGGCTCGGACAGGAGCGGCGGAAGCCGCGGTGGCACACACGGCGGTGAGCGCGAACGCGCCCAGAACGGCAGTCAGACGAACGTTGTTCACAAAACCTCCTGCATCGGAGCCTGACCGGACTGCGAACGAACACTCCTCTGCCGATCGGCGCTCCGCCGAAGCCACTTGAACCAAACCACCCCCGGGGAGGGCGCGCGGAGAACTCGGCACACCGCCCTGAACCACCTGCGCCCCGTCCGGCCGCACACTGCCCGCAGCGGCGGCAGGCATGCCGGAGTTCATCGCGGTGTCCGACCGGTGCGCCGGTCGACGCCGGTTCGCGAAAAGGGCCGTCCGCGTCCTCAGACCGTCACCCCACCCTTCACTCCACCCGTCACCTCAACCTTCACCCCACCCTTCACTCCAGCAGCCGCCTCTCCTTGGCGACCGCCACCGCGCCCGCCCGCGTCTCCACCCCCAACTTGCCGTAGATCCGCCCGAGATGGGTCTTGACCGTCGCCTCGCTGATGAACAGGACGCGGGCGATCTCCCGGTTGCCCGAGCCGCGGGCAAGCTGTCCGAGGATCTCGTGCTCGCGCGGGGACAGCGTGGGACGCAGGCCGCGCAGCCGGACCATCAACCGGTCGGCCACCGGGGCCGACAGCGCCGTACGACCGGACGCCGCGTGGCGGATCGCCGTGAACAGTTCATCGGGGTGTTCGGCCTTGAGCAGATAGCCGGTGGCGCCCGCCTCGACGGCCCGGGTGATGTCGGCGTCGGTGTCGAACATCGTGAGCACCAGGACCCGGGGGCCCGCCCCCGCGCCCTCGGAGGTCAGCCGCCGGGTGGCGGTCACGCCGTCCATCCCGCCGTCTAGCTGGAGGTCCATCAGGACGACGTCCGGACTCAACCGGGCAGCCATGGCCAGTGCCTCCTCGCCGGTCGCCGCCTCACCGACCACTTCGATGCCGTCGGCGCTGGACAACAGGGCCCGCAGCCCCGCACGTACCACGGCGTGGTCGTCGCACAGCAACAGCCGGACGGGCGTCACAGGACAGGCTCCTCGGGAGTGGTGGCGGGGTACAGGGGCACGGAGGCCAGGGGGATCGCCGCCGACACGACGGTGCCCTCGCCCGGCGTGGACTCCACGGTGAGCGTGCCGCCCGCCTGCGCGGCCCGGATGCGCATGGCGGGCAGCCCGTGTCCGCGCGGACTGCCCGGGGCCGGTCCGGGCAAGGGGCGCGGGGCGTCCGTCCCGAACCCGCGCCCGTTGTCCGCGACGTCCAGCGAGATCTGGTCGTCCAGGCAGGTCAGGGTCAGCGCGGCCCGGGTCGCCGCCGCGTGTTCGCGCACATTGGCCAGCGCCCCCTGGGCGATCCTCAGGAGCCCCGCCTCGACCCGTTCCGGCAGCCTGCCCGGCTCGCCGTCGAGCCGGAACTCCACCGTCAGCCCGGGACCGCTCTCCCGTGTCGCGAGTACGGCGAGCGCGCCCGGCAGGGTGTCGTCGGCGAGGTCCGCCGGCGCCAG
Organism: Streptomyces sp. CWNU-52B; assembly: GCF_047444975.1. Classification (NCBI taxonomy): domain Bacteria; kingdom Bacillati; phylum Actinomycetota; class Actinomycetes; order Kitasatosporales; family Streptomycetaceae; genus Streptomyces; species Streptomyces sp. CWNU-52B. The sequence continues at coordinate 1,003,716 of NZ_JBLFJV010000005.1, read as the reverse complement.
GCCGTGCACGAACCGGCGGGCCTCGGCCAGGCTGCGCGAGGTGATCTCCGCCGCCCTGTGCACGTGTTCGCGGGCCGTGTCCGGGTCGGTCCGCCAGACGCGCTCGGCAGCCTGGAGAAGCATCCGCTGACTGGACAGGCCTTGCGCGACGGTGTCGTGGATCTCCGTGGCCAGCCGCTGGCGTTCCGCCAGGACACCCGCTCCCCGTTCGGTGGCGGCGAGCTCGTGCCGCGTACGGACCAGGTCCTCGATCAGGACGCGTTGCCGGGCCCCCTGACGCTGCAGATGCACCATCACGGCGGTGGCGACGGCGGCGACCGCGGGCGGGGCGATGACCATGTTGGGGTTCAACGCACCCTCGGCGACCCGTACTTCAGAGGCGACGACCAGCGCGGTGAGCACGGCCGCCACCGGCACGGCGATCCGCGGCGGCAACGCGTGCAGACCCGCGAACAGCAACGGCATCGCGCACCACGTGGCGCTCGGCGCGAGCGCGAGAAGCACGACCCAGACCGTGGACACCGAGCCCAGCCAGGCCAGATGACGCCCGGTCGGCCGCGAACCGGGGGCCGGCGGCGCGGCCAGGACGCGACCCAGGATGTACAGCAGGCAGAAGACCGCGAACAGCGCCACCACCCACCCGGTGTGCGCCCCGCCCCGGTCGCGGGTCAGGAAACGCACGAACGAGGAGCCGAGCAGCAGGAAGAACGCGACGTGCACGACCACGCCCAGCCACCGCTCGTCCGGATCACCGTGTTCCGTCCTCATGCTCATCCTTCGTGTCTAACGCACCGCACGCGGCACCGCGTCAACCGATCGGCTGATGCCGCCGTCACCCGAACCTCCACAGGACCACAGCCTGTTGACCGAGCCGACCGCACCCCTCCCGCGCCGAGGCTGGAACCACACCATCCACCCCTCGGGACGGAAGCACCCCATGCCCACGAAGAACCTCACCGCCAACCGCGCCACCCTCGGCCATCGCGTCGGCTACGCCCTGCGTCACCCGGACCGGGTCCCCCGCTATCTGACCCGAGCGGCCCGGGACCTGTGGCTGCGCCGTCGTCACACCGACCATGTCTCCTACTACCGTGCCGTGATGCGCTCCGACACCCGGGCCGACCCGGACACGGCGGTCGGCAGCCGCAGCCGTGAGCGATGGCTCGCGCTCGGGGCCATGCAGTTCGACTACCTGCTCGGCCACGGTCTGCGCCCCGAACACCGCATGCTGGAGATCGGCTGCGGCAACCTGCGGGGCGGCTGGCGGTTCATCCGCCATCTGGAGGCCGGGCACTACCACGGCGTCGACATCTCGCCCGACATCCTCACCGCCGCCCAGGACACCGTGGTGGAGATGGGCCTGCAGCAGAAGCTCCCGACGCTGAGCCCGGTCCGTGACCTGACGCTGCGGTTCCTGCCCGACGCCCACTTCGACGTAGTGCACGCGCACAGCGTCTTCTCGCACTCACCGCTCCCCGTCATCGACGAATGCCTGGCGCATGTCGGCCGGGTGCTCGCGCCCGGCGGCTGGTTCGACTTCACCTTCGACCGCACCGAGGGCGAGGAACACCACGTTCTTCGGGAGGACTTCTACTACCGCACCGAGACGCTCACGTCCCTGGCAGAACGGCACGGACTGCGGGCGCGCTTCATGGACGACTGGGAAGAACTCCCCCACGGCCAGTCCAAGATCCGAGTCACCCAGGGGAACCCCGGCCCGGTGGAACAGACCCCCACGCCCTCGGTCGCCCCTTGACCGCCCCCTCGGTCGCCAGAGACCTCGACGGCGTCTTCAGCCGAGCGCGATGTCTCCTGAGCGGGACGGAACCGCGTCGAGGAGGGAGAGTGTCGCGCTGTCGAGCGTGACCGCTCCGGCCCCCACGTTCGCCTCCAGGTGCTCGGGGTCCGCCGTGCCGGGGATCAGCAGCACGTTCGGGGCGTGGTGGAGCAGCCAGGCCAGTCCGACCTGCGTAGGGGTGGCGTCCAGCGCCCGCGCAGCGGTGACGACGGTGGGCTCGTCGGTCACCTTCGGCATCCCGTCGAAGGCGCTGCCGAGGGGGAAGTACGGAACCCAGGCGATGTCCTCCTGTCGGCACAGCCGAAGCATGTCCTCGTCGTCGCGGGCCAGGAGATTGTAGGCGTTCTGCACGCACGCGATGCCCGCGGGCAGGGCGCTGCGCAGTACGTCGAGGGAGACGCTGCTGAGGCCGATCGCACCGATCTTGCCCTCGTCGCGCAGGGCGGTCATCTCGGCCAGCTGGTCGTCGAGGCCGACCAGCTGATCCCCTTCGGCACGCAGGCCGGGGCCCTGGTCCGTGCGACGGAGGTTGACCAGCGGGATCTGCTCCAGGCCGAGGCGGGCCAGGTTGGCCTCGACGCCGGCCCGCAGCTGTTCGGGGCGCTGGGCGAGGCGCAGCGGGATCGGGCCGTCGGGCTCCGGCTCGGCACCGACCTTGCTGACCACCATGACGTCGTCCTCGGGGCGGACGGCTTCGCGGATCACCTCGTTGGCGAAGCCGTGGCCGTAGAACTCGGCGGTGTCGATGTGGTCCGTTCCCAGCTCGACACAGCGGCGCACCAACGCGACCGCGGCCTTGCGGTCATCTCGCAGGCGCTCCAGCTGCATCGCGCCGAAGCCGATCCGGGAGACCGTACGGCCCGCCAGTCGTCCGGCGCCGCCGGCGCGCCGCGCCCCGGAGGCGGTGAGCTGAGGAGATCGGGCAGGGGAAGCCATGGGAGTGCTCCTTCACGTGGGACCATAGGCGAAACGGAGTAGCTCCGTTTCGCCCACCGTAACACTAACCGGAGGTCCTCCGTTTTGCCTGGGAGCAATTCACCAGCCACCGGCCGCGACGCTTCGCCGCCGGACCGGCCGGTACGCGCCGACGCCCGCCGAAACCGCGACAGGCTGCTCGCCGCCGCCCGGGACGCCTTCGCCTCGACACAGGAGGCCGTACCACTGGACGCGATCGCCCGCGCGGCGGGCGTCGGGATCGGCACCCTGTACCGGCACTTCCCGACCCGCGAGGCGGTGGTGGAAGCCGTCTACGCCGCGGAACTCGACGACGTCGTCTCCAGCGCGCCGACGTTCCTCGCGGAGCTCGAACCCCCGGCCGCGCTGCGCGCGTGGATGACCCGGTACGCGGCCTTCTTCAAGATCAAACGCGGTATGTCCGACACGCTCCGCGCAGGCTGGGCATCGGGAAGTATCGCCACCCCCGCGACACGGGAACGCGTCACCGCCGCCATCGCCCTCATCCTTCACCAGGGCGCGCGGGACGGTTCACTGCGCTCGGACGTCGAACCCGATGACGTCACGATGATGATCCTGGGGGTGTTCCTCTCGACCACGGCGATCGACTCACCGGACAGGATCGACCGGCTCCTCGACCTGATCGTCGACGCGCTGGGCCCGGCCTCCGGGCGCCAGGACCGGTGACGCGGGGCCCGAGCAGTGATCCGGCGAACGCCGGCAGCACAAGGAGGACATGACCCCGGGCGCGGTGCCGTGTTCCGGCCATGACCAGGATCACGAACGCCTGGCGCCGGATTAAATAACCGGTCCCTTGACGTAGATCATCGGCGTTTTCCATGCTGGCAGCAGTTGATACCGGCACGGAGGAGAGCTGACGGTTGACCAGCCACGAGAACGGATCACCCGTCGGACGCCGGTCCCTGCTGGCCGGCGCCGCCGGTCTGGGTGCGGCGGCGGCACTGCCCGCACCGCCCGCGCAGGCCGCCCCGTCGGCATCCACGCCCGTGCGACGGCACCCGGCCAACTGGCCCGACCCCGCCCCCTACGGCCTCGCGGACACCCGCCGGGACCTCTGGCCGAGGGACGACAACTCCTTCGTCCTGCCCCTGGAGCTGCGCCCGCGCGACGAGGAGCGCGGGCTGGTCTGGATGCGCGACACCTACGTCAACTGCTTCGTCGTCGACGGCCGTCCGCTCTACGTCGCCACGGGCACCACACGGGTGCCCGGACTCGACACGGCCGGCCCTTGGAACGACGGCATCTTCGTGTGGGTGGCGCGCTCCCTCAAGGGACCCTGGAGACTCGCGGACACCACCGGCATCCGGCCCGGCGAGGAGAAGGGCAAGGTGTGGTCGCCCGAGTTCGTCGGCGAGAACCGGCCGGGCCGCACGGTCGTGGCCCCCTGGCAGGAGTACTGGTACGACGACCACTTCGGCAAGCGCGGGGAGGCCTGGGCGCCGGAGCTGCACCGCTTCGGCGACAGGTGGTACATCGTCGCGTGCATGGGCGACCACTCCAAGAAGGTCGGCTCGTTCATGCTCGTCAGCGAGGGCGGCGTCGAGGGACCGTACCGGCTGATCGAGGGCAATCTCGACAAACCCTTCGGGGATTCGTTCGTCGGGGGCCCCGCCTTCATCGAGCCCGGCGCGTACCACCACATCGACGGCAGCCTGTACTCCGAGGGTGACGACGCCTGGCTGGTGCTGCACAACAACCTGTACGCCAGGTTCCGCGACGACATGGAGGACATCGTCCCCACGACGGACCTCCCGGCGTTCCGGCAGACGCCCTACTCGCCCGAGCCGTACCTCGAAGGCGCGTACGTGTTCAAGTACGGCGGCAAGTACTACCTGCTCCAGGCCGCCTGGGACCGGACCTCGGTGAACCCGGACGGCAGCGTCCGCCAGGCCTACGACCCCGGCGCGACCGGTCGTGTCCAGTACCAGTACGACGCGGTCGTCGCCGTCTCCGACGCCTTCGAAGGACCCTACTCGCGGCGCTGGACGGCCGGTGTCGGGGCCGGCCACAACAACTTCTTCGAGGATCACCGCGGGCAGCTGTGGGCGACGTTCTTCCGCAACCCGAACTTCGGCCACTGGTCCGACGCCTCGCGGATCGCCGACGCCGCCGTGCCCGGTGTCGTACAGGTGGAGTGGACCGGCCCGAAGGGCGATCGTCTGTACGTCCGGCGCCGCGACTGAGGACAGGCGGCCGGCCGGCAGCCGGATCCTTGTCCGCGGGGCGCAACGGCCCGCGGATCAAGGGGAGTTCTACGCTTTCACCTGGACGTTGACATTGACGGTGCGGGAGAGCGCTTCGCTGGGCCCGCGCCGGCTCGGGTGTAAGGATGGGTCGACATGGCCGACACGGTCCAGGGTGCCGGTACGCGCGTAGTGGTGATCGAGAGCGTTCCGCTGATTCTGGGCGGCTTGCGTTCCGCGCTCGAGGACGACGGGATCGCCGTCGTCGCAGCGACCCACGACCCGCAGAGCGGTATGCGTACGATCCGCCAGGAGAGGCCCGACGTGGTCGTCGTCGACCTCGATCTGCCCGGCCGTACAGGGCTCGGGCTGCTCCAGCAGGTGCGCCGGCAGGCCCCGGCGTCGCGGCTGGTCGCCTCGGTGTCCCCGGAGCGCGACGACGACCGTCTGCTGCTGGCCTCCCTGCTGGCCGGGGCCACCGGCTACCTGCTCAAGACCGCTCAGGCCGTGGACCTGCTGCGCACCGTGCGGGCCGTGCAGCGGGGGTACGTGACGCTGGGTCCACGGGCCGGCGGTGATCTCGCCACCCTGCTGACACGCTTGACGGAGGCCGACGAGGCCCTTCCGTTCCCGGCGCTGACCGACCGGGAACGGGAGGTGCTGCGGCTGGTCTCGCTGGGCTACGGGAACCGCCGGATAGCGCAGGAGCTGTTCATATCGGAGAAGACCGTACGCAATTACGTCTCCACCATCCTGCCGAAGATCCATGTCTCCAGCAGGCTGGAGGCCATCGTCTCCGCGCGCCTGGCCGGCCTGGAGACGGCCTCCCCCGGCACCGGTTCCGTGGGGGCGCAGGCGCAGGGACGTCCCGGCTGAGCGGCGGTCGAGGCCGACAGCGGGGTCCGCGGGGCCGGTCCTGCGGGCAGGCAGTGGCGCGTGGCTACGTGGCGTGGGTGACGAGGCCCGCGGCCACCAGCCTGTTCACGCTGTCGCCCACCTGCCGGGCGGCCTCCGACGAGCCGCTCTCGAGCGAGGCGGCCCGTGCGTAGGCCGAGCGAACCGAGTCGAGGTCACGCCCGTCGCACAGCGAGTAGACCGTCCAGGCACGCCCGTTCAGCCAGTGCATCCGGGCCGATCCCGCGGGGCTGACGACGAGTTGCCCCAGACCCGGCAGAGCACACGCGTCCACCGGTGTGACCCGCTGGAGGACACCCGTGCGGGGCGCCTCCGGCAGGGATTCGGCCGGTTCCGGCCGCCCCGGCGTCGCGGCGGCCCGGTCGGGGGGCTGCGGCGCGCCGTCGTCCACCAGGCACAGCGCGGTGAGGAGCCAGCGGACGAACCGGTGCCCGTTCCCGGTCAGCGCCTGTGCCGGCAGCGAGAGCACGCACTCGGCGAGGTACCGGGCCCGCTCCACGCTGGTCCGGTACTGCCCGCTCGCGGCCGCAGGGGTGCCCGCGCTGGGCTCGTCGAGGTCCTCCGCCGACGGGGGCGCGCCGAACCTCTCCCGAACCGCCTCCCCCGCCCCGGCCGCCGCGGCCCGGAAGACCAGCAGGTGTACGTAGAAGTGCAGGGCGACGATCACCCTGATGACCGTCCAGGAACCGATGCGCCACGGGATCGGCACCCGCTCGGCGGCGTTCTCGACCACGGAGCCGCACCGCAGCGCGTCGAAGAGCTTCAAGTGCGCGCCCTCGTGCAGGAGGCTCTCCGCGGCGAGCCACGGGGACGTGCAGCGCTCGGGGGCCAGCAGGACCGTCGAGGGGAGCGGGTCCCCGCCGGACATCGACTGCAGCGGCCCCTCCTCGCTCTCCCGGTGGGTGAAGCCCACCACCGAGACGTGGCCCAGCACCGAGGCGCCCGCGGCGGGCAGCAGGGTGGCCAGCAGTTCCGCGCCCTCCCGCAGGACCGCCAGGACGTCGTCGGCCGGATCGACCGGTCCCGGCGCCCCGCTGTCGCCGAGCGCACCGCGGTACAGCTCCATGAGCCGCCCGGCCAGCGCCTCCTGCGAGCTCTCCCGGGGCACCGGATCGGTCAGCACCCAGGCGTCCCCGAGCCCGGGCCACGCGCGCCGGTGCGGGGCGCTGAGGCCCTCGCACGGCCCCGCTCCGGACGCGGCGGCCGCCGGCCCCGCCCCGGCACCGGGTACGTAGGGGCGCGCGTAGGTGCCGAACGAGCTGGGTCCGGGCCGGCCGCTCTCCAGCCGCGCGAGGTCCACCTCGAAGCTGTTGCGCAGCACCGGGTCGTACAGCAGCGGGCGCAGAAGTTCATCGTCTGCCGCCGCGGTTCCGTTCAGGACGTCCGCCGCCGCGCTGTCGGAGCGCGCCAGCATCGTCAGCCCCAGCCGGAACCGGGCGAGATTGCGCTCACCGATCGCACCCGAGTCACCGAACTGACCGTCGGAACACAGCAGGCCGTCCGCCTGAGCCACCCGATCGGCGACCGGCGCGGCGGCGGAAAGCGAAGCGGGCAACGGCAAACCGTCCTCCGAAGACAGGCAGTGAACAGCGGACACGGACAGGGGCACGCGAAGGCACGCGGGGTGCCGGCACCGGGCCGGAGCCCGGTGCCGGCCGAACGCGCCCTGTGTCAGGCGGCCCGGACCGCCTGGTACGACGGGAGCCAGGCACGCTCCTCCGGCGCGTCGACAGCCACCTGCGGCGTCTCCTCGTCACGGAGCAGGCGCGGAGCCAGGTCGGGAGTCTCGATATCGTCTACCAGCATGTCCAGTCCCTTCAATCGACATCGGGCACAACAAGCCCGGGCGGAACGCAGGACACTCTGCCCGGAACATCATCCTCCGACACCTGTGTCCCACACCGATGAGACGGATGTCCCCAATCCTGTCCCGCACCCCCACAGCCCCACCACTAAACACACACCCCACGCGTAACACGGCCGATCCGCTGCTCACGGCGCGTGCGGGCCCGTCCCGGTGGCGCGTCGTCACCGGAGAGGATCACGAGGGCGGACGCCGGAAATCGGTCTTCCCGAGCGCGTGGGGCGGGGCGGGCCCCGAGCGGGGCCCGGCGTCATGACAGGATTGTTCTCATGTCTACCAACGTCTACTTCGACATCACCATTGACGGCGACGCCGCGGGCCGGATCGTCTTCAAGCTCCACGACGACGTCGTCCCCGCGACGGCGCAGAACTTCCGTGAGCTGGCCACCGGCCAGCACGGCTTCGGATACGAGGGTTCCGGCTTCCACCGGGTCATCCCGGACTTCATGCTCCAGGGCGGTGACTTCACCCGCGGTGACGGCACCGGCGGCAAGAGCATCTACGGCGCGAAGTTCAACGACGAGAACTTCAAGCTCAAGCACGACAAGCCGTTCCTGCTCTCCATGGCGAACTCCGGCCCCAACAGCAACGGCTCGCAGTTCTTCATCACCACCGTCCTGACCCCGTGGCTGGACGGCAAGCACGTCGTCTTCGGCGAGGCCGTCGAGGGCCAGGACCTCATCAAGAGGATCGAGTCCCTGGGCACCTCGTCGGGCACCACCCGCGCGAAGATCCAGATCGCCTCCTCGGGCGTCCTGGAGAACTGACCTCCCCGCCCCGGGCGGCAGCGCCGGCACGACACGGCCTGCCGCGGGGCCCCGCCACGGGGCGCCGGGTGTGGCGCCGGAGAACACCGGAACCGCACCCGGGGCACGGGTCACACCACGCCCCGGACACCAGACAGACCAGCCCGGGCGGCCGACCCGTCCGGGCACGGTGTCGTCGCGACCGGTCCCGCCCCTCGGTCACGAGCGGTCGAGCCCGCCGCGTGAGCGGCCATGTGCCGCGTGCGGCACCGCGGCGACGGCCGGCGATCTCAGCCCGTCAGCGCCTTCGAGCCCCCGCCACGGGCCGCCGCAGGCCGCGATCACCCGCGGCCGCGCCCCGCCCGCAGAACCGGCCGGCCCGAACTCTCCTCGCCACGAACCTCTTTGACGAGCCCGCGCACCGCGCCCTCGATCCCTTCGTCGAGCCCGGCCGCTCCGCCGCACCCCGGCCCCCCTCGTCGTGTCACCAGGAAACAGAGTGCTGCACAGGGTCTGGACAGGGTCCTGAGAGCGTGTTGTCATACCGCAGGCAGAGGGTTTCCAACGTTGAAAAGGCCGCCTTACCGAATGTGCCTCAGCCTGTGCGCAGCTTCTTTCTACGGGCTTCCTCGCGGAAGCCCGTAACCCTGCCCCGGCGGTCGGACGCGGTCACGGCCTCTGTACGAGGAAAGGTTCGATGACTCCACACGACGCCCGCCCCAGAGTCAGAAGCAGAGCCAGAGTGCTGGCGCTGTTCGCCACGGCCGCCCTGGTGCTGCCCCCGAGCGGAATGCTGCCCGTCGCGGCGGCCGCGGAGTCGACGAGCGGTGTCTCGGCGCCCGCCGCCGAACAGGCCGCCGTCAAGACGCACGGCCTCAAGGGTGAGTACTTCAGCATGTCGGCACCCGGCGCCCGGGACTTCGCCGAACTCGGCGGTACGACGCTGGACCCGCAGATCAACTTCTCCGGTCTGACCGACACCTTCAAGGAGTTCACCGGGAAGACGGAGCACACCACCGCCCGCTGGACCGGTCAGATCGAGGCGCCGGCCACGGACGACTACACGTTCTACGCCATCGGCGACAACGGCTTCCGGCTCTACATCGACGACGAGCCCGTCATCGACCACTGGGAGGGCGACTGGGACCGGGAACAGACCAGTCAGTCCGTCAGGCTGACCGCGGGCGAGCAGCACACGTTCCGTCTGGAGCTGTTCCAGGACACCGGCGGCGCCAACATGTACCTGCGCTGGTCGACGCCGACGCTGGCCAAGCAGATCGTGCCGATGTCCGCGTTCACGCCGCCGGCCGACTTCGAGGTCTTCCCCGTGGAGCTCACCGTCGCCGAGAACGGGCTGCGGCTGCGCGCCCGGTTCGAGGGCAAGGTGGGCAAGCTCCAGGCGGTCAAGGACCACCTCAAGGCCGAGGCGGACACCACCGCCATGCCGGTGAAGTCGGTCACCGCCGTGCCCGGCGACTCCTCCTCCCTCTACGTCAACCTCTCGGAGCCGATCCAGAAGAACCAGCTGGTGCGGGTCTCCTACGACGGCGAGGGCGGTCTGACGGCCGGCGGCAAGGCCGTACCGAAGGTCATCCGGTACGCGGAGAACGGCTCCACCCACCGTCTCACCACCAAGTGGGGCGACAAGGTCGACAAGAAGCACCCGCTGCCCGAGTACCCGCGTCCGCAGCAGACGCGGTCCAAGTGGGAGAACCTCAACGGGCCTTGGCAGTTCAGTGCCGCCGAGGCGGGTGAGCAGCCGGTCTTCGGCAAGAACCTCGACGAGAAGATCATCGTGCCGTTCCCGGTCGAGTCGCAGCTCTCCGGGCTCGAACGGCACGAGGACCACATGTTCTACCGCCGGGTCATCGACGTGCCCAAGAGCTGGAAGGTCGGCAAGGACGACCGCTCGAACCGGCTGAAGCTCAACTTCGGTGCCGTCGACTACCAGTCGCGCGTCTACGTCAACGGCACGAAGGTCGCCGACCACACCGGCGGGTACAACGCCTTCACCGCCGACATCACCGACGCGCTGAAGGGGACAGGCAAGCAGGAGATCGTGGTCGCGGTCACCGACACCGGTGGCGCGGACCAGCCCATGGGCAAGCAGTCGACGAACCCGGGTGGCATCTTCTACACGCAGACCTCCGGTATCTGGCAGACCGTGTGGATGGAGCCCGTGGCTCCCGCCGCGATCGAGAACGTCGTCACCACGCCCGACATCGACACCGGCACCCTCGCGGTGACGGTCGACGCCGAAGGCGCCTCCTCCTCCGCCCGCGTCGAGGCCGTCGCCCGTGACGCGCGCGGCAAGGTCGTCGGCAAGGTCGGCGGGGCGGCCGGCACGAAGCTCACCCTGCCCGTGGCGAAGCAGCATCTGTGGAGCCCCGACGACCCGTACCTCTACGACCTCGACGTCACCCTGACCGACGGCAGGTCGAGCGACAAGGTCCGCAGTTACTTCGGTATGCGGAAGATCGGTGTCGAGAAGGTGGGCGGCTTCAACAAGCTGGTCCTCAACGGCAAGCCGATCTTCTCTCTCGCCACCCTCGACCAGGGCTTCTGGCCCGACGGTCTCTACACCGCGCCCAGCGACGACGCCCTCGCCTTCGACCTGGAGGCGCACAAGAAGCTGGGCTTCAACGCGGTGCGCAAGCACATCAAGGTGGAGCCGGCGCGGTGGTTCTACCACGCCGACAAGCTCGGCCTGCTCGTCTGGCAGGACTTCGTCTCCGGGAACCTCACCGACGAGACGGGGCAGAAGGCGTTCGTCGACCAGGGCCGGGAGACGATGCGCCAGCACCACAACTCCCCCGCCGTGATCGGCTGGATCGTCTTCAACGAAGGCTGGGGCGAGTGGAACCGCGAGGAGACCGGCCGCATCACCGAGGCCGTCAAGGCCGCCGACCCGTCCCGTGTCGTCAACGCCCACAGCGGTGTCAACTGCTGCAATTCCAAGGGTGATTCGGGCAAGGGCGACATCATCGACCACCACGACTACAACAACGACGACCCGCCCTTCCCGGACGACGAGCGGGCCGCGATGGACGGCGAGCACGGCGGCTTCACCCTGCGCTCCCCCGGACACATGTGGCCGGGCGCCCCGACCGTCATCTACAGCGGTGTCACCACCAAGGCGGAGCTGACCGCCAAGTACGTCGAGAACACGGAGAAGTTCTACGTCGAGCAGGCCAGCGCCGAACTGTCCGGCTCGGTCTACACCCAGATCACCGACCTGGAGAACGAGCTCAACGGCCTCTACACGTACGACCGCCGGGACATCAAGATGGATGCCGCCGCGGTACGGAAGGTCAACCTCAAGGTGATCGCGGCCGGTGCCGCGGCGGGCACGCAGAAGCTGAAGGGCGGCCACTGGACCCTCGACGAGGGCGCCGGCGCCACCGCCGCGGACTCCGGTCCCGGCAAGAAGCCGCTCACCCTGCGCGAGGGCGCGTCCTGGACCGACGGCGTCCGCGGCAGTGCTCTGCGGTTCGACGGTCAGAAGCAGTACGCGGAGACCTCGGGACCGGTGCTCGACACCAGTGGCAGCTACTCGGTGTCGGCCTGGGTCCGGCTCGACGGGATCCCCGGCAACTACGGCACGGCGGTCAGTCAGGACACCCGTGCCACGGCCAACGCGTTCTACCTGCAGTACGGGCACGGCAACTTCGCCTTCAGCACCCCCGGCGAGCGCCGCGCCCAGGTGGCCGTCGCCGCGGAGACGGGCCGCTGGTACCACCTCGTCGGGGTACGGGACTCCGGCACCGGCGAGATCCGGCTGTACCTCGACGGAAAGCTGGCGGCGACGGCCGCCGGCGGTGCCGCCCTGCCGAGCACCGGCCCGCTGACCGTCGGCCGCGCCAACTGGGAGGGTTCGAAGGTCGACTTCTGGAACGGAGCGGTCGACGAGGTCCACGCCGTCGACCGCGCGCTCACCGACCAGGAGGTGAGCGACCTCTACGCCGGCGAGAAGCCCTGACCGGCAGCACGCGCGGTAAGCAGCAGTGAGTGGTCCCGGTGACGAGAGGTTCCCGTCACCGGGACCACTGCTGTGCGCGGCCCGCGGAGGGCCGGTTCAGGCCCCCAGCAGGGTCCGCAGCGTGCGGCGCAGCTGAGCGGCCGCGCTCGGGCCGACCGCTGCGAGGAACGCGCTCTCGGCCTCCCCGTACGCCTGCTGCGCGGCGTCGTAGGTCCGCACCCCCTGCTCGGTGAGCTCGACGACGTTCCTGCGCCGGTCCGCCGGGTCCGGTCGACGCGTGACGACGCCCTTCCGTTCGAGCACGTCCAGCAACGCCACCATCGTGGTGCGGTCGATACCGAGCGTCTGCGCCACCTGGAGCTGGGACGTCGGTTCGCGGTGGGCCAGGACGCGCAGCGCCCCGAAGTCCTTGCTGTCGATCCCGAGGGGTTCGAGCGCCGCGTCCGTCAGCGCCGTGAACTTCAGGGTGGCGTGTTTGAGGAGATACCCGAGGACGTCGTGCGGGTCGGCGGTGGCGCTCGCTTCGGTGGACATGCGCCCCATCTTACGCTTAGGCTGATCGTCAGTACTACTGATGATCAGCACTGCATCGAAGGGCATCGCCATGATCCTCGTCACCGGAGGGGCCGGCTTCATCGGCTCCCACACCGTCCGCGCGCTCGCCGAAGCGGGTGAGGAGTGCGTCCTCCTCCAGCGCCGCAGCCCGCAGGTTCCGCCCCACCTCGCGGACCTGCCCGTGCACGTCGTCCAGGGCGATGTCGCCGACCTCGACACCCTGCTCGCCGTCGGGCGGAAGTACCCGATCACCGGCATCGTGCACCTCGCCGTCGCCCTGCCCTGGCCGGTGGCGAGCGACGATCCGATCGGCGCGTCCGGGCGGGCACTCGACGCGTTCCTCAACATCGTCCGCGCCGCGCAGACCTGGGGTGCGCGCCGCGTCGTGACCGCGAGCACCATCGGCGTCTACAGCGGCACCGCGGCCGAGGGCGCGCTCACCGAGGACCTGCCGCTCTCCCTCGAGCACGTCCACGTCATCCCGACGTTCAAGAAGATCACCGAGCTGCTCGCAGGGCATCTGTCGGACGTGGCCGGCGTGGACATCGTCAACGCACGCATCTCCGGCACCTGGGGGCCCGGCGGACACCTGCCCGACCCGTTCTTCGCCGCCCCGTCGCTCGCACTCGCCGCGGCGCGGCGGACCGAGCCCGACCTGACGGGGCTCATGGCGCCGCCGCACGCCGAGGACGCGCTCGATCTGCTCTATGTCAAGGACACCGGCCGTGCGCTCGCGCTCCTGCAGCTCGCCGACGAGCTGCACCACGCGACGTACAACGTCGCCTCCGGCCGGGCCACCAGCAACACCGACGTCATCACCGCGATCGGGTCCGTCGAGCCCGGCTTCCACTGGGAGCTGCCTTCGGCCGGAGCGCGGCCCGTGAGCTGGCTCGACATCACACGGCTGCGCGAGGACACCAGATTCGAACCCCGGTACGACACCGCCGCCGCGGCCGCCGACTACCTCGCCTGGCTCCGCGCCGGAAACGAGCGGTGACACCCGGGTGCAGCCGCGCGGCACGGTCAGGCGTCCCCCGGTCATGCCCTGGGCGATGGTGAGACGGCGGACGGACGGGCTCCTGGAACGCGGTGTCGTCGTCCAGGAGCCGCCGTCCGGCGAGGTCCTTCAGGGCTTGATGCCGACCCCCACCCACAGGCTGACCTGTGCGTCCGTCGGGGTCTCGGGGCCGGCGGGCTGGGTGGGCCGCCAGCGGTGGCCGACGGTGACGCCGGGGGTCAGCAGGTCGAGCCCGTCGAAGAAGCGCGCCACGTCCTTCTGCGACCGGAACTGCACCGGCGTGCCCGAGCCGGTGTAGATGTCCGTCACCTTCTCCCAGGTGGGCGGGTCGAAGTCGGGTGTGCAGTGGCTCAGCGCGAGGGCGCTGCCCGAGGGAAGTTCCGCCATGACCCGGCTGACGATGCCGTACGGGTCCGCCGCGTCGGTGATGAAGTGCATCAGCGCGTTCAGGGACAGGGCGATCGGCTGGGACCGGTCGAGGATCTCGGCCAACTCCGGTGCGGACAGGAGGGAGTCGGGGTCGTTGACGTCGGCCTCGACGTAGGTGGTGCGGCCCTGCGGGGTGCTGCGCATCAGCCGCTCGGCGTACTTGAGGACCAGCGGGTCGTTGTCGGCGTAGACCACTCGGGCGTCGGGGACCACGGACTGGGCCACCTGGTGCACATTGGGCTCGGTGGGGATGCCGGTGCCTATGTCGAGCCACTGGCGGATTCCGTGCTCCTGCGCCAGTACCCGGGTGGCGCGGTGCATGAACGCCCGGTTCTCCCGGGCGCAGGTGAAGATGCCCGGGTAGGCGTCGGCGACCGCCTCCGCAGCCTGCTTGTCGACCGGGAAGTGGTCCTTGCCGCCGAGGTAGTAGTCGTACATGCGGGCCGAGTGCGGCCTGCTGGTGTCGAGGTCCCGCGCGGCGTGGGTGTTGCTCATTCCGTCTCCTTCAGAAGGTGTGCTGCGGTGTGCCGGGCAGGTCGTGGCCGGCGGCGGCCCGTTCCCTCACCCTTGTGCCGGCGGTGCCGGTCTTCCTGACCCGCTGTCCGTCCCTGCCGGTCGTGAGGTGGTCGGCCATGCCCTGCTTGACCCCTCGGACGAACGCGCTGATCTCCTCGGGCGTGTAGATGAGCGCGGGGCCGGCCGGGTCGGTCGACTGACGCAGCGCGACCCGTCCGTCGGCGAGCCGCTTGGTCTCCACGCACTGGCCTCCGTTGGGTCCGCTCCACGGACGCTCCCAGCCCTGTTCGCCGAGGTCCGAGGCGGGCATCCCGTTGTAGACGGTGTCTTCGGTGACGGTCATGAGTACTCCTTGCGCATGCGGTTCAGGAGTGCCTTGCTGGCCCGGGACGAGGTCAGCAGCGACATCCTGTTGTGCGCCTCGAGGTGATCGACGACGTCCGCGCGTTCGTCCAGGTACACCGAGGCCGACAGGATCTCGCTGTAGACGATGTCCGGCAGTTCCGGCTCTTCGAACCGGAAATAGGTGAAGGGTGCGCACGCTCCGACGTGGGCGCCGACGGCGAAGGGCAGGATGTCGATGCTGACGTGGTCCAGCTCCGACACCTCCAGAAGCCGGTCGATCTGCTCGCGCATCACATCGGGGCCGCCGACGATCCGGTGCAGGACGGCTTCCTCCATGACCACCCACAGGACGGGCGCGTTCTTCCGGTCCAGGAGTGCCTGCCGGCGCAGCCGCAGGTTGACGCGGCGCTCCACGTCCTCCTCGGCTCCGTTCGGGAGGCCGCCGCTCAGCACGGCGTGGGCGTAGTCGTGGGTCTGCAGGAGCCCGGTGACGTAGTGGGGTTCGTAGGTACGCAGCGTGCTGGCCCCGGTCTCCAGGCTGACGTACGCCGTGAACCAGCTGGGCAGCGCGTCACGGTAGGCGTGCCACCAGCCGGGTTTGTTGCCCTGCTCGGCGAGGACGACGAACTCGTCTATCTCCTGTTGCTCCGCGCCATAGGTCTGTAAGAGCTTCTCGACGTAGAGGGGTTTGAGGGCGACTTCCGCCTTCTCCAGGCGGCGGATTGTCAGGGGTGTGACCCGCAGAGCCTTGGCGGCGTCGGCCAGCGAGACATCCGCACCCTGCCGCATGTCCTGGAGCCGTCGGCCGAGGATCATGCGCAGCACTGTCGGGGCGCTCGCGCCTGCGCCGTTACGAGCTTCACTCACGCCCAGCCTCCTGATGATCTGTCACCGGACTGATTCTGACAGCGACTTGATGACGACACCAGTCTGATTACGTCTTGCTGAAATTATCAGGGAGCCGGTTGCAGCATGAACTGAACTGAGAGCATAGTTGCCTTGAGAGCGAGCCTTCCCGATCGGACGGCACACCGCCAACTCCTGGGCGCGCCAGGGGAGTTACGCCTCCCTGCGCTCAGGCAACAGACCACTCCCCCTGCCCTCGCCCGCTCAGGTCAGCTCCTTGTACCGCGCCGCCCGCGCTGGAAGGCGATCAACGTGACCCCCCACACGGACTCTTCGCCCGAACTGTTATCCCTCACCCCCCATCCGGGCCGAGAGCACTGGTTCGGCCTCCCCTCGCTCCGTACGAGCGTGCGAACGGCCCGTGACACGGTCCGGCGCCAACTGCGTACCTGGCGACTGCCCGGTGACGCGTGCACCGACGCCGTGCTGCTCATCTCGGAGCTGACGACCAACGCCGTCATCCACTCCGAGAGCGCTCATGTGCTGTGCGGGCTGTCGCTGACCTCGCGCGAGCGGCTGCGGATCGAGGTGCACGACGACGGGCGCACCGTGACCCGTCCGTCCGGTGGCCGGCCCGGCTCCGAGGACGAGAACGGCCGGGGCCTGCTGATCGTGGAGCAGCTCGCGGACTCCTGGGGAGCCGCCCGCTCACTCCACACCGGAGGCAACGCGGTCTGGGCGGTTCTGCGGATCGGGCTCTGACCACGACGGCATCGGCCTCCGGCGACCTCGACCCGGTGGCCTCGTCCGCGTCCTGGACCTCCGTCGCCGGCCGCGCGGCTCCGGCCGCCGACGGGCGGGCGGCGCGACGAGGCCGCCACTGCCGGCCACGGCACGCCCCGGTCCGGCGAACCGCGCCGAGCGGAGTGTGCGGGCTCCCGGTTCTCCTCCGCGGGCAGTGCGGGGCCGCTTCGTCCGCCGTCACCCGGCCGAGCGGTGATCACATGCCGAGACAGCCTTGCGTCATGGCCCTGACCAGGCGTTGTCTCGCACGGTGAGTACCGAACACCACGCCAAAGACACCACGGACGACCGCTCCGCGCGCCGCGCCGTCACCATCTTTCCCGTCCTGGTTCTCGCCGCGGGCGCCGTCGGGCTGCTGCTCCCGGGCAGTTTCACCGGCTGGGGCGAGTCGGTCCCGTACCTGCTGGGAGTGGTGATGTTCTGCATGGGCATCACGATGACCCCGCAGGACTTCCACGGCGTCGCCAGACGGCCCTGGGCGGTGGCCCTCGGACTCGTCGCGCACTACGTCATCATGCCGGGACTCGGCTGGGCCATCGCTCATCTGCTGCAGCTCCCTCCGCAGCTCGCGGCGGGCGTCATCCTCGTCGGCTGCGCTCCCAGCGGCACCGCCTCCAACGTGGTGACGTACCTGGCGCGCGGTGACGTGGCGCTGTCGGTCTCGGTGGCCACCGTCTCCACGCTCGTGGCCCCGCTGGTCACCCCGCCGCTGACCCTGCTGCTGGCGGGCGAGTACCTGCCCGTCGACACCGGCTCCATGGTGACCGACATCCTCAAGACCGTCCTGCTGCCGGTCCTCGCGGGACTCGGGGTGCGGCTCCTTGCGGGCCGCTACGTGGAGCGCGCCCTCCCGCTGCTGCCCTGGCTGTCCGCGGTGACCATCGGGGTGATCGTGACCGTGGTCGTCGCGGGCAGCGCCGACGCCATCAAGTCGGCCGCGCTGCTGGTGTTCGTCGCCGTGGTGCTCCACAACTGCCTCGGTCTGGCGCTGGGATACGGCGCGGGACGGCTCACCAGGATGGGCGAGCCCGCGAGCCGCGCCATGGCCTTCGAGGTGGGTATGCAGAACTCCGGGTTGGCGGCCTCGCTGGCCACCGCCCACTTCAGTCCCCTGGCCGCGCTGCCCGCCGCGGTCTTCTCCGTCTGGCACAACATCTCCGGCGCACTCGCCGCCGCTTGGCTGTCGCGCCGGGGGCGCTGACCGGGGCTGTCGGGGAAGACGGGACGGGCGGGGAGGGCGGGACGGGCGGGTGATCATCGGCGACGAGTCGCGCGTCGCCGGTTCGGCTGCTCCCCCGGTGCTCTTCCGGTCCCGCTCTTCCCTACTCCTTCACCGGACGGGGTCGCACAGGAAGGTACCGACTAGGTACCATACCCTTATGCCATCACTGAATGTGACCTTCACCGACGAGGAAATGGAAGGGGTCCGCGCGGCAGCCGCCGCCGAGGGCAAGAGCCTCAAGCAGTACATGCACGACCTCGGCGTCCGCGAGATGCAGCGCAAACGGTTCGTCGCCGGCGCCGCCTCGTGGGCGGACAGGCTGCGCGCGGAGTTCGACGAGGCCTTCCCCGACGAGGTTCCCCCGTCGCAGCGCGGCGAGGGGGCCACCGCCGCCTGATGAGCGAGATCCTGTACATCGATGTCCCATGGCTTCTTGACGTCCAGGACGCCGCTCTCGACAACGACGACGTGTCGGTCACCGACTACTCGGCCCTTGTCGCGGCCGTCGCCCGTCACAAGACGCGCATGCCGACCCTCGCCACGTCCAACCCCGACACCGCGTGGCGTGCGGCCGCGCTCCTGCACACCATCGTGCGTCTCGAACCGCTCCCGCACCGCAACAGCCTCTTCGCCGCCTTCGTCACCGGTCAGTACATGGACCAGTCCGGGGAAGGGATCGACCCTCCGTACGGGGCTCTGTCCGACCTGATCAAAAAGGTCCGCGAAACCCGGCTGACCATCTACGACATCGCCGACTCGCTCCGCTCCTGGCGGATCTGACCTCGCCACAGGACGGCGGCGGCAGCGGGGACGCCTCGCGTCTGCGGCCGGGGGCTGCACCATGTCGCGCCATGCCGCGCCGCGCCGCGAAGGGCTCGACACGTCGATCTGTCCACAGGTCGACAGAGTCCAGAGTCGGCCCCGCCCTGCGGGGAGGTGGGGCGGGGCCATCTGCGAGGGGCGCCGTGAGCTTTCCAGGCATGTGGCTCGCGATGGAGCCACAGAGGTCCGGCAGCGCCCCTCTTCGGCGACTATCCCACCAGCACGGATACCTCTGGCATATTCCAGCCACATGCCCAGGACGAGCGGGTCCGTTCCCCCCGCTCCGGCGCGGCCTGAACCCTCGGCCTTCCTTCGTGTTCCCCATGTCGAACGAGGCTCGAACTTGACCATGCCATCGCTCAAGAACGGACCGGAGACCGCCTCAGCCCCGTCTCAGACCAGTTCGGGCCGCGGCGCCGGTCGGCGCGTCGGCTCGGCGGCCGGCCCCCACAGCGCCGTGGTCCTCACGTAGCCGTAGACCACCGAGGCCGTCGTGAGCACGAGCAGCGGTCCGAACACCCACGGATACCTCGCCATTTCCATCGGCAGAAAGCGATAGGACACCAGGAGCGCGACGAACACGCTCGCACCGAACACGACCAGCCGGATCCCCGACCGGTCCCAGCCCCGGTCCAGCGACCGCAGAGCCGCCTCGACCGTGAGGGTGAACACCACGCCGGCGATGAGGTCCACGCCGTAGTGATAGCCGAACCCCAGCGT
The DNA here is from genome assembly GCF_047444975.1 of Streptomyces sp. CWNU-52B. Lineage (NCBI taxonomy): Bacteria > Bacillati > Actinomycetota > Actinomycetes > Kitasatosporales > Streptomycetaceae > Streptomyces > Streptomyces sp. CWNU-52B. Next base: position 983,979 of record NZ_JBLFJV010000005.1, on the reverse strand, counting down.
CGCGCAGACCGTGGCGACCAGCCAGAACGTGCCTGCGTACCGCAGAATCCGCGGACCCTGCCGGGAATGGATGAAGATCGCGGTCGCCCACGCCGTGTGCAGGCTGGGCATGCAGTTCCTCGGAGTGATCCCGTCGAACGCCATGGGATGCGGGACGCCGACCGGCGGCGGCGTCCGCGGCCACAGGTCGCCCACCGCCCACGGCGCACTGGGCGGCATCTCGGCCCACAGGCTGACCGACGCCCAGTGCTCGGCACCGGTGCCGTAGGCGAAGACCGGTCCGACCACCGGGAAGACCATGTAGACGGCGGGCCCGAGGAGACCTATCACCAGAAAGGTGCGCACCAGGTAGTGGCCCGGGAAGCGGCGGTCACGTGCCACGTGACGCAGTTGGTACAGCGAGACGACGACCGCGGCCACCGCGAGCTGACCGTAGACGACGTCGAGGAAGTTGAAGCCGATCGGTCCGGTGGCCGTGACCACCCGGCCCGCCAGCCACGACGGGTCACCCAGCGCGCGATCGGCGGTCGCCACATACTGGTCGAGCACCATGGGGCGGGTCTTGGACGTGATGAGGAGCCAGGTGTCGCCGGTCTTCCGGCCGGCCACCAGGAGCAGCCCCAGCCCGACCCCCTTCAGGAGCAGGACCCGGTCCCGGCCGGTGCGGCGGGTGACGGCGACGACGGCACCGCCCAGCATCACCCACAGCGCGCCGTTGCCGAAGGGGTGGCCGTCGGTCACCTTCGCGTCGGCCGCCCACCGGACCACCAGAAGAACGAGGTCGATGCCGACCGCGACACCGGCCGCGATGAACCGTTGCCGCCAGGTGAGCACCACCATCATCAACGCCATACCGGCATACAGCAGAAAACCCGACTTGGGGGCGGATATCACCTCGCTCACCTGGCTGGTGATCGGCCCCGGCAGTCCGTAGCGACGTGCCGTGATCTCCAACGCGACCAGGAATCCGAGGGCCGCGAGAGCCACCACGGCCCAGAGCGCTCCCCGCGATCGACGCCCCGCGGAGAACACGCTTCTTCGCTTGATCCGCGGAAAATCCCGCAACGGTACCTGTATCAATTTTCCGCCGATTTCTAGCATTCCGAATCGAAGATCAGGGCGGGCTCAGCCCTCGCCGCCTTCCCGTCAGGGACCGTCTCCCTCACGAGAGCGGCCCTGCCCCGACCCGGGAAGACGGAAAGATCACCGTCCGGGTTCCACCTCGTGCGGTGTTCGGCATGGAAACACCGTGCCCGGTCGTTGGCTCCGGCCGGGCGAGACGTGGATGGATCATGAGTTGCCCTGCGGGAGGGGTGGTGGTGCTCGACAGAGACCCTGAGTGGACACCGTAGCGGCTCGGCCGGGTCCCTCACGTCCCTGCCTGACCGGTCGGCCGGGCCGGGGGCCTGGCCGACCGGTCACTCCGAGAACGCCACGCGCGCGGCCGCGGCCCGGTCAGGCCCGCGCCTCTCTCGTCCGGTGCCGCCTCAGCCGCGGAGCGGAGGTCGCGCGCCGGGAACGCAGCCACCCTCCGGACCTCCGGCCGATGTCACACGCCACTCCCCTCCCGGGCGAAGGTCATGGTCAGGCGGTCGGGCTTGACCGTCACGACGGCCTGCGGTTTCGGCGGGGGTGAGGTGAGCCGGATCTCCGGCCACACCTGCAGAATCGTCGTGAGGATGATCAGCAGTTCCGCCCAGGCGAAGTTCTCGCCGATGCACTTGCGCCGGCCGTCGCCGAACGCGAGGAACGAGCCGCGCGTCTCGGCAGCGCGCTCGTCGGTCCACCGGTCGGGGTCGAAGGCCTGCGGGTCGGGGAAGTACGCGGGGTCGTGCTGATGGAGGTAGGGGCTGTACACGACGTCGGCGCCCTGGGGAATGGTGTGCCCGCCCAGCTCGACGGTCCGGGTGGCGGTGCGGGTCACCAGCCAGGCCGGCCCGTACTTGCGGATCGTCTCCTGCAGCACGCGCCGGGTATAGACGAGCGAGTCGACGTCCGCGTAGCGCAGGGGCCGGTCCCCGCAGACGGTCCGGAGCTCGTCGATCACCCGGCGGTACACCGTGGGATTCCGGGTGAGCTCGTACAGCGTCCACGCCAGGGTGGTACCCGTCGTCTCGATGGCCCCCGTCAGCAGGGTGATCGCCTCGTCCTGCAGCTGCTGCCTGCTGAGCGGCCCCGCCTGCGGGTCCTCGGCCGTGAGCAGGGCGTCGAACAACCCGCCCTCGTCCTTCCGCTCGGCGGCGTGCGGGCACTGCGCGGCATCGCCTCGCGCCACGTCCACCGGATTGACGAAACGTTTCTTCGGATCATGGTGATCGATGGCCTCGTCGATCAGGACACGGAGCCGCTCCACACGCTGCGCGTGCGCGCGGTTGGCCGGCAGCGGCAGCCTGGTCACCCAGCCCGGCAGGATGGTCTGCCGGATGGTGCCCTGCATGATCACGGGCATCAGCTCGATGAACTCGCCCTCCAGATGGCCGGGCAGGTCCTCCCCGAACAGCGCGGCGAGGAAGGCGCCCAGCGTGAGCGCGTTCATGTCGTCGTAGACGGGACGCCGCTGCCCGATGTGCCACTCGGCGACCGCGGACCGGACCTGGTCGATCATCAGGTCGCCGCGGCGGGCGATGTGCGCCTTGTTGAACATGGGCTGCATCATGCGGCGGTGACGCAGATGCGTGTCACCGTCGGCGACGGTTGCGAGCCCGTCCCCGAAGAACACTCTCAGCGCGTCGATGATCTTGCCGCCCTTCGCGAAGGACGCGGCGTCGCCGACGAGCACCCTGCGCGTGAGGGCGGGGTCGGTGACGACGTAGGCAGGGGTCGGTCCGATCCGTATGCGTACGACGCTGCCGTGGTCACGCAACGAGGTGATGAACGGCAGCGGTCTGCGGGCCAGTTGAATGCCGTGACCTATCAGCGGAAGGCCTCCGGGGGCAGTCCGCGTGGGGGTGGACGGAGTGGACAGAGCACACATCGTATGTATCTCTCCTTGTGGGGATCCGTCAGATTGCGCTCCATGCATGCCCACCACGAGAACAGCAAATGCCCCTCTTTGTGTGATCAATACGCCACACCGAGGAGTGGCACGGCCGACGGGCACCGGGTGCACGGCCCGCCAGCCGCCCGGGGCCGCGGTCGCCGGTGGTCCGTTCACGGCCCTTTCGTGGCCCGTTCGCGGCCCGAACGCCGGGGCGGCCGGGGGCCGTGACGTCGAAGGTTTCCCCTTTCCGGTCGGCCGCTCGCCCGGTCCGCTCACCCCGATCCACCTCTATTCGACAGCTGTCGAACAAGGGTCTAGGGTGGACGCAGGATCGCATCGCGCGACGAAAGGACGCTTCGGCGGCAGCCGTACCGGACAGCGGGTTCGGCGCGCGCCGTTCCCGTACGCAATCGGCGACCCGCCCTCCGGCGATCGGCTCTCGCGGGCCGCCGGGTTCCGCGAGCCGCCGAGTCACCCGCTCCACCGAGCCGACCGCCCCCTCCGGGGAGCCAGGCATCGAGAAGAGGAATCCCCCATGAGCATTGCCCTCGTGCGAAACCCGGGCGACGGCCAGGACTTCGGCTACTACGACAACGTCATCGAGCAGGTGGTCACCAATGCCGAGACGAGCGGAGCGGCCAGCGTCATGCGGCTCACCGTGGGCCGCGCGGACGCGCCCCCGCTGCACAGCCACAGCCGGGAGGACGAGAGCTGGGTGGTCCTGTCCGGCCGCGTCCGGTTCTGGGTCGGATCGACCTCGCTCGACACATGCGAGGTGCGCGACGCCGAGCCGGGCGCCTACGTCCATGTGTCCCGCCTGATCCCTCACACCTTCCAGACCCTCACGCCGACCGCGGAGGTCCTGGTCATCAACAACCCCGGAGCCGTCGAGGGCCTCTTCCACTCGGTCGGACCCGCTGACGCGCGCGCCGACGCCGAGCACACCGACCTCGCGTCGGAATACGGAATCGTGAACTTCGACAACCCGCCGGCCGCCTGACATCACCCCCGACATCGACGAGGAGCACCATGAGCCACGACCTCAGGAACAAGGTCATCACCTTTCTCCACGCACTGGAGAAGTCCGACTGGGAGGCCGCGCGGGCCCGGTGCGCCGACACAGTCACCGTCTGGCACAACGACGGGAAGGGCGACGAGACAGGCGAGGAGTACTTCGAGGGGCTGCGGGACCAGATCGGTTCCTACGCGGCGATTCGGTACGACGTCATCCGCCAGTTCGCCCGGCCCGGCGAGGTGCTTCAGCAACACGTGGTGCACGTGACCACGGAGGACGGCGAGCGCGGCGAGGTGCACGCCGCGGTCCACTTCGACTTCGACGACGCCGAACTGATCACCCGCATCGAGGCGTACGCGAACTACGTCCCCGTCGGTGGGAACAGCTGAGGGGACAGCACCAGCCGCCCTCGACCGAGGGCCTCTCACCGCACGGCTCCGGGGCGGCGTGACCCACCTCGCGGCGCACATACGGGAGTTCGCGTCGCCCGCCTCTTCGCGCAGGCCGGGCCGCCCCCTGACCCGTCCCCCTGACCCACCCTCCTGGCATCACGCCTGCCGGCCCGTCGGAATCCCTTGCTCCGCCGCCCTTTACATCGATGTAATCACTGTGCTGCCATAGGCAACCACCAGCTCATGTCGCGCTGTCCGTCACACCAGGACCCCGAGATACGTTGGGAGCCATCGATGCGTGCTCGGTCCGTCAGCACCTTGGCAGCCGCCCTGTTCGCCCTGCTGGTCGGCCTGCTCTGGGCACCGCAGGCCCCCGCCGCGACGCCGGCGGCCACGGCGGCGGCAGCCACGGGAACCTTCCGCAATCCGCTGAACACGGGACCCGACCCGTTCCTGACGTACGCGAACGGGGCCTACCACCTCACCACCACGCAGGGCGGCAGCATCAAGATGTGGCGCTCCCCCTCGCTGGGCACCCTGCTCGACGCCGAACCGATCACGGTATGGACGGACACGGACGCCTCACGCAACCAGCACATCTGGGCGGCCGAGTTCTACCGCTTCGACAACCGCTGGTACATGTACTACACCGCCGACGACGGAGTGGACGACCACCATCGCCTGTACGTCCTGGAGTCGGCCGGCGACGACCCGACGGGGCCGTACCACTTCAAGGCGAAGCTCACCCCGCCCAACCACACGAACGACTTCGCCATCGACCCCGGCATCCTCCAGCACAACGGCAGGCTCTACCTGGCCTACAGCGGTATCAACGCGTACCAGCACAACGGCCTGAACATCGCGCCCATGTCGAACCCGTACACCGTCTCGGGCAACGCCGTCGCGCTGGACGGGGCGGGCGGCTGCCCGGAGGTCCGCGAGGGTCCCGAGTTCCTGAACCGCAACGGCCGGACCTGGATGACGTACTCGACGTGCGACACGGGGAAGCCCGACTACCAGGTGTGGGAGATGTCCCTGCCGAACGCAGCCGACCCGCTGGTGCCCGGCAACTGGACGCAGCGCTCTGGGCCCGTGTTCTCGCGCAACGACGCCAGAGGGGTGTACGGCCCTGGCCACCACGCCTTCTTCCGCTCCCCCGACGGGACGGAGGACTGGATCATCTACCACGCCAAGTCCACGTCGGATGTCACCTACAGCAACCGCACGACCCGTGCGCAGAAGATCGGCTGGCGGGCCGACGGCGGCCCCGACCTCGGCACTCCGCTCGCGATGGGCGCCACGCAGAACCTGCCCTCCGGCGACCCCGGGTCCGGCAACCACTGGATCAACGACGACGGCCGTTCCAGCGGCACCGGCACGGTGACGTACCAGGGTTCGTGGAACTCGGGCACCGGGTGCGCGGCGCAGTGCTTCTGGGGCGACGACCACTGGAGCGACCAGACCGGCAACACCGCGACGTTCAGTTTCACGGGCACCAGGCTCGCGCTGCTCTCCGTGAAGGACACCGGCAACGGCATAGCCGGCATCCGCGTCGACGGGGGCACCGAACAGCGCGTCGACTTCTACGGCGCCCTCCGCACCGGCGAGACGCTCCAGTACCTCAGCCCGCGCCTGCCCTACGGCGCACACACCGTGCAGGTCCGTGTCACCGGGGAACGCAACTCCTCGTCCGGGGCGGCGTTCGTGAGCGTCGACCGCGCCGAGGTCTACACGGACTGACCCCGTGCGCGGCGCGTGCCGCGCTCGAGCGGTGCGACGACCGCCAGGAGGCGCTCGGCGCGCGCCCGTGACCTGCCGGCGACGCCCGGCCCGAGTCGGCGCGGGACCCGCTCGGCCCCTGCGCCGTTCACCGCGGGCCGACGCGCCCGTGCCTGCCCATGATCGGCCCGGCGTCGGAACCCGGCCCCGGGCCCCGCGGGCCCCGGATCCCGGGCCTCGGACACCCGGGGCTCCTGGACCCCCCTGGCGAAAATACTTGGACGTCCTACTATATTGAATTACTAGGACGTCCTCGTACCTACGACGCCACGCTGTTCCGTGCTCCGGGAAGGCTCTCCATGAGCGACATGCACCAGCCCGCGCATCCCGTGCGCCTCGTCACCGCCTCGGCCCTGTTCGACGGCCACGACGCGTCGATCAACATCATGCGGCGGATCTTCCAGTCCCAGGGCGCCGAGGTGATCCATCTCGGGCACAACCGCTCGGTGCAGGAGGTCGTCGACGCGGCCCTCGAGGAGGACGTGCACGGCGTGGCGGTCTCGTCCTACCAGGGCGGGCACGTGGAGTACTTCGAATACCTGGTCGAGTCGCTGCGCGGCCAGGGCGCGGAGCACGTCCGGGTGGTCGGGGGCGGCGGCGGGGTCATCGTGCCGGAGGAGATCGACCGGCTGCGCCGCAGCGGGGTCGTCATCTTCTCCCCCGAGGACGGCCAGCGCATGGGCCTGGCCGGCATGGTCAACTCCGTCGTACGCGACTGCGACTTCGACCTCTGGGACAGCCGGCCCGCCGACATCGGCGCCGTGCTGACCGGTGACCGGTTCGCGATCGCCCGCGCGATCACCGGCGCCGAGTCGGGCAAGCTGCCGGCGGACGGCCTGGAGCAGCTGCGCGCCGCGGCGGCGAAGCGCAGCACGCCCGTCCTGGGCATCACCGGTACCGGGGGCTCGGGGAAGTCGTCCCTCACCGACGAGCTGGTGCTCCGGTTCCGGCGCGACCAGCAGTCCAAGCTGCGCATCGCGGTGATCGCGGTCGACCCGACGCGCCGCCGGGGCGGAGGCGCGCTCCTCGGCGACCGGATCCGGATGAACTCCCTCGACGGGGACCGGATCTTCTTCCGCAGTCTCGCCACCCGGGGCAGCCATGAACTGCCCGAACACCTGTCCGACGTGATCGACGTCGTCAAGGCGGCGGGCTTCGACCTGGTGATCGTGGAGACGCCGGGCATCGGGCAGGGCGACGCGGCGATCGTGCCGTTCGTCGACGCCTCGCTGTACGTGATGACGCCGGAGTTCGGTGCGGCCTCCCAGCTGGAGAAGATCGACATGCTCGACTTCGCCGACGTGGTCGCCATCAACAAGTTCGAGCGCCGCGGCGCCAAGGACGCCCTGCGGGACGTGGGCCGCCAGCTGGTCCGCAACCGGGAGGCGTTCCACCAGCGGCCCGAGGACATGCCGGTGTACGGCACCTCCGCGGCGACGTTCAACGACGACGGCGTCACCGCGCTGTACCAGCATCTCAAGACCGTCCTCGACGCACACGGCCTGCCCAGCCAGGAGGGCGTGCTCACGCCGGTCGACGTACGCCACTCCTCGGGGATACGCCAGGTGGTGCCCGCCGAGCGGGTGCGCTACCTCGCCGAGATCGTCGAGACGGTCCGCGGCTACCAGCGGGAGTCCGAGCGGCTCGCCGAGGCCGCGAGCCGCGTACAGCGACTGGAGGCCGTACGGGAGGAACTGGACGGGGCCGGATCCGACAGCGGAGGTGTGCGGGAGCTGCTCACCGAGGCCGGCCGGCAGCTCGGTCCGGAGGTGACGGAACAGCTGGGGAACTGGCCCGCCGTCGTGGCGTCCTACTCCGGCGACGAGCAGGTCGTGAAGGTCCGCGGCAAGGAGATCCGCACGACGCTGACCCGCGAGTCCCTCTCGGGCAACAGGATCCCGCGCGTGGCCCTGCCCCGGTTCACCGACCACGGTGAACTCGTACGGTTCTGGCGCCGGGAGAACCTGCCGGGCGCCTTCCCGTTCACCGCGGGTGTCTTCCCCTTCAAGCGGGACGGCGAGGACCCGGCCCGGATGTTCGCCGGGGAGGGCGACCCGTTCCGGACCAACCGGCGCTTCAAGCTGCTGTCCGAGGGGCAGCCCGCCACCCGGCTGTCCACCGCCTTCGACTCGGTCACGCTCTACGGCCGCGACCCGGACGAGCGCCCCGACGTCTACGGCAAGGTCGGCACGTCCGGCGTGTCGGTGGCGACCCTGGACGACATGAAGGCCCTCTACGACGGCTTCGACCTCGTCGCCCCGACGACCTCCGTGTCGATGACGATCAACGGCCCGGCCCCGACCGTGCTGGCGTTCTTCCTCAACACGGTCATCGACCAGCAGACGGAGAAGTTCCAGGCCGCCGAGGGCCGGGCCCCCTCCGCCGAGGAGGCCGCCGGTCTGCGTGCGCACGCGTTGGCCACCGTGCGCGGCACCGTGCAGGCCGACATCCTCAAGGAGGACCAGGGACAGAACACCTGCCTGTTCTCCACCGAGTTCTCGCTGCGGATGATGGCCGACATCCAGGAGTGGTTCATCGCCCACGGGGTCCGCAACTTCTACTCGGTGTCGATCTCCGGCTACCACATCGCCGAGGCCGGCGCGAACCCGATCAGTCAGCTCGCCTTCACCCTCGCCAACGGGTTCACCTACGTCGAGGCCTACTTGGCCCGCGGGATGCACATCGACGACTTCGCACCGAACCTGTCGTTCTTCTTCTCGAACGGGATGGACCCCGAGTACTCGGTGCTCGGCCGCGTGGCCCGCCGCATCTGGGCCGTGGCCCTGCGGGAGAAGTACGGCGCCAACGAACGTGCGCAGAAGCTCAAGTACCACGTCCAGACCTCCGGCCGTTCCCTGCACGCCCAGGAGATGGACTTCAACGACATCCGTACGACGCTCCAGGCGCTGACCGCCATCTACGACAACGCCAACTCCCTGCACACCAACGCCTACGACGAGGCCGTCACCACCCCGTCGGAGGAGTCGGTGCGCCGCGCCCTGGCGATCCAGCTCATCATCAACCGCGAATGGGGGCTGGCGATGAACGAGAACCCGATGCAGGGCTCGTTCGTCGTCGACGAGCTCACCGACCTGGTCGAGGAGGCCGTCCTCACCGAGTTCGACCGGATCAACGAACGCGGCGGTGTGCTCGGCGCCATGGAGACCGGCTACCAGCGCGGCCGTATCCAGGACGAGTCGATGCTGTACGAGCAGCGCAAGCACGACGGCACCCTGCCGATCATCGGGGTCAACACCTTCCGTCGCCCGGACGGCGGCCACGAGCCCGTCGCGGTCGAACTCGCCCGCGCCACCTCGACGGAGAAGGAATCCCAGCTCGGTCGCGTCCGCGCCTTCCAGACGGAGCACGCCGAGGAGGCGCAGCGGGCGATCGACCGGCTCAAGGAGGCCGCGGTGGAGGGAGCCAACGTCTTCGAGGCCCTGATGGACGCCGCCCGGGTCTGCTCCCTGCGCCAGATCACCGAGTCCTTCTTCGAAGTGGGCGGCCAGTACCGCAGGAACGTGTGAGGACCGCGGCGCCCCTCCGGCGCGGGGCCGGTGGCGTGGCGGCGCGCCGGGCGGTGGGCGGGGCTCCTGGTGGTCTGTCCGGTTCCTGTTGCTGCGCCGAACCACCAGGAGGCCCCGCTTCTGTGTCTTCGCCTCACCCGGTCGCCGGATCACCGTTCCTGTTCGGCCGGACCGGCGCCTGGCGGGTTATTCGGCGCCCTTGACGACGGCTCCGAGCGTCTCCTCGCTCATGGCGTCGGGGACACGGACTCCGGTGGGGAGCTTGTAGGCCTGGCCGCGGACGGCGCCGCCGGGGAATTCGCCGGTGTGAAGGTTGAAGTACCAGTTCCCGGGGTTGGCCTTGATGCCCTCCAGCAGGTCGTGATCGTCGACGGTGACCGTGCCGTGGACGAACTTCGCGCCGTTCTCCAGCTTCTCTGTGAAGAACGGGATCTTCACATCGCCGTTGACACCCTTGACCCCCTTGTGGAGGTGACCGAGGGTCGGCGTCTCCGTGCCCGTGAAGGTGAACGCGTAGGAGACCTGGTCGCCCTGGATCCGCATCAGGGCGAGCGCCTTCCCGTCCTTGTCGCCCACGGCGGGCCCGCCTTCGACCGGCACCTCGCTCGCGCCGTCGAGGACCGAGCCGAAGAAGGCCGCGTCCGCCTTGTTCTTGTCCCACCGGCCGACACCCTGCGCGGTATCGCCCCCTCCGGTGTGTTCCGTACCGGTCGACGCGTGACCTCCGGCGGCCGCCGGGCTGCCTGCCCCGGCACCGGTCGCGGTGTCGTCACCGTTGCAGGCGGTCAGCGCGAGCGCGCCGACGACGGCGGACACGACGATCATCGCAATACGCTGGCTCTTCATAGCAGTCATGACCTCTCGAGTGGTACGACCACAGCTGTCGTGTGGTCCGTCACCCACCACACGGGCCTCCCCCGCGGTCCTGGTCACCCGATGACACGCCTGAGACATTCCTGAGACGGCCCGCGCTCACTCGGGACGCGATCTGGACACAGCGGCCGCGCCGTACCGGACTCCCCCACTAGCGTGAGGGCCCATGATCGTATGGCTCAACGGAACCCACGGCGCGGGAAAGACGACGACCAGCGCACTCGTGCAGCGACTGATCCCGGATTCACGGGTGTTCGACGCCGAGAAGGTCGGCGAGACCCTCATGGACATCACACCGGTGCTGCCCGGCCCCGGGACGGACAACTTCCAGCACTGGCCGCCGTGGCGACCGCTCGTGGTCGAGACCGCCCACCGCGTGCTCGACTACACCGGCGGCACCCTGGTGATGCCCATGACCGTCCTGGTCGAGCAGTACTGGCGCGAGATCAGCGCGGGACTCGCCCGGCACGGCATCCCGGTACGGCACTTCGTCCTCCACGCCGACCAGGACACCCTCCGCGGGCGCATCGAGGGGGACACCGTTCTCGGCCCCTCCCCGTTCCGTCTCGCGCACCTCGAGCCCTACGCGGAGGCGGCCCGCACGTGGCTGCACGCCGAGGCCGAGGTCGTCGACACCACGCGTCTCACACCCGACCGGGCAGCCCTCCGGATCGCGGAGGCCGTCATCCTGTGAGGTCCGCCCGTCACCCGACACGGACCAGCGGTACCTGAGTCTTTGCCCCTTTTACCTCAGTGGGACCGAGCCCCTTGACGCGCCGACGAAGGTGGACAAAGAATTGGCGCCGACAATGACAACGTTGTCTTTGTGCAGTAGGGCAGTAGGAAAGGCGCGTACATGCTCCACGGAGACCTGCAGGTGAACAGACGTCGCTTCGTCCAGCTCGTCGGTGTGTCGGCGGCCCTTGCCTCCCTCCCCGCCACCCTGGGGACCGGCACCGCCCACGCCGCGGGAGGCTCCCACGACGCGGCGGACGTCACGGCGGACGACGTGGCGGCGACCTACTACCGCGTCCTGCTGAACCACACCCGGTGGTCGGAGACGCAGTGGGACGAGTCCCGCGGCTACTACACGGACAAGGACTTCGGGTTCGCCGTGGTGCTCGGCAACGCCGTCCTGCTCACGCACGGCTCCTACGACGGCGACCGGGCCGGGGTGGACGTGCGGACGCTCCGGACCCGGACCCTGGCGACCATCCGGCACTTCGCCGCCTCCAACCGGCTCACCGGCGGCACCCAGTGGGGCCGGACGCTGTTCTTCGACACCACGTTCCAGCTGTACTTCGTCCTCGCCGCCCGGTTGCTCTGGGACGACCTCGACGAGGCGACCCGCGCGAACGTCGACACCATCGCGCGCGAGCAGGCGGCCTACACGACGAACCTGGGCACGGGCAACGACCCGAACTCCGGCAGCTGGACGCCCAACGGCCTGGCCGGCGGTCATCAGGGGGACACCAAGCTGGAGGAGATGGGCGTCTACGCGCAGTCCCTGGCCCCCGGTCTGGCGTGGGCCCCGGACGACCCACGGCACGCCGACTGGCTGGCGGCCTACGGCACGTGGTCGCGGAACGAGGCCGGTCTGCCCCAGGCCGACCTCGCGAACCCGGCCCGCGTCGACGGAGTCCCGGTCTCCGACAACAAGGCCCGGAACCTGTACGACGCCTTCATCGTCGAGAACCACGGCTCCTTCGGTCCGCACTACCAGGAAGAGCTGTGGCGTACGTCGGGCCGCAACGCCGCCCACTTCATCACCGCGGGCCGTCCGTTGCCACAGGTGCTGACCGAGCAGCCGAACGCCGATCCGCTGTGGCGCACGCTGCTCGGCGTGATGAGCGACGCGGGCGAGCCTCTCATGCCCATGGTCAACGACCGCGAGCACCTCTACGGCCGTGACGTCATCCCGCTCGCCTTCCTCGCCCAGGTGGGCGGCGACCGGGCCGCGGCACGCGCCGAACAGGCCCTGGCACAGCGGCTGGAGTCGTACCAGAAGTACCCGCCCGAGTACCGGCTGGCGAAGTTCTCGGGTGAGCCCAAGTACGAGCCGGAAGCCCGCGCCGAGCTGGCCATCAGCTATCTGCTCCACCTGTGGGCGGCGGGCCAGGGCCGCACGGTACGCCCGCTGTCCGAGGACGAGCTGTTCCGGCAGGCCTCCGGGGTCACCGATTTCGGTGCGGAGGTCGGTCTGGTGTCGCACCAGTCGCCGGGCGCCTGGGCGGGTGCCGTCACCAAGCCGGGCTTCGTGAAGTTCGCCTGGCAGCCGGCGCACGACGACTGGCTGTTCCGGCTCAGCGGGGCGACGGCCATGTTCCTCCCGGCCACCTCGACCGCGGTCAAGAGCCGCGACGTCCGTACGTACACCACGCTGCGCGACGGGTTCGACGGCAGCGCGACGGTGCTGCGCGCGGGCGCGGGGATCGCGGGCCTGACCACGCTCCCCTCGGGCGCCGTCGTCTACGCGACCACCGGCACCGCGGCCGGTGAGGGCCATCTGGAGGTGCACAACCTCACGATGCCCGGCCTGGCGGGGCTGACCGGCTCCCGCACGTACCGCTTCGCCGAGGGCAGTGCCACCGTCGCGGCCCAGGACGCGGGCCCGTCGGGGGCCGCACCGCGCGTGGACGACGTCACCTTCCCGCGCACCGAGGTCCGGCACCTGCGCATGCTCGGTGTCCGCCCCGACCCGGCCTACGGCTACTCGCTGTACGCCTTCGAGGCGCGTGACGGCGCCGACGGCACGGATCTCGCCCGCGGCGGGACGGCCACCGCGTCGTCCTTCGACCCCGGCAAGGAACCGGCGCTCGCGGTGGACGGGAACGCGTCGAGCAGGTGGGCGGTGTCGAAGGCGGACCGCCCCCGTGCGGACAGCTGGCTCGCCGTCGACCTCGGCACGGCCCGCAGCGTGGACCGGGTCACCCTGCGCTGGGAGGCGGCCGCCGGGCGCGCGTACACCGTGCAGGGTTCGGCCGACGGCCGGCAGTGGACCGATCTGGTGTCCTGGCCCGTCCCCGACGCGGTCAGCGAGGGCGGCTGGCTCGACGTCGACGGCCGCGCCGGTCTCGTCGTGCGCGGCTCGAAGCAGCGACTCGCCGTGTACGGCGACACCGTGGTGCTGGCGGACGGTCCGGCCGCGCCGCTGCTGGTGGAGGGGTTCCCGGGCGCCTCGGTGGCCGTCCTGCGTGCCCTGGCCGGGCGTGCCGTGCCCGAGGCCGCCGACGGCTCGGTCCGCGCGGCACTCACCGAGGACCACCTCAGTCTGTTCAACCTCTCCGAGCAGTCGGTCACCACCCGCGTGGACGTTCCGCAGTCCAGGTCACGGCTGGTGCTGTTCGAAGGGCAGCAGAGCGTGACCGGGAGCGGAAGCGCGTACGAGGCCCGGATCGAGGCGGCTTCGGCGCTGTTGCTCCCGCCACGGCTGACGTTGCGTCCGCTCGCCGGCGGCCGGCTCCCCGAGGGCCTGCGGGCGGAGGTCGTCGACGCCGCCACCGTCCGGCTCACCGGCGTCTCCTGCCGGGTCCGGGTGACGGGCCAGGACGTGAGCACGGTCGCCGTCGTCCGCGCCGGGCACACCACGACCGTCACCCTGCGCGGCGCCACCGCCTACCCGCTGGCCGACCTCGCGCTGGGACGCACGGTCTTCCCGACCGACCCCCTCCCGCCGGGCATGTCCGACCCGGCGGCCGCCGTCGACGGTGACCCGGGGACGGCCTGGACGCCCGGACCCGACGGCCGCCTGGTCGTCGACCTCGGCGCCCGGCTCCGGGTACGGGACCTGCGCACCGGGTGGACGGGGGGCCGGGTCCCCGGTCTGCGGGCGGAGTTCAGCGACGACGGCCTGACCTACCGGCCGGCCGGGAACCTGACCGGGCACGGCAGAACCCGCCGGCTCGGCACGGACGTCACCGCGCGGTACGTCGCTCTGGTCACCGACACGAAGGGCAGGACCGGTAGCCGCCTGACCCGCTTCTCCGTGAGCTGACCGGGGTCGGCCAGGACACCGCCGCCGGGGAGGAGAGCACACCGGCCGGACCTCCGACTGGAGGTCCGGCCCACGGGCCGCCTCTGGGGACAGGGGCGCATACGAGACGCAGCAGCCCGGCCGGGCTGCTTTTGACGAGACGGCCATGTCCGTCGACGGCCGCTGAATCCGTACGACCGATGACCGAACTGGCAAGCCATAGGCGAGGTGTTCACCTCATCGAGCGACTTGGCATGCAGGGAATCGTTCTTGCGGCTGCCTCCGTGCATAGGTTCACAGCAACGGCGTTGCCCCAGACCTTGGTTGGGCCGGTTGTTTCCTTGACTGTGAACTGCGCGCCTGCCTCTGCCAGGGGCAGCTACTCACCGAGGTGATGCCGCCGTGCTGCACGATCCTCCGCGTGCCTTCTCCGCGCACGTGCGTATGTACCGGACGCACGGACATACGGTCGTCGAACTGAACGGAGAGATCGATCTGGCCGTCGTCGAGGAGATCGGTGTCCGTCTGCAGGTGGCGGAAGCCCTCCCCGGAGACTCTCTCGTGATCGACCTCAGCCCCACCACGTTCTTCGGCTCCTCGGGCCTGCGGCTGCTGTGCGGCACCCGCGACCGCGTCCAGGCCCGTGGCGGATGCCTGCGGGTGGTCTGCCCGCACGCCCTGACCCTGCGGGTTCTGCGGTTCGCCGGGCCTTTTCGGGTCCTGCGCACGCTGGACGAGGCGCTGGGTCGCACGCCGGTGTGAGAACCGCCGCCGTCCGTGCCGCAAGTGGGGGACGGGCTCCGGCGGTCCGAGGCTTCCGTGCCTCGGCGGGCAAGGAGGATGATGGCAGCAGTCCCAGTCATCCAGCTCCCCAGACCCCGGAGCGGTGCGCGGTGTCCTTGTCTCCCTCTGTACAGCCCGGCCTGAAGACCTGCCGGACCTCCCGCCCGCCGGGAGTGCGGTTGGCCGGTGTCCTCGACACGACCACCAATGTGGCCTTGGAGCGGTGTCTCGCCGACCTGGTGGCCCAGCATCGCGGCCGAGTGATCCATGTGGACCTCACCGCGGTGACCTCGGTGAGCCTGGCCTCCCTCGCGCTGCTGGTGGCCATGGACGGCCGGGCCCACCGGGACTGCGGCGAGCTGCGCCTGCGGCTGTCCCCGCGTCTTGAGCGGCGCTGCGAGAGAGCGGTGCGGGTGGGAGCGTTCGTGTCGCCCCGCCGCTGAAGTCCCGGCGGGCACCGGCCGATTCCAGGTGCCGGGGCTCCACGCCCCGTCGAGGCCGGGCCTGACCGGGCCGCTCACCGGCTGTGAACGGCGCCCGGCCGTACCGCGCCTGGCCCTGTACCGCGCCCGGCCCTGTGCCACGGGCGGGCCGCGTGCCGCCGACCGGACGACGCCGGTGCGCCGCTTCCCTCGCCTGGATCGCCGTGCCGCGGGGCGCTCGCGGGTGAACTCGTCAGGCCGGTCAGATCAGGCGGCGGATGTCACCGCGGACCCGGTAGAAGCCTCCGGCCGCCGCGTGCAGGGCGTCGACGACGTAGCGTGCTCCGGGCTCTCGTATGGTGCGCGGGAACTGGACGTTCCACGACGGCTCGTAGCCCTCCGACACCACGTGGACGCGCATGCGGCCGGTCGTCTGGACGCACTCCACGACGATCGCTCCGGCCGGGGCCTGGGAGACGGTCGCCATCGCGGCCGCGGCCGTCGCGGGTTCATAGGTCGGCAGGGCCTCGGCGAGCTTGACGTCCCGCGCCACCGGCACCGTGCCCTGCTGCGCCGCCGTGATGGCCGCCTCGCTCGCGTCCACGCACACCAGGGAGCCGTCCGTGGTCACCAGGTACAGCCGCCCGTCGTGGTACTGCATCGACAGCGCGGAGCCGCCGCCCGTGCCGAGCTTCCACAGCCGGGTGCCGTCCCGGTCGAAGCAGTAGACCGACGAGGCCGCGTCACCGGCGAAGACGAACCGGCCGCCGGGCGAGGTGGCACACGAGTAGACCGCGCCGTCGCAGGCGTAGGTCGCCTCGACCCGGCCGGTCGCCTTGGACAGCCGCTGGACCGCGCGGTGGGCGGTTCCCGCGTACACGGCGTCGTCCTCCTGCCAGCCGAACAGGACACCCCCGCGGGTCGGCGTGTGCCACAGCTCGCCGCTCCCGTCGGGCGCGTAGGCGGTCACCCCCCGCTGGTGGCCGTGGTAGACCGCACGGTCGTCGGCACGGACCATCCAGGCGTGCTCGCCCTGGCTGCGCCGGGCCCACTGGTGCTCGTCCTCGTGGTCGATGACGGTGAGCCGGCCTTCACGGTCCGAGACGTTCAGGACGCCCTCGTGGATGTCCAGCCAGAAGATGTCGACGTCCGCCGCGACGTCGTACGCCGCGAACGGCAGCTTCGAGGACAGGTCGTAGACCCGGCCGTCGTCGCATCCCGCGTAGATCCAGAAGTCGTCGGCGACCAGGCACTTGACACCGTCCGGCAGGCTGAAGCGGGCCAGGACACCGCCGTCGTGGTCCAGGGTGAAGACATCGCCCGACTGGTTGCCGACCCAGCAGCGGTCGTCGTCGACATGGATGCCGAACGCCGACGAGCCGGTGCGGAACCGCCACAGCACGGGCGCCACGGCACGTGCGGTGGAGGGGGCCGACTCCACCTGACGCCGGGTCACCGAGCGCGGCGCGCGCTGCCCCGCGACCGCCGGAGCGTACCCCTTGCGGACCTTCTCCCCCACCTTCTTCGCGGCGGCGGACCGGGCCTTGTCCGCTGTGGGGAACGTGGTGGTCTGGGTCTGCCCGGCGGCGCCTATCCGCCCGTACCGCACTGTCACCAGCGTGCCGTCGACGGCCACTTCGTAGAACTTGTGCGCGGCGCCGTCCTCCTGCGACAGCTCCAGATACGTCGTCGACGCGGACTCGGTAGACATGACAGACCCCTCCCGGGACGGGCCCGCGGTCTTTCCGGCGGGTCCCACTGCTCACACCGTAGAGGCAGGCACTGACACTCGGGCACGGACGGGGGTGCGTCTCGAAAGGATGAATGGCGCCGCGTCACGGCGTGTCCTCGGCGTCCGGCCAGCACGCTCTCTCGCACAGAGCCGGCGGCACCGTGCCGGACGGGTGGGGGAAGTGGGGGCTCAGTGGAGCGGCAGCGGCCGACCTCGTTGCGGGACCGGGCACGCTATCGGTTCGACACCACGCTGGCCCGCAGCACCAGAATGCTGGTGGGCTGGCTGGTGCTGTCCTGTCTGGCGGTCGTGGTGCCCGTCAGCGCGCTGGTGGTGTGGACCGATCCCGACTCCCCGCGCTCGCTGCCGGGCCGATTGGTGGCGGTGTGGCAGACCAGCGCGGAGACCCTGCGACTCGGCGCGCTGAGCGGAGCGCCCGTCCGCATGGTGCTGTCGCTGCTGCTGGGGCTGGTCACCCTGCTGTGCGTGTCGACCCTGGTGGGGGTGATCACGACCGGGCTGGGTGACCGGCTGGCCGAGCTGAGGCGAGGCCGCTCGATGGTGCTCGAACAGCAGCACGTGGTCGTCCTCGGCTGGTCGGAGCAGGTGTTCACGGTGGTGGGCGAACTGGTCGCGGCCCGGTCGGGACGCCGGTGCGTGATCGCCGTACTGGCCGACCGGGACGTCACCGAGATGGAGGAGGCGCTCACCGCCTCGCTGGGGCGCGGTTCCGGTGCCCGACTCGTCTGCCGCAGCGGGTCGTTGACAGCCGTCGGCACACTGGCACTGGTCAACCCCCGGGCTGCGAGTTCGGTGCTGGTGCTGCCCTCGGAGGCACCGGACGCGGACAGTCAGGTCGTACGGGTCCTGCTGGGCCTGCGGGCGGTGCTCGGTCAGGACGCGGGACCACCGGTCGTCGCGGCCGTGCGCGACGGCCGACATCTGCCGGCCGCGCGGCTCGCGGCAGGCAGCCGCGGCACGATCGTGGAGACGGACTCGACGACGGCGCGGCTGCTGGTGCAGTCGGCACGGCGCACCGGTGTGTGTGCCGTGCTGCGTGACCTGCTGGATTTCGCAGGGGTGGAGTTCCACTTCGTGGACGTGCCGCCGGACGCGCACCAGGGCTCCGTGGGCCGTCGCTTCGGGGATGTGCCGCTGTGTTTCGAGCGGTCCAGTGTGGTGGGACTGCTGCGCTCCGACGGACGACCGCAGCTCGGCCCGCCGCCCGGGACCGTCGTCGGACCCGGAGACCGGCTCATCGTGATCGCACACGACGACCGGCCGGACCCGCCGGCCGACTGCCGTGCTCACGTCGACCCGACCGCGATGGCCTCCCCGCAGTCCGAGGACCCCCGTCCGGTACGGGTACTGCTCCTCGGCTGGAACCGTCGCGCGCCGCTGCTCGTGGAGGCGCTGCGCCACAGCGTCGCCCCGGGATCGGTGCTCGACGTCGTCGTCGACGAGACGCAGTCGGCGCCTTCGCAGGACCACGCCTGCTCCGCACGGGCCGCGACGCGGTTGGCCGTCACCCACCGGGCCGGCGACCTGCTGCACCCGGAGAGCCTTGGCGACCTGGATCTCTTCGGGTACGACACGGTGATCGTGCTGGGCGCGGACACGGTGGCCGGACCGGGGCATCCCGACGACAGGGTCCTGGTCACTCTGCTGCTCCTGCGGGAGACGGAACGTCGGGCCGGTCGCGTCCTGCCGGTGATCGCGGAGCTCGGCGACCACCGCAACCGCGCCCTCGCGCCCCTGGGGCCTGCCTCCGATGTCGTCGTCCGGGGCGAGCTGACCAGCCTGCTGATGGCTCAGATCTCGCACAGCCCTCACTTGGCGGCCGTGTTCGAGGAGTTGTTCGCGGCCCACGGTGCCTCGGTCCACCTGCGCCCGGCCGGCCGTTACGTCGCGACCGGGCGGGATGCCTCGTTCGCGACCGTCGTCGCGGCGGCCCTCCAGCACGGCGAATACGCCATCGGCTACCGCCACGCGGACCCGGCACCGGACGCGGGCGCAGACACCGGCACAAGCACCGGCACCGGCCCCTGTCATCGACTGCGCCTCAATCCCGCCAAGGCAGAACGGCGTGTGTGGAACACGCACGACGAAGTCGTCGTCGTGGCGCAGGACGCCACCGCACCGGACCGGCCGCACCAGTCGCCGGCCCCGGTGCCCGGCATGCGCCACGGCCATGGACACGCAACGGATGACAGCGATCAGGCCCGCTGACGACCGGCGATCCGTCAGCCGTGGGGATCCGCGACGCCTGCAGGAGGAGTGGTGGGAGGGACGGGCGGTGCCGCGGAAGGGGGCCCGGAAGGCGGCAGACGCAGTCTCCGAAGGGCGTAGCCGACGAGGGGGCCGATACCGAGGGCGAACACGACCGTGGCGACGCCGACACGTCCACCGAGCAGCCATCCCGCCCCCAGCACGGTCAGTTCGATGCCTGCGCGGGCGACGACCACGGGTACGCCCCGCTCGGCGAGCCCGGTCATCAGCCCGTCCCGGGGGCCCGCTCCCCATCCGGCGCCCACGTACAGGCCGGTGGCGACGGCGACGCCGATGACTGCGGCGCCGAGAAAGGCCACCCGTCCCGCCAGGTGATGCGGGGCCGGGAGCCAGGTGAGGCAGAGGTCGAGGAACGGGCCGACGAGGAGCGCGTTGGCGACGGTGCCCGGACCGGGACGCTGGCGCAGGGGAATCCATGAGGCCAGCAGCACCAGGGAGACGGCGATGACGACCTGGCCCAGGGTGAGTCCGGTGACCGCGGCGAGCCCTTGGGTCAGGACGGTCCAGGGGTCGGCGCCCAGGTCGGCCTTCACCAGCAGTGCGAGGCAGAGTCCGAAGAGAGCCAGGCCCGCCGTCAGGCGCACGGAGCGCTGGAGGGGGCGGTCCGTGAGAGCGGCTACGGGTGGCGGCGGGCCGCCTCGATCAGGACGCCTGCCGCGTGGGACGCCGCCGCGGTCGCCTCGGCTGCCGCGTCCGGGCCATGCACGAGGACGCGGCCCGCGACCCCGTCGATCAGCAGCATCAGCTGTGAGGCGAGGCCGGCCGGACCCACGAGTCCGGCGTCCTCGGACAACTGGACCAACGTGCTCAGCAGCCATAGCTTCTCGTCTCGTACAGCGGCGGTGACCAGTTCGTCGGCCGGGGATTCGGCGGCCGCGTTGAGGAACGCGCACCCCCGGTCGTTGTCGTGCCGGTAGCACGAGGCGAGCCAGGAGAAGACGGCCCGCAGACGTGGCTCTCCCGGCTCCGCGTGCGCCAGACGTGCCCGCAGTTCTTCGGTGCGCCGCGTGTGGCGGCTCTCCAAGGCAGCCGCGGCGAGCGCCGACTTGGACGGGAAGTGCGCGTACAGGGTCGGCTTGGCCACGTGGGCCGTCCGCGCGACGACGTCGACAGACGTGGTCGCGATGCCCCGCGCGTAGAAGACGCCCTCGGCGGCAGCGAGGAGACGGGCGCGGGAGGTGGTGTTCCTCTTCATGGATAAAACTTACCAGTTAGTTCAGTTAAGCACGGCCGACGTTGCTCGAAGCGGAGTTGAGCGCGGTCGGCACCGCTTGACGCGGCGGGTACGGCCGATTCGGGAGACGCCCTCCTACGCGTGGCCCCCGAGCGGTAAGAATCCGGGATGCCCCAGACGCCTGCCTTCGACGACCTGCTCGACCTGATCCAGGACCGCTCCGCCGCCCTGCGCGACAGCGTCGCGGAATCCGTCGGTGTCACGGGCTCCCCCGGTCTGGAGGCCCGCGTCCCCGGTTGTCCCGACTGGACGCTCCGAGACCTCGTCGAACACCTTGCCCAGGTCCAGCGGTTCTGGGCGGCGGCGGTCGCGGCAGGACCCGGCGAGAAGCCCCCGCCGCAGGCGCCGGCCCCGGAGCCGGCCGGTGGAGCCCTGTCGGTCGACCTCCTGGGCCGTTCGGCCGCGGCCACCCAGGAACTGATCGCCGCTCTGCGTGCCGCGGGCCCCGCGGCGGGGTGCTGGACCTGGTGGGCCGACGCCGGTGTCCCGGCGACGAGCGAGGCCGTGGCGCGCCATCAGGTCCAGGAGGCCGCCGTCCACGCCTTCGACGCCCAACTGGCCGCCGCGGCCCCTCGGCCCGTTCCCACGGCTGTCGCGCTCGACGGCATCGCCGAGTTCCTCGACGTCAGCCACGGCACCGCCGGTCCCTGGCCGCACGAGCCGGTCGTGGTCGGACTGCACACCGACGAGGGCCGATCATGGCTGGTCGACCTGACGGCGTCGGGCTCGCGCGTCGTCGACGGCCCCCGCGAGACGTCCGCCGCTCTGTACGGACCGGCGAGCGACCTCCTGCTCACCCTGCACAGCCGCCTCCCCTTGACCGGCCTGCGCGGCGAGGGCGACCGCGCCACCCTGGAGAACCTCCTGCGCCTGCCCGATCTGGACTGACCTGGACTGACCTGGACCGACCTGGACCGACCCGGGCAGGCATGGGCCGGGCCTCGGCGGATCTCCCTGGCTCGTGAGTTCCCGCAGCGGACGTCCAGTCCCCGCAATTTGCGTTGTCATGCACCTGTACAGACCATCGGCGTCGTGCTGTCATGCCAACTACCGCTCTTTCCAACGTTGTACACACCGAGACGACGAGCCGCCGGAAATCTCGGCCCCCTCTCCGTACGCGCACGTCCTTGCCCCACGACAACACCCCAAGGAGTCACGATGCGCAGCATCACGGTCCCGCGCCCCTGGGCAGCATGGCTGAGACAGCGGGCGAGGCGGATCACCACCGTGTTCGCCACCCTCGCGCTGGTGTGCACGGCCGCCCTGACCGCCACGGGCTCCGTCCAGGCCGCACCGGCCGCGTGGACGCCCAAGCCCTCCCCCATGACCACCCCGTGGACGAACCAGGTCCCGGTCGACCAGCCGCTGCCGGAGTATCCGCGCCCCCAGCTCACCCGCTCCGACTGGGCCAATCTCAACGGCATCTGGGACTTCGCGGTCACCACGGCCGACGCGGGCCAGCCCTCGTCGTTCCCCGACCAGATCCGGGTGCCCTTCGTCGCCGAGTCCGCGCTCTCCGGGATCCAGCGCAAGATCACCCAGAACGACAAGCTCTGGTACAAGCGCACCTTCACGGTCCCGGCCGGCTGGAACGGCCGCAGCGTCCAGCTCAACTTCGGTGCCAGCGACTGGCGTACGACGGTCTGGGTCAACGGCACCCAGGCCGGCGGCACGCACAGCGGGGGCTACGACTCCTTCTCGTACGACATCACCGCTCTGCTCAACGGCGGCACCAACACGGTCGTCGTGTCCGTCTGGGACCCCAGCCAGACGGGCGGCCAGGCGGTCGGCAAGCAGCGCATCAACGACGTGGCCCCGCATCCCGGCGGCGGCATCTTCTACACCGCGGCCTCCGGCATCTGGCAGACGGTGTGGCTGGAGCCGACGGCCCCGGCGCACATCACCCGGCTCGACCTGGTGCCCGACCTCACGAACAACACCCTGAAGGTCACCGTCAGGGGTGACGGCGTCTCCGGGCAGAGCGCCAGGGTGACCGTGTCCTCCGGCTCGACCGCAGTGGGCACAGCGACCGGCGCGGTCGGCGGCACGATCACGGTGCCGATACCGAACCCGCACCTGTGGACGCCCGAGGACCCGTTCCTGTACGACGTGAGAGCGGACCTGCTCTCCGGTTCGGCCACGGTCGACTCCGTGGGCAGTTACACCGGTATGCGCTCCGTGGGGGTCTCACGGGTCGACGGCGTCCTGCGTCCCGTCCTCAACGGCAAGTTCGTCTTCCAGACCGGCACCCTCGACCAGGGCTACTGGCCGGACGGCATCTACACCGCGCCGACCGACGACGCCCTCAAGTACGACCTGCAGAAACACAAGGACCTCGGCTTCAACATGGTGCGCAAGCACATCAAGGTCGAGCCGCAGCGCTGGTTCTACTGGGCGGACAAGCTGGGGCTGCTGGTCTGGCAGGACATGCCCGCGATGGACACCCGTACCCCGGACAGCGCCGCCCGGACGCAGTGGGAGGCCGAGTACGACCGCATCATCGACCAGCACCGCAGCTCACCGTCCGTGGTGATGTGGGTCAACCAGAACGAGGGCTGGGGACAGTACGACCAGGCCCGTATCGCCGATCACGTGAAGGCGTACGACCCCTCGCGGCTGGTCGACAACATGAGTGGCATCAACTGCTGCGGGGCGGTCGACGGCGGCAACGGCGACGTGCTGGACCATCACGTCTATGTGGGACCCGGCACCACCGTGCCCAGCGCCACCCGCGCCGCCGTCCTCGGCGAGTACGGCGGTCTGGGGTTCAAGGTCTCCGGGCACGAGTGGTTTCCGGGCGGCGGCTTCAGCTACGAGGACCAGGCGGACCGGGCCCATCTCGACAACCGCCTGGTCGGGCTGCTCGACGCGCTGCGCGAGGTGCGGATGCCCGCCGGGCTCTCCGCCTCCGTCTACACCGAGATCACCGATGTGGAGAACGAGGCGAACGGCCTCCTCACCTACGACCGGCAGATCGTCAAGGTGGACGCGGCCCGGGTCCAGGCCGCCAACCGCGCGCTCATCGACGCCTCCCGGGCTCCGGCCGCCCCCGTCGTCCTGCCCACGAACCAGTACAAGTCCCTGCGGGTGACCACCTCCGGCTACACCGACCGCTATCTGCGGCACCGGGACGGGGCCGCCTACACCGACGTGGTGGACGCGAACAGCGCCGCCCTGCTCAAGAGCGACGCCACCTGGAAGATCGTGCCGGGCCTGTCCAACAGCGCCTGCTACTCCTTCGAGTCACGCAACTACCCCGGTGAGTACCTGCGCCACCGCGCCTTCCGCGTCTACAAGGAGTCGGGCAGCGGGGACGTGTTCAAGGCCGACGCGACCTTCTGCGCCGTGCGCGGCGCGGACGGCGGCGTACGGCTGTCGGCGTCGAACTTCCCCGAGCAGTATCTGCGGCACTACAACGCAGAGTTGTGGCTCGCCACCCCGGGCGGGGCCCACGCGTGGGACAACCCCGCCTCCTTCACCGCGGACACCACCTGGGCCGTCGAGGCACCCTGGGCACCCTGACCGCACCTGACCCCGCGTGGGATTCCACGTGCTTCTGTGATCCCGTGCGAGGGGCGGCGGCCGGTGTGCCGCCCCTCGCAC
Organism: Streptomyces sp. CWNU-52B; assembly: GCF_047444975.1. NCBI lineage: Bacteria > Bacillati > Actinomycetota > Actinomycetes > Kitasatosporales > Streptomycetaceae > Streptomyces > Streptomyces sp. CWNU-52B. Next base: position 959,377 of record NZ_JBLFJV010000005.1, on the reverse strand, counting down.
TCCCGCTCCCTCACGCCCCCGGCCGCGGAACCGGACCCGGCCGGCGGACGACCAGGTGCTCCACCTCGTACGACATCTCCTCGACCCCCCGCTCGGGGGACGGGTGGTAACGCCCGGCGCACACCGAGAGGTTGACGATGAGGTAGGCGCACCAGTCCTTGCGGACGCCGCGTCTGTCGGCGAAGGTCCGCTCGCCGTTCACCCACCAGACCACGGAGCGGGCGCCGAACTCCACCCGCAGGTCGACGTGTCCGCCGGGCCGGATGCCCTCGTCACGGTGATACAGATGTCCGCCGCGCACATGGTTGGACAGTTCCAGCAGGTCCGGGTTGTCCGGGTGGTACTCGAACACGTCGATCTCCTGGTCGCCGTCCCGCCAGGTCCAGATGGCGGGCCAGGCCCCCAGCTCGGTGGGCAGGCGCACCCTGGTCTCCAGTACGTCGCCCGCCCGTACGAGGAAGCCGTCCTCGCTCCCCTCGGTGGTGAGCAGGCCCGCGTTCCACCGGCCGTCCGGCCGGCGGGTGGCGCGGAAGGTGCCGGTGCGGGAGTAGGCGGGATCGGACACCAGGTGGTCGAGTTTGTCGTCGGACGGGTTGACCGGACCGCCCTCGGGATAGGCCCACGAGCGGCCGGCCACCCACTGATCGTGCGACCCGAAGTCGGCCGTGAAGACGATGTCGGACACAGGCCGGCTCCTTGGCGGTGAGGAACGGGGGGACGTGCGCGGTCGGTTCATCCCCCGCCGGCCGCCGCTCATGCGCCGACCGGCCCGACAGGCGCGCGAAACAACCCGCCCGGGTGAATCAGCCCACCGGACAAGGGCCGCCTCGCCGAACAAGGGTCTCCCTGACAGGGACCTCCCTGCCCGAGCGGGGCCTCAGGGACGGGTGGCCCGGCTGCCCCAGTCGAGGCGGAGCACGGCCAGGTCGTCGGAGTGCCGTCCCGCGTTGAGCGCGTGGGTCTCCTTGATGAGGAGGTCGACGTGGGCGGCCGGGTCCGCCGACGGCAGGTTCTCGATCAGCGCGAGCAGCCCCTCGACGCCGAGCCGCTCGCTCTTCGTCCCGTTGTGTCCTTCGGTGAGGCCGTCGGTGTAGAGGGTCAGGGCTCCGGCGGCCGGGAGGGGGACGACCGTGGAGGGCCAGCTGCGCACCCCGGGGACGATCCCCAGTGCGATGCCGTGCGCGACGGTCAGTTCCCAGGTCTCCCCTGCCGCGGTGAGGAGGGGCTCGTGGTGGCCCGCGAGGTGCAGGGTGGCCGTGGCGGCTTCCTGGTCGAGGGTGAGGAGGGTGCAGGTGGCGAACAGGTGCTGGCTGCCGCGTTCGGCGACCAGGATGCGCTCCATCAGGTGCAGCAGGTCGTCCCCGCGGTGTCCGCCGAGTACGAGGGAGCGCCACGCTATCCGCAGGCAGACGCCGAGCGCGGCGGCGTCGGGGCCGTGACCGCTGACGTCGCCCACCACGGCGTGCAGCAGCCCGTCGTCACCTTCCACGACGTCGAGGAAGTCACCGCCGAGCAGGGCCATTTCGGCTCCGGGCAGATAGCGGGAGGTCACTCTCACGGTGGAGGTGTCGAGGATCGGCTGGGGCAGCAGGCCGCGTTCCAGACGCGCGTTCTCCTCCGCGCGCAGCCGGATGGCCTGGGCCTCGGCGCTCGCGCGCTCGGTCTGGCTCCGGTAGACGGCGTACCGCAGTGTCCGTTGCAGGAGGTCCGCCTCGACCTTGCCCTTGACGAGGTAGTCCTGGGCTCCCGCGGCCATGGCGTCGGTGCCCGCCCGGTCCTCGGAGAGCCCGGTGAGGACGATCACCGCGGTGTGCGGCGCGAATCCCCTGACGGATCTGACCGCGTCGATGCCCGACACGTCGGGCAGGTGCAGGTCCAGAAGGATGCAGTCGATCGGGCCGCCCGCCAGTTCGACGCGGGCCTCGGCCAGCGTGGTCCGGGTGGTCAGCGTGAACCGCAGCCCGGTGTCGTGGAGGAGTTCCTCCACGAGCAGGGCGTCACCGAGGTCGTCCTCGATCAGCAGGACGCGGTACACCGGCTCTTCGGGGGCCGCATCGGGAGCGGCCGTCGTGGGTGCGCTCATCGGGCCGCCTCCGCGTCGAAACGGGTGGCCTCGGGCGTGGTGGACGTACCCGGGCTCTCGGGCGGTCGCGGTGCGAGGGTGAAGGTGATGCGCGCGCCCTCGCGGTACTCCGGGTCGACGGAGATGGTCCCGCCGTGGAACTCGACGATCTTCTTGCACATCGCGAGGCCGATGCCGCTCCCGGAGTAGGCGTCCTTGGTGTGCAGCCGCTGGAAGATCACGAATATCTTGTCGGCGTACTCCGGGGCGATGCCGATGCCGTTGTCGGTGACCGTGAACCGCCACAGTTCGTCCTCCCTGGCGGCCGTGATGTGGATCTTCGGCGGCTCGCCTCTGCGGCGGAACTTGACGGCGTTGCCGATCAAATTCTGCCAGAGCATGCCCAGTTGGGTCGGGTCGGCGACCAGGGTCGGCAGCGGATCGTGGGTGATGGCCGCACCGGCCTCCTCGATGCCGACGCTCAGCGCGGACAAGGTCCTCTCCAGCACCGTCTCCAGGTCGACGCTCTGGTGGGCGTTGTGCATCCGCCCGACCCGGGAGAAGTCGAGCAGGTCGTTGATGAGGGTCTGCATGCGGTTCGCCCCGTCGACCGCGAACCCGATGTACTGGTCGGCCCGGCTGTCGAGTTGCCCTCCGTAACGGCGTTGCAGGAGCTGGGTGAAGCTGGATACCTTGCGCAGCGGCTCCTGCAGATCGTGGGAGGCCACGTACGCGAACTGCTCCAGCTCGGCGTTGGAGCGCTGGAGGTCCGCGGTCTGCGCGTCAAGGCGCAGCCGCGTCTCCTCGCTGACGGCGAGTTCCCGTACGAGACGCCGGCGCATGAAGTCGATCTCGCCGCTGAGGCGCCGCAGGTCGGCCGGTCCTGTCGGGGTGATGGGGTGGCCGAAGTCCCCGCCGGAGACGGCGCGGGCGTCCGCGCCGAGCCGCTCCAACGGCCTGGTGATACCGCGGCGCAGCCCTTCGAAGATCAGCGCCGTGAGGATGACGATGAGCAGCGCGATGGCACTGAACACCCAGTTGCGCACCGTCGTCACGGTGGCGAGGTCGTCCCGCGCGCCCACCCGGTCCGCGCGCAGCCGTTCCTGCTGGCCGCGCAGGGCGGCGCGTACGTCGTCGAAGGCGGCCTTGCCCTCCGCGGCCCGTTCGGTGGCCAGCCGTGAGGGCGAGCCGGCCGGTTCGGCGGCGACGGGCCGGGCGATCCTCTCCTGCCACCTCGTCACCGCGGCCTGCACGGTCCTCAGGTCCTTCAGGCGTGCCGGGTCGTCCCGCAGCAGGTCGGTGAGTTGCGCGCGGTACGCCGCCTGCTCGGTGAGCCCTTCCCGGTAGGGCGTGATGAACTCCGGCGTACCGGTGAGCCCGTAGCCGCGGATCCCGGTCTCCTGGTTGAGCACGGCCGATTCCAGCCGGATCGCGACGGTCAGGGCGGGAGACCGCACGTCCACGAGGTCGTCGCTGATCGACCCGGTGCGCCGCAGGACCCAGCCGCCCGCCGTCCCGAGCAGGATCAGGACGACCAGGGACACGGCCACCCCGACGCGAAGCCACCGCCTGGTCGTCCACGCGGCAAGCCCTCGCGTACGCGATTGCCTCTCATCGCCGGTCATCCTGTGGGCTCCTCGTCGTGATGATCACCTTGAAAGTTCGGGCAGCACACTTTAAAGGGCGACAACCCTTGTTGTCGCGGGGCTGCCCAGGGACCTAAAGTGCCGCGTATGCCTGGCAAGGACTTCGTGTCGCGGATCACGCCGCGGGAGACGGCCGCGATCGCCGACGCGGCCGTCGGCGATGCCGCTCGGCGTCTTGCCCGCCGGCTGCTCGACGACTCGCCGCAGCCGGTGTCCGACGGCCCTGCACAGTCCTTGGCCCTGCTCCACGTGCTGGATCACCTCAAGCAGGCCGCCGAACGGCTGCAGCAGGAAGCGGCCGTGACCGCCGCTCGCGCGGGTGCCGGCTACCCGCAGATCGGCGCCGCCCTCGGCATGACCCGGCAAGGTGCCCGGCGCCGCTGGCCGGGGCTCTACCACCACTCCACCGAGAAACCCACGGAGCATCCGACGATGACCACCCCCGCCCGCCCTTTCGACGTCCTGCTCGTCGAGGACGACATTGCCGACGCGATGCTCATCGAGGAGGCACTCTCCGAGCGCGGGGCCCGCAACCTGGTCCAGGTCACGGACGGAGTCGCCGCGTTGGAGCATCTGCGGGCGCCGGGCACCCCGCGGCCCGACCTCATCGTCCTCGACCTGAACATGCCCCGGATGAACGGCCGCGATCTGCTCAAGGTCCTCAAGAGCGACGACGACCTGCAGACGATCCCCGTGGTCGTCCTCACCACGTCCACCGCCCCCGACGACGTCACGGGCGCGTACAGCAGTCACGCCAACGCGTACGTGACCAAGCCCGTCAATCTGGAGGAGTTCGAGCAGGCCGTCCAGAGCATCGACGCGTTCTACCTCGACACCGCCACCCGGCCCCGCCCCTGAGCGGCCGGGTGGGCCAGGACGCGTCGCGTCTCCGGTGTCCGGCCGTCGGCCGCCCGTGCCCGGCGGCGGGCACGCACGGTGATCCGTACAGTCTCCGGGTGACTCAGGCCCGACACGAGGAGACGCACGTGCATCCGTTGGTGATCGAACAGAACTTCCAGGTCCGGGCGGGCCGGCTTCAGGGGTGGGGAATCGCGCTGCTGCTCTTCGCCTCCCTGTTCTGGATCTATGCCGCCTGGCAGGTGTTCACGCCGTTCGACTCCACCTACAACGCGGTGGACTGCCCCGCTCCGTTCAACTCCGAGCGCAGGGACGTCTACTTCGACGATTCCGACGGCGCCCACGCGAACGCGCTGCAGTGCGCCTCCGACCGGGACTGGCCCGAGCCGCTGGCGGCCCTGGTGGTATCCGTGCCGCTCTCGGCCACAGGCAGCGCGCTGCTGACCGCCGGAGCGGTCAGCGTCCGGCTGCGCCGTCATGACGCCGAGGTGCTCAGGGCGCAGGACGCCGGGCAGGCGGGATCGCGTTGATCGTCTGGATCAACGGGGCGTTCGGCAGCGGGAAGACCACGCCGGTCGACGCGTTGCGTCCGCTGCGGCCCGAGTGGCTGGTCCACGATCCGGAGACGGTCGGCCACGTGGCGGACCGGGTCCTGGCCCGGGTCGATGCCACGGTTCCGGGCGGTCCTGGGATTCCAGGGGTTTCAAGGGGTTCCAGGGTGCTGAAACCCTCGTGAAACCGTGCTGAGTGCGTTCTGAATGCGTCCTGCCGCAGCCTCTGCGGCATGACGACAACGACTTCGCACTCACTCGCCGTCGTGGCCAAGGGGCTGCGGAAGGCCTACGGGGACAGGACGGTCCTCGACGGCATCGACCTGGAGGTACCGGCCGGCACGGTCTTCGCCCTGCTCGGCCCGAACGGCGCGGGCAAGACCACCGCCGTCAAGATCCTCTCCACCCTCGTCACCGCCGACGCCGGTGACCTGTGGGTCGGCGGCCATAACCTGGCCACCGATCCGCAGGCGGTGCGCGCCGCGATCGGGGTCACCGGGCAGTTCTCCGCCGTCGACGGTCTGATCACCGGCGAGGAGAACATGCTCCTCATGGCGGACCTGCACCACCTCCCCCGCGATGAGGGCCGCCGCACCGCCGCCGAACTCCTTGAGCGCTTCGACCTGGTGGAAGCCGCGAAGAAGCCCGTCTCCACCTACTCCGGCGGCATGAAACGCCGCCTCGACCTCGCCATGACCCTGGTGGGCGGCCCGCGGATCATCTTCCTCGACGAGCCGACCACCGGGCTCGACCCGCGCGCCCGCCACACCATGTGGGGGATCATCCGGGCGCTGGTCTCCGGGGGCGTCACCGTCTTCCTCACCACCCAGTACCTGGAGGAGGCCGACCAGCTCGCCGACCGGATCGCCGTGCTGAGCGAGGGCAGGTTCGCCGCGCAGGGCACCGCCGAGGAGCTGAAGCGGCTGGTCCCGGGCGGGCATGTGCGGCTGCGCTTCACCGACCCGGACGCGTACCAGAGTGCCGCCTGCGCTCTGCGCGAGGTCACCAGGGACGACGAGACGCTGGCCCTGCAGATCCCCAGCGACGGGAGTCAGCGCGAACTGCGCGCCATCCTCGACTGGCTGGACTCGACCGGGATCGAGGCGGACGAGCTCACCGTGCACACCCCCGACCTCGACGACGTGTTCTTCGCCCTGACCGGCGGTACCGGCGCCGGCGTCCCCGGCCTGCCCCACCAGCCGCAGCAGCTGAACCAGCCGAACCAGCCCAAGGAGAACGTCCGATGAGCGCCCTCAGCCTGGCCGTCCGCGACTCGAACACGATGCTGCGCCGCACCGTGCTGCACGCGCTGCGCTACCCGTCCATGACCCTCAACCTGCTGCTCACGCCGATCGTCCTGCTGCTGCTCTTCGTCTACATCTTCGGCGACGTGATGAGCGCCGGCATCGGTGGCGGCGGAGCCGATCGTGCCGAGTACATCGCCTATGTCGTCCCGGGCATCCTGATGATGACCATCGGCAGCACCGTGATCGGGGCCGCGGTGTCCGTCTCGATGGACATGACCCAGGGCCTCATCGCCCGCTTCCGCACGATGGCCGTCTACCGCGGGTCGGTGCTCATCGGACACGTGCTCGGCAGTGTGCTCCAGGTGCTCGCCAGTCTGGTCCTCGTCGGGGTCGTCGCCGTGGCCATCGGCTTCCGCTCGACGGACGCCACGGTCCTGGAGTGGCTGGCGGCGTTCCTGCTGCTCGCGCTGTTCTCGCTGGCCCTCACCTGGATCGCGGTCGGGATGGGCATGGCCAGCCCGAACCCCGAGGCGGCCAGCAACATGGCCCTGCCGCTGATCCTCCTGCCGCTCATCTCGAGCGCCTTCATCCCGGCCGACACGATGCCGGGCTGGTTCCAGCCGATCGCGGAGTACCAGCCGTTCACGCCGGCCATCGAGACCCTGCGCGGCCTGCTGCTGGGCACCGAGATCGGCAACGACGGGTGGATCGCCGTGGCCTGGTGCGTCGGTCTGACCGTGCTCGGCTACCGCTGGTCGACATCGTTGTTCAACCGCGACCCGAAGTGACCGACAGGACGGCGCGGGCCGCGTCCCGCAGCTCGTCCCGCTCCAGGGCGGCGTACTCCGACACCGCGTCGGCGTAGGCCGCCCCCGCGGCGTTCCCGGCGGCCCCGACCGCCTGCCGGGCGCGGTCCGCCGACATCGTCGGCTGGAAGTCGCGCAGCACCCGCAGCCGTTCGGCCAGCGCGATCATCCGCGCGGCGGAGGCGTCCCCCGACACGAGTCCGGCCATGCCGAGCGCGTGCAACCCGGTCCCGTACACGGGGAGTTCCAGGGGCGAGCGGGCCGGACCGCGGAGCAGGGTCCGCAGTCGCCGCCGCAGCCGGTCGACCACCTGCGTGACGAGTCCGAGCCGGTCGGCGTACGCGTGCGCCGTCACCGCCGTCGCCTGGATCTGCAGCACCCACCGGTCGTAGAAGGGGTCGTCGTCGTGCGTCGGACCGGCCTCGGGCAGCCGCTCCAGGTTGCGGCGCCACAGGCCGAGTCCGACCTCCGTCAGCCCGCGGGCGAGGGCGATCTCGGCCCGGCCGCCGAAGTCGGGGCTGTAGACGTCTTCGTCCCGCGGGACGTCGTCGCCCTCCGCCTGCCGCAGCCAGTACTCGGCCTCGTCGGGGTCGCCACGCTGCAGACAGGCCAGCACGAGGCCCCAGCGCACCCCGATGGCGTCCTGTTCGTCACCGAGTCGCGGCAGCACGTCGAGCGCCGCCTTGAGATGGACGTACGCGTCGTCGCCCCGCTCCGTCTGCAGGCACAGCTCGCCCAGCCGGGCGTGGCCCATGACTCCCAGGAACGGGTTGTCGACGGGTGTCAGGGCGGTGATCACCCGGCGGGCCGAGGCGAGCGCGCGGTCGATGTCGTGCTCGGACTCCCAGACGTAGGTGGCGACGCACTCGGCGATGCCGGCGAGCAGCGGCTGCTCGCTGTCGCAGAGCTCCCGCAGCACGGCGTAGTCGGGCGGGATCATCTCGGGGACCGCGCTCAGCACCACCGCGACGGCGCGCAGCAGCGTGTCCGGCGGGGCCGGGGGCAGCCGGCGGAGGGTGACGAGCTGGCGTACGACGTGCGGGCCGTAGCCCATGAACAGGCTGGCCGTGCACAACACGGCGGCGGCGCGGGCGACTTCGACGTACTCGGGTTCGGGGTGGTAGTGCGACAGCGGCGGGCCGGTGTCCGCGGCGAGGGCGGTGAGGCGGGGGTAGCTGGAGCCGGTGGACCACAGGGCGGCGAGGACGGCGGTGAGGGCGGCGATGGTGGGGTGGTCCGTACGGGCCAGGGCGTGGCGCAGGGCCGCCACGAGGTTGTCCTGCTCGGTCCTGATCCGCTCCCAGACCGCCAGGGGTTCGGAGCCGAAGAACCAGTCGTGGTGGGTGACCCCGAAGTCCCGGGCCCAGGCGAGGAACCGGCCGACCGCCTCCTCGTCCTGGCCCGCCTCCGCGCGCCGGGCCGCGCTGAACTCCCGTACGGTCTCCAGCATGCGCAGGCGCACACCGGCCGGGGTGTCGGCGACGGTCAGCAGCGACTGGTCGGCCAGTTGCTCCAGCAGGGACAGGGCGTCCTCGCCCAGCACCCGCTCCGCCGCCTCGCCGCAGAAACCGCCGGGGAAGACGGACAGGAGGCGCAGCGCCTCTCTCGCGTCCTCGGCGAGCAGGTTCCAGCTCCAGTCGACGACGGCGTGCAGGGTGCGGTGGCGTTCCGGCGCGTCCCGCGCCCCGCCGCGCAGCAGCGCGAACCGGTCGCCGAGGCGGCGGGCGATCTCCGCGACCGACAGGACGCGCACCCGCGCCGCGGCGAGTTCCACGGCGAGCGGCAGCCCGTCGAGGTGGCCGCAGAGTTCGGCGACCGCGTCGGGCGGCAGCAGTACGCCGCTCCGGGCGGCCCTGGCCCGTTGGGTGAACAGCTCGACCGAGGTGGCGAGGCCGAGTTCCGGCAGGGCGTACACCGCCTCCGAACTGAGGCCCAGCGGTGCCCTGCTGGTGGCGAGCACCCGGAGGTCCTTGGCGGACGAGACCAGGGCCTGTACGAGATCGGCGGCGCCCCGGACGACCTGCTCGCAGTTGTCGAGGACCAGCAGGGCGGACCCGGAGCCGAGCGCGGCGAGGATGCCGGACACCGGGTCGGCCTTGGCGTGGCCGCTCACGGAGCCGGGGCGGCCCTCGCCCGCGCCGAGCGCGTAGGCCACCTCCGCGGCCACGTCCTCGTCCGCGGTGACGCCGGCGAGCGGCACGACGTGCACCAGGCGGTGCTCGGCCCGGCGGCCGACGGCGTGGGCGAGCCGGGTCTTGCCGAGGCCGCCGGGGCCGACGACGGTGACGGCGCGGGAGGTCCGCAGCAGGTGCTCCACCGCCGCGAGGTCGTCGTCCCGGCCGAGCAGCGGGTTCGGTTCGTGCGGTACGCCGTGCCGGGTCACGGGCGCCTCGCCGCGCAGCAGTTCCTCGTGGACGGCCTTGAGTCCGGTGCCCGGGTCGGTACCGAGTGCGTCGCGCAGTTCACGGCGGTACGCCTCGTAGCGCGTCAGCGCGGTGGACGGTCCCCCCGTGGCCGCCTCGCCGCGCAGCAGTTCGGCGAGCAGCTCCTCGTCGCGTGGTCGCCGCGCGGCGGCCGCGGCCAGTGGTCCGGCGGCCTCCGTGTGCCGTCCGAGGCGGGCGAGCGCGAGCGCCCGCGCGCGTACCAGCGCGTCGTGGACGGGGGCGCGCTCGGCGCGCAGCGCGGCCACGGGGTCGTCGCTGTCGCCGGCCTCGTCGGGGGTGCCCGCCCACAGCGCGAGGCCCGCCTCGGCGGCGGCCAGCGACCCCGCGTGGTCCCCGGCCCTGGCCCGGTCCGCGCTCGCGGCCGCGTGCAGCAGCAGGGCGGAGCTGTCGACCTGGTCCTCGGCGAGAGCGAGCCGGTAGCCGGTCGGCGTGCTGGTGACGACGTCGGCGCCCAACTGCGCCCGCGCCCTGGACACGAGGACCTGCACCGCCTTGCCCGGCCGTTCCGGCAGCCGGTCCGGCCACAGCCCGGCCACCAGCCGCTCGGTGCTGCAGCCGGTGCGCAGGTCGCCCGCGAGGAGCGCGAGGAGACCACGGAGCCGGGGCGCGGTGATCTCCTGTCCGCGGCAGGAGACGCGCGGCAGGAGGACGAGTTCGGTGGTCACCCGTGCAGATTAGCCAAGGCCGGGCCGCCGCTCAGGGGGAGTTTTCCGGTACCGCGTCCGGGGCGCCCTCCTGGTGTCCCTGGTGCCCCCTGTGCCGCACCGTGCGGTGCTCCTGCGGCAGCCGGTGCTCCAGGCGCAGCATCAGTGCCGAACCCAGTGCGGCGAGCAGGCCCACGGCGAGCCAGGGCAGCAGGCGGTCCTGGCTGAAGAGCAGGCCGAACAGGCTGGGCGCGAGGATGTTGGCGAGAGCGAAGGAGTACTGGAACGCCGCCAGGTAGGTGCCTCGCGAACCGTCCGGTGCCGCCGCCGCGGAGAGGGCGTTCGACGCGGGCCCGTACACCATCTCCGCCAGGGAGTAGCACACCACCGCCGCCACCAGGAACGGCGCCAGGGTCCCGGAGGGGACGAGAACGGCCGCCGCCGACGCGGCGCACCACAGCGCCCACAGTCCGCCGGCCCACGCCATGGCGCGGGTACGGGTCCAGCGGCGCCGTACGAACCAGGAGACCGCGGCCGTGCAGGTGGCCAGCAGCAGGGTGTTGAGGGCCAGCAGGGGGCCGGCCAGCCAGTCGGGTCCCGACAGGCCCTCGACGATGTAGACGGGCAGCGCCAGCGAGAGGAACGTGCTGCACAGGGCGAAGAGCGTGCAGGTCCCGATCAGCGCGAGGTAGGGCCGGTCCCGCAGGAGCGCCCGGTGGCCGACGTGGGCCCCGGGCGGCGGCGGGGCGTGCGGGGTGGAGGGCACCGCGACGACGACCACCAGGGCGGCGGTCAGGAAGGCCAGTGCGCTGCCGAGGATCAGCCCCTCGTAGACGCGCGCGGAGTCGACGGCGAGCACCGCGCCGGTGAGCAGCGCCCCACCGCCGGCGCCCGCTTCCCGGATCATCCCGGTCCGCGCGAACCACTGCTCCTTGGCGTCCGCCCCGTCCTCGCTCGCCGCCTCGGCGTCCGCCCGGTCGGCGACGAGGGTGAAGACCGACGACCAGTAGACGCGCAGGCCGAGCGTGGTCACCAGGACGGCGGCCACCAGGGAGGTCGCCCCGGTGACCGTCAGGTAGAGCAGGAAGCCGACCCCTTGCAGTGCCTGCCCCGCGGCCACCACCAGGCGCGGTCCGAACCGGTCGACGAGCCGGCCGATGAGCAGCGGCACCGGGAGGGTCACCGCGGTGGTCACGCTGACGAGCACACCGAGGGCCGCCAGGCCCAGGTCGGTGACCTTCACGAAGTACAGGAGCGACAGCGGCAGATACAGGCCGGTGCCCACCGCGTCGATCGCCAGCGCCACCAGGAGCGGCCAGCGCCGTGAGCCGCTGGGACCCGTACCGTCTCCGGTCGTCGCCCGTGCCACGCCACGCACCGCCCTCGTCCCACGTGGCCACCCGATGACCAGCCCTCGTTTCTAACAAGGATGCGGCCGGCTCTCAACTCATTTGGGGGTCGAGTGCTCCTGAGGCCGGGCCGGCGGCGTCGCACGCGGGTGGCGCACCGGCCACGGCTCCACCCGTGCCCGTGCCGTGTCCCAGAGGCAGCACGGGTGAGCAGCACGCAATAGTCCACACACGGCACGTCATTGTCCACACCCGTCGCTCTAGTCTCGCAGCGAGCCGACCGCGCGGCCCCGGCGTAGTACCCGCACAGGTACGTCACTTCTCCAAAACCCCACGGACGGAGATCCACATGCGCAGGACGAGCGCACGGTTCACCCTGACCGGAGCCGCGGCGGCGAGTGCCGTCGCACTGGCCGTGATCGGAGCCACCACGGCGAGCGGTTCCACCGACGCCCGGTCGGAGCCGGCGGTTGCCGCTGCCGCCGCTCCCATCGGTTTCGGGGCCGGCACCACCGGCGGAGCCGGCGGCAGCACGGTGACCGTCACCAGCGCCTCCGCCTTCAAGACCGCGGTGCAGAGCAGCACCACTCAGACCGTCCGCGTCAACGGCACCATCGCGCTGACGGAGATGACGAAGGTCGCGTCGAACAAGACGATCGTCGGCGTCGGGACCGCAGGCAAGATCACCGGCAGCGGACTCAACGTCGCGAGCGTGAACAACGTGATCATCCAGAACCTGTCGTTCTCCGGGTCCAACGACGACGCCATCAACGTCCAGTACTCGACGAAGGTCTGGATCGATCACAACGACATCCAGTCCGCGTACGACGGGGCCGTCGACATCAAGCGGGCCTCGACGAACATCACGGTGTCCTGGAACCGCACCCACAACCAGGACAAGAACATGCTGCTCGGTCACTCCGACGACAACGGCAGCGAGGACACCGGCAAGCTGAAGGTGACCTACGACCACAACTGGTTCGACGGCACCAACCAGCGCAACCCGCGGGTCCGCTTCGGCAACCCGGTCCACGTGCTGAACAACTACTTCAGCAACATCGGCTCCTACGGTGTGGCGTCCACCGAGAACGCGGGCGTCCTGGTGGAGTCGAACTACTTCGAGAACACCGACGACACGTACCACCTCGGTGAGGCCAGCTCCAGCGCGGGTTCGCTGGTGGCGAAGAACAACTACCTGTCGAACTCCACCGCGGGACAGACCGGCGGTTCCGTGGCGTCGATCCCGTACAGCTACACCGCGCAGTCGGCGTCCACCGTCAAGGCGAGCGTCACCGCCGGTGCGGGCGTCGGCAAGATCTGACCCGCGCCCTCCGCACAGCGCAGCACGACACCGCACGGACCACGGCAGAACAGCACGGCACGGGGCAGGGCCGGTGACCGACGTGTCACCGGTCTTGCCCCGCGGCACGACCTCCCCTACGTTTCCCTGGGCCTCGTCGGCACCGCAGCCCCCGGGGCACCCCGACGCACGCCGGACGAGGGGGCGCCGATGGACCCGGTTCAGGGCATCGCGGGCGGCACGTCGCAGGGTCCGGTCCGGCCGAACCGGCCGCTGACCGTCGGCCTGCTCACCGCCAACATTCATCTGGGCGTCGGCTCGACCCTCTGGTCCGGGGCCTGCGCCGCCGCCGAACGCAACGACGTCGATCTGATCTGCTTCCCCGGCGGCAACATCCGCCACGGCGACGTGGCCCGCAGCGAGCTGTACGAACTCGTCGGCCCCGCGCGGCTCGACGGTGTCGTCTGCTGGAGCTCGACCCTGGGCCTGCCGTCGGCGGGGCCCCGGGCGCGCCGTCTGCTGCGCAGGCTCTCCCATCTGCCGCTGGTCAGCCTCAACCAGCCGCTCAGCGACCAGACCGACGTGCTGTCGATCGACTCCCACGCGGGGATGCGCAAACTGGTCGGGCATCTCGTCGGCCGGCACGGCCGCAGAAAGCCGGCCTGCATCCACGGCCCGCTCGCCAATCCGGTCTCCGAGGAGCGTTACCGCGCCTGTGTCGACGCCCTGCGCCATCACGGCATCCGGCACGAACACGTGGGCGCCGCGGTCGACTTCGCCGCGGCGGCCGGCGCCTCGGCGATGCAGGTGCTCCTCGACGCCCGCGGGCTGACCCCGGGCGTCGACTTCGACGTGGTGCTGGCCTGCAGCGACGTCCTCGCCGCGGGAGCACTGCGCCACCTCACCGAACGCGGCATCCGGGTCCCCGAGGACGTGGCCGTGGTCGGCTTCAACGACTCGCCCGAGGCCCGTCTCGGCGACCCGCCCCTCACCTCCGTGGCGCTGCCGTTCGAGGAACTGGGCGCGCTCGCCGTGGACACGCTCGTCGCCCGGCTGCGCGGCACCCGCCCGCCGGACCGCACCACCATCCCCGCCACGCTGGTTCCGCGCCGCTCCTGCGGGTGCCCCTATCCGACGTCGTACCGGCCCTCCCCCGTCGTCCCGGCGCCGGCCGCCGCGCCGCGCCCCGAGGGCTGGCACGCGGTGGACGGTGTGCTGCCCTCCGGAGGTTCCCGCCTGGCCACGGCCTTCCGTGCCGAACTCACGCGCGGCGACGGTGATCCGTACACCCCGGCGAGCGGTGACGGCCCCGGGGCGGCGAGCGGGGACGTCCTGCCCGGGGACTTCCTCCCGCTGGTCGAGCGGCTGTTGCGCGGCAGCGCCGGGACCCAGGCCGAGGTCGACCGGTGGCACCAGGCGTTGGAGGGCGCCCGGCGCGGTGTCGTCGACGCGCTGCCGGGTCCGCTGCGCCGGGCCGGCGAGGTCCTGTTCGGGCAGGCCCGGCTCCTGGTGGCCGAGCGGTCGCGCGCGCTCCTGGAGTACGAGCGCTGGTCGCAGACCCAACGGGCCCGCAGACTGCGGGAGTTCGGAACCGCGCTGACCACGGTCGTGGACCTGGAGGGGCTCTCGGACGTGCTGGAGCGGCATCTGGGCCAGTCGGGGGTCCCGCACTGCCGGATCGTTCTGTACGACCGCGACACCGACGCCTCAGGACCGGCGGCTCCCGGGATGGCGCGCCCGCTGCTCGCGCGGGCGGAGGCGGGCCGGGGATCCGCGGGGGCCGGGCCGCTCGGGGGTCCCGCGTTCTCCTCGGCGCTGCTGCTTCCCGACTCCCTGCTGCCGCGCGGGGGCCGGTTCACGCTGGTCCTCGAACCCCTGCACATCGGAGAGGAGCACCTGGGCGTGGCCGTGTTCGAGGCGACCGACACGCGGGCCGCGTACCACGACGGAGCGCTCTACCGGGAGCTGGGCGACCAGATCAGCGCCGCGCTGAAGGGCATCGGGCTCTTCGACGAGGTGCGGCGCGCACGGGACGCCGCGGAGCAGGCCAGCAGGTTCCAGAACCGGCTGCTGACGCACGTCACCGACGAGTTGCGTACGCCGGTGGAGGCCATGCTGCACCGCTCAGGGGACCCGGCGGAGGCGCTCATGGAGGTCCGCAGGGACGCCGTGCGCGTGCTGCACCTCATGGAGAACCTCCTCGACCTCGCGCGTTCGGAGGCCGGTGATCTCCTGCTGACCAGGCGGCTCATGGACCCGTTGCCCGTGCTCTCCCGGGCGTGTGCGACGGCGGCCTCCGCCCTGCCCGCGGGCCCCGGGTGGCAGCTCGGGCTGCCGGCCCGGCTCCCCTCGGTCTGGGTGGACGAGGCGCGGCTCCAGCAGATCCTGTACAACGTGCTGGTCTCGGCGGCGGGCCGCGCGAAGGACGCACCGCCCCGGGTCACGGCCGCCCTCGGCCCGGCCGGGGTGCGGATCACGGTCGCCGTACCGGATGCCCGCGCGTCGTTCCCGCGCCCCGGACAGCTCCTGGACGTCGGGGTGACCACGGCCAGGCGGCTGGCCATGATGCACGGCGGCGCGCTGACCGTCTCCGACAGCGCGGGCCGGGCCCTGTACGTCCTGGACGTCCCGCTGCCCTCCCCGGGCGGGCAGGCGCACCTGGCCGACGCCGGCGACGCCTCGCTGCTCGTCGTCACTCCCGGGGAGCCGGGCGCGGACGTGACCGAGCACGCCGCCCGCCACGGTCTTCGGGTACTGCGGCCCGACGCCGCGCACGATCCCATGCCCTCGGTCGCGCGGCGCACGCCCGGAGCCGTCGTGTGGGACGCCCAGCCCGACCGGCCCCAGGAGTGGCGTGCGGTGCAGCGGCTGCACGACCATCCGGCCCTGCGCCACACGCCGTTCATGCTGTTCGGCGCCGACGGCACCGATCTGCCGGGGGTCCTGCGCGCGCTGCGGCCCGACGGGTTCGCCGAGCCGGTGATCGTCGCGGCCGGCTCGGCGGAGTCCCGGGAGGCGCTGCGCCGGCTGGCCGAGACGGCTCTGCCGGACCATCCGGCGCGGGTCTGCGCCGACGCGACGACGCTGCTGGCGCTGGTCGCGGAGGAGACTCCCCGGCTGGTGCTGCTGGAGCGGGCGCTGCCGGATCTGCAGGCGCTCGACGTGGTGGACCGGCTGCACGACGGCACGGGCCGGGCGCTGTGCCCCGTCGTCATCGCCGACCACGAGGGCATGACGGCGGCGGACGCGCGGCGCGGACGCCAGCATCCGGCGCTGCTCCTGCTGGACATGGGTGTGTTCGCGCCGCACGAGGCGGCCGCGCTCGTGCGCGGACTGGCGGGCCACGACACCCGATTACCCCCGCGCACCAGGGACGTCCTCGACGAGGCGCTGATCTTCCTCTACGAGCACTGGCGCCGGCCGATCTCCCGCTGGCAGGTGGCGCAGGCCGCCGGTGTCAGCCCCGACCACCTCGGCAAGCTGTTCCAGCAGCGGTACGGCCTGACGGTGTGGGAGTACCTGACCCGGCTGCGGATCCGGCGGGCGGCGGAGCGTCTGCGGTCGAGCGACGACAGCGTGCAGAGCGTGGCGCGGGCGGTGGGTTTCCGGGACCGCGCGTACTTCAGCCGGGTGTTCCGCCGGGTCACGGGGGCCGCCCCGCACCACTACCGTGAGAAGGCCGCTTCCGGAGAGGGCGTACGGGACGCCGTCTCCGGAGAGCGCCTGCGGGACGTGCCCGCCGGTCCTGGCCTTCGCTGAGCCGCCGTGTCGCGCCCCGGTGCCCGGTGCCGGCGTCCGAGAGGCGGTGTCGGGGCTGGGGCGCCGTCAGGGGCGCAGGTACCGGGTCAGCTGCTCCAGCAGGCGTGCGGCGTCCTGGAGGTTGCGGGCGGTGTCCGAGAAGTCCGCCGCGAGCAGTTCCCCGGTGCCGGCGCCGCTCTCCTCGTCCTTGCCGGACACGGGCGCGGGGACCCTCGTCCCGCGGTATCCCACGGGCTCCGCGCCCGCGTCCTGGCGGTAGCCGACGAAGTCGCAGTCGCCGGGTGCCGCGGCCTCGGCGCCGCCGTCGAAGAAGCGCACCGCGTTCAGCTGGGTCTCGTCCGCACCGCGGTTGGTGGCGATCCGCAGGCGGTAGTGCCGGTGGGCCTCGGAGCGGGCGAGCACGAACTCCTTGGTCTGGTAGCGCCCGTGGAAGACCTCGCCCTCCCGGGAGTCCAGCTGTGTCCAGGCGCGGCCGTCGGACGAGCCCTCCAGCACCCAGACCGCCGGGTCGCGGTCGGGGGCGTCGTTGGCGGAGGTCAGGCTGTAGGCGCTCACCGTGACGGGCAGGTCGAAGGTGAAGCTCAGCTCGGGGTCCTGCTCGTGGGCGAGCCACTTGCTGTGCGACTTCAGCAGGTTCTCCGCGACCTCGCCGAACTCCGCGAACTCCTCGCTGGCCCACACCTGGGAGACCAGGTCGGTGATGTCGCGCCGCTCACCGGACACCGGGACCTGTCCCACCACGGCCGCGGTGAGCAGGGAGAGCGAGGTGGCGGCGCCCCGGCGGTCGCTCCACGTGACCCGCTCCACCGGGGCGCCGCCGTCGTCGAGCAGCAGCCGCAGCCGCCCGGCCGGGCTCCACACTCCGTCGTGCGCCTCCTCGGTGGTGAAGTGCCGCTCGGCGGCGCCCCCGGTGTGAGGCAGCCGGCCGGTGAGCGTGCCGCGCAGTTCACCGAGGGAACCGTCGGCGTCCCTGAAGTGGCCGTGGAACCCCGACAGGTCGGTGTGGAACGCCACGGAGGACTCCGCTCCCGTGGTGCCGCGCCAGGCCAGCCGGGTCACGGGCTCCCGCTCCGCCGCGGCGTCGTGCGTCTCGCTCCGGTCGAGCAGGAGGCGCAGATCCGCCGCCGGCTGCCAGGCCGAGCCTCCGAGGCGGCGGCGCTCGGTGGTGAAGGTCCACACGGATCGTCCGCCCGCGTCGTGCCCGGCGCCGCGCGGTGCCCGGCCGTCCTGTTCGGCACCGTCCAGCGCGACGGTCCGCAGCCGGAGCACGCCCTCGTCCCCGTCGTCGGCGTTGTGGACCGCCAGGACGTTGGCACCCGGCCGCAGCGCCGTGCCGGGCACGGTCAGCACGTACTCCCGTACGGTGTCGGGGCCTTCGGCGCCGGGCAGCAGGAAGCCCTTGGCCAGCGGCTCGTCGTTCACCCAGGCGTCGATCGGCGCGGCCGTGCCGAGCACCGACATGCGCAGCTCGGCCTCGGTGGTCTCCTCGCCGTCCGGCACATGGAAGTCCACCTTGAGGAAGCCGCCGGCCGCGACCACCACGTAGGACGGGGCCACCGCGCAGCGGTGCCGGCGAACGACGGCGTTCGACAGCTCGGCGGGCCGGGTCGCGAAATCGGCGAAGACAGGGTCCATGGTGGTTCCTCACGATCGTCCAAGTCACTGCGCGCGGTCGGGGCGACCGGCCAGTGATCCGTGTCGTCCCGGAGACTAACCGGCGCCACTGACAACGGGCCGTGGGTACGCGGCAGTTGGGTCCTGTGTGCCGTCAGTTCGTGGTGGCCTTCTCCGTCAGCTTCCCCTTGCGCAGCGTGAGGACGCGGTCGGACTGGTCGCTCAGCAGTACGGAGTGGGTGACGACGACCACGCATTTGCCCTGTTCGTGGGCGAGTTCGCGGAAGGTGTCGATGATGCCCTGTGCGGTGTCCTCGTCGAGGTTGCCGGTGGGTTCGTCGGCGAAGAGGATGTCGACGTCACAGGCGACCGCGCGGGCGATGGCGACGCGTTGCCGCTGGCCGCCGGAGAGCTGCAGGACGTTCCGGGTGGCCGTGGCCCTGTCCAGCCCCACGTGTTCCAGGAGTTGCAGGGCCCGTGCCCTGCGGCTTCCCGTCGTGGGTTTGACGCCGGTGATCTCCATGGCGGTGGTGACGTTCTGGAGGGCGGTCATGTAGGTGAGGAGGTTGTACTCCTGGAAGATCGTGGCGGCGTGTTTGTTGCGGTAGCGCCCCAGGCCGAGTTCGGTCAGGTCCCGGCCGTCGAAGGCGACGGTGCCCCGGGTGGGGGTGTCCAGACCGCTGGCGAGGCTGAGCAGCGTCGTCTTCCCGCTGCCGGAGGGACCCAGGATGGTGGAGAACGTGCCGCGTTCGAAGGCGCAGTCGATGTTCTTGAGGACGGTGGTACTGCGGCGCCCGCCGGCGTAGGTGTGGCTGATGCCGTCGAGTCGCAGGACGGGACCGGTCGGAGTGGCGGTGGAGTGGCTCATGGCGGGGGTCACTTGCCCTTCGTGAGGATGGTGCGGGGGCTGAGCCGCAGTACGGACGCGGCGGGGACGGCGGTGGCCAGCAGGGCGATGCCGAGGCCGACGCCTCCGACAGCGGCGAGGTCGGCCCGGTCCAGGCGGACGGTGATCGTGTCGACGGGGTCGGCGTTCTCCACGGGCTTGTCGTTCGGGTCGATGCCCTGGTCCAGGCCGGTGCTGCCGGGCGGCGGGGCCTGCCAGGAGTCGAGTTCGCGCCGGGCATCGGCGGCTTCCTGCCCGAGCAGCGCCTGACCGGCGCTCTGCGTGAGGCTCTGGGCGAACAGCGAACTCAGTCCGACGGCGAAGGCTGCGACCACCATGATCTCCAGGGCCTGTTGGGCGATGAGCCTGCCCTTCCGCTCGCCCATGGCCAGCAGGACGCCGTACTCCTTGCGGCGCTGCTTCACGGCGAGATCGACCAGGAGGGCGAGGACGGCGGCGCCCGCGACGCCGGTCAGCCACATGGCGATCGTGGCGGTGGACCGGATGCTCTTGAGGGGGCCCGTCATCTGCTGGACGGCCTTGCTGTTGGTGTCCAGAGCGAATCCGTCGAGCGCGGAGCCGGCGACCCGTCCGGCCTCGTCCTTGAAGCGGCCCAGGTCGTCGGCGCCCTGGAGCAGGAAGGTCGCCTTGCTCACCTGAAGGGGTCCGTCGGTGCCGGAGCTGAGCCGGGCGAGGTCGCCCACGGTCCCGTACAGCATGTCAGCCGGGTTGATGCCGTACTCCGGTTCGGGTTCGGAGGCGGGGCGCGGATCGCGGTAGACGCCCGCCACGGTGAAGTCCGCTGTGGCTTTCCCCTCGTTGGCGCCCAGGGTGATCTCGGCGCCCACCTCCAGGCCGTTCTTGCGGGCCAGCCGCTCCTCGATCAGCAACCGGTTCTTGTCCTGGTCGGCGGCTGTCAGGTGGCGGCCGGACAGCAGGGTGAACCTGCCGCTGCGGAAGTCGGACAGCAGGCTGGAGTCGAGAACGCCGATCCCGGCGGTGCCACCGGGGCCCATGGGGTTCGCCGCCCCGTCGGTGACGAGTTCGGTGCCCTTCTTGAGGATGACCCGGTCCCACATGGAGTAGCTGTATTTCTGGACCTGCGGCAGGGCTCCGAGTTCGTCGACGGTCGAGGCGGCGATCTGCGGAGCCTGGAGGCCACCGGCACCGCCTCCGCCGTCCTTCAGCCCGTCCATGTCCATGTCCAGGGTGACCTCGGCGCCGACGGAGTTCTCGGCCTTCTGTTCGGCCTGGGCCGTCGCGTCGTCGATCAGTACGCCGGCCAGCACCATCACGGAGATGACGAGGAAGGCGGCGAGGGTGATCAGGGTCCGGCCCTTGCGGGCCCAGAGACTGAGCCCCGCGCGTTTGACGAAGTTCATGAAGATCGGCTCTCTCTTTCGGTGGCTATGCGTCGCGGGTGAGGATGGAGCGGGGGTGCAGGCGGAGGATCCCGATCCCGGGGACGGCGGTGGCGACCAGACAGATGCCCAGGCCGATGCCGGCGACCTTGCCGAGGAGCACGGGCCCGACGCTCACCGTGGGCGGGGCGACCGTGGCGCTCGGTACGCCGGCCGCCGCGACGAGCTCGTGCTGCCGGGGGCTCAGCAGGGCGTCGCCCAGCTCCTGGCCGGCGACCTGGCAGGCCAGCCCCGCGACCACGACGGCGGGCAGGGCCACGGCCACCACCTCCACGACGTGCTGGCCGATGAGCCGGTGCCGCCTCTCGCCCATCGCCAGCAGCACCCCGAGCTCGTCACGCCGCTCCCGTACCTGGAGCATCACGATCAGCGCCAGGATCGCCGCCCCGGCCAGGGCGATCACCCACACGATCAGTCCGGCGAACGAACCGACCCGCTGGATCGGGCGGACCTGGTCCCGGTACGCCCTGTCGTTGACGCGGAAGTCGAAGGCTCCCGCGCCCAGCAGCCGCTCCGCCTCGGTGTGCAGGCGCTCGGCCCGGTCCGGTGAGCCGATCTTGAAGACCGCCTCGCTGAGCGCCGCCGCCGTGCCGGGACTCAGCTGCTGGACGACGCGTACCGGTGTGTACAGCGTGTTGCCGGGCAGCTCGTGCGGGGGCGCCCAGCTCCGCGGGTCCCGTGTCGGGTCCCGGAAGACGCCGACGACGGTCAGCGCCAGGGTGCGTCGCCCGTCGGCGGACCGGACGCGGACGGTGTCGCCGGGCGTGAGGCCGTTCCTCTCGGCCAGGCGCCGCTCGACGACGGCCACCCGCCGGCCGCTGTCCTCGGGGGTGATCCCGCGCCCGGCCGTGATTCTGGTCGATCCGTAGGAGAAGGGCAGCAGCATGCTGGAGTCCCGTACGCCCTCCACCGCCAGGAAGCGCTCAGGGCGGTCCCCCGGCCTGGTGCCGCCGGGCTCGGGCAGATCGGACTCCACCGGCTCGATGCCACGGGGCACGGCCTGGCCCGGCAGCCGCGGGTTGTACCGGTTCACCGGCGCCGACCCGCCGAGGCGGTCGGCGAGCGCCGGGGTGAGTGCCTTGCCCCTGATCGTCACGTCGACACCGATCGTGCGCCGGGCGTCCGCCTCCTGGCTCGCGGCGGCCTCCTGCAGCAGGAAGCCGCCCAGGAGCAGGGTGCAGATGACGGCGAAGATCCCCGACAGCGCGGCGGTCCTGGCTTTCCTGGCACGCAGGCTCATCCCGGCGCGCTTGACGAAGTTCATGACGACGAGGAGACCAGGGCGCACCGTGCAGCTGGATAAGGGTGTTACAGCGGCATAAGGGGTGCCCGTGCGGGATGCCGTGTGCCGCACCGCTTGTGACGCAGCGCTTATGCCGTTGCAATCGTGTTCTTGGTTTCATGAGGCGATGAGAGTGCTGATAGCCGAGGACCATCGCGTGCTCGCCCGTACGATCGCCACGGGTCTGCGCCGTCAGGCGATGGCCGTCGACATCGCCGCCACGGGGGACGAGGCCGAGCGGAGATGTCTGCTCACCGACTACGACGTGCTGGTCCTCGACCGTGATCTGCCGGTCATGACCGGTGACGAGGTGTGCAGGCGGCTGCGCGACCTCGCCGACCCGCCGCGCATCCTGATGCTCACGGCGGCCGGCGAGATCACCGACAAGGTCTACGGGCTCACCACGCTCGGCGCGGACGACTACCTGGCCAAACCCTTCGACTTCGCCGAACTGGTGGCCCGCATCAGGGCGTTGAGCCGCAGGGCACCGCAGCCCCCGCGAACCGTCCTGCGGCAGGGCGGGATCGCCCTGGACCGGACGCGGCGCGAGGTGTCCGTGGACGGCCGCCCGCTGGAGCTGACCCCCAAGGAGTTCGCGGTCCTGCACCTGCTGCTCCAGGCCCGCGGCGAGGCGGTGCCGCACCGCGAGATCGTCCGCACCCTCTGGGACGAGAACCTCGACCCGCGCACCAGCGCGGTCCGGGCCACCGTCAGCCGGCTGCGCGGCAAACTCGGCGACCCGGGCCTCATCACCGCCGACAAGGGACAGGGATACCGCCTGTGCGACTGACCCCGCGGGCGCTTCTCGGCAGACTCCCCTTCCGAGCCCGGCTGGCCTCGGCCATCTGTGCCCTGTTCCTGCTCGCAGGCGTGGCGCTGCTCGCCTTCGTGGTGCTCCTCGCGCGCCATGGAACGGCCCAGCAGGTCCAGGGAATCGACATCAAGTACGACAACGTGTCGACGAGTCGTCAAGGTCCGTTCCACCGGACCCGCCCCACCGGCAACCCCCGGCCGGCCCAGGGCAGGGACGAGGGCGACGGCGCC
This sequence comes from Streptomyces sp. CWNU-52B, assembly GCF_047444975.1. Lineage (NCBI taxonomy): Bacteria > Bacillati > Actinomycetota > Actinomycetes > Kitasatosporales > Streptomycetaceae > Streptomyces > Streptomyces sp. CWNU-52B. Next base: position 936,464 of record NZ_JBLFJV010000005.1, on the reverse strand, counting down.
ATGATCCGGAAGATCGACTGGACCGTGCAGGCCGTCCAGGACACCGCGCTGCGTCAGACGGTGCTCTGGTCGGCGGTCGGACTGCTGGTCATGGCGCTGCTGGCCGGACTGCTCGGCTGGTGGCTGGCGGGCCGGGCCCTGCGGCCGGTCACCTCGATGACCGAGGCGGCCCGTCGCATCAGCGAACAGAACCTGCATCAACGGCTGGCGCTCACCGGCCCCGACGACGAACTCCAGCGCCTCGCCGACACCTTCGACACCATGCTCGAACGGCTGGAGAAGTCCTTCGAGAGCCAGCGGCGCTTCATCGCCAACGCCTCTCACGAACTGCGCACCCCCCTCGCCGTCCAGCGCACCAGCCTCCAGGTCGGCCTCGCCGACCCGCTGCCCGAGGGCCTCGCGGAAGTCCGCGAAGACCTGCTCACGGTCAACCGGGAAGCCGAACAGCTCGTCGACGCCCTGCTCCTGCTGGCCCGCAGCGACCGCGGCCTGGAGGAGACCGTCGGCGTGGACCTGTTGACCACCGCCCGGACCGTGACCGCCGAACTCGCCGCACCGGCGGCGCACGAGAGGGTGCGCATCAGCCTCTCGGCGAAGGCCCCGCTGCCGGTGCTCGGCGACCCCGTGCTGCTTCGGCATCTGCTGACCAACCTCATCCGCAACGCGGTCCAGTACAACCGCCCCGGCGGCCGGGTCCGCGTACGGCTCGAAGGGCGCACCGTGACCGTGACCAACACCGGCGCCCCGGTGTCCGCCGAGCAGATCCCCGCTCTGTTCGAGCCGTTCCGCCGTCTCGCCCAGGACCGGGTCGGCACCACCGGACACGGTCTCGGCCTCTCCATCGCCCGGTCCATCGCGGAGGCCCACGACGCCGTCCTGACGGCCGAGCCCGGCGACGACGGCGGCGTCCGCGTCACCCTGCGGTTCGCAGGAGCAGGGCCGGCCTGACCACGCCTCGGCCCGTTCCCCCACGAGCCGCCCCTCGCGACACGGACGGTTCCCGAGCGGTGCACGACTGACAAAGCTCCCTGCACGCATGCCACAGTCCGAAGCCCACGACGACCCTAGAGTCCATGGACGAGGCCGGTCCCGGGACGAGACCACTTCGGGGCCGACCGCGGCCGGAGTTCGCGCCGGAGCCGCGGTCTCGTCGCGGAACCGGCCGGTGTGGTCGGTCAGTTCATCGCACGTCAACGGAGGGGAACAGCATGCGAGCTCTCACGAAGGCACTCGTCGGTGCCACCGCCGCGATCGGCATCGCCGCCGGCGGCCTGGCCACCGCGGCCACGGCCACGGCGGCCCCCACGTCCGCACAGCGGCAGGCGGCGAGCGCCGAGCTCGCGCCGCTCGCGGTGGTGAACCTGGGACTCAACACCACCCGGGCCAAGCACTGGCAGTGCTACCTGCGCAACGTGGGCAGCAAGTACGACCCCGGCACGATCGACGGACAGCTGGGCACCAACAGCTGGAAGGCCGCGCAGAGACTGTTCAAGGACCTCGGCTACTACGACGACTCCATCGACGGAATCGTCGGACCCAACACCATCAAGGGGCTGCAGCGCTTCCTGAACTGGATCGGCAACTACGACGGCGGCCACTACAAGCTCGTCGTCGACGGGCTGGCCGGACCGGCGACCAAGGACGCGTTCTGGGACTTCAGCGGCACGAACTACTGCGCCTGAGCGAACGCCCCGGCCCGGCCCGCGGGAGGGGCCGGGCCGGGGCGTCCCGCCAGGTGCCGCGGCGCCGCTGAGGCGTCCGAACGCGGCGAAGGCCGCCGTGCGCTCCTACGGGTTCCGGGTCGGCCGTCCGCGCGCGGACCCCGTGAGGACGGCTGTCGTGCCGTCCGCCCTGGGGTCGCTCGCCGCGTCGACCTCACCGCCGCGCAGCCGGGCCGTCTGCACATGGCCCGCCTCGTCGTGCGGCCCCGGTGCCTCGGCGACCTCCAGGCCCAGACGGCGCGCGGCAGCGGTCAGGTGCTCGGCGTCCGGGGTGCCGGGCTCCCGGACGAGGGTGGGGTGCGGGCGGCCCAGGTCGCGGGAGCCGATGACCCACCGGGGGCGGGCCAGTACGGCTTCCGGGTCGGGGGCGTCGAGCAGGTCCTCGGCCACCTGGGACAGGATCCACGCCTGGGCCCTGCCGCCCTGGCAGCCCAGGGCCACGACGCGTCCCGGAGCCGTGGCGAGCGCCGGGCACAGGGTGTGCGGGGGCCGCGCACCGGGCCGCAGCGCCCCGGGATGGGCCGGGTCCAGGCTGAACGCCGAGCCGCGGTTGTGGAGTACGACGCCGGTGGCCGGGTCGGCGATACCGGAGCCGAAGCTCTGGAACACGCTCTGGATCAGGGACACCGCGTTGCCCTGGTCGTCGACGGCGGTGACGGCGACCGTGTCCCCGGCCGGTCTCGGACCGGAGGGCAGGGCGGCGACGTCGCGCTCCGTGCGCAGCAGCAGTCCGTCGAGGTCCACGGCGCCGGACCGGGGGTCGCCGAGGAGCGCGTCCCGGCTCAGCTCCGCCCGCCGGGCGGCGGTCACCGCGTCGCTCCCGCGTCCGAGTACGGCCAGCAGTGAGGCGCCCTGGCTGGGCGGCGGCGCCACCCACCAGGTGACGCCGTCCTCGGTCGCACTCAGCGGAGCGGTGTTCTCCGCCCGGTGGCCCGCGAAGTCCGCCGCGTCGAGCAGACTGCCGCGCTCGCGCAGCCCCGCCACCAGGCGCCGGGCGGTCGGCCCGGTGTAGAAGTGGCGCCAGTCGTCGGAGAGTTCCGCCAGGGTCGCGGCGAGTGCCGGCTGGACCAAGGGGTCCCCGACGGACAGCGGCGCTCCTGTCCTGTCCAGCAGCAGCGCCGACAGCCCCGGGTCGGCCCGTACGACGTCGAGGCGGTTGCGGATCGCCCGCGCGAGGCCCTCGCTCACCGGGACGCCGCCGTCGGCCAGGGCGACGGCCGGCGCGAGGATCCGGGCGAGCGGCAGGCGCGCCCCGAGGCGGGCGAGTTCGGCCCAGCCGGCGACCACTCCGGGGACCGTCACCGTGTGCGGGCCGCCGGGCGGCATCCGGTCCCCCGCCGCCCGCAGCGGCGCCGGGTCGGTGGCCGCCGCGGCGGCTCCCGCCGAGAGCACCGAGCGGACCCTGCCGTGCGCGGCGTGGCGGACCAGGGCGACGAGGTCGCCGCCGACGGAGCACTGGTGCGGGTAGGCCACCGTGAGCGCGGCGGCGGCAGCGAGTGCCGCGTCGATGAGGCCGCCGCCGTCGGCGGTCACCTGGCGCGCCGCCTCGACGGCGGCGGGATGGGGCGCGGCGATCGCGAGCGTGGCCACGGTCAGTCCCGGGTGGTGAGGATGGCGCGGGCGAAGGAGCCGTCCGCGCCGACCAGCTTGGTGGGCAGACACGCCAGATCGTAGATACCGGCGGGTACTCGGTCGAGGTCCGCGTTCTCCAGGATGAGCACGCCGGCGCCCAGCAGCGAGTGGTGGACGTCCCAGGTGTCGGTGCGGTGGTGGCTCTCGATGGTGAGGTAGTCGATCCCGATGAGGGCGACCTCGTGCGCGATCAGCCAGTCGGCGGCCTTCGGGGAGAGGCCCACCCACTGCGGGGCGCGTTCGGTCTCCTTGAGGGGGCCCGCGGAGTTGGAGGTCTTGAGCAGGACGCGGGTGTGCCCGGCCGCCCCGCCCTCTTCCAGGTGGTGCGGCTCCACGTCTCCCTCGACGTGGGTGAGGTCGATGACCAGGGCGGGCCCGACCAGCGCGTGCAGGGACACCTCGTCGATGGGGGTGGCGCCGTCACGGAAGTGGGCCGGCGCGTCGACGTGGGTTCCGGTGTGGGCGCCGAGCCGCCAGCGGGTGACGTTGGAGGCGTCGCCGTGGGAGAGGGACTCGACGACCTCGACCTCGGGCTTGCGTCCCCAGTGCAGCATCTCGGGGTGGATGGGCAGGGTGATGTCGTAGATCTTCACGTGGTGGCTCCAGGACGGTGGGTCGGGCCGGGACGGTGAGTCGGGTCGGGCCAGGGTTCGCCCACGGCGGCCGACACGGCGCGGGCGGTGGTGAGCAGGCAGCGGTCGAACTCCTCGCCGCCGTGCTTCGCGTCGGCGTCGGCCACGTCGCGGCCCCAGACGCCGGTCTCGCTGACCTGGTCCATCCGGTAGTCCCAGAAGGAGTCCACGTCGAGGTGCGAGGTGGCCTTCTCCATCGTCACGAGTTCGGGGTGGAGGTGGAGCATGACCGAGGTCTCGAAGAAGTTGGCGTGCATCAGTGCCCGGCCGTACCGGACATGGCCGTCGACCTCGGGGCCGGGGTACATCGTCACGTAGCCCAGGGCCCGTACGCGGGCGTCGCGGTGGCGCACCCGGAGCTTCTCCGCCGACACGTCGAGGGCGCCGTTGTTCCAGATGTGCCCGTTGAGCAGGATGAACTGCCGTACCCCGGAGGCGTACAGGGACTCGATGACGTCCTCGACCACGGCGATCATGGTCTCCGGGCGCAGCGCCACCGTGCCGCCGAAGTCGCCGTGGGAGGCGGAGACGCCGAAGCTGAGCGGCGGCACCACGGGGACGCCGGTGAGCGCGGAGACGCCGAGGGCGACGGCGCGGCAGATGAGGGTGTCGACGGCCAGCGGCAGGTGCGGGCCGTGCTGTTCGGTGGCGCCGACGGGGATGATCACGGCGTCGCGTGCGGCGGCGGTGGACTCCGCCTGCTGCCAGGTGAGTTCCTCCCAGCGCACCGGGACTCCGCTGCCGCCGAGTTCGGCGGCGAGCGCGGGAACGTCCAGGCCGGTGGGGACGGACGGCTGTCCGGGAGGTACGGGGACGGCGGGTGTCATGGTGTTTCCTTCTGCGCCGGGGGCGCGGTCTCCGCTGGGGTCATGGTGTTTCCTTCGTCGTCGCGGCCCGACTCGGGGTCAGGCGCGCTGCCGGGCCCGGCGGCCGAGTGCGTGGCCGGGCGTCACCACACGCGCCGGCTCTTGTCCGGCAGCAGGTCGAGGGCGCGGACCGGGACGACCTCGTCGTCCTCGACCGTGGTGATCCAGACCGTCGCGTCCGGGCTGTAGTCGCTGATGAGTTCCCGGCACACGCCGCACGGCGCGATCACCCGGAACCGCCCGGCGGGCTTGATCTGGACGGAGACGACCGAGGTGACGTCGAGCGGCCGTCCGCCGGGGTACGCCCCGCGGGCCGCTCCCAGGGCGACGCCCTCGGCGCAGACGGAGCTGCGCCGGCAGGACCCTTCGAGGTGGACTCCGGTGTGCACGGCGCCGTCGGCGGTGCGGACCGCGGACGCGACCTCGTGCCGGCCGTCGCGCCAGACGCGGGCGAGCACCTCCTGCGCGGTGGTGAGCAGTTCGGCGTCCTCGTCGCTCATCGCGGCGGGCACGGTGACCCGCGTGACGGCGGCGCGGGGCCGCGGCGCGTCGGGCGGTGCGGTGCTCACGCGCCGATTCCGAGCAGACGGGCCATGTTGCCGCCCTCGACGAGCGCGCGGTCCTTGTCGTCCGGGATCGCCTTCGCGATCTTCATGCGCTCCAGGTCGAAGTCGGATCCCGGCCACTCGCTGCCCAGGAGGATCTTCTCCGGCCCGAGCCGGGCGTAGGCCCGCTTGACGTCGCTCATCAGCGTCGCCGAGGTCTCCAGGTACACATGGGGCTGCCGTTCGGCGACGATGATCGCTTCGGGCACGTTCCACACCGCGCCCATGTGGGCGATGATCGTGGGGACCTGAGGGTGGTCGCGGGCGATCTCCTCGATGGACAGCGGGGCGCAGAAGGAGTCGTCCAGGGCGTTGATCAGCACCATGAGTCCGCGTCGCGCGCAGGCCTCGAACAGCGGGTCGAGCAGGCCGTGGTCGGCGACGTGGTAGCCGTGCAGGCTGGGGTGGAGCTTGAGGCCGACCAGGCCTGCGTCGGCCATGCGGTCGATCTCCTCGACGGCGTCGTCGGCCTGCGGCAGGACCTGCCCGAAGCCGAAGAAGCGGTCGGGGTGGGCGGCGACCAGGGAGCTGATGAAGTCGTTCTCGATGCGCTGGGCGAGCGAGCAGACCATGGCCAGGTCGACCCCTGCGGCGTCCATCCGGTCCAGGATGCGCCGGGGCTCGAACGGGGTGTACGGCGGCGGCGCCTCCCCCTTGCGGACGCCGGTGAGGTAGTCCGACCGTCCCCGGACGTCCTGGGTGGTGTTGTACGCGTCGATGATCACGCGGGATCGCCTTTCTCAACTGGGCCGGCCACCAGGGGCAGGTGGCAGCGCACGGTGCGGCCGGGTGCGACAGTCCGCAGTTCCGGCATGCGGGTACGGCACTGGTCCTCGGCGAAGGGGCAGCGGGTCCGGAACAGACAGCCGGTGGGCGGGTTCGCGGGATCGGGCAGTTCGCCCTCCAGGACCCGTCGTTCGCGCCGTCCGCTGGGACGCAGCGACGGAACCGAGGACAGCAGGGCTTCGGAATAGGGGTGGGCGGGTCCGGAGAAGAAGTCGTCGCGGGAGGCGACCTCGATGATCTGGCCCAGGTACATGACGGCCACGCGGTCGGCGATGTGCCGCACGACGCCCAGGTCGTGGGAGATGAACAGCATGGTCAGACCGCGCTCGCGGACCATGTCCGACAGCAGGTTCAGCACCTGTGCCTGGATGGAGACGTCCAGTGCGGAGACCGCCTCGTCCGCGACGACGAACTTGGGCGAGGAGGCCAGCGCCCGTGCGATGCCGATGCGCTGGCGCTGGCCGCCGGAGAACTCGTGCGGCCTGCGCGGGCCCGCCGCCGCGCCGAGGCCCACCCGGTCGAGCAGCTCGGCCACGATCGGCGCGGCTTCGGCCCTGCCCATACCGCGGGCCCGCAGCAGCGGTTCGGCGACGATGTCGGCGACCTTGCGCCGCGGGTTGAGCGAGCCGAACGGGTCCTGGAACACCATCTGCAGGTCGGCCCGGGTGCGCCGCAGCCGGGTTCCCCTGAGCCGGGTGATGTTCAGGCCGAGGAAGTCGATGGTGCCGGACGCGGACTCGATGACCCGCAGCAGGGCCCGGCCCAGGGTGGACTTGCCGCATCCCGACTCGCCGACCAGCCCCAGCGTCTCGCCCTCCAGGATCTCCAGGTCGACGTCACGCAGTGCGCGTACCTTGCCGCCGGAGCGGCCGCGGAACTCGACGCGCAGCTTCTCGGCCCGGATGAGCGGGGTTCCGGGCGGCGCCGGGGGTATCGGACCGGAGTCCTCGGCGGCGGAGGCGGCGGAGGTGGTCGGCGTCGATGTCATGAGCGCCCCTTCTCGTTGCGTACCAGGTCCAGGCCCGCCCCACGCGCTTCCCTGCGTACGGAGTCGGTCAGGACGCAGGCGTCGAGGTGGCCCGGCCCGCCGTGCCGGTGGCGCAGTTCGGGCTGCCGTGCGCACGCCTCCTCGGTGAAGGCGCAGCGCTCCGCGAACGCGCAGCCGCCGGGGCGGTCCACGCCTGTCAGCGGACTGCCCGGGATGGCCGGCAGCCGGTCGGCGATCGGTCCGTCGATCGGCGGGACCGAGCCCAACAGGCCGATGGTGTACGGGTGTTGCGGGTTGAACAGCACCTCGTCGCGCGAGCCCTGCTCGACGATGCGGCCGGCATACATCACGGCGACCCGGTCGGCGACCTCGGCGACGACGCCCAGGTCGTGGGTGATCAGGAGGACCGCGGTGCCGTGGTCGGCACCGGCCCGCCGGAGGACGGAGAGGACCTGTGCCTGGATGGTGACGTCCAGGGCCGTGGTGGGTTCGTCGGCGATCAGGACGGCGGGGTCGTTGGCCAGCCCCATGGCGATCATCACGCGCTGGCGCATGCCGCCCGACAGCTGGTGGGGCAGGGCGCGGGCACTCGCGCGGGGGTTGGCGATGCCGACCTCGCCGAGCAGTTCGACGGACCGGTCCATGGCCGTCGCGTACGGCATCCTGCGGTGGGCGCGCATCATCTCGGTGACCTGGGCGCCGACCCGGTGGAGCGGGTTGAGCGCGGCCAGGGCGTCCTGGAAGACGACGGCGATGTCCTTGCCCCGGACGGAGCGCAGTTCGCGCTCGGACGCCTCGGCCAGGTTGCGGCCGCCGAAGGCGACCTCGCCGCTGATGTGGGTGCGCGGGCCCCGGTTGAGTCCGACCAGGCTCATGGACAGCGCGGACTTGCCCGAGCCGGACTCGCCGACCAGCGCGAGGATCTCCCCCTGGTGCAGGGTCAGGTCCACGCCCGCGACGGCCGGGAGCCGCCCCGCGGGGACGTCGAAACCGACCTTCAGCCCGCGGATCTCCAGGACCGCGGGCGGGCTCTCCTGCCGGGGCGCGGCCGGCGCGGGCCCGCTCACGGGGTGCCGCGCACGGCCGTGGCCGCGATGTGGACGAGGTCGGCCACCCGCCGCGGGTGCACGAGCGTGGTGTAGTGGCTGCCCGGTACGTGCTCGGTGACGGCCCCCATGCGGGCGGCCATGTCGCGTTGCGCGTCCGGGCGCAGGGTGCGGTCGTCGTCGGCGACGAGGTACCAGGCGGGCAGGGTGCGCCAGGCCGGTGTCCCGGTCGGCTGGGTGAAGATCAGGTTCTCCGCCTTGCGCCCCTCGGCCTCGACCACGGCCCGTTGCGCGGTCGAGAGGTCGGGCCCGATCTCGGCCCAGAACTCCGCGCTCGCCTCCGACTTCCACTCCCCGTTCGGACCGCGCCGCATGTACGCCGAGATCTCCGCGGGCTCGTACCGTTCGACGATGCCGTTGACGGTCTCGCCCTCCTCGGGGCCGAAGGCCGCGATGTAGACCAGGCCCCGGACGGCGGGGTGCAGCCCCGCGTTGGTGATGACCGCGCCCCCGTAGGAGTGGCCGACGAGGAGCAGGGGTCCGCCCGTCTCCTCGGCGAACTCCTCGATGACGGCGGTGGTGTGCGCCACGTCCTCGTCCAGCGAGGTCAGGGGGTTGGTGACGGCGACCGTCCGGTGTCCCAGGCCGGCGAGCAGGGGCTCGACCTCCGACCAGGTGGTGGGGCGACCGCCCGCTCCGTGGACCAGCACGATGTCCATGCGGCTCAGCCTTTCCGTATACGGGGATCGAGGACCATGTAGAGCACGTCCACCGCGTAGTTGACGAGGACGAACAGCAGGGCGATGGCGAGCGCGGCGCCCTGCACCACGGGGTAGTCGCGCTGGAGCACGCCCTGCACCAGCAGCCGGCCGACGCCGCCGTAGGAGAAGACGGTCTCGGTGATCACGGAGCCGCCCAGCAGGGACCCGAACTGCAGGCCGAGGACCGTCACGATCGGCAGCCAGGAGTTGCGCAGGACATGGCGGCGGATCACCGCGGACTCGCCGAGCCCCTTCATCCGGGCGGTCCTGACGAAGTCGTCACCGAGGACGTCCAGGACCGAGGCGCGCACGATGCGGGTGATGTAGCCGGCCATGGAGAGCGCCAGGGTGGTGGCGGGCAGGATCAGGTGCTGGATCCAGGGGCCGATCAGTTCGGGGCGGTTCTGCAGCAGCGCGTCGACGAGCACGAAGTTGGTCGTGGGCCGGTAGTCGAGCGAGCTGGGCAGGCGTCCCAGCACGGGCAGCCAGCGCAGCCAGACGCCGAAGACGACGATGGCGACGACCCCGAGCGCGAACCACGGCAGGGAGAAGCTGACGGTCGCCACGGCCCGGGTCGCGGTGTCGATCCAGGTGCCCTTGCGCAGCGCGGCGACGACCCCGGTGACCACGCCGAGGAGCACGGCCACGGTCATCGCGGCCAGGGTCAGTTCGATGGTGCCCGGCAGGGCGTCGCCCAGCAGGCCCAGGACGCTGTTGGAGCCGAAGAACGACTCGCCGAAGCGCAGGTGCGCCAGGTTGTCGAGGTAGGTGCCGTACTGGGAGAGCAGCGGCCGGTCGAGGCCGAGCGCCTCGCTGGCCCGTGCCTCGTTCCGGGCCATCTCCGCGGCCGTGAGGGTCGTCCCGCCGCCCGCGAGGGAGGCGGTGGGCGAGCCGGGCAGCAGGCGCATCGCGACGAACACCAGGGTCGCCAGCGCGAACAGGACCACCGGGATGCCCAGGAGCCTGCGGACCATGGCCCACAGGGTGTCCGCCCGCTCGGACCTGGGGCCGTGCGGGCGCCGCGGTCGCGGCAGCGGGAGGGCGCTCATGCGGTGCCCTTCGGGTCGAGGGCGTCCCGCAGGTCGTCGCCCACGAAGTTGCAGGCCACGACGAACAGCAGGGTCAGGACCGCCGGAAGCACCACCAGGCGGGGCGCGGAGTAGAGGAACTCCTGGCCCGCCTGGACCATGTAGCCCCAGTCGGGGGTGGGCGGCTGGATGCCGAGGCCGAGGTAGGACAGCCCCGCGGCGAAGCCGGCGGCGACCGACAGGGTCATCACGACCTGGGCCACCATCGGCCCGGCGATGTTGGGCAGGATCTCCTGTGCCAGGACGCGCGGCGTGCGGGTGCCGCCCAGCCGGGCCGCGACGACGTAGTCCCGGGACGTCTCCCTGGCCGCGAGCGCCCTGGCCAGCCGCGCCAGACCGGGGGCGAGGGAGACGCCGACCCCGATGACGAGGCTGGTGGTGCCCGGTCCGGCGGCCGCCACCAGCAGGATGACCAGGAGGATGGAGGGGAAGGCCAGAGCCAGGTCGACGACGCGCATCAGCACCTGTTCCACGGCGCCGCCCGCGTAGCCGGCCAGCAGGCCGACGCCGGTGCCGAGCACGGCGGCCAGGGCGGTCGCGGCGAACGCCACGAGCAGCAGCGGCCGGGCCCCGTGCACCAGCCGGGCCAGTTCGTCCCGGCCCAGGTCGTCGGTGCCGAGCGGATGGCCGGGCGAGCCGAAGGGCAGCATCGCCGAGGAGGTCTGCCGGACCGGGTCTGCGGAGATCAGCAGGGGTCCGACGAGCGCCACGAGGACGATCGCGATCAGGAACACCCAGGACACCTTCGCGGGCCAGGACGTGCCGATGCCGTGCCTGCGCAGTCCCGCCGGCCAGGCCAGGACACCGAGGCCCTTCCCCCGCACGCGGCCCGGGCCGGAAGCCGTCCGGTCGGACACGTGGTCAGACACTGGCCTTCTCCATGAAACAGCGGTGGTTGCCGAGCGCGGCGGCGTCGACGCCCTTCACCTCGGCACCGCTGACCACCAGGTTGGTCGAGCAGGCCAGCATGGCGATCACCATGTACTCCTCCGCCCAGCGCCGCTGGATCCTGGAGTAGGCGGCGGTGCGCTTCTTGCCGACCGGCAGGTTCTTGGCCGCGAGGAGGTCCTCGGCCATGGTGTCCACGCCGTCCAGCGTGTCCAGGCCGGTGATGGTGCTGCCGTAGAGCCCGGCGGGGTTCGCCATGGCGCCGACCATGTTGTTGGGGTCGGGGACGTAGGAGTTGCGCTCCCAGATCATCAGGTCGTGGTAGTCGTCCTTGCCGTCGCTGAGCCGGCTGAAGTAGGACGCGGGGTCGACGGAGGTGGTCTTCACCTTGAAGCCGGCGTCCTCCAGGTTCTGCTTGACGATCTGCGCGGCCTTGGGGTGCCAGGAGTCGCTGGCCGCCATCAGTCCCAGCTCACGGCCCACCGCCCCGGCCTCCTCGAGGAGCTTCTTCGCCCGGGCGAGGTTCTTGGTGCTCAGGTCGGCGAGACCGGTGTCGTAGCCGTTCTGGGCGGGCGGGACCGTGTAGCCGTCGGGCTCGCTGGCCACGCTGAAGAACGCCTGCTGGACGATCGCCTTGCGGTCGATGGCCAGGTTGATGGCCTTGCGCACCTTCAGTTCGGGCACGCGCCGGGCGTCGATCATCAGGATCGCGTCGAAGCCCTCCTTGGTGTCGTACACGGTGACCGCGGCGTCGGCCTTCAGCTGCTCGACGGCCGAGTAGGGCGTGAACTGGGTGGCGGAGACGTCCCCGCTGAGCAGGGAGCTGACGATCGCCGAGGGGTCCTGCACCTGGCGCAGGACCAGCCGGTCGATCGGCGGCCGGCCGAGCCGGAAGTCGTCGAAGGCCTCCAGGGTGATCGACTGGCCGGAGGTGGCCGAGCCGAACTTGAACGGCCCGGTGCCGACGAGGGGCTTGCCTATGCCGGACCCGTACTTGTCGAGGGCGGCCTTGGAGATGACACGGCCGCCGATGTCGGAGAGCTGGGCCAGTACGGTCCGGTCGGGCGCCTTGAGCACCAGCTTGACGGTGAGGTCGTCCTCGGCGGTGAGCGAGGCGACGTTGTTGCCGAGAGAGGCGAGCGGTCTGGACGCGCCCTTCGGCAGGGTCTTGTCCTCCGGGTCGAACTGCCGGTTCAGGGTGGCCAGGACGTCCGCGGAGGACAGGGTCGTACCGTCGTGGAACGTGACGCCCTCGCGGAGGGTGAACGTGTAGGTCAGCTGGTCGGCGGAGATCTTCCAGCTCTTCGCGAGGTCCGGCGTGGGCTCGTTGGACTCGAAGGAGATGAAGGTCAGCCCGCGGCAGATGCAGTCCACCGCCATCCAGTCCCCCAGCGTCGTATAGAAGGCGGGGTCGTTGACCGCGCTGGTCGAGTCGATCGCGAGGGTGAGGGTGCCGCCCTTGCCGGATCCGCCCTCCGACTCCCCGGAACCGTCGTCGGCCACACCGCAGGCGGTGAGCAGGGGGGTCAGTCCGAAGCCCACCCCGACGCCGAGGACCCCGGCACCGCGCAGCATGGTGCGGCGGGAGACCTGCGATCCGGCGGAAACCCGCGGTCCGGCCGGGCGGAGTGCGGGCGATCCCTGCGACTGATCCGGCATGAGGGCCTCCTTGGGGCACCGTTCCTCAAAGGAATGGATCTAATCTTGGCTTGATTGGATCCAAAGTGATCCTGTCCGGCTCGCGCTTCCGAGCCGTGTCCCGGGTGTTACGAGCGCGTGAAACCGGGATCTTGTGTGCTATCTGCTGAGATCCTTCGACAGACTGGATTTGTGACGGTTCATCACGTTCCGCAGCAGTGGTCCCGGCCGGCCGACGGGTCCGGGACGTCCATGGCCGGGTTGCGGTCGAAGAACCCGTCGGGCTCGAGGACCATCCGCACCCGGTCGACCGGCATGACGGGCCACTGCTCAGGCCGCGGGAAGTGATGGCTGCCCACGACCGGCCACAGGACCAGCTCGGCCCCGTCCAGCGAGCGGTCCTTGCGCTGCCAGACCTGTACGCCGTCCTCGCCGGGCTCCGCCTGGTTCGGGTACTGCCCTCCGACGTAGCTCTCGGCGGGGTCGGAGACCGTGGCCCACAGATGCTGGTGGACGAAGGGCGCCCGGCGGGCCATCACCGACTCGGGCCGCGCGAAGGGCCGGGTGGTGTCGGGCAGTCGCAGCCGGTACGCGGTCGGCTCGCCGTAGCGGTTCTGCCTCTCGGCGCTCTCCACCCGCCAGTGCCGGGACGTCGCCGGGTTCGTCCGGCGGGCGGCCTGCGACTCCGACAGCAGCGGGGTACGCACCATGCGGACCGCGTTGCCGTACGGGTCGTGGTCCGGGTCGTCCTCCGCCTGGGCGTTCTCCTCCACCAGGCGATTGAGCGGACCGTCCACCGCGGCGTCCAGACGCAGGCCGAAGTAGTGCTGGTGCGTGGGCGTCTGGACGTCGGGTGAGACCACCCGGCCGTGCCGCACCTCCTCGCCCTCCTCGATGCCGGAGGCCGACAGCATGCCGGTGAGCTTGATCTCCAGCTCGATCCTGCCGTCCTGGTAGAGCGACCAGTAGAAGCCGTAGTCGTAGTTGGCCACCGTCTGGAAACTGGAGATGATCAGCCGCCGGGAGCGGCGCACCTCGCTCACCCCGCGGCGCAGGTCGTTGTGTTTCCAGAGGATGCCGTCGTCCTCCTCGTGCAGACAGATCGCCTGCTCGATCTGCTCGGCCGCGCCGTCGCCCCCGAGGTGGGCCGCGTCGAAGTAGTGGATGACACCCAGGCAGTCGCAGCCCAGCGCCAGCGAGTTGGTGAGCGGCCCCGCGCCGTACTCGCCCCAGTCGAAGAAGTTCTTTCGGAACTGCGTGGAACTCGGGTCGAGGTAGGGGACGTACATCTCGTTGCAGGCGGCCCGCTTGAGCACCGAGCGCCCCAGGAAGCCGAGGTCGTACAGGACCAGGCCCTCGCGGTGGGTGAAGCCGACGCGCAGCTCCCAGCCCTGCCAGCTCACCCGGTGTCCGTCCACCGTGAAGCTGGGCCCCTCGGGCTGCACCACCTCCAGCGGCTTCAGCCCTGCGCGGTCCGGGCCGAACCCGCCGGCCGACAGCGGTCCGGGCTCCGCGGAGACCGGGACCACCCCGTGGTCCTCGACCTCCAGCACCTCCATCGTCGCCATGTCGATGAGGGGGATGACACCCTGCACGGGGCGCACATAGGCGTTGTCGTCCTCCTGGACGCGGTGCCAGACCGAACCCCAGGTGATGCGGCGGTCCTTGTACTTCTCCGGTACGAAGCCGCCGATGGACTCCGCGTCGATCACCGTCAGGGACACGTCGTGGATGCCCCGGCGGGCCAGTGCCTCGCGGAACAACGGGCTCTCCCGGCACGCCCTGGCCGCCGCACGCGCCTCCGTCGAGGTGATGCCGGGGCGCCGTATGTCCACCGGCCGCCACTCCAGGCAGCGCGGTTCGGCGCCGAGCCGCACGTCGATCTCCCAGGCCCCGGGCAGGTCGTGGTCCATCGCCACCAGGCCCACCCGTACCTCGCCCTCGGCGTGCAGCCCGGCCATCACCTCACGGGCGAAGTGTTCGTCGAGGACCGCGCCCCAGAACCTGGTCCGTTCCCCGAGCCGTCCGTCGGCGCGTGCCACGGCGACGGCCGCGTCGATCTCCGCGGGGGACAGCGGGTCGAGAGGATGGGTGCGCTCGCGCCGGGCGTGGACGCGGGTGCTGACGCTGCCGGGGGCGGCGGCGTCCCCGGGGGTGCTGACATGTCCGGACGGGTTGTGCATGGTGTCTCCGCTCCTGTGCACGGATCGCAAGCCTTGGATCCTGCGACCTTTAGAATGGATACATAAGCTGTCGGGTAGCTGTCAGGACGTGTGTCCCGGCCCTCCCCCGCCCCGGCCACCGCCGGTTCGCACCCTTGGCTTTGACTGTGCCTTCGACCTCGCCGACCAGACGGAGACCCCATGGACACCGCCCCGCTCCCCGATGCGGACCCGCCCGCCGGAAAGGGCAAGGCACTCGTCGACGACACCGCCGCCGCGATCCGCGCGCGGATCCTCTCCGGCGAGATCCCCATCGGGGCGCAACTGCGCCAGGTCGAGCTCGCCGAGCTGCTCGGCGTGAGCCGCACCCCCGTACGGGAGGCACTGCGCCAGCTCCAGGCGGGCGGGCTCATCGAGGTGCTGCCCAACCGCGGCGCCGTGGTGCGCGTCCCGGCCCCCTGGGAGGTCCGCGAGGCGTACGAGATCCGCGCCGAACTCGAAGGGCTCGCCTGCGTCCGGGCGGTCCACGCGGTCACCCCCGACGTGCTGCGGGAACTGCGCGAGGCCAACGAGACGGTACGGACGGTCAGCGGTGGTCCGCCGCCCGGCGAGGGCTCCTCGCCCTCCACCACCGCGAACGACTGCTTCCACACCCTGATCCACACCGTCGCAGGCAACAAGCGGCTCGCCCGTGCCATCAAGGACGTCAACGAGGCCTTCCCGCGCAACGTCTCGGCCCTCGTCCTCCAGGACAACCCCCGCCATCGCGAGGACAACATCCGCGAGCACGAGCGGATCGTCGAGGCGCTCGCCGCCGAGGACGCGGAGCGGGCGCGCGGCGAGATGAAGGCCCATGTGATCAGCGCGGGCGAGCAGTTGGCCCGCTGGTACGAGCAGCGGTCGGCCACCGTCTTCCGCGGCTGACCTGCCGCTGTCCGGGCGGGCGTGGTACGGGCCGGGGCCGTACGGACCGACGCCGTACGGGCGGGCGTCGGGGGTCATGCTCCGGCCCCCGGTCCTGGCGCGTCGGTGACGCCCATCGCGGCCGGGGACAGGAAGTCCAGGTCCGCTCGTTGCCTGCCCTCCGCCAGGTCCGCGAGCGCGGCGCCCAGCGCGGGCCCGAACTTGAAGCCGTGGCCCGAACAGGCCGCCGCCATCAGCACCCTGTCCTCACCCGGCAGCCGGCCGACGGCGAAGCGGTTGTTCGGCGCCATCGTGTAGCGACAGGTGATCGTCTCCTCCACCGGTCCGTCGGCCGCCGGAAGGAACCGCGAGGCCAGCCCGAGGAGCCGGTCCCGCTCGTCCCCGGTGACCGGTCCCGCGGGCACCGACGGGTCCTCGGGCGGCCCGTGGTCCAGGCCGATCTTGACGCCGGCTCCGCCGAAGGCCGGTATGCCGTAGAGCAGTCCGACGCCCGGGACGTCGACGGAGAACGCGCCCAGCAGGGGCGGTTCCAGCAGGTGCCGCCGTGTGGAGCCGAGGTGCAGGTTCACGATCCGTACGACGCTGAGCGGCCGGGCGAAGGCGGGCAGCAGTTCGGCGGTCCAGGGGCCCGCGCACACGACCAGCCGGTCCGCGCGCAGCACGCCCTGCTCCGTGTCGACGCGTACGCCCTCGCCGTCCCGGCGCCACCCGAGCACGGCGCAGCCGTCGCGCCGCTCCACGCCGTGGGCGCGGCCGAGCGCCGCCAGTGCGGTGAGCGAGGCCCGGGCGTCGATGACACCGGCGGCCGGGTCGTGGACCGCGGTGAAGCCCTCGCACAGGCGCAGCCCGGGGAAGAGTTCGGCGGCACGGACATGGTCCACGGTCGCGCAGCCGGGGCCGCGCAGGGTACCCGGTGCGCCTGGTGCGCCCGGTGCGTCCACGGCTCGGGCGTACAGGCCTCCGGTGGTCGTCACCAGCCGCTGCCCGGAGGCGACTTCGAGGTCCTCCCAGGCGCCGTAGGCGGTGTCGACCAGGCCGTCCCAGACCTCGGCGGGATAGGCCCGCCGGATCATCCGTGTCCTGCCGTGCGAGGAGCCCTCGGTGTGGCCGGCGGGGAACCGGTCGAGGTGGATGACGCTCGCTCCGCGGGCCGCCAACTGCCAGGCGGCGGACGAGCCGTGGACACCGGCCCCGACGACGATCACGTCGGCCCGGTCACCGGCGCGGCCCGCGGGCCGGGAGGCGGTTCCGGGAACGGCGGTCGCGTCCGCCGCGGTCCCGGTCGTCGCACTCGACGCCGACGCCGGTCCGGACACCACCGCTGACGCCGCGCCGGGCGCCGCGACTGGCACCGGTCCCGGTGCCGGGTCCGGCAGCGGTTCGGACGTCGTACGCGACGACGTTCCGGCGGTCGCCTCCCGCGCACCCCGGCGGCGCCGCTCGCGGGCGGTCAGGGCGGCGACGAGCGCGTCCACGTCGTCCTCGCTGTTGTAGACGTGCAGCGACGCTCGGGCGACCCGGTCCAGACCCCGGCGGCCCAGGTCCCACTGCCCGTGCGACGCGGGCACCGTGGTCAGCCGGAACCCGGTGGCCCGCAGGTCCCGTACGGTCTGGCGGGGGTCCTCGTCCTCGCGCAGGAAGGTCACGATGCCCGAGGCCGCCGCCGCCGGATCGGTGCGCCGGATTCCGGGTACGCCCGCGAGTCCGGCCCGTAGCCGTTCGGCCAGGGCCGTCACATGGTCGCGGATCCGCTCGACGCCGAGGCCGAGTGCCTCGTCCAGGGCCGTGCCGAGGCCGAGGCGCAGCGCGTGGGAGGACTCCCACGTCTCGTAGCGCCGTGCCTCCGGCATCACCTCGTAGCGGAAGTCCGCCGACCACTGGGCGCCGCGTACGTCCGGGGCGGCGGGCCTGGTGCCGGCCCGCAGCTCCGGGCCGACGTACAGCAGGCCCGTGCCGCGCGGGCCGCGCAGGAACTTGCGGCCGGTGGCGACCACCACGGCGCAGCCCATCTCCTCGACGTCGACGGGGAGTTGGCCGAGCGACTGGGTCGCGTCCAGGAGCAGCGGCACCCCCGCGCGGGCGGCCAGCGCGCCCACCTCCGCCACCGGTTCCACCAGCCCGGAGGAGGTGGGGACATGAGCGGTCGTGACGAGCGCCGCAGGCCGGCGCAGGGCGCTCTCCAGTGCGCCGAGGTCGACCTGCCCGCTCTCGTCTGCGGGCAGCACCTCCAGGACGATGCCGTGCGAGTCGCGCATCTCCAGCAGGTGCAGGGCGGAGCTGACGTAGGTGGAGGACGAGGCCAGGACCCGGTCGCCCGCCTTGAGCCGCAGGGCTCCCAGGGCCCGCTGCCAGGCGGTGGAGGCGCTGTCCACCAGGGCGATGTCCTGCGGTCCGGCGCCGATCAGCCGGGCCGCCGAGTGGTACACCCGCTCCGTGCGGTCGGCCAGTGCCTCGGCCGCTTCGTAGCCGCCGAGCAGTGACTCCAGGCGCAGGTGGTCGGTGACGGCGGCCAGGGTCGCCGCGCTGGGCAGTGCCGCTCCCGCGGCGTTCATGTGGTGGGCGTGGCGCATTCCGGGGGTGGCGGCGCGCAGTGCCGCGACGTCGAGGGCCGGCCCGCCGGATCCGTCCGCCGAGGGGCCGGGAACCGCGGTCGTGCCGGTGTCCGCGGTCGTGTCCGTGCTCGCTGTCGTTTCCGTACCCGCGGCCGTGTCCGTACCCGCTGTCGTGTCGGTGCTCATAGTGCGACCACCACCGCCTTGCGTTCGCAGTAGGAGTACAGGGCGTCGTCACCGAGGTCCCGGCCGAGGCCCGAGTCGCCGATTCCCCCGAAGGGCAGTGCCGGGTCGAAGATGTTGTAGGTGTTGATCCACACGGTTCCGGCGCGCAGCCGGGCGGCCGTGCGGTGGGCGCGGGAGAGGTCCTTGGTCCACACGCCGGCGGCGAGCCCGTAGGAGGTGTCGTTGGCGACGGCGACGGCTTCGTCGTCGTCCTCGAAGGGGATCACCCCCACCACGGGGCCGAAGATCTCCTCGCGGGCGATCCGCATGCCGCTGGTGACGCCCGTGAACAGCGCCGGTTCGACGAAGTAGCCCGGCCGGTCCGGTACCTGTCCGCCGGTCACCAGTTTCGCGCCCTCGGCGACACCTGCCTCGACGTACGACAGGACCTGGGTCCGCTGTTCCTCGGAGACCAGCGGTCCGACGGTGATCCCGCCGTCCAGGCCGTTGCCGACGGGGACCTTGCGCACCGCGTCGGCCAGCCGCTCCTCCATCTCCGCCAGGACGGAGCGCTGGACCAGCAGTCTGCTGCCGGCCGTGCACATCTGTCCGGAGTGGCCGAAGGCGGCCCGCATCGCGGTGACGACGGCCGCGTCCAGGTCGGCGTCGGCGAACACGATGTTGGGGCTCTTGCCGCCCAGTTCCAGGGTGAGGCGCTTGACGGTGGGGGCGGCGGCGCCCATCACCAGCCGGCCCACCTCGGTCGAGCCGGTGAAGGACACCTTGGCGACCCCCGGGTGCGTGGTGAGCGCGGCGCCCACCTCGCCGTCGCCGGTGAGTACGTTGAGCACTCCGGCCGGCAGTCCCGCCTCGGCGCACAGGGCGGCGACGCGGAGCATGGTCAGCGGGGTCTGTTCGGCGGGTTTGAGCACGACGGTGCAGCCCGCGGCGAGTGCGGGGGCCAGCTTGAAGCAGCCGGTCATGACCGGGAAGTTCCACGGCAGGATCAGCGCGGCCACCCCGACGGGCTCCGGCACCGTGTAGACGTGGTGTCCGGGGTCCAGGGGCACGACCGTGCCGGTCAGCCGGGCGGGGGCGCCCGCGAAGTGGCGGAACGTCCTGGCGCTCATCGCGGTGTCGGCGCGCGAGCGTTCGACGGGTTTGCCGTTGTCGCGGGTCTCCAGCACCGCCAGTTCCTCGGCGTGCTCCTCGATCAGCTCGGCGATCCGGTGCAGTACCCGGCTCCGCTCGGCGGCCGGCAGGCCGCGCCAGCGGCCGTCCTCGTGCGCCCGGGAGGCCGCGGCCACGGCGTCGTCGACGTCCTGTGGTGTGGCCTGGGCGACCCGGGTCAGGACGGTCTCCGAGGCGGGGTCGAGGACGGGGAACGTCCGCCGGTCGCCGGGGGCGATCCACCGTCCGTCGACGAGGAAGGGTTCCAGCGGCGCGGGGTGGGCCTTGAACGTGGTCATGGCGTCTTCCGTGAGGTGAGGGCGGCCGCGGACGGCCGGGTGCGGTCAGACGAGGTCGAAGTACTCGCGTTGTTCCCAGTCCGAGACGTGCGCCAGGTAGCGGGCGAACTCCGCGCGTTTGATCGTGGTGAGCCAGGAGACGACCTCCTGGCCGAGCGCCTCGGCGAACACCGGGTCCGCGTCGAGCGCGTCCAGCGCCTGGGCGAGCGAGCCGGGCAGCGTGCGGGCCCTGGCGTCGTACGGGTCGGCGATCGGCGGGCCGGGGTCGAGCCGCCTGGCCATCCCGTCCATCCCGCTGACCACCTGCGAGACGATGTAGAGGTACGGGTTCGCGGCCGGCTCGCCGGATCTGTTCTCCAGCCGGGCGCCGCCCCCGCCCTGGGCCGGGACCACGCGCACCATGGCGCCCTTGTTGTCGATGCCCCACACCACCCGGTCGGGGGCCAGGGACATCGGCAGGTACCGCTTGTAGCCGTTGACGGTGGGTGTGGTGAAGACCGTGGCGGCGGCCGCGTGTTCCAGCAGTCCCGCGAGGTAGTGCCGGCCCACCGGTGACAGCACCTCTCCGGACGGAGCGTCCCCGCTCCGCGCCTCTCCGGACGCCGGGCCCGGCGTCGAGTCGAGCGGCGCGCCGCGCATCGCGCCCGCCGGGTCAGGCGCCGGGTCGAAGACGGCCCGGCCACCGGCCCGGGAACGCAGCGACTGATGCAGGTGCCATCCGCTCGACGCGGTCCGCGCCACGGCGGGACGGGACATGAACGTCGCGTGGTAGCCGTTCCGGTGGCAGATCTGCCGCACCGCCGCACGGGCCAGCAGCGCGTCGTCCGCGGCCTGCGCCGCGTCCCGCGCGTCGAGGGTCAGCTCCAGTTGGCTGGGGCCGAACTCCAGCTCCAGTGAGCGCAACGGCAGATCGAGTCCGGTGAGTCCGCGGTGCAGCAGGCCCACCAGGTCGTCGAGCCGGTCCAGGCCCTCCTCGTGCAGCAGTTGGGAACCGCCGCTGAGCGCCTCCACCTCCGGCGCCGGCCCCGGAGCGCCCGGCCGTCCGACGCCCACCGGCGCGGGCCCGCCGCCGGCGGGCCGGTACACGTGGAACTCCAGCTCCACGCCCACCGTGAGGTCGTACCCGGTGCCCGCCAGGGCGGACAGGCTGCGGCGCAGCAGGCCGCGCGAGCAGAACGCCGCCGGGGTGCCGTCGGGGTGGTAGAGGTCGCACAGGATCCAGCCGGTGCCTTCGGCCCACGGCAGTACCCGGAACGTCGTCATGTCGGGTACCAGGACGATGTCACCGGCCCCCGCGAAGCGACCGCCGGCCAGGCCCTCGCCGCCCGAGAAGACCGGGAAGGCGGTCCGGCCGGAGGTGTCCTTCAGCAGCAGGGAGGACGGTGCGGTGACCCCCGAGCGCAGGGCGCCGGGTACCGCCTCCCGGGTCAGTGTCTTGCCGCGCAGCACCCCGTGCTGGTCGGCGAAGGAGAACCGCACCCGGTCCAGACCGAGTTCGTCGATCACCCGGCGTACGTGTCCGGCCGCCACGTGCTGCCGCTCGTCCCACAGGCCGTGCCGCTCGACGAAGCCGCCGGCTCCGGCGGAGGTCAACGGGCGGGCGCCGGGTCCTTCGCCGCCCTGGGCCCGCGGCCGTTCGTCAGCGCTGCGCACCGGTCACCGCCTGCCCGGCCGCCCACGGCGAGCGGGCGCGCCGCTCCGCCTCCCGGCGCCGCCACGCCTCTTCCCAGCCGTCCGTGGGGGTGGTGGTGTCGATGGCCAGAGGACCGGTCAGTTCCTCGGCCTCCCGCGCGTCGAGCGGCAGTCCGGGCACCGGGTTGCCGTTCTCGAAGGAGGTGATCGCCTTGAGCAGGAGTCTGCGGTTGGCGGTCACGGCGCGGTCGGAGATGCCGAGCCGCTCGACGGTACGGTCCTGGACGGGCCCCATGCTCTCCACCGCCCACTGGTCGTGGACGTTGATGTCGAGACCCATGCCCGTGTACGTCAGTTCCCGCTGCTCCTCGGGGTCGAAGCCCCAGTCGTTCGAGCGGTTGCGCAACGGCCGGTAGTCGGGGAGCGAGACCTCCGCGAGGCGCTGCGCCAGCAGGGTGTCCTTGTCGGTGACCTCCTCGAAGTCGTAGAGGATCATGAACCAGTAGTGGTGCTCGTCGTCGACGGGGACGTGCCACTGGCAGAAGACCTTGCCGTTGCCGAAGGGCACCACGAAGGCGTTGGGGAACACCAGGTTGGTGATCCGCACGTGCCGGACGTCCTCGGTGAGTTCACGCAGTGCGAAGACCCGCAGTCCGTGCTCGGCGCTCTCCACCTCGATGTCCGGTCGGAAGCTGTCCCCGACGAGTTCCGAGAGCTTCTTTCCCAAGCCCTCCACCTCCTCGCTGAACTGCTGTCCGTAGACCTCGCGCGGGTCCTCGCCGACGAAGCGGTGCAGGAAGGAGACGTGACTCGGGTCGATCCCGCCTTCCACCCCCTGGAGCCAGTTGCACTCCCACAGCCCCTTGAAGGCGAAGGTGTACTCCTCGGGAGCACGGAAGCAGTCGTACGCCGGGAAGGGCGGTGGGTCACCGGTGCCGAGGTAGGCGAAGACGATGCCGTTGCGCTCCACGCAGGGATAGCTCGGGATGCGCACCTTGGCGGCGAAGTTGCTGTGTTCGGGTTCCGCGGGCTGCTCCAGACAGCGGCCGTCCGGGCCGTAGAGCCACCCGTGGTAGAGGCAGCGCAGCCCGCCGTTCTCCCGGCGTCCGAAGGAGAGGTCGACTCCCCGGTGGGCGCAGAACCGGCCGACCAGGCCCCACGCGCCGATGCCGGCCGCGTCGGGACCGGCGACACCGGGAGCCTCGTCGCGCCGGAAGAGGACCAGGTCCTCGCTCATGATCCGGATCGCCTTGACCGGTCGCTCCTCGGACATCTCCGAGACGAGGGCGACCGGCTGCCAGTAGGCGCGCATGAGCTGTCCGAGGGGCGTACCAGGGCCGGTACGCGTCACGCGCTCGTTGTCCTCGCGTCTCAGCATCGCTCACCTCGTGCATCCGATTGCTTATTGATTGGATCCAATGCTTGCACATCGAGATCCAAAGCGACAGGGTCGAATGTCCCGGAGCCGCGGCACGGACCTCGCCCACCGCGCCCGCCTCCCCCTCAACTCACCTACTGGGAACGCGACTTCAGTGCAGCCGTCCCGACCTTCCCGGTCGTCGCCGATATTTCGAGCGGCTCGGCCGTCGCCGCCTTCGTGACACCGCCGTCAGGGCAGGCCGAGCATGACGGCCATGGCGGTGACCATGAGCGCGCCGCCGGTCTCCCCCAGCAGGACCGCGCGCCGGTGCGGAGGCACCGCGGTGATCCGGGGCGGCCACGCCTTTCGGACGAGCACCACACCCGCCCTGGCCACGGTCCAGCACGCGACACAGAACAGCACCGTCCACGGCGCGAGTTCGGCCGGCGTGAGGCCGCCGGCGCCCTCCCCGGTGTGGTGGCTCCGTCCTGCAACCGCCGTGGCCGCCGTGAGCAGTGCCATCGTCGCCAGGTTCACCGACTCGGCCGCCCTGCGGAACGCGCACCCCGCGCGCATCTCCCACAGACAGGCACCGACGAGCACGGCGGCACCCGCCACCGGCAGCACCCGGCCGCCCGCTCCGGGAGCCATCACCGGCATGACCGCGAGCGCGACCGCGTGCGGCAGCCAGTGCCGTACGGGAGACGCCCGATGTCCGGCGAGGCACAGCACCCCGCCCACCAGCCCTGCCACCCACAGCAGCTCATGCATGCGGCGCGCGCACGGCATCGGCCTCGTACGGACGCCCGGTGCCGTGCGGGGGAAGGAACGAAAACGAAGGGGATGACGTGCTCACGGTCCTCCTATGCCACTCCCGCGGGGCGACGCCCGCGCAGATACGGACAAACGTGAGCGATACATGTTTCAAGGGCGGGCGTCACCTGTTTCTCCGCGGTAACACTGGCTCCTGCGGATCTGCGAACGGCGACGCCCGCACCGCGAGGTTCGTCGTCAGGCAGGCACCGGGCTCGCCCGCACACCGAAGGGCGCGAGTTCGACGATGCGCACCCCCGCGCGTCGCGGTGGAGAGCGCGTCGCGGTGGAGAGCGGTCTCGCAGTTGTCAGAACTGTCGCCGTCCGCTCTTGTACGATCCTCCGCCGTGCAGACGGGCGGCGTCCCTGCTCGGGGGTTCGCCGAACTGCCGGCGGTACTCGCGGCTGAACTGCGACGGGTTGTCATAGCCCACCCGCCGGCCGACTCCGGTGACATCACCCGGGTGGGTGGCGAGCAGCAGCCTCGCCTCCTGCAGCCTGATCTGCTTCTGGAACTGGATGGGGCTCATCGCGGTCACCGCCTGGAAGTTGCGGTAGAAGGCGGAGACGCTCATGCCGGACATCCGCGCCACGTCCTCGACCCGGAAGGGTTCCGCGTAGTGCTCACGGATCCAGCCCACGGCCCGGGACACCTGGCTCAGGCTGCTGTCCGCCAGGCCGAGTTGACGCACCGTGGCCCCTTGTTCGCCGGTGATCAGGCGCCACAGGATCTCGCGTTTGACCAGCGGGGCCAGTACGGCGCGGTCACGGGGTTCGTCGAGCAGGCGCAGCAGCCGGACCGAGGCGTCGAGCAGCGCGGGCGGGGCGTCGCAGACGGCGATCCCCGAGGGCGCGCCCGATCCGGGGCGAGGGGTGTCTCCGGGGCCGGCCCGCAGCAGCAGGTCGGCGACGGCGGACGGCTCCAGCGTGAGACCGAGGCCGAGGGCGGGCTCTTCGGGGTCCGCCCGGGTGAACTGGCCGGTGACGGGCAGGTCGACGGACGCGACCAGGTACTGCCCGGGGCCGTACTCGTAGACCCGGTCGCCCAGCGCGAGACGTTTGACGCCCTGGGCGATGACCGCGAGCACCGTGCCGGAGGTGGAGGGGGCCGGCGGGTCCCGCCGGTCGACCTTCGAGATCAGGACGCCGTCGATCGGGGTGGTCCCGTCGGGGCGCGCGTGCCGGGCCAGCAGCGTGCGCAGCTCTTCGAGGTGCATGCGTCCATTGCAGCACCATGCGGCACCGTCGCTGCGGCAGCCGGGAGGATCGTGCAGGTCCGAGGGAGCATCGTTCTAACGTTTCCGCAGGTCAGCTCGGTCTAATGGAATCAGCGGAAGCACCGCGCTCCAGCTGCTGAGAAGAGGACACCATGATCCCCGGCTATGGCTTCAACGCCACCTTGACGGCCAGGCCCGGAATGGGCGACCGGCTGGTCGACCTGTTGCTGACGGGGCTGCACGAAGGTAGCCCCGGGGCGAGCGAGTACTGCCTGGTCTACCTCGTCTCCCGTTCCGCGTCCGACCCCGACGTCGTCCACGTCACCGAGGGGTGGCGCACCGAGGAGGACCACCACCGGATCTTCGCCGGCGCGGCGGCCCAGGCCATCGTGGCCGAGGTCGACGGGCTGCTCGCCGGGGAGTCCGTCTACACGGACTACGTGCCGGTCCGCGGCAAGGCCTCCTTCTGAACACCTGCGCCCCCTTCCCGCACCACCCGACGAGAGGCGACGACCATGACCGCCGCACGGCCCGATCTGGACCCCGAACTGCGTGAGCTGCTGGCCGGCATGCCGCCGATGCCGGAACTCGGCACGGAGGTGCTCGCCCAACTGCGCCCGTACTCCTCGACACCCGTCGAGCCCCTGCTCGCCGCCCGCCCTGCTGGTCAACGGGTCGACCGGCGCGAGATCACCGTGCCCGCGCCGGACGGTGCCCCGATCCCTCTGTCCGTCCTCAGCCCCGCGGACTCCGGACGCGCCACCGCGGCACCCTGCGTCTACTGGATACACGGCGGCGGGATGGTCATGGGGGATCGCTTCTCGCAGATCGACGTCCCGCTGGAGTGGCTCGACGAGTTCGGCGCGGTCGTGGTCTCGGTGGACTACCGGCTCGCGCCGGAGGCCACCGGCACCACCCTCGTCGACGACTGCTACCAGGGGCTGCTCTGGACCGCCGCACACAGCGGCGAGCTGGGCATCGACCCCGACCGGATCGTGGTCGCCGGTGTCAGCGCGGGCGGCGGCCTCGCGGCCGGTGTCGCGCTGCTGGCCCGCGACCTCGGCGCCCCGTCGATCGCCGCGCAGGTGCTGATCTGCCCCATGCTCGACCATCGCAACACCAGCGTCTCCAGCCGTCAGTACTCCGGCGGACCCGGCGTGTGGACCCGCGAGATGAACGAGTTCGGCTGGCGCGCCGTCCTGGGCCGCCTCGGCGACGCCGGCGACCTCAGCGACGTCCCCGAGGTGTCCCCGTACATCTCGCCCGCCCTGGCCGACGACCTCTCGGGCCTGCCGACCACCTATGTCGACACCGGCTCCGCCGAGGTCTTCCGTGACGAGGACACCGACTACGCCACCCGCCTCTGGGCGGCCGGCGGCCAGGCCGAACTGCACGTCTGGGCGGGCGGCTGCCACGGATTCGACACGCTGTACCCGGAGGCCCGCGTCTCGGCCACGGCGCGCCGCACCCGCAGCGACTGGCTCGCCCGGATCCTGCACCGGGACGTGACCTCGTGATCGCGTGACGCCTGCGTCCGCACCCGCCCGTTCGGGTCCGGCCCCGGTGGCCTGTCCGCGATCCCTCGCTCTTGCGGTACCGGCGCGAGCCGCAGTATCCCGGTCCTGCGCGGTCAGGCGACGCGCCGTGCCCGCCACGAGCGAGGAGGACCCGATGGCCCCACCCGTGCACGTCGTCGAGATGAGCTCCGCCGAGCGGGAGCAGGCGTTCGCCACCTGCCGCCGGCTGGCCGAGGAGTTCAGCAAGGCCGGACCGCACCACGACGCGGAGAACACGTTCCCGTACGACCTGGCCGACCGGGTGCGCGCGTTACGCCTGCCGGGCCTCAACGTCCCCAAGCGCTACGGCGGTTGGGGCGCCGACATCGCGACCACCGCGCGCTGCGTGGAGTTGCTGGCGTACGGCGACCCGGCGATCGCCCTGGCCTTCAACATGCACTGGGGCGTGATCGGGTTCTTCCGCGGCATGTGGAGCGAGGAGCACCAGGCGCGCTTCTTCCCGGGCGTGGCGCGCGAGGGGCATCTGTTCGACGGCGCGTACAGCGAGACCCGTGCCGGTGTGATCGGTCTGGCCGACACGCTCGCGGTGCCGGTCGAGGGCGGGTTCCGGGTCAGCGGGCGCAAGAGCTGGGGCACCCTGGCGCCGGTCGCCGACTTCCACACGGTGAACGCGACGGTCACCGAGCCGGACGGCGCGTTGCCGACCGGTCATGCGGTCCGTGCGGCGCGCGAGGTGCTGCTGGTGTGTCCGGCCTCGGCCGAGGGGGTGCGGATCGAGAAGACCTGGGACGCGCTCGGCATGCGCGCGACGGGCACCGAGACCGTGGTGTTCGACGAGGTGTTCGTGCCGTCCGCCGACCTGGTGTCCCCGGAGTTCAGGACCGGCCTGTTCGCCAACCTGGAATGGCAGACGCTGAGCTTCGCGTCGGTCTACCTCGGGCTCGCGCGCCGTGCGTACGACGAGACGCTCGCGATCCTGCGCACGAAGCGGCTCGGCGCGGTGCCCGAGGCCCCCGACGTCAAGGTGAGCGACCAGCAGCTGGTGCAGATCGGTGTCGGTGAGATGCGGGTGCTCATCGAGGCCGCGGCCAACACGGTCGAGGTCGCCGCCGCGCGCCTCAACGAGGGGCGCGATCTGCCGGACGACCCGGCGCGCCGGCTGGGCCTGCTCGAGATCCCGAAGGTCGTGGCGACCGAGAACGCGATCCAGGTCGTCGACATCGGCATGCGCCTGGTCGGCGGCGGCGCCTACCGCCGCGGCCACCCGCTGGAGAAGCTGTACCGCGACGCACGCAGCGGCCCCTTCCACCCGCTGACCACCGATCAGCTGACGCAGCACCTCGGCAGCGCGGAACTGGGCTGAGACGGGCCGAGCCGGGCTTCGCGCGTCCGGGCGGGCCGGGGTTGCGGCCCGTGCGCCGCTCGGGTCCGACGTCCTCACCCGGCGCCCTCAGCCGACGGGATCGCCGACGACCCCGCTGGTGGCCGTACGGATCGCGTGGGCGTAGCGCCGGGCCACGGACGGTACATCGGCGAACTCCGTGAGGTCGGCGCCGGAGAGGAAGGAGGCACCGATGTGCTCGTCCAGCACCCGCACCACCGACGCGGTGGCCGCCGCCTGCATCCGTACCTCGATGTCGTCGGCCGGCCGGCCGAGCCGGTCGCCGATGATCTCGCACATCTGGCGCTCGGCCTGATCGCAGGCCATCAACCACACCGTGCGGAGCGCCGGTTCGGTGTCGGCGAGCCGGATCATCTGCATCGCGAGCATCTCGTCGGCCAGAGCGACCGGTGACGTCCCCTCGTGGAGCCCCGCCAGTTCGACGGCCAGGTGGTCCTCCAGGGAACGCTGCCGGGGCCAGCCGCGCAGCACCGTCATCAAGGTGACGACCCCCTGCATGACGACCGGTTCGGCGCAGCTCTCCTTGGTGCGGAAGTGCCGCCAGACGGTCCGCGTCGACAGACCCACTGCCTCGGCGATCCGGTCGCCGCTCGTGGCGCCCACGCCCTGTTCCCAGAACAGCCGCGCGGCCTCCCGGGAGATCTCCAGCCGCAGCCGCCGTCGCCGCTGCTCGCTCATGCCTCTCGAGCCGCTCTCCGCCGTCGTCATGGCGCTCGTCACCTTCCCTTCACCATTCCCCTTTAAATGTCCTCAACCGACACTATGTCACTTAGCGACACCCAGCAAGGATCCAGCCCACGCCAGACGCTCACCACCCGGGAACGGCCCGGCACGGGCGGTAGGGAAACCCGGATGACGGCCGAGCGAGACGATCGTTACGATGATCTGAATCGCTCAAACGAACATTCCGAGGTGGGGCACCATGCGGGAACCGGTCGATCTCAGGCGCCAGCGGATCCTGGCGGCGGTCCAGGCTCGCGGGGCGGCGCGGGTCCGGGACCTCGCCGACGAGTTGCAGGTCTCGGTGGTGACGGTGCGCCGGGACGTGGAGGAGCTGACGCGCGAGGGGCGGCTGCGCCGCGGACACGGCGTGGTCCGCTCGACGCTGCCCGCCCAGGAGAGCCCCCCGGACGACCTCTCCGACGGGGACCGGGTGGCGGTCGTGGTGCCGGAGCGGCACTCGTACCTGACCGAGACCCTGCACGGCGCCCGTACGGCCCTGGAGGAGGCCGGGATGCGCATGGCGCTGCACATCGCCCCCCAGGTGGCGGGCGCCGAACGCCCGCTGGTCGAGCGGGCGCTGGCCGACGGCGCCCGCGGTCTGCTGCTCGCGCCCCGATGGCACACCCGGGCGGTGGAGGAGGCCGACTACGACTGGCTCGCCGCCCTCGACGTGCCCACCGTCCTGATGGAGCGCCGCCCGCGGCGGGGCAGTGCCGCGCACGTCCTGGACTCGGCGTGCTCCGACCACTGGTACGGGGCGCACCTCGCGGTGGAGCACCTGGTGGGCCTCGGGCATCGGCGGATCGTGTTCGCGACCCGCGAGGACAGTCCGACCGCCCGCGCGCTGCGGGCCGCCTTCACCTCGATCGCCGGGGCGCATCCGCTCCTGGAGGAGTGGGCGTGGGCGCTGATCTCACCGCAGGCCGGCCGCGAGGGTCCGTACAGCGCGGACGAGACGGCGGAGCTGCCGCGGCTGCTGCGCAGGACGGGGGCGACCGCGGTGGTGCTGCACAGCGACGTGGACGCGCTGATGGTCGTCCAACGGCTGGCGGACGAGGCGGTGCGGGTGCCCGAGGACTGCTCCGTCGTGGCGTACGACGACGTGGTGGCGGCGCTCGCCACCTCGCCCCTGACGGCCGTGGCCCCGCCCAAGGCGGAGGTCGGCCGGGCGGCCGCCGAACTGCTGATGCGACGCCTGCGGGAGGGCGGCGAGCGGCCCGCGCGCCGCGTCGAGCTGATGCCGTCGCTGATGGTGCGCGGCTCCACCCGACGGGTCGCCGGCACCGCGGGTCGGGGCGGCGACGAGAGGGCCGTGGTCGCCGCCTCGGACGAATGAGCGTTTGAACGTTTGTTTTTCTTCTGATCGGTCTATTGACCGTTTCGGTCGACGGCATGAGGATTCCCGTGTCCCGAACAGTCGTGTCCTCGGACGGACACGCAGGAGCCGCGGGAGGCGCCATGCCCGGACGACCCAAGCGTCGGTCCGTGCTCGCCGCGATGGCAGCCGTACCGCTAGCAGGAGCCGCGAGCGCCTGCAGCGGAGGGAACGGTGCCTCGTCGCCCGGCACGGGCCGTACGACCCACATCACCTTCTGGTCCGCCCTGCGCGGCAGCCAGGAGGTGGTCGACGCCTTCAACCGCACGCACAGCGGCGTGCGCGTCGACTTCCAGCAGATCCCCTCAGGAGGCCAGGGCGGCTACGCCAAGCTCAGCAACGCCGCCCGCGCGGGCAACGCGCCCGACGTCGCGACCATCGAGTACCCGCAGGTGCCGGGGTTCGCCATCGACGGAGTCGCCCGCGACCTCACCGGCCTCGTCAGCGACACCCTGCGCCGCAAGCTGCTGCCGCAGGCCCTCGCCCAGACGACGTTCGAGGGAAAGGTGTTCAGCGTTCCGCTGGACGTCGAGCCGATGGTGATGCACTACCGCGCCGACCTGTTCGACCGCTACGGACTACGGGCCGCGCGGACCTGGGACGAGTTCGCCGAGCAGGCGGCCTCCGTGCGCCGCAAGGCCTCCGACCGGCGCCTCGTGCTGTTCCCGACGGACGGGATGACCCAGTTCGCCGCGTACGCCTGGCAGGCCGGCGCCCAGTGGTTCGACACCTCCGAGGGGGCCTGGAACGTCTCCCTGGCCGACGCGCCCTCGCGGCGCGTGGCCACGTACTGGCAGCGGCTCATCGACCGGGACGACGTGTTCGTGAACGCGACCGAGAGCAGACAGTCCGACGCGCAGATCGGCAACGGGCTCGTCCTCACCCGGCTCAGCGGCGCCTGGGACGCCGGCGCGCAGATGAACGCGCGGCCCGCGCAGAAGGGCCAGTGGCGGATCGCGCCGCTCCCCCAGTGGGACACCGGCGCTCCCGCCGTGGGCACCCATGGCGGGTCCACGTTCGCCGTCACCAAGGACAGCCGGCATCCCGAGGCCGCGATGGAGTTCATCGAGTGGCAGGTCTCCCACCCCGACGCCCTGCGCGCCCGCCTCTCCAGCGGCACCAGCAGCCAGTACCCGGCCGCCCCCGGCCTGGTCGCCGTGGGCCGCAAGGCCTTCGACCGGTCGTACTACGGCGGGCAGGACATCTACGGCCTGTTCGAGCAGGAGGCGGAGAAGATCGGTGACGGCTGGCTGTGGGGACCGCGGATGAGTGCCACCCAGCGGGTCATGCAGGACTCCTTCGCCCGGGTCGGCGGCGGGCAGGGATCGCTCACCGAATCGCTGCGCACCGCGCAGGAGGGCACCATGCCCGACCTCAAGGCCCTGGGCCTGTCCACCACTCAGCACTCCACCTGAGCCGACGAGAAGGCAGGTGACATCCCATGACCACCACCACCGCGCGGTCCGGCGTGCCGGCCGAAGCACCCCGCACCGACGGCCCGGCCCTCTCCGCCTCAGGACCGCGTGCCCGCCGGGCCGCCGGGCGCCGTCAGTTCGGCGCCGTGTTCGTCCTCATGGCGCCGTTCTTCGCGCTGCTCACCACCATCTTCCTGATCCCCGTCGGCACGGCCGTCTACCTCAGCTTCTTCAGCGACGACCAGCCGGGCCTCGGATTCGGCGCCGAACACACGATCTTCGTCGGACTGCGCAGTTACGCCGCCGTGCTGACCGACCCCACGTTCCTCGGCGGGCTCGGCACGGTCGCGCTCTACTGCCTGATCTACCTCCCGCTCATGGTCGTCGGCGCACTCGCCCTGGCCCTGGTGCTGGACTCCGGAGTGGTCCGGCTGCGCGCCTTCGCCCAGCTCGGTCTCTTCCTGCCGCACGCCGTGCCCGGCATCATCGCCGCCCTGATCTGGCTGTACCTGTACACGCCCGGCATCAGTCCGGTGATCGACCTGTTCGCCCGCGCGGACATCACGATCGACTTCCTCGGCATCCACACCGTCATCCCGTCCATCGTGAACATCGCCCTGTGGAGCAACCTCGGCTACAACATGGTGGTCTTCTACGCCGCCCTGCAGGCCGTGCCCCGCGAGGTCATCGAGGCGTCCGTGGTCGACGGCGCCGGCCCCGTGCGCACCGCGCTCCAGGTCAAGACACCACTGGTGCGCGCCTCGATCGTCATGGTGTCGATCTTCACCCTGATCTGGGCGCTCCAGCTCTTCACCGAACCGATGCTGCTCAGCCAGTCCTCCCCCATGATCAGCTCCCGCTTCTCGCCGAGCATGTACATCTACGACGCCGCGTTCACCCGCAACAACTACAGCCTGGCGGCGGCGGCCTCGGTGATCCTGCTGCTCTGCACCATCGCCCTGTCCTACGGCGTCACCCGCTTCACCAGCCGCGCCGACGCCGAGGAGGCCCGATGAGCACCACCGGCAGTTCCCTGGTCCGCCCCGGTCTGATCGGGCGGGCGACGGCCAACGTGGTCGTCGCGGTCTCGGTCCTCTACACCCTGCTGCCCGTGCTGTGGCTGGTGCTGGCCGCCACGAAGGACCGGGACGCGCTCTTCAGGAGCGATCTGCTGTCCCTGGGCGACTTCTCCTTCGTACGCAATCTCAAGGACCTGTTCGCCATGGACGACGGGCTGTACGGACGCTGGTACGTCAACAGCCTGCTGTACGCGGTGCTCGGCGCCGCGATCGGCGCCCTGCTGAGCGTCGCCTGCGGCTACGCCTTCGACAAGTACCGCTTCCGCCACAAGGAGAAGCTGTTCGGTCTGGTCCTCGCGGCGGTCATGGTGCCGCAGACGGTCCTCGCGCTGCCGCTGTACCTGATGGCGTCCGAGGCCCACCTGGTCAACACCTTCTGGGCGGTGTTCGTCCCGGTGCTGTTCAACCCCTTCGGCGTCTATCTCGGCCGCATCTTCAGCCGGGGCTACGTGCCCGACGAGGTCCTGGAGGCGGCGCGGGTGGACGGGGCGGGCGAACTGACCACGTACGTCCGGGTGTCGCTGCGGATGCTCGGCCCCGGCCTGGTCACCGTCTTCCTCTTCCAGCTGACCGCCATCTGGAACAACTTCTTCCTGCCCATGGTGATGCTCTCCGACCAGGACCTGTATCCCGTCAGCCTCGGCCTGTACCAGTGGAACAGCTCGGCGTCCGTCTCACCCGAGTACTACCCCGTGGTGATCATGGGATCGTTGCTCGCCGTACTGCCCCTCATCCTCGCCTTCGTGCTGCTCCAGCGTTTCTGGCGCAGCGGACTGACCGCCGGAGCCGTCAAGTGACCCTGCACGCCCCCGGCCCCGGCTTCCGCCCCCGGGCCGCCGTGGCCATGTCCCAGGACGCCGCCTCGGCCGTCCTCGACGCCTCGTCCCTCGCCGCGTTCGGCGCGGTCTGCGACCTCGCCGATCCCCCGGTCCTCGACGACCTGTCGTCACCGCGGGCGAGGTCGCTCCTCGCCGACGTGGACCTGCTCGTGACCGGCTGGGGCTGCCCGGCACTGGACGAGGAGGTGCTGCGTACGGCGCCGAGGCTGCGGGCCGTCGTGCACACCGCGGGCAGTGTGCGCGGGCACATCACGGACGCGTGCTGGGAGCGCGGCATCGAGGTCTCCTCGGCCGCCGCGGCCAACGCCCTGCCGGTCGCCGAGTACACGCTCGCGATGATCCTGCTCACCGGCAAGCACGTCCTGGAACGCGCCCGTGACTTCCGGGTGTCCCGGGCGCGGGACAACTGGCTGCGCACCTCGCGCGGTGTCGGCAACTACCGCAGCACCGTCGGCATCCTGTCGGCTTCGCTGATCGGCCGCCGGGTCGTCGAGCTGCTGCGCCCGCACGACATCGAGGTGCTGCTGCACGACCCCCACATCACCGACGCGGACGCCGCCGCCCTCGGTGTCGAACGCGTCGGGCTGCCGGAGATGTTCGCGCGCTGCGACACCGTCAGCGTGCACACCCCGCTGCTGCCCACGACCCGCGGTCTGGTCGGCCGCGCCCTGATCGACGCGATGCCGGCCGGTGCCACCCTCATCAACACCTCCCGCGGGGCCGTCGTCGACCAGGAGGCCCTCACCGACGCCGCCCTGACGGGCCGGATCCGGGCCGTCCTCGACGTCACCGACCCCGAGGCGCTGCCCGCGGACCATCCGCTGTGGGACTGCGACAACGCGCTGATCACCCCGCACCTGGCGGGTTCCGAGGGCAACGAATGGCGCCGTCTGGCCGATCTCGCCCTCGCCGAGACCACCCGCTGGGCGTCCGGCACCGGCTTCCTCCACCCCGTACGACGCGAAAGGCTGGCGTTCCTGGCATGAGCATCCCCTTCGAACTCCCCTCCGAGGACCGTGCGTCGAGCCCGTACACCGGCTACACCCGGGCCCACTGGGAGGCCGTCGCGGACGGGCTCCTGACCGCCGCGTGGCGCTGGAGCACCCCGGGCGGGGCCCTGCTCGACCTGCCGGGGCGGCCTTCGCGCTCGGGGGTGCGCTCCGACGGTCTGGAGGGCTTCGCCCGGACGTTCCTCGCGGCGGGCTTCCGGGTCGCGGGCGCCGGCGGCGACGATCCGCACCACTGGCTGGAGCGGTACGCGCGGGGGCTGGCCTCGGGCACCCGTTCCCCGGGCCGCGACGACACCGAGTCCTGGCCGCTGATCCTCGACCACGACGTCCAGGGCCAGCCCATGGTCGAGTCGGCGTCGGTCGCGCTCGGGCTGCGGCTGACCGCGCCCTGGCTGTGGAAGAACCTCGACGCCGGTGTCCAGGACCGGGTGGAGGAATGGCTGCGCGGAGCGCTGCGGCACGTACCGGCGCCGAACAACTGGTACCTCTTCCCGTACACGGTCGCCGGGTTCCTGGAGTCGGTGGGACGCGGCGACGCCGAGACGGCCGCGGTACGGCAGCGGGCGCTGGAGCTGCTGGAGGGCTGGTACCGGGGCGAGGGCTGGTACGCCGACGGGGACGGACGCGCCTTCGACCACTACAACGGCTGGGCGCTGCACCTGTACCCGGTGCTCGACGCGCATCTCTCCAACGACGCGGCGTTCCTCGCCCGGTACGGCGACCGGCTGCGTGAGCATCTCGACGGCTTCGGGCTGATGTTCGGCGCGGACGGGGCTCCGCTGCACTTCGGCCGGTCGCTCGCGTACCGCTTCGCCGCCTCGGCGGCCGTGGGGCTCGGCGCCGTGACCGGGCACACGCCGCTGACGCCGGGGGCCTCCCGGCGGCTGGCCAGCGGAAGTCTGCGGCACTTCCTCGACCGCGGGGCGCTGACCGAGGACGGTCTGCTGGGTCTTGGCTGGTACGGCCCGCGTGAGGCCACGCTGCAGTCGTACTCCGGGCCGGCCTCGCCCTACTGGGCGTCGAAGGCGTTCGTCGCGCTCCTCGCGCCGGCCGGTCATCCGCTGTGGACCGCGACGGAGGAGCCCGCGCCGGTGGAGGAGACGGACCGGGTGCTGGCGCTGGCCGCGCCCGGACTGCTCGTCCAGGCGACGCGCGCCGACGGGATCGTACGGCTGCACAACCACGGCAGTGACCATGTGCGGCCGCACGAGGCGGAGTCGGCCGCCGAGGACGATCCGCACTACGGCCGGCAGGCCTACTCGACCCGGACGGGCCCGACCGCGTCCGGGAACGTCGCGGACAACCATCTGTCGGTGGAGGTGAACGGCCGCCGCAGTGCGCGGCGCCGGATCCGTCCGCTGGGCGCGGGGCACGGCGACGGCTGGGGCTGGGCGGCGTCGTGGCACCGGCCCGTCTTCGCCGGCGGGCCCCCGATGGTGCCGGGGCTGCGGGTGGAGAGTGTGACGGTGGCACGGGGAGCGTACGAACTGCGGGTGCACCGGGTGGTGGGAGCACCGCCCGGGGCGCGCCTCACCCACACCGGGTGGGCCACGGGACCGCGGGAGCCGCTGGTCTCGGCGCTGCACGGGCTGCACGGCTGGAGTGCCGAGGCGGAAATGGTCCGGGCCCCGCAGGGCACCGCCTATGTGCCGTGGGCGGAGATGCCCCGCCTCACCGGCGAGACGGACGGCACCTCGCTGCATGTGTGTCTGGCCGCCCTCACCGGCGCACCGGGGCCGGGTCCGCTGGCGGAGGCCGTCACGCGCGTACGGGCCGACGGCACGGGCGTGGAGGTGCTCTGGGCGGACGACGGCGTGCGCACGAGGGTTTCGTTCGACCCGGTCCGGGTGACGCACGGCGGGAGTTAGAACCTGCCGGGCGGCGGGGCTCCGGCGCGGTGCCGCCGCCCGGCGGAGACGGGCCTTGCCGGTCGGTCAGGCCTGCTCAGGCCTGCAGGGCCCGTCGCCAGTGTCCGGTGATGTGTGTCCTCAGCCGCTCCGTGTCGATGCTCCGGGGATCGACGAGGCGTTGCATGGCGATTCCCCGGAGCTGCGCGACGACGGCGATCGCGGTCTCGTAGGGGGCCAGGTCGGGGCGTATGGTGCCGTCGGCGACTCCGGCGGTGAGGTCCTCGAGCAGGTCCGCGTGGAACGCCTCGTTGCGCTCGCGGAAGACCAGGGCCAGCTCCGGTGCCGTCGCGGCCTCGGTCCACAGCCTGAGGAAGACCCTGTTCAGCGCGCCCATCCGGCCGAGCTCCCCGATGTAGCCGTCGATCAGCCGCAGGAGCCGGTCAAGACCGGGCGGCAGTCCGTCGAGGCCGGGTACGAATCCGGCCTGGGCCGCGCGCGCCAGGCGTTCGACGAGCGCCTGCTTGGACCCGAAGTAGTGGGTGACGAGT
The DNA here is from genome assembly GCF_047444975.1 of Streptomyces sp. CWNU-52B. Taxonomy (NCBI): domain Bacteria; kingdom Bacillati; phylum Actinomycetota; class Actinomycetes; order Kitasatosporales; family Streptomycetaceae; genus Streptomyces; species Streptomyces sp. CWNU-52B. Next base: position 899,761 of record NZ_JBLFJV010000005.1, on the reverse strand, counting down.
CCCCGGCTGTAACCGGCCCGTTCCCCCACACGTGCCAGCGTCAGCGCACGGACGCCCTGTTCGTCGACCAGTTCGACGGCTGCGCCGAGCAGTGCGGCCTCGGCCTCTTCACGGCGCTGCTTCTGAGTGCGGTGAGCGGTGGTCATGGGACGGAACTCTACAACAAACTTGTCAACCGACCAACAAGTTGATAGGAATGGCGGCTCAACGGCGTGTGCGGACGGGTCACGAGGTCCCCGAAGATCTCGAAGATCCTTGAAGTCACTCCGCACACCGGAACGGAAGGCACCGGATGTCGCGTCCCACTGCACGTGCGCCGCGGTCGGACGCCCGGCAGAACCGCGCACGCATCGTCGAGACGGCGCAGGCGGCCTTCACCGACGACCCCTCGGCGAGTCTGCAGGCGATCGCGAAGGCGGCCGGGGTCGGCCAGGGGACGATGTACCGCCACTTCCCCAGCCGCGAGGCCCTGCTGCTGACCGTCTACCGGGAGGAGCTTGACTCGCTCGCCGCCGCGGCCCCTCGTCTGTTGCGCGAGCACGAGCCCCTGGAGGCGCTCCGTCTCTGGTTCGAGCACCTCTGCCTGCGCGGTCAGGTCACCCGCGGAGCGTCCCTGGCCGTGGACGCCGCCACCCGGGCCGGCCGGTACCACCCGCCCATCGTCGCGGCGGTGAACCTCCTGCTCGGTGCGGGCAAGGAGGCCCGGCAGATACGGCCGGACGCCGAAGCGGACGACGTCCTGCTCCTGGGGTCCTCGCTCTGGCGGGCCGACGGCGCGGCCGCCTGCCAGGAGAGCAGCAGGCGCGTGCTCACCGTCATCATCGACGGCCTGCGCGCCGACACCAGGACCTGACACCTACGCACCGTCCTCACCGGCGGCCCATGGCGGCGAGATAGGTGAAGGCCTCGGCGCTGCGGCCTCCCGGGACCGCGGTTGCGATCAGCAGGTGCTGCGCCGGGGCGGCCGGGTCGCCGTGGACGCGGTACGCGAACTCGATACGCCCGGCCGCGGGGTGGACCACGGTCCCGTACGCGCGGCCGAGGTCGGCCGGCGCGGCGGCCTTCCACACCTGCGCGAAGTCGGGTGATCCGGCGGACGTCTCGGCGACGAGGTCCGTGATCCCGGTGTCCCCCGGCAGCCGTGCGGCGTTGCGGCGCAGCGCGTGCAGGGAGCCGGTCGCGGCCAGGGGCCAGTCGGCGAAGAACCGCTTCGCCTCCGGGTGCAGGAAGAGGAGCCTGATCAGATTCGTCTCCCCGCCGAAGGGCGACAGGAGCGCCTGCGCGTGCGCGTTGGCCGCCAGGATGTCGAAGCTCGGGCCCAGCACAAGGGCCACGGCCCGGTCGGACGAGTCGAGCAGGCGCAGGAGTGCCGGGTGCGCCTGTCCGCGGGTGGTGTCGGGACGCAGGCTCGGGTTCAGCCCGGCGAGGTGGAACAGGCGCCTTCGCGCGTTTGGGTCCAACTGGAGGGCCAGGCCCAGGGCTTCCACGGTCCGGGCCGAGGGACTGCGCTCCCGTCCCTGCTCCAGCCTGCCGTAGTAGTCGACGCTGACCCCGGCCAGGACGGCCACCTCCTCGCGGCGCAGACCCTCGACCCGCCGGTTGCGGCCGTCGGACCTGAGGCCGACGAGGCCGACGTCCGAGGGGCTCAGACGCGACCGGCACCTCCGCAGGTACGCCCCGAACGTGTCGCCCTCCGCGCCCTCAGCGCCCGCACCGTGTCCGCCGCTTCGGGTGGAGCCGACGGGCAGGAGCATGACCGGCACCTGCATACGCATCTGGGGTCCTTCCAAGCATGTGCGGCACCGGAGCGACGACCAGCCGCCCACTCGGCCCGGTCAGGGGCGCAGCCGGCTCGGTCAGTCGCTCAGCTGCGCCTTGAGGTAGGGGCGCGCTCGCCCTGTCCGGGCGAACTCCGTCAGTCTGACCGCGCCGTCCCCGCCCAGGAAGGACGTGTCCACCTGGGTGTGCGACTCCCACGATGTGACCGCCACGGGTGCCCAGCAGCGCCTCGTCCACGTTCCAGGAGACGTCAGAGTCGGAACGCCGTGGTCACCTGCTCAGCGAGATCGTCTTCCGTCATCGTGGTGTCGACCTGGACGGTGCGCAGCCGCAGGCGCTCGGTTTCCTCCTTGAGGCGTCCGGTGAACATGCGGTCACGTGCGGCGAGGTTGCGGCCGGCCGTCGCCGGATCGCTGGTCCTCCACACGAACCCTTCCCCCGGTACCGACCGACTGCGGATGGCGGCCTGGCGGAAACCAGGTGTGGGGAGAAGCCAGACAGCGTGCTCAGGAGCAGCGAGCAGCGGCTCGACGAGGTGCGGCAGCAGCCGGAACCCCTCGACGACGACACACGGCTCGGACGGCAGACGAAGGAGGTCCTCGACGATCAGGCCGAAGCCCTCACCCCGGAACCAGTGGAACGTCTCCAGCATGACCTCCGGAGACCGGTTCACCCATCGCTCGTCCATGTCCATGGCAAGGAACTCGTACAGGAAGGGGGATTCCTCGGGGGTGGTCCGCCCAGCGTGATCCCCCATCACGTCGTCGGTCGCGTAGAGGTGCCAGCCGTGGCGGTCGGCCAGTCTGCGGGCGGTCGTCGACTTGCCCGCACCACTCCCGCCACCGATCCAGAAGACGTGCCGCAGCCGTGCCGACAGACCTGCCTCGTCGGCCGCCACTTCATACGGTCCGGGCTGCATCTCTCTCCGATCCGACGGAACGACCGAGGTGAACCTCATGGTGGTCGGCGACGGGCGCTCAGCCGGTGCTCGCGCCCTGCTCCGCCTCTGCCCGCAGGCGCTCGATCGCTTCGGCGCTCGGGGTGCCCGGCTGGGGGGCGCCGACCAGGAGCTGCTGACCGGGAGCGTCGTGGACGTCGAAGGTCTGATAGGTCAGTTCGATGCGGCCGGTCCCTGGGAGCACGAACACCTTGAACGCACGGGCCAGGTTCTCCACCTCGTTCTCCTGCCACAGGCTCCGGAACTCCGGTGCCTCGTCCAGCATCTCGGACACGAGGTCGGTGATGTCGCGGTCGTCGGGGAACCGGCCCGCGTGCAGCCGCAGCGCGTGCACCGTGGCACGCGCCACCACGGGCCACTCGACGAAGACCTCCTTCGCACGGGAGTGCTGGAACAGCACCCGGACCATGTTGGAGGTGCCCTCGAAGGGGGAGAGGAGCGCGGCGGCCACGGCGTTCTTCGCGAGGATGTCGAAGGCCGGGCTCAGCACGTAGGCGGCGGCCGCGGGGAACGCGTCGAGCAGGTGCAGCAGGGAGGGGTGGACCGTCTCGCGGCCCGCGGCGGCGGTGAGGGCCGGGTGCAGTCCGGCCAGCCGGAAGAGGTGCGTCCGCGCGTCGGGGGTCAGCCGCATCGCCCGGCCCACCGCGTCGACGACCTGCGACGAGGGGTGGCGCTCACGCCCCTGTTCGAGCCGCGCGTAGTAGTCGGCGCTCACCCCGGCCAGGACGGCCACCTCCTCCCGTCGCAGACCTTTCACCCGGCGGCTGCCGCCGCCGGCCGGCAGGCCCACGTCGGACGGCTCGGTGCGGGCGCGGTTCGCACGGAGGAAGGCGCCGAGTTCGTTCTGTGGTTGCTGCATCTTCCGCCCTAACGACCTTCTCGCCCGTCGGCGACGACTGTGCGGACGGTCCGCATCAGATGCTCACGCACCGCGGTGGGATCGTCCAGGTCTCCCCCGGCCATCGCCCCGTCCCGCAGCAGCACGAGAACAGCGGTGGTGTGTTCGGCGTCGGAGCAGCCCGCCGCGGTCACGAGGTTCAGGACCGTCTGGCGGAACCAGGACCGGTGGGCCCCCACCGCCTGCCGGACCGGGTGTCCGGGGTCGGGGTACTCGGCAGCCGCGTTGATGAACGGGCAGCCGCGGAACCCGGGGCCGCAGATCTCCTCCCCGATTCCGGCCATCATCATGACGAGCAGCGCCTCGGGGTCGGTGCTCGCCCGGAACGCCTCCGTCACCATCGCCCTGATCTCCTGGTCCCGCTGCTCGACGTGCGCGAGGACCAGATCCTCCTTGCTGGGGAAGTGCCGGTAGAAGGTGGCCCTGGTGACCTGGGCCTCGGCGATGATGCGGTCCACGCCGACATGGCGGATGCCGTCGGCGTAGAAGATGCCGGAAGCCGTCTCCAGGAGCCTGGCTCGGGCCGGAGACGCTGTTCCAGGGGTTTTCGACGAGATCACCTTCTCAGCCTACAGGAACGACCGTTCTTCCCGACGGTGCGGTCGGGAACCTGCCGGGGGCGCCTCACTGACCGGCCCCAACGGCCTCTCGGTGATCCCTACATCACATTGACCACCACCTCGGCACGCACTACGGTCACAGGGAGACAGAACATTCTATCTACCTGTCGGGGCTCGCCAGTTCACCCACCCACCGAGTCCCCCTGTGTCATTCATGAGACGAGGCACGACATGTCCCGACGTCACACCCGGCCCGCGCGCCGTTCGCACCGCGCGGTCCTCGCGGTCACCGGCGCCGTCGCCCTGGCCGCCGCCGCCGTGCCGGCCGTCGCCGCCGGTACTTCGGCCGACGGGAGGACGGCCGCCTCCACCTCGACCGCCTCCGCCACCACCTCGCACGCGGCCCCCAAGCCGACCGTCCTCCTCGTGCACGGCGCCTGGGCCGACTCCTCCAGCTGGAGCCCGGTGATCGAACGGCTGCAGTCCCAGGGCTATCCCGTACAGGCGATCGCCGACCCGCTGCGCGGACTCGCTTCGGACGCGGCCTATGTGAAGAGCCGGATCGAGAGCGTGGACGGGCCGGTCGTCCTGGTCGGGCACTCCTACGGGGGCGCGGTCATCAGTGAGGCCGCCACGGACGAGTCCCGGGTGAAGGCGCTCGTCTACGTGGCGGCCTTCGCGCCGGCCGAGGGCGAGTCCGTCGGCGCGCTGGCCGGCCGGAATCCGGGTTCCCACGCCACCCCTGACGCGCTGAACCCCGTCCCCTTCGACCTGGGCAACGGCGCGAGCGGCATCGACCTCTCCATCAAGCCGGACAAGTACCGTGACGTGTTCGCGGCATCCCTGTCCCTGAACCGGGCCGCCGCCCTGGCCGCCGTCCAACGGCCCGTCAGCACAGCGGCCCTGGAGGAGACCGCGACGGACGCCGCCTGGCGGACCATCCCCTCCTGGTACCTGGTGACGCGGCAGGACCACGCGCTGCCCCCGGCCACCCAGCGCTTCATGGCCGAGCGCGCCCACGCGCACACCACCGAGGTCCGCGCGCCGCACGCCGTGATGCTCACCCGCCCGGACACCGTGGCCGGTCTGATCCGGCAGGCCGCGACCGCCACGCGCTGACCCGCGCGCCCGTACCCCCTGTTCCTCCTGTTCCCCGTCCCCCGCGCCGCACGACCGTGGCGCCCTCGGCAAGGAAGTTCCTATGGCAGGCTCGATGGAAACCGGCAGTCAGGCACCTGAATTCGCCCTCCCCGGAGGGGTACTGAGGGACGGTCGGTTCACCCGGGCGACCTACGAGTTCACCTCCGCCCGCAAGCGTCCCCTGGTGCTCGCCTTCTACCCCCAGGACAACTCCGGTGTCTGCACGAAGCAGTTGTGCTCCTACTCCAGCGGTCTGGAGCAGTTCACCGAGCTGGGTGCCGAGGTGTGGGGCATCAGCCCTCAGGACGTCGACAGCCACGAGGAGTTCGCCCGTGCGAACAATCTGCGGATGCCCCTGCTGAGCGACCCGGAGCGCACCGTGGCGAAGCTCTTCGGCATCGCGGCCCCCGGCGTCGGCCTGCGGCGGTCCGTGTTCCTGATCGCTCCCGGCGGACGGATCGCGTGGAAGCACGCGGCACTGGTCGGACTCACCTGGCAGCCCCTGGAGAAGCTCACCGCCGAACTCGCACTGCTCTGATCGCCCGACGGCAGGACAGCCGATCGAGTACTGACGAGTAGACAAACACGCGAAGCTCCTGGCAGGCACGGGTGATCTTGGTCGAGAACCCGTCCACCAGGAGTTTCGTCGTTGCACAGGGGCGTCCGACGTGTGGTCGGCATCGGGCACATCGACGGCTTGCCTATAAACGAGTACTCATGCAAGAGTAGTCGTATGTCATCGATCAGGTTGTTCATCCTCGACACGTTCGCGAGGAACGGCGAGATGCACGGGCACAGGGTGCGCCTCCAGGCCGAGCGGGAACATCTGCACCTGTGGACGGACGTGTCCGTGGGCAGCCTGTACCAGGCGATCAAGCGTCTGCTGGCCGAGGGATTGCTCGAAGAGGTCAGGACCGAGAAGGAGGGCAATCTGCCCGAGCGTCAGGTGTACGGCATCACCGGTGAAGGGCGTCTGCGTCTCAAGGAACTCCAGTCCGAGAGTCTGCGCCACATCTGGATGAAGCCGGACCCGTTCGACCTGGCCCTCACCCGCCTGGACCCGGAGAAGCTGGACGAGCTCCACACGGTGATCGCATCCCGGCTGGATGAACTCGCCTCCATGCTCTCGGACACCGAGGCGCTGAACGCCAACGCCATCGACGGCGGCTACCTGACGGTGAGCGAGGCACTGGCGGTCAGTCACAGTGCGCACAGGCTGCGCGCCGAGATCGCCTGGCTCCAGGAGGTCCTGGACGCGGTGCCCGAGATCGTCACCGATGAACGGACCCGTGAGCCCGACACCCTCTGAATCACCGGCTTCCGCCCCCTCGAATCCACCCGCGTCGCAGTCGGCGCGGTATCGCCCGGTAAGGAGCACGCCCCATGTCCGAACTCGTCGAACCCTTCACCCTGTCCGTGCCGGAGGAACAGCTGACCGACCTGCGCGAGCGGCTCTCCCGCACCCGGTGGCCCGATCCGGAGACCGTTCCGGACACCAGCCAGGGACCCCGGCTGGCGAAGCTCCGCGCGCTGCACGACTACTGGCTCAACACCTACGACTGGCGGCGGTGCGAGAAGACCCTCAACCGCTTCGGCCAGTCCCGCACCATCATCGACGGCCTGGGCATTCACTTCCTCCATGTGCGCTCGCCCGAGCCGGACGCCCTCCCGCTGGTCATGACCCACGGATGGCCCAGTTCCGTCCTCGATTTCCACAAGGTCATCGGCCCGCTGACCGATCCCGCGGCCCACGGCGGTGACCCGCGGGACGCCTTCCATCTCGTGGTGCCGTCGCTGCCGGGGTTCGGTTTCTCCGACCGGCCCACGAAACCCGGCTGGGGATTCCCCCGGACCGCCGATGCCTGGATCACGCTGATGGACCGGCTCGGCTACCGGCGGTGGGGTGCCCAGGGCGGAGACCTCGGATGCGCGGTCACCGACGAGATCGGCCGCAAGGCCCCCGACGGATGCGTCGGACTGCATCTCAACTTCGCGATGTTCCCGCCAACGCCCGAAGAGGTCCGGGACGCCACCGCGCATGAGCAGGCAATGCTCGACAGCGCCGCCTACTTCTGGGAGAACCTCTCGGGCTACGCCAAGGAGCAGGCAACCCGTCCTCAGACCATTGGTTATTCCCTAGCGGAGTCCCCCATCGGCCTGGCTGCCTGGATCTACGCGATGTTCCAGGACACCTGCGGCACGCCGGGGGACGCGGAAGCATCGTTCACCCTGGACGAGCTGCTCGACGACATCATGCTCTATTGGCTTCCCAATGCCGGAACGTCCTCTGCGCGGACCTACTGGGAAATGGCACGGTCGGCACGGCCCTCCGCGCCGACCACCGCCGCACCGATCACACTGCCTACCGGATTCAGCATGTTCCCGCAGGAGCACGTCCGGAAGTCCCGGCGCTGGGTGGAACGCCGCTACAGCAACGTCGTCCACTTCAACGAGCCCGAGGCGGGCGGGCACTTCGCGGCCCTGGAACAGCCGGCACTCTTCGTTGACGAAGTCCGGACCACCTTCCGTTCCTTGCGCTGAGCGCCCGCCGTCATCGGCACCTCCCACCGACCGCTTCCCCCCAAGAAAGGGCGATACCTCATGGCACCCCTGCCCGGCGAACTCCTCAAACTGCTGAACCGGCCCAGCCCCTGCTTCATCGCCACCACCATGCCGGACGGCTCACCTCAGCTCACCCAGACCTGGGTCGACACCGATGGTGAACACATCCTCATCAACACCGTCGAGGGCTACCGCAAAACCAAGAACGTCCAACGGGACCCCCGTGTGGCCGTCAGCATCGCCGACCCTGATGACACCTCCCGCTACTTCTCCGTACGGGGACGCGTCACCAGCGCCACGACCGACGGCGCCGCCGAGAGCATCGAACACCTCGCCCAGAAGTACACAGGCCGCCCCTACGCCTCGTACGGCGGCCCGGGCCAGACCCGGCTCCTGCTGACCATCACCGTCGACTCCGTCATCCACTCCCCCATGCACTGAAGACCAAGGGGACCGTCATGACCAGCTTCCCCCACAGCACCGGCACTTTCCCTACCACCGACACCGGACCGAGAGAGCGCACCTTGATTCCTCACACCTCGTCAAAGACGCCGAGCAGCCGCTCGTACGCCGGCTTCGGCCGCAGGGCCGCGTCCCACGGCAGGGAATCGGCCGTGCGCGGAGGATAGGTCTTGGTGTCGGCGGTGGAACCGTACCGGTCGGTGAACCCCCATGTGGAGAACGATGTGCAGTTCGGCTCCTCCAGGCAGACCCGCAGCTTGCCCGCCATCTCATCAGCCTGGATCTGCCGCCCGTCCTCTTCGTCCTCACCTATGGGGACGTCCATCTCCGACACCCGTGCCTGAACCCCGAGCTCCGCCAGATCCCGCACATGGCTGCGGAAGGTCTCCGGGTCGATGCGGTCGCCGGGTGCGTACTCGTGGTTCTGGAAACCCACGCCGTCGATCGGTACACCGCGTTCCTTGAGCCGCTCGACCAGATCGTAAAGGGCGTCCCACCGCTCGCCTTCCTCCTCGACCCCGTACTCGTTGAGGAACAGCCGTGCCTTCGGATCGGCCCGGTGGGCGGCCCTGAACGCCTCGTCGATGTACTCCTCGCCCATGGCCTCGAACCACGGGCTCTGCTCGGAGCGCAGACCGAGATCCCCGTCGGTGTAGCTCTTCTCGTCGTCGGACATGGGCTCGTTGACCACATCCCATTCCGCGACCTTTCCCTTGAAGTGCCCGGCGACCATGGCGATGTGCCGGAGCATGGTCCGGCGCACCTCCTCGGGGTCGTCGTTCTCCCGCATCCAGTGGGGCAGAGCCTCGTGCCAGACGAGGGTGTGCGCGTGCACCTTCATGTCGTTCGCGCGGGCGAAGCGTACGAGCAGGTCCGCGTCACGGAAGTCGTGGACGTCCCGGCGTGGGTGGAGGAACTGTGGCTTGAACGCGTTCTCCGGAGTGAGCATGGAGAACTGGCTCCCCGCGAGCGCCCGGTAGCGTGAGTCGGTGAGCAGCGGGTTCTCGGCCAGGGCGGCGCCGACGTCGAACGGCCGCCCCACGTCTGCGGCCCGCGCACGCAGCGAGTCGTCGGACTGCTCCTGGCGTAGCTGCGGCGCCTTGATCACGCGGAGCGAGTCACCGCTCTCCGCCCGCGCGATCAGCTGCGTCAGACGCCATCCCTCGCGGCGCTCGTCGTCGCCCGCGTCCGCCTCCAGACCGAACCAGACAGTGCCCTCGGCGAACACTCCCGGGTCCTGCACGGTTCCCAGCCGCCGCCCGTCGGCTTCCACGCGGAAGGTGTCACCGATGCTCGACACGGCGAGCGTCACCGTCCCGGAGCAGCCGCAGTCGAACTCCTTGGAGGTGGCCGGCTCATCGCCCTCACCGTCCCATATCTGTACCTTCACCTGTCCGTCGGCGGTCACGCCGGCGCGGAGTGAGGGCCGCTCCTGCCGCCACTCGTCATAGATGACCGGTACCCGTCCGTACAGCCGCAGCCATGAGTCGCCGTCGTCGTCACCCACACCGGACATGCGCGCGGTGACGGTGAAGTCGCCGTCGGACCTGAGATGCGGGCCGGCCAGGTTCAGCGGGGGGTTGGGCTGGCCGCCGGAGGAGTCCTGCTCCACGATGTGCCGATCCGATGCGCTGACCCGCAGGACGTCGTTCCGTACGGTGGTGCCCGGCATCTGCGTCCAGTCGTGGTTCCGCAGCAGGTCTTCGTCGTCTCCGCCGCCCGCGCCTTCGCCCTGCCCCGTACACCCGGCCGCCACCGCCATGACGAGCACCACGGCGGTCAGTCGCCGCCATGTCCCCCCACCAAGGTCCACGGTCTCTCCCACTCTCTTGTTCAAGACGAGATCAACGTCTCGAAACCGGGCCACAGTTCATCACACACGCGGTACGGCGGCCTTGTGGGGCAGGTCCCAGCTCGTGTGGCGGAGCGGGCCCGGATCGTTGCGGCCTGTGCGGAAGGCGCATCCACGAACAGGCACTCACACCGCCTGGAGCAGCTCCCGCACCCGGCGCCGCAGAGCGTCGCGCACGGTGTCGGGCGTCAGGACCTTCAGGGGTGTGGCCCGGCTGAGGAGGTACCGGGCCAGTTCGTCGGGGTCGTTGCCGCCGATCTCGACGAGGGTGGAGTCGGGTCCGTCCGGGCGGTGGACACCCATCGGCGTGGGGATGGCCCGCAGCGCCTGGTCCATGGGCAGCGGCAGACGAACCGTGGCGTACAGCGGGTACGTGCCCGCCGGCATGGAGTCGCTCACCAGTTGCGCGGGGTCGGGCGGATCGGAGATCTCCGCGGCGCGGCCGGTGGACCGGATCCGTGCGACCCGGTCGGCCCGGAAGGTGCGCCACTCTCCTCGTGTCACGTCCCGGGCGACGAAGTACCAGCGGCGCGCGGTGTGCACCAGGCGGTAGGGGTCGATCTCGCGGACCGTGGCCCTGCCCTCCCGGTCACGGTACGTCAGGGTGACGCGCTCGCTCCGGCGGCATGCGGCGGCCAGCTCCAGCAGCATGCCGGAGGCGATCTGCGGCTCCTCGATCCTCGGGGCGTGGACCAGGGCGGCGTCCATCTCCGCGACGCGCCCGGCGATCCTGGGCGGCAGGACCTGGCGCAGTTTCAGGAGGGCGGACAGCGCGGCGTGGTCGCCGCCGAGTACACCGCTGAGTGCGGCTTCCCGGAGCCCGACCGCCACGGCCAGCGCCTCGTCGTCGTCGAGGGTCAGAGGCGGCATACGCGTACCGGCCTGCAGGCGGTAGCCGCCCCAGGGACCGGGGTCGGACTCGATCGCGTAGCCGAGTTCCCTGAGCCTGGCCACGTCGCGCCGGACGGTGCGCTCGGTGACCTCCATGCGCACGGCCAGGTCGCCGTTGGTCCACGACGGCCGCGCGGACAGCAGGGAGACCAGGCGCAGCAGGCGGGCAGAGGTACTGATCACACTGGGGAGTGTGCCTCACGACCAGGACAGAAGTTGTCCTGGTCCGGTCGTAGCGTCCTGGCCATGACCACAGAACGCACCTCCGCACAGGTACTCGGCCGGCCGCAGCACCGGATCTGGAGCGAGATCGAGCCGACGCCGCTGGGGGACTTCGGTGACCGGGTGACGATCAAGGCGCTCACCGCCGACAGGGCACAGGTGCTGCGGGTCGAGATCACGGCGGGCACCGTGATTCCGAATCCGGCGGATCCCGGCGAGCCGGAGGTCCACCCGATGGAACAGATCGACGTCGTCCTGACCGGCCGGATGCAGTACGTGGTGGACGGCAGGAAGCTGGTCCTGGGGCCGGGCGAGGCCCTCGGGATCCCGGGTGGGGTCCCCCACTCCGCCGTGGCCCTCGAGGACACCACCATGATGGAGGTCTTCACACCGATTCCGGACTTTCCGACCGGCGAGATCCGCACGCCGTGACCGGCCGATGCCTCCGACACCCAGTCCTGGTCCCACCCCCAGTCCCAGTCCCAGTCCCAGTCCCATCAGCAGGAGTCTCCTCATGACGTCGCACGGCACGCCCCGTCCCGCGATCCGCTGTCTGGCCGTCACCTTCGACTGCGCCGATCCCGCCGAGCTGGCACGCTTCTACAGTCAGGCCCTCGACCTGCCCGTCACCCTGTCCACCGACGACTTCGTGATGCTGGGCCGTGAGGGCTCACCCGGGCTCGCCTTCTACCGTCTGGACAACTACCAGCCACCCACCTGGCCGGACTCCACCGTCCAGAAGCAGGCACATCTGGAGCTGGGCGTCGACGACCTGGACGAGGCCCAGGCACGGCTCATCGCTCTGGGAGCTGTCGAGGGCGGCCTGCAACCGCTCCCCCAGCGACGGCGGATTCTGCTGGACCCCGCCGGTCATCCGTTCTGCATCACCCTCTGACACGAGGGAGCTGAGACCTCCCTCGCCCTCACCTCGTGGAGGACCGTGTTCTCCGCCGGAAGGAAGGTTCTGATGACCGAGACGCCGAACCACGACGACGGGGCCGGCCTCGTCGCGGCGGACGCCAGGGCGCTGCGGGTACGGGCCCGGTACGAGCAGATCGAACAGCGCGTACTGGGCCGGACCTGGACCCTGCCGGAGCTGGCCCTCGGGTTCACCAACGACGCCGCCTACGTCGGGCGTCTGGTGCTGGCCGCCGAGCGCACCTGGGGCATCGACGGGGACGTGGACGCCGAGTTGCGGCACAAGCTGGCCGAATGCCTGTGGTGGGTCTTCGTGCTCGCCGACCGCCTCGACGTCGACATGCCGGAGGCCTACGCGGCCACCATGGACCGGATCGACACGGGCCTGCGGCAGACCCTGCGCGGCATGGACGCCTGACGGCCCGAGGTCCCGCCGCCCGTGCCACCCGAGCCGTTCGACGCGTTCGAGCCGTTCGGCCCAGGCTTCGGGAGGCGGGCCGGTCTACCAGTCGGCCTTGCCCAGCGCGGCCAACAGCCGCGGGGCGATCACGTCCGTGGTGGCCAGGGCGCCGATGTGGTCCTGGCCCTCGATCTCGATCAGTTCGAAGCCGACCGCACGCAACGCGTCGGCGTGCGCACGGATGTGCCGGGCGATCGCCGCCCCGCCCACGAAGTCGTACATCCGGCAGTCCGGTTCGCTGTCCCGGCTGCCGTACCAGAGGACCTTCGGTCCGGGCAGCGCGGCCAGCGCGGCGCGGTCGTCCCGGTTTCCCCACTCGCGGAACAGCAGACGGCCCAGATGATGGTCCGCCGCCTCGTCCCGCAGCCCGGCCTGGACGAGGGCCGCGCGTGCCCCCTCCTCGAAGCCCAGCCAGTAGTCACAACTGGCGAGCAGCGGAAACCCTCCGACCACGAGTCCCCGCACACGGTCACTGACCGGCGCCAGGAAGCCCGCCAGCGCGGCCATGCCCGAGTACCCGGCGAGCACGAAGCCGCCCGCCCCTGCGGCGTCCGCCACGGTATGCAGGTCGGCGACCTCCAGTTCCAGCGGATACCGGACCCACTCGGCCGGCTCCCACGGGCCGCCTGCCTCCTCCTCGGCCTCCATCGCGTCCACGACGCGCCGGGGCTTGTACCGGATCACGCGGTACCGGTCGGCCAACGCGGCTCCCAGGGAAGCGAATTCCGCGCGGAACCGGGCGGGAAGAACCAGGGCCGGCAGTCCCTCGTCGCCGACGGCGTCGAACCACAGTCTGTATCCGTCGGCGGCAACGGCAACCGGCATTCCAGCACTCCCCTGATCCGTGAGTCCCGGCCCGTACGTCGGGTCAGGTCCGCTCACAGTGTCTCTCACGGTGTGTCGGGGGCCGCCAGTTCGAAGTCGGCGCGGGGCGATTCGACTCCGTTGATCTGGAGGGAGATCGCGTGCTGACCGGGGTGGTAGCGGCGGGTCGTGATCGGCCGGAACGAGTGCTCACGCGTGACCTCGATCCGCTCGTTCGGAGCGAGGGTGCGAGTGGTGAGCTTGAAGGTCTTGCCGGTCTGTCCTCCGTTGGCCTTGCGGTGGTGCACGACGTAGTCGATCGCCAGCCGGGCCTGCGCCTCGCCGGTGTTGCGGATCGAGGCGGTGAAGCGGACGCTGCCGCCGAACGGCACGGTGTCCCGGTCCAGTCGGGGCCCTTCGACCTCCAGGACCGCCGGGGCGAAGCCGAGGAGTTCCAGGGCGCCGGGGTGGCCGCGCTTGATGAGGGTGCGCAGTCCGTGGCGCACCAGGCGCTCGGTCGTGTCACCGGGACGGTCCAGCCAGCGCCGGGCCGTGTCGACGACCAGCTCGGGATGGTCACGGCTCAGGTCGTTGAGATGGTTGGCCACCGAGCGGCGTACGTATTCGCTCTCGTCGCGGTAGAGGGCGTCCAGGACGGGCACGGTCGCCCCGGGGCGGGCCATGATGTCCGGCACCCGTACCGCCCAGGGCAGGTAGGGGCGGGTGCCTTCGGAGGCGAGTCTGCGCACGTCGGCGTCGGCCGAGCCGGTCCACTCGCCGACGATGATGCCGAGCGCCCGGTCGAGGTCGTGCCGCAGCAGTGTCCTGATGGCGAATTCCGAGGACAGGCGCCCGGTGAGATCCGCCAGGAGGTCCATCGCGTCGTCGAAGGCCGCCGCCCCTCCTTCCCCGGCTTCCTGCGACGCCCCGCCGGCTTGCACGGCGCGGGTGGCGAGGGCGCCGGTGACCGGCCAGATCAGCCAGCCGGTGAAGTCGGGCGCGCTGTCGCGGGCGACACGTACCGTCCGCGCCAACGCCGCGTAGTCACCCGGAAGATCCGTGAGCAGCGCGTCGCGGAGCAGGTCGGCGCGCTCCCGCAGGGACAGCGCGTCGAGCTGCCGGGGCGCCGCGCGGAGCGCCGTGAGAGCGGCGTCCGGGGCGGCGGCCCGCATGGCCCGGGTGAGGCTCTGAACGGTGTGGCGGCCGATGAGTTCGTCGGCGAACGGCATGGTGGCCTCTCCGTCACGCGAAGTACTGCAGCGCGGTGGTGAGCTGCCAGTCCACGCTGTCATGGTCGATCGTGGCATGGACGGGCGAGTCCGCCATCTCACCTGTGATGCCGGCCGCACCGGCGCGGGCGTGCGGCAGGCTGTCGTAGGCGACGATGTCGATGACGCGTCCGTCGTCGGTCTCGACGATACGTCGCCACAGGAAGCCGGGCTGCCGTTCGAGGTAGGCGTTGATGTCGGCGTTGGCCTCGACGAAGTCCTGGGTGGTGTGGCCCGGTGCGGGCCGCAGGGTGGTCACTTCGAGCGTCTCGGGCATGGGGTGTTCCGTTCTCTCAGGACAGCCAGGACAGCGCGGCGCGGGCAGGTCGGCACGGACCGGCCAGAGGTGGGTCGGAGGTGAGTCGGAGGTGAGTCAGCGCACGAAGGCCTGGGCGGCCAGGCCGTTGACGGTGGTGTCGCCCTGCTGGAAGCCGACCATGGACTCGATCATGTTGTGCGGATAGTCGAGGCGAGGTGCCGTGAGGCCGTCCAGCTCCGCGATCTGCTCCGCGGTGAGGACGACGTCCAACGAGGCGAGGTTGGCGGCCAGTTGCTCCTGGGTGCGGGCGCCGACGAGCGTGGACGTCACCTCGGAACGCTGCCTGACCCAGGCGAGTGCCACCGCGGCCACGGTCGCACCCAGCCCGTCGGCGATCTCCTGAAGCGCGTCGAGGAGGACGAACGTCGACTCACTCAGGTAGGAGGCGGCGTACGCGGTACGTCCGGAGCCCGCCACCTCGGTGGCGGTACGCGCGTACTTGCCGGACAGGACGCCACTGGCCAGCGGGCTCCACGGGGTGATGCCCAGTCCGAAGCGGCGGGCGGCGCCGAACGTCTCCCCCTCGACGCTGCGGGCGAGCAGGGAGTACTCGACCTGGAGCGCGGCGATCGGCTCCCGGTCGCGCAGCCGGGCGACGGTGGCGGCCTCCGCGACCCACCAGGCCGGCACGTTGGACAGGCCGACGGCGTGGATCTTCCCGGCGCGCACCAGGTCGGTGAGAGTGGACAGCGTCTCCTCGACGGGAGTGTGCCGGTCCCACTGGTGCATCCAGTACAGGTCGACGTAGTCGGTGTTCAACCGGCGCAGGGACGCGTCCAGTTGGGCACGGATCGCCTTGCGGCCCGCGCCGCCCGAGTTCGGGTCGTCGGGTGCCAGGCTGCCGCCGAACTTCGTCGCCAGGACCACTCGGTCACGGACTCCGGGACGCTTGCCGAAGTAGTGTCCGAGCGTCTCCTCGGACGCCCCCTTGTTGTACATGTTGGCGGTGTCCACGAAGTTGCCGCCTGCCTCCAGGTAGTGGTCCAGCAGCCCGAACGAGGCCTCGGGGGCCGAGCCCCAGCTGCCGTCGTCGAAGTTCATCGCGCCGAACGCGAGAGGACTGACCCGCAGACCGGAGCGGCCGAGGGTGCGGTACGAGGTGAGAGACATGGTGTTCCTTCTCGGTGAGCGACGAGTGCGGGTGTGGACACCACACTCGTTGACGGGGCACCGAAGAGGGAGGCTGTGTGAGGGTGGGTGTGCCGCACCCAGGTACGCGTGAACCGCCCGGTCAGTGGGCGCGCGCGGTGGCCGCGCGCGAGGCCGTCGCCATCCGCAGCACGTCGGCGAGGGTGGTCGCTCGCAGCGACCGGCAGAGGGCGTCGGTCGCCTCCTGGTAGACGTCCGAGAGCGCGTGTTCGATACCGCCGCCGACGTCGCACTCCGCGTCGGGAGTCGAGGCCGGCATTCCGAAGACCGGCTCGGCGGGGAGTGACCGGTAGACGTCGAGGAGAGTGATGTCGGCCGCGGCGCGCGCGAGGCTCCATCCGCCGTTCCTGCCGTGGGTGACCGTGACCAGGCCGCCGTCCTTCAGGTGCCCGAGACAGCGCCTGATGACCACCGGGTTCGTGTTCACGCTGGTCGCGATGCGCTGCGACGTCGCGACCTCTTTGTCGGTGCCCCGGCGGTCGTAGGCCAGCCAGGTCAGAATGTGCACGGCCAGACTCATACGGCTGTTGGCGCTCATTCCGCACACCTCCTCCGGTCCTGAGGTGGCAGGTGGCTCCCCGCGACACCGACTCACGAAGTGTAACTAGATCTGGGCGAGACCACCGTCGACGAACAGTTCGGCGCCCGTGGTGAAGGAGCTCTGGTCGGAGGCGAGGAAGAGCGCGGCGGAGGCCACTTCGTCCACGTGTCCCAGGCGGCCCAGCGGGATGGAGCCGGCGAAGTTCTGCCTGGTCTCCTGCTGCGCCTCGGCGCCTTCGCCCGCCAGGCCGAGGAGGCCGGGGGTCTCGACGGGGCCGGGGCTGATCGAGTTGACCCGGATCCCCCGCCCCGCCAGCTCGGCCGCCCAGGAGCGGGCGAAGTTGCGCGCGGCCGCCTTGGTGGCGCTGTAGACGCTCATCGCGGGGATTCCCTGGGAGGCGTTGGTGGACGAGGTGAGGATGACGGACGCGCCGTCGGGGAGCAGCGGGAGGGCCTTCTGCATGGTGAAGAACATGCCCTTCACATTGATGTCGAACGTCCGCTCGTACTCCTCCTCGGTGATGTCCGCGATTTCCACCAGAGCGCCCACCCCGGCGTTCGCGAAGAGGACGTCGAGCCGCCCGCTGCGCTCCTTGATGGTCGCGAACAGGGCGTCGAGGTCCGCCAGCCTGGAGACGTCGCTGCGCACGGCGACGACATCCCCGCCGATCGCCTCCACGGCCGCGTCGAGTTCCGGCTTTCGGCGCCCCGTGATGTAGACGGTGGCGCCTTCGCGGGCGAAGCGCCTGGCCGCTCCCAGACCGATGCCGGTGGTGCCACCGGTGACCAGAGTGATCTTCCCGTCGAGCTGTCCCATGCGACCCATCTCCTTTGAAGAAACATTTACTGTTACGACTGATGTCACGCACTTCCGGGCACGCCGCGACGGGCGCACCACGAACACCCCAGGGGGCGGCCGATCACGTGGCGCCTTCGACGACATAAACGTAACAGACTTGGTTACCTTTTAGGGGTGACGGCCGAGGAGTTCCGGCGCGGTCGCGTAGTGCAGGCCGTCGAGCGGCAGGTCGGTGAGGAAGCGCAGGACCAGATCGGCGTACTCGGCTTCCCGTTCCAGGTGCACCATGTGATCGGCCTCCCGGACGAGAAGGAAGGTCGAACCGGCGATGGCGGCCGCCACGGCGCGGTTCTCGTCCGGCGTGCTGACGTCGTCGTGCTCGCCGGTGAACACCAGCGCGCGCACCGCGTCGATGCCCCCGGGCGGGAGCGGATCCGGGCCGAGCAGGCGCTGGTGGCAGACGGCGTGCCGACGGGCCTCGGCCGGGGTGATGCGGGCGAACTGCCGGTGCAGCATTCTCGCCACGGCGGGCGCCTGGGAGACCTGGTCCTGACGGGCGGTGTTCAGCAGCGTGCCGGCGGCGTGGGCCGCGATCTCCTTCGAGCCGGAGTCCGTCAGCGCCCCGTCGGGACCGTCCGCGAGTGCGGCGCGGGCGCGCCACACCTGTTCGCAGTCGGACACCAGCCGCGGGTTCATCCGGTGCGTGGCACCGGCCAGGACGAGCCGCGCGACCCGCTCGGGCCGCTTCAGGGCCGCGCGGTAGGCGATCGGCGCGCCGTACGAGGCACCCAGGAGGTTGACCCGGTCGAACCCGAGCCGGTCGACGACGCACAGGGCGGCCTCGGCGAGCGCGTCGAAGCCCTGCTCGGCGGGCAGGTCGTCGGCCGTTCCGACGCCGGGCAGGTCGACGAAGACGAGCGGCATGTGCGCGCTGAGCCTGCGCTCCAGCCGGGGCCAGGCGTACATGTCCTGGAGGGCGCCGCCGAGCAGGAGCAGGGGCTCGGTGACCGGCGGCCGGTCCGAGGTGACGACGCGGCAGGTGTAGCGCAGGCCGCGCCATTCGAGGCGTACGAGCTCCTCCTTGTTCTGTTCGGGCGCGGTCCACTCGGGGGCACTCCACACGGTGGTGTCCGCCGGCATCACGGTGTCCCGGCGGCTCGGCTCGCGATGAGGTCGGCCAGGGCGTTGACGGTGGGTGCGCCCGAGAGTTCGTCCTCGGTGAGGAACAGGCCCATGCGGTCCTCCAGTTGCATGGAGAGCACGGTCACGGCCATGGAGTCGATACCGGCGTCGGCCAGGCTCGCGTCCGCGGTGATGGGCGCGGGCGGAAGTCCCGCCTGCGCCGTGAGGATGCCTTTGAGTTCTTCCAGCACGTGCTTCATTTCCTTACGTTCCTCGACGTTCCCGGGTGGTCCCGGACAGTCCTCGACGTACCTGAGCTGACGGACCCCTACAGCTCCGCGGTGACGCCCGGCGGCCACACGAGGGTGGTGGCGGCCCAGGCGAGCCCGCTGCCGAAAGCGACAACGAGCAGACGGTGCCCGGGTTTCAGCCGGCCCTCGTCGGCGGCGTGGGCGAGCAGCAGGGGGACGGAGGCCGCGGCGGTGTTGCCGACCTGTGCGATGTTGGACGGCGTGCGCTCGGGCGGGATGCCGAGCGCGTCAGCGACCGAGGCGCCGATACGTCCGTTGGCCTGGTGGACGATCAGACGGTCGACCTCGTCGAGCGTCCATCCCGCGGCCCGCACCGCCTCCCGGGCCGCCTGGCCCATACGGCGCACGGCGTGCCGGAACACCTCGTTTCCGCGCATGTGAACGAAGTGGTCACCCGCGGGCGCGGTGTCCCGCCGGTCACGCTCACGGGCTCCGCCGGCCGGGATGACGATGGCGTCGGCGAGTGAGCCGTCGCTGCCCCAGGCGAAGGGGCCGAGGCACCCGTCCTGCCCCTGGAGCCCGGCCTCCAGGACCATGGCTCCGGCGCCGTCCCCGAAGAGCGGGGCCGTGGCGCGGTCGTCGAAGTCGATGATCGCCGACATCGTCTCCGCGCCCACGACCAGGACTCTCCGCGCGCTGCCCGCGCCGATGAGCCCGGCGGCGACGGCCGACGCGTGCACGAACCCCGCGCATCCCGCGGTGACGTCGAAGGCGATCGTCTCGCGCAGTCCGAGCCGGTGGGCGACCGCGGGCGCGGTGGCCGGGCAGTGGTGGTCCGGTGTGGTCGTGGCGAGGATCAGGGCGTCGACGTCCGCCACGCCCGCCGACCGCATCGCCCGGCGCGCAGCCTCCAGCGCCAGATCCCCCGTGGACACCGACGCGTCCGCGCGGCGACGCTCCTGGATGCCGATTCTCTCCCGGATCCACGCGTCGCTGCTGTCCAGCCGGGAGCAGAGCTCGTCGTTGGTCACACGCCGGGGAGGAAGATACGAACCCACACCCGTCACCACGGCGGCCGGCCCCGGCGTCTCACGGAGTCCCGCGCTCGAAACGTTCATTTACTCAGCGTACTTGAGCGACGCCGCAGCGTTACCGGCACCCCTGGGGTCCGCGCGGGCGAGGGGGCTCAAAAGCATCATGAACAGCCTCATATACGCTGCACGCGCTGTCCTTCGCAGCCTTGTTCCGCCTCGGCCTTTTCAGGGAGTCCGCCCGTGACCGTAGTGACCGCCCAGCCCGAACCGGCCGTTCCGCCCGTCGACCAGGCACCCGATCAGACGCCCGATCAGGTGTCCGACCAGGCACCCGATCAGGTTCCCGGACAGGCGACTTCGGGAGCCGAGGAGTTCTGGGTCGAGCCCGCCGTGCCCGCCGACGAGGCGCAGCACGAAGCGGCGCGGGACGACGCACGGACCGACACGCCCTCCGACACGCCCTCCGATGCGCCCTCCGGCGTGCACGCCGACGTGCACGCCGATGTCGCGCGGGACGCACAGGACTTCGGGGCGTACGTGCGGGCCGGCGGCTGGGCGTTCGCGCTGAAGGTGGCGCGCAGCGTGCGGCCCGGCGGGGAGACGGCGGGGGAAACCCCGAAGGTCTCCGCGAAGGGGTTCGCCGAGCTGGCCGGGTGCTCGCCCGAGCGGGTCATGCGCTACTACAAGGCGTGGGACAAGGCGGCCGACGACGGCCTCGTCCCGTACTTCGAGGCGCTGGCCCCGGGCCAGGACGTGGAGCTGCCGGACTCCGACGTGTGGCACGCGTACTACGCCTCCCGCTCCAGCGCCTCCTCCGAGCGCGGCACGGCGATCAGCGCGGCGGCCGAGGCCGAGGGCATCCGGCCGACGAAGGCCCTGGAGGTCGCCGAGAACCCCACCGCGCTGCGGGCCGCGATCCTCGCCGACCCCTCCACGGCGCAGGCGGCGCGGGCCGCGCTCCTCGACCGGCTCCAGGAGGACCCCGCGCTGCAGACGGAACTGGCCCGCGACATCGCCCGTACCGACGACCTCAAGAAGGCGGTCGCCTCCGAGACGCAAGCGGCGGGCCGCATCGGCTACGTCCGCCAGATCGTGGAGAACGGACAGGTCAAAACGCCTGCCGGGCAGACCATCGACGCGCCCGCCGAGCTCCGCGCCGAGGCCGAGCGCCATCTCTCCCTCATCGACGAACTGGACGCGGGCGAGGACACCAGCGAGTGGGCCTCGGAGGCGTACGACTCCATGAAGGACATCGTCGCCCAGACCATCCAGGCCGACCCGGAACTCCGCCTGCGGGAGCGCCGTACGAAGTTCTACAGCAGCCTGCAGAAGGCGACCAAGGTCTTCGAGGAGCTGACCTTCGACGACGTCGACGACCTCGACACCATCTACGAGGACGACATGCTGCAGCGTCTGCAGGAACTCCAGGAGGCCGTCACCACCTGCATCACCGCCCTGCGGAAGGCGGCACCGGGCGAGTGAGCCCCGGCGCGCGGCCCGTGCGGGCCGGCGCGCACCGATCGGGCCGGGCCGGCCACTCAGCCGGCCTGCCCGGCGGCGGGTATCCGGCCCCGGATGTCCGCGACCAGGTTCCGCATCGCCATGCGGAAGATCTCGGCCTGGTGGTCACCGAGATACGTGGTGTGCCCGAACACCTCCAGGACGACGAGGCCGTGCATGTGCCCCCACGCGCTGATGAAGAGCGCGATCGCGGCAGGCGGCAGTCCCTGACGGCCGGTGGGCGGCAGCGTGTCCAGCCGCGCCATGAACTCCGGTGAGAGACCCGGAGTCTCGGCCGCGGCCAGCTGTTCCGCGGTGAACCCGTCGAACATCTCGCGTTCGAAGATCGCCGCCATCCGGCGCATCGCCTGGGTGGTCGGCCCGTCGGCGGGGGCCGCGTAGTGCCGCAGCGGGGTTCCGTACAGGAGCTGGAACCGCTCGGGATGGGCGAGGGCCCAACCGCGGTATCCCTCCGTTCCGATCACCACGCGCTCGGCGGGCGTCTCGTCCGACGCCGCTTCGACGGCGACGCGTACGGCCTCGGTCAGGTCCTCGTACGCCTTGGCGATGAGCGCGGTGACGAGGTCGTCCCGGCTCGGGAAGTAGTGGTAGAGCGCCTGCACGGTCATTCCCAGGCTCCGGGCGACCCCACGCAGGGACAGGGCCGCGGGACCGTGTTCGACGATCTGACGCTCGGCGGCGTCCAGGATCTCGTGCGTGGCCGCCGTCCGGCGCCGCTGGCGCAGGGAGGGCGGGGCGGTTGCGTGCTCGTCGGCGGGCATACGACGACCGTACGTCGGCAACTCCCGGCACGCACCATGAAGTTGAACACTGTTAGAAAAACATAACACTGCCAAATCTTCCGGCGTCTCACTAACGTCGTCATGGCGACGACCTGCGTGCCCCTTCGCGCATCGGCCTCTGCCGGGACGAACAACGCCCGCAGACTACCGCGTTGACTCCCCTTCTCAACTCCGGCCGGCCGACGTCGTTTCCATACAGGATCCAAAGGAGATTGTCCGTGTTTGAACGCATAGCCGAGCTGGCGATTCGTCGCTCCCGGCTCATACTTGTCGTGGCCGTCGTGGCTGTGGCGCTCATGGGCGTCGCGGGCGCCGGCGCGTTCGGCAAGCTGCTGGGGGGTGGCTACGACGACCCGGCCTCCCAGTCCAGCCGTGCCGGGAAGGTCATCGACGAGAAGTTCGGCGGGGAGACGAACCTCGTCCTGCTGGTTCGCGCCTCCGAGGGCCGTGTCGACAGCCCGGCGGCCGAGAAGAGCGGCCAGGCCCTGGTGGCCGACCTCAAGAAGGACAAGAACCTCGAGAACGTCATCTCGTACTGGGAGACGGACAGTTCCAGCCTCCGCTCCAAGGACGGCCGCGAGGCCATGGTGCTCGCCCATGTGAAGGGTGAGGGCACCGAGCGGGACGAGCACGCCAAGAGCGTCATCGACGAGTACGCCGGCTCGTACAAGGACACGTTCACGGTCAAGGCCGGTGGTGGCGCCGCCGTGACCAGCGAGATGGGCGAGCAGTCGGAGGCCGACCTCGTCCTGGCCGAGGGCATCGCCGTACCGCTCACCCTGATCCTGCTCCTGGTCGTCTTCGGCAGCCTGGTCTCGGCCCTGCTGCCGCTGGTGATCGGCATCATCGCCATCGTGGGCACCTTCGCGGAGCTCTTCTTCCTCGGCAGTGTCACCGATGTGTCCGTCTTCGCGGTCAACCTCACCACCGCCCTGGGGCTCGGCCTGGGCATCGACTACGCCCTGCTGATGGTCAGCCGGTACCGGGAACAGCTCGCCGCGGGGGCGAGCGTGGACGACGCCGTCCGGCAGACCATGAGCACCGCCGGCCGTACGATCGCGTTCTCCGCCGCGACCGTGGCCGCCGCGCTCGGGGCACTCATGGTGTTCCCGCAGTACTTCCTGCGCTCGTTCGGCTACGCGGGAGTCGGCGTCGTCGCCATCGCGGCGATCAGCACCCTGTTCGTCATGCCGGCCCTCCTCGTGACCCTCGGGCACCGCGTCAACAGCGGGCGGATGCCGTGGGTGAAGACCAAGCGCGCAAGCACCCGGGCGCCGATGTGGGGACGCCTCGCCGCCACCGTCATGCGCCGCCCGGCCTTCACCGCGCTGCCCGTGCTCGCGGTGCTGCTGATTGCGGCGAGTCCGCTGCTGGGCATCACCTTCGGCACACCGGACGAGCGCGTGCTGCCCGAGGACGCCCACAGCCGTGAGGTCTCCGCCGTACTCCAGTCCGACTTCGAGGGCAACGACGACGCGGCCCTGCACGTGGTCCTCGACAAGGCGGTCGACAGGGCCCCGCTGGAGTCGTACGCGATCACGCTGTCCAAGCTCGACGACGTCGTCCGCGTCGAGGCCAGCTCGGGCACCTACGCCGACGGGAACGCCACTCCGCCCGGCCCCGCCAACGCCGCGCTGGGCCGCCCCGACACCCAGCAGATCAACGTCGTGAGCACCCTGACGCCGAAGTCGGACGAGGCGCAGAGCCTGGTCGACGAGATACGCGACATCGCCGCACCCGCGGGCATCCAGTCCCTGGTGGGCGGAACCGACGCCGTGCTGGTCGACTCCAAGGACTCCATCGCCGGCAAGCTCCCGCTCGCGGTGGCCCTGGTCGCCATCACCACGTTCATCCTGCTCTTCCTGTTCACCGGCAGCGTCGTACAGCCCCTGCGCGCCCTGGCGCTCAACCTGATCAGTCTGGGAGCCACCCTGGGTGTCATGACCTGGATCTTCCAGGACGGCCACCTCTCCTCGCTGCTCGGCTTCACCGCGCAGCCGATGGACGTGTCGATGACGGTGCTGATGTTCTGCATCGCCTTCGGCCTCTCGATGGACTACGAGGTGTTCGTCACCAGCCGCATCAAGGAACTCCATGAGGCGGGCGAGGACAACGAGTCCGCCGTGACCAAGGGCCTCGGACACACCGGACGCATCGTCAGCGCGGCCGCCTGCCTGCTCGCGGTGAGCTTCTTCGCCTTCGGCACGGCCAAGCTCAGCTTCATGCAGATGTTCGGTCTGGGCAGCGGACTGGCCATCCTCATCGACGCCGTCGCCGTACGCGGCGTCCTCGTGCCCGCCGCGATGCGCCTGCTGGGCCGCGTGGCCTGGTACGCGCCGCCCCTCCTGCGCAGGTTCCACGACCGCTACGGCCTCAGCGAGAGCGGCCCGCAGCCCGTGGCCGCGCCCGCGGGAGCGTCCGTGCCCGCGGGCGCGGACGAGTCTCTCTACGTGAAGAACTCCTCGGATGCCTGACACCCCGTAAGACCTGCCCCGTCGTGTGCCCGTCCCCCTCACCGGGGGCGGGCACACCGGCGTTCGCCCCTTCGGAGCGCCACGACTCAGGTAGAGTAAATTTGATTCGACTGAACAAAATTTACCGAACCGGGAGACATCTGTGGCCGAGGGAGCCATCGTCAGGACGCTCCGCGTCCTGCGCGTGCTGTGCGAGAGCGGTCCGCTCACCCTCAAGGAGGTTAGTGAGCAGACCGGTCTGGTGTCACCCACAGCACTCCGGACCCTCCGCCTGATGGCGGAAGAAGGATTCGTCGTCCAACAGCCGGACCGCACCTGGCGTGCCACGATGCTCATGTGGCGGCTCGGATATCTGGTGAACGCCTCGCTCGGCGCGGTCCAGCTCGCCGGCCGGTACACGGACCGTCTCCAGCGCGAGCTGCACGAGACCACCGTGTACGCCGTCCTCGACGAGGACTCGGTGACGTACGCCGCGCACAGCGAGCCGCAGTCCCCCGTGCGCGCGCATGTGCGTCTCGGAAGCCGGCACGGACTGCTGAGCGTCGCGACGGGCCGGGTGATTCTCGCCTGGCTGGATCACCAGCAGGTCCAGCACGTCGTGGCGGCGGCCCGGCCGGAGGACGGGGGCGAAGCGGAGGAGTCCGGTGACCTCGACACCCTGCTCTCCCAGGTCCGCAGGCAGGGTTACTACAGCGGACCCGGCCTCCAGTGGCCGGACCTGTGGGGGGTAGCGGCCGCGGTGTTCGACGCGACCGGCCAGCCCGTCGGGGCACTGGGCGTGTCGATTCCCGTGAGCCGCATCGAGGAATGTGAACAGGCCGCGATCGAGGCCGTGATGCGTGAGGCGAACGCGCTGACCAAGGAGATGGGGGGCCGCTGGCCCGGTCCCGTCACCACGGCCTGAGGGCGGAGCCCCCGTCGGCCCCGCCCGCCCTCCGTGCGGCTCCCCCGCCTCCGCCCGCCTCCGCCCGTCCTGGCTACCGCTGGGCGCTGAACTCCTGGTCCGACCACCGCACCAGGCGCTTGCCGACCGCGCCCACCAGGACGCTGAAGAGCACGCCGATGACCGAGATGGTGACGACTCCCACGTACATGCGCTCGGGCAGGAACAGTTGCCAGGCGTGCCAGGTGTAGTGGCCCAGCCCGTCGTTGGAGCTGACGAACTCCACCGCGATGACGAGCAGGGTGGAGATTCCGGTGGCGATGCGCAGACTGGACACGATCTGCGGGAGACAGGCCGGGAAGATCATCCACCGGAACGTCTGCCAACGGCTCAGTCCGTAGGACCGCGTGACCTCGTGGTAGGAGACCGGGATCATCGTCGCCGCCGCCAGCGTGGTGAAGGCGACGATGTAGAAGGTGCCGAGTCCGACGAAGACCAGCTTGGGCGTCTCACCGATGCCGAAGACCAGCAGGAAGATCGGCAGCAGAGCCAGTTTGGGCACGACGTAGAGCGCTCTGATGATCGGCTCGAACACCCACCGCAGCACGGTCGACTGGCTGAGCACGAGCCCTACGGCCACCCCGGCCGCCGAGCCGAGCAGGAATCCGACGACCAGCCGGAAGAGGGTGACCCGGGCCTCGTCCCACAGCAGGCCCTCCCGGATGTCGGCGACCGCCTGTTCGGCGACGGTGGTGGGCTGACCGAAGAAACGCGGGTCCGTCCAGCCCAGTCGGGCGCTCATCTCCCAGGAGATGAGCATCAGCACCGGGATCAGCGCGCCGGCGAGCACCCGCAGCAGTTTCGCGTTCGGCCGCTGGGCCGCCCCCGCTCTGGACGAGGTCGCGGTACGGACGACCCAGTCTCCTTCGAGCAAGGGTTTTTCCTGCACTTTCTCGCTCATCGGGGTCCCTTTCCTGATGCTCCGGCTTTCCCTTTCACCGCGGAGGCGGGTCCGGACCCCGTGTCCATCTCCACTTCGGACCGCAGATCCTTCCAGATCGCGTCCTCGAGGGCGGCGAAGCGCGCGTCGGCGCGCAGTTCCGGTGACCGGGGCCGGGCGAAGGGAACGTCGTACACGCACTTGATCCTGCCCGGCCGTGAGGTCATCAGGATGATGCGGTCGGACAGGAGAATGGCTTCGTCGAGGTTGTGGGTCACGAAGAAGACGGTGTGGCTCTTGTCCTCGACGATCTCCAGGAGCTGTTCCTGCATGATCTTGCGGCGTTGCGCGTCCAGCGCGGCGAAGGGCTCGTCCATGAGGAGGATCTCCGGTTCCGTGATGAACGCCCGCGCGAGAGCGACCCGCTGCTTCATCCCGCCGGACAGTCCGCTCGGGTAGGAGCTCTCGAATCCCTCGAGTCCCACCCGCCGGATCCACTCGGCGACGCGCGGAGCGGCCTCCTCCCTGGGGGTGCCGACGGCGTCGAGGCCGAGCCGTACGTTGGCCTCCACGGTCCGCCAGGGAAAGACCGAGTACTCCTGGAACACCGGAGCCACCAGGGGCCGGCCGGGGTGTTCCTTGCGGATGGCGACGGACCCGCTGCCGGGTTCCTGCAGGCCCGCGATGACGCGCAGCAGGGTCGACTTGCCGCATCCGGAAGGGCCGACCACGGAGACGAACTCACCCGCGCGCACCGTGAAGTCGACGCCGTCGAGTGCGGGCACCCGGGCGCCCGTACGGGTTCTGTAGCTGTAGCAGAGATCCTTCGCGGTGATCTTCTCGGCATCGGAGTGCGTGACCGGCTCTGGCCCTACCCGGTTTGCGGGCATGCTTCGTCCTCCTTGGACGAGTGGAACGGGGGGTGTCTGTCGGCGGACGGACCGGCTACGCGGACGGCGGGTCGCACGTGGCCAGCGCCTCGGTGAAGGCGGGGTCGACCAGCTCGGACGTCGGCAGGGGCTTCTTGTAGTCGAGTTCCTTGTGGGTGGAGAGGAACGTCTGCAGCTGTCCGAGGTACGTCTCGACACCCTTCATGGAGAACGTGGGGTCGAAGTGGAGCAGCGCGGACTTGCGGACGACGTCCTCCTTGACGCCGGTGGCCTTGGACAGGAGGGCGACGGTCTCCGGGCGCTTGCGGTAGTCCCCGTCAAGGTACTTCTCGGTGACGTCCTTCAGGACCTGGAGATAGCGCACCAGGACGTCGGGGCGGTCCAGGAGCTTGGGCCCCGCGAGCAGCGAGGTCCCGGTCACGCCGGGCGCGTAGCCGGCCAGCGGGACGAGGCCCTTGTCCTTCGCCGCTTCGATCTCCAGGGGCGCGGCGATCCAGGCCGCGGAGACCGCGCCGTTCTTGAGCGCGATCAGTGCGTCCGGTCCCACCTGTACCGACAGCTGGACGTCGTCGAGTCCCAGGCCCACCCCGGCGAGCTTGTCCCCGAGGATCTTCGCGGAGGCGCCGGTGCCGCCGGTGGGGCTGCTGACCTTCTTGCCGCGCAGGGCACGGAAGTCGGGGTTCTCCGCGCTTCCCACCACGTCCTTGCGCGCCCAGTAGCCGGGCACGGTCGCGCCCGCGGGCTCCTTCACCTGACGGTCGAAGGGCTGTACGAACCGCAGGTCCACGCCGGAGTTGACGACGTTGTAATGGGCGGTGGAGTAGGAGGTGACCTGTGCGTCCAGCTTGCCCTGGGCGACGAGGGGCAGTGAGTCGGCCGTGGGGATCTGCTCCACGTCGACGTCCAGGCCCGCCTTCTTGAAGGCCCCGGTGGTGTCCGCGAGGAGCAGGGGCGAGAAGACGGACAAGGGGGAACTCATACCGATGTGGAGGGCACCGGTCGTCTTCGCGGTGGGACAGATCTGGTCGGCGGGCTGCCGTTCGGCGGTGGCCCGGCGTTCGGCGGGGTTGCCGCACGCGGTGACCAGGCCGACCGTGGCCGCTCCGACAGCGACAGCGGAGATCAGACGGCGGGTGGACGACGTTCTCATGGACTTCTCCTCATGCTCCGGTCCAGACGGGGGGACGCTTTTCGACGAAGGCGCGCGCGCCTTCCCTGCTGTCGGCCGAGGTGCGGACCACAGCGGTGTGGGGTTCCTGGTGTGCGAAGGCCTCGTCGCTCGGCCAGTCGACGGCCCGGTCCACGAGGAACTTGGACGTACGCACCGCGAGCGGGGCGTTGGCAGCGACGGCACGGGCGAGGCGCAGTGCCTCGTCGAGGGCCTGCCCGGGCGGCACGACGCGGTTGACGAGTCCGAACGCGGCGAGCCTGGCGGCCGGTACGGGGGCGCCGAGAAGCACCATCTCCATGGCCACGTTGCGCGGCAGCCGACGGGGCAGCCGCAGGACTCCGCCTGCCGCCGCGACCAGTCCGCGGGTGACTTCGGGCAGGCCGAACCGGGCGTCCTCGGCCGCGACGATCAGGTCGCAGGCGAGGGCGATCTCGAAGCCGCCGCCCAGGGCGCTGCCTTCGACGGCGGCGATCAGGGGTGTGGCCGGCGGCCGCTCGACGATGCCGAACCCTCCGCGCGAGGTGAGCGGGCGCTCGCCGGTCCGGCTGAATGCCTTGAGGTCCATCCCCGCGCTGAAGACGCCGCCGGAACCGGTGAGGACGCCGGCCCGCAGGTCGTCGCGTGCGTCCAGTTCGTCGAGGGCCGCCGCGACGAGTTCGGCGGTCGGCCGGTCGACGGCGTTGCGGACCTCGGGGCGGTCGATGACGACGACGCCCACGCCGTCCCGTACCTCCAGTCGTACGGCGGCGCTCATCGGGGTGCCATCCGGATCGCGCCGTCGAGGCGGATCGTCTCGCCGTTCAGCATGCCGTTCTCGATGATCGCCTCGGCGAGCCGGGCGAACTCCGCGGGGTCGCCCAGCCGGCTGGGGTGCGGCACCGTCCCGGCCAGGGAGGCACGGACGTCGTCGGACAGACGGCTCAGCAGCGGGGTGTCGAAGGTGCCGGGGGCGATGGTGCAGACCCGGATCGCCTTCGAGGCGAGATCCCGGGCGGCGACGAGTGTCATGCCGACGATGCCCGCCTTGGCGGAGGCATAGGGGATCTGGCCGATCTGCCCCTCGTACGCGGCGACCGAGGCGGTGAGCACGCACACGCCCCGGTCGCCGTTGAGCGGTTCGTTGCGTGCCATGCGCGCCGCGGCCAGGCGCAGCACGTTGAACGTGCCGATGAGGTTGATCTCGATGATCGTCCGGTAGGTGTCGAGCGAGCCCGGCTCTCCGTTCCGGTCGACCAGCCGGACCGGGCCGCCACGTCCCGCGCAGTGCACCAGGGCCCGCAGCGGGCCGGCCGCGCCCGCGGCCTCCAGGGCCGCCTCCACCTGGTCGGGCTCCCGGACGTCGGCGGCGACGAAGCGGGCGCGGGGGCCGAGCGTCCTCGCGGCCGTCTCACCGTCCGAGGTGGGCAGGTCGACGAGCGTGACGGCCTCGGCGCCGGAGTTGAGCAGGCGGCGTGCCGTCGCCAGGCCGAGGCCGGACGCTCCCCCGGTCACCAGGGCGGAGATGCCTTGTACGTCCATGTGGTTCCTCTCGGGTCAGGTGTGGGCCGGGGCCCTCGCCAGGAGTGGGGCTCAGAGCCGCTCGATGATCGTCGCGTTGGCCATGCCTCCGGCCTCGCACATCGTCTGCAGTCCGTACCGGCCGCCGGTGGCCTCCAGGCCGTGCAGCATGGTGGTCATCAGCCGGGCGCCCGACGCGCCCAGGGGATGGCCCAGCGCGATGGCGCCGCCGCGGGGGTTGAGCTTGTCCTCGTCCGCTCCGAAGTGGCGGGCCCAGGCCAACGGGACGGACGCGAAGGCCTCGTTGACCTCGTAGTGGTCGATGTCGTCCAGGGCCAGCCCCGATCGCTTGAGGATCTTCTCCGTGGCGGGGATGGGGCCGGTGAGCATGCTGATCGGGTCGTCGCCGGCCAGCGCGAAGGAGTGGAAGCGGGCCCGTGGGGTGAGGCCCAGCTCTCGTGCCTTGGTCTCCTCCATGATGAGCAGTGCCGCGGCGCCGTCGGTGAGCTGTGAGGAGTTCCCGGGGGTGACGTGCCACTGGATCTCGGGGAAGCGCGCGGCCAGTTCGTCGCTGTGGAAGGAGGGCTTCAGACCGGCGAGCGCGTCCGGCGTGGTGCTCGGGCGAATCGTTTCGTCCCGGTCGACGACACTGCCGTCGGGCAGCCGCACGGGCACGATCTCGCCGCTCAGATCGGTGGCGGCGGCCCGTTCGTGGGAGCGGGCGGAGAAGGCGTCGAGGGCGGTCCGGCCGAGGTTCCAGCGGGCGGCGATGAGCTCCGCGGACACGCCCTGGGGGACGAGGCCGGGCGCGTACCGCTCGTGGACGGACGGGCCGAAGGGGTCCTGGCCCATGCGGGCGGTGAGCATGGGGATGCGGCTCATGGATTCCACACCGCAGGCGACGACCACGTCGCAGGCCCCCGCCATGACGGACTGGGCCGCGAAGTCGGCGGCCTGCTGACTGGATCCGCACGCCCGGTGCAGGGTGACGGAGGGAACCGACTCCGGCAGGCCCGCGGCGAGCCACGCGTAGCGTCCGACGGGGCCGGACTGCTCGCCCACCTGGCTGACACAGCCGGCGAGTACGTCGTCGACGCAGGCGGGGTCCAGCGCGTTGCGGTCGACGAGCTGGCGCAGGACCTGGGAGAGCAGCTCGACCGGGTGCAGCGCGGACAGGGCGCCCCCGGGGCGGTCGGCACGGGGTGGGCGGCCCTTCGCCATGGGTGAGCGGACGGCGTCGACGATGACTGCGGTGCGCAGGGCGGACGGCATGGTGTTCCTTTCACCGGAATCCGGAGGGGCTCGGGCCCGGACCCGGAGGGAGGTTCGGGCAGACGGTCAGACGGCGTTCACGAGCAGGGGCCACAGGCCCTCGTGTGCGGGGCGAAGACGCCTGGCGAGGACCTCGCTCCAGTGGCGTTCGGTACCTGCCTCCTCGCGCCACGCCCACAGTCGGCGGGTGAGGTGGTGCAGGCGGTGTTCCCGGGTGAAGCCGATGGCGCCGTGGATCTGGTGTGCGGAGCGGGCCACGATCTCCACGGCGGCGCCGGCCCGGATCTTGGCGGCGGCCGCGGCGGGAAGGAGGTCGCGGTCGTGTGCGGCGGCGTCGACCGCGGCATCGGTGAGCGCGGTGACCGCCGTGACCTCGCCCGCCATCCGCACCAGGTCGGTGCGCACGGCGGGGAAGGCGCTGAGTGTCCGCCCGAACTGCACGCGTTCACGGGCGTACTCGCAGGTCCAGTCGAACACCCGCTGGAGGGCGCCGGTGAGTTGCACGGCCCGTGCGAGTGCCATGCGGGCCTCGACGGCGGCGGCCTGCGGAGCGGTGAGCGGTATGCCTGCCAGGCGGGCGTCGTGGAAGTCGAGGGTCGCGCGCGGCTCGTCGGCCAGGTTGTACGACGTCTTCGTCACGGCTCCGAGAGTCGGCGACAGGACGAGCACGCTGTGGCCTGCGGTGCCGGTCCGCGCGAGGACGGCCACCTGGGTCGCCACGTCGGCCCAGGGCACGTCGGGGAGTTCGCCGCTGAGGCGGTAGTGCCCCGCGCCGTCCGCCACGGCTCGCCCTCCCCCGGCGAAGGTGACGGGGACCGAGAGGTCGGCCGGCGCGAGGGAGGTGCCGGCCAGGACGGGGGCGACGACCAGGAGGTGCTCGGCCAGCGGGACGGCGGCGCCTCCGGCGGCGAGACAGCCGACGATCGCGGCCGCGTCACCATAGGTGCCGCCCGCGCCGCCGGCGCTCTCCGGCAGTCCCACGCCGGTCATGTCCGAGTCGGCCAGCAGGCCCCACAGTTCGGCGTCCCAGCGTTCGGGCCGCTCGCCGTGCGCGGTGGTCGCGGTTGCGTCGAGGATGTCCTGGACGGTGCGCACGACGAGGTCACGCTCGCTGTCCGATGTGTTCATGAGCCCCCCTCTCCTTCGTCTCTCCTGGTGCGTCGGTCATCGCAGTGCCAGTCCCTTGGCCACGATGGAGCGCAGGATCTCGTTGGTGCCGCCGCGCAGTGTGTAACCGGGCGCGTGCAACTGGGCCGTCGCCATCGCCCGGCCGAGGGGACTCGGTGCGTCGAGGGACGGGGCGACGTCCACGACCCGCCGGATCTCGTCGATCAGGTCGCCCTCGAAGGTGGTCCCGAGATCCTTGACCATCGCGGCCGGCAGGTCGGGCAGATCTCCCCGGTCGAACGCGGCGGCGATACGCAGGGAGAGCTGGCGGACGGCGAGCAGCCGTGCGCACAGACGCCCCAGGGTCACCTCGGCGGCCGGGTCCGGGTGGACGACGAGGCTCCGGGCGAACAGGTCGAGCACGCGGAAGGTGGACATCCAGCGCTCGGGACCTGAGCGCTCGTAGGCGAGCTCGGCGGTGACCTGGCTCCAGCCGTTGCCCTCCTCCCCCAGCAGGGCGCCGGCCGGCAGGACCACGTTCTCGAACACCATCTCGTTGAAGTGGTGGCCGCCGTCGAGGATGGTGATCGGGTTGACGGTGACCCCGGGAGCGGACAGGTCCACCACGAACTGGGTGAGTCCCGTGTGCCGGCCGCGCCGCCCCTCCTGGGCGGGTGAGGTGCGGGCGAGGACGATCGCGTAGTGGGCGAGGTGGGCGTGGGACGTCCACATCTTGGTGCCGTCGAGCACCCACCGGCCGCGGTCGTCGCGGTCGGCGCGGGTGCGGATGCCGGCGAGGTCGGAGCCCGCGTCGGCCTCCGACATGCCGATGACGAAGAAGCACTCGCCCGCCGCGATGCGGGGCAGCAGCTCGTGCTTGAGCTCCTCGGTTCCGTACCGGAGCAGGGAGGGTCCCGACTGGCGGTCCGCGATCCAGTGGGCGGCCACGGGCGCGCCCGCCGCCAGCAGTTCCTCGGTGACCGCGTACCGCTCCACGGCGGTGCGTTCGTGACCGCCGTACCGCCGGGGCCAGGTCATGCCCAGCCAGCCGCGTTCGCCCAGCCGCCGGGAGAAGGCCGGGTCCACTCCGCTCAGCCACGAGTCGACTTGCGGAGTGAAGGTACCGGCCGCACTCTCCAGGAACTCCCTCACCTCGGCGCGCAGCTCGCGCGTCGCGGCGGGTGGAGGAGGTTCGGGCAGGGACAGCAGTGCGGAGGTCATGAGTGCGTGCTTGTCATGGGTGAGTGCTCCTGATGATCATCGCGCCCCCTCCGGCCGATTCAGAGGTCGGCGTCGGTGTCAGCGGCGGTGTCGTTCAGCGGGTCAGCGTTCACATGGACGTGACGGGGTCGTCATGTCGGTCCCTCGAACAGCGGCGGGTTGCCCGCCATGAGATGAGTGGTACCA
The DNA here is from genome assembly GCF_047444975.1 of Streptomyces sp. CWNU-52B. Classification (NCBI taxonomy): domain Bacteria; kingdom Bacillati; phylum Actinomycetota; class Actinomycetes; order Kitasatosporales; family Streptomycetaceae; genus Streptomyces; species Streptomyces sp. CWNU-52B. Next base: position 865,829 of record NZ_JBLFJV010000005.1, on the reverse strand, counting down.
CACATTTAGCCGACTCAAAAGAGACTCGACTCAGTAAAATTATTCAGCTGAGCTAATGGCTCTTCCATTGAGTGAAATTCTTGTATACCGTCGGAGCGTCCGAGAAGCTCGCAGCGCGGGGAGGTTCATCATGGACGCGGTGGTTTGGACAGGGACGTCCCTCGAACACGCTCAGGACGTGCGGGTCAGGTCTCCCGATGCCGGAGAGGTCACGGTGCGGATCGACGCGGCGGGGCTGTGCCACAGCGACGTCAAGGCCCTGGACGGGCACATCGACCAGCCCGTTCCCGTCGTACTGGGACATGAGGCGTGCGGGGTGGTCGTCGACCGGGGCCCCGGTGTCACCGTGCCGGTCGGGCAGAAGGTGGTGCTGTCCACACTGCGCTCGTGCGGCACCTGCCGGGCCTGCCTGGCGGGAGCACCCACCTGCTGCCGGGACGGGCAGCCAGCCTCCCGGCCCGCCTTCGTCCGCCACGGACAGCCCGTCGAGCAGTTCGCACGCGTCGGGGCGTTCGCCCGGCACACGGTCGTACACGAACGGCAGGTCGTCCCGGTGCCGGACACCCTGCCCGACATCATCTGCGCGCTCCTGGGCTGCGCCGTCCTGACGGGGTTCGGCGCGGTGTGGAAGCGGGCCGGCCTGCGCGAGGGCGAGTCCGCCCTGGTCGTCGGAGCCGGCGGCATCGGACTCAACGCCGTGCACGCGGCCTCGCTCGCCGGTGCCTCACGCGTCCTGGTGGTCGACCGCAACCCCCGTAAGGAGGCCCTGGCCCGCCGGCTCGGCGCGACCGACTTCCAGCAGGTGGACACGGCGGCGGACGTGGTGCGGGCGGCCCAGGACCTTCAGCCCCGCGGATTCGACGCCGTCCTCGAGTGCGTCGGCCGGCCGGAGCTGCTCACCGCGGCCGTCGAGGTGCTCGCCTGGGGAGGCCGCGCCGTGATCGTCGGTCTCCCACCGGCCAGGACACCGCTCACGTTCGGTATGCGCGAGCTGTTCCAGGACAAGTCGCTGCTCGGCTGCCGGATGGGGTCGGTGGACCCGCACCGGTTCATTCCGGATCTCGCGCAGCGCTACCTCGCCGGCGAGCTGCTTCTCGATCCGCTCGTCTCCGCGGTCGCCCCCCTGCACCAGGTCGGCGATCTGATCGGTGAACTGCGCTCGGGACGGCTCGACCGAGGAGTGCTCGACCTGACCGGCGGCACCACGACACTGCACAGGAGAGATGCCGCGTGACCACCACCGCAACCGCCATGATCGCCGGCGAGTCGTACGAGACCGGGCAGTGGTACGAGAGCGTCGATCCGTACACGGAGAAGCCCCTCGCCCAGGTGACCGACTGCTCGCCCGCGGACGCCGCCCTGGCTGTCGCGACCGCCGACGAGGCGCTGACCGACTGGAGCCGGACGAGCCTCGACACCCGCCGGGCCGTGCTGGCCACGGCCGCGCGCGAACTGCGGCGCCGCCGGGCGGAGCTGATCGATCTCGCCGTCCGGGACGCGGGCGCCCTCACCCGGGTCGCGACCGACACCCAGGTCGAGGCGGCCGTCAGCCGTCTCGAACAGTGGGCCGCCATGCCCGACGAGACGCTCGACGTCCCGCAGCCCGAGCCGGCGGGGTCCTTGTCGGCCCTGGTACGCCGAGCGCCCCTGGGCGTCGTGGCCTGCATCAGCCCGTACAACTTCCCGCTGCTCGCCATGGTCGGGAAGGTCGCGCCGGCGCTCTTCAGCGGGAACACCGTGGTCATGAAGCCGGCCCCGCAGGACCCCCTGCTGGTGGTGGCGCTGGCCGAGGCGCTGCGCACCGGGCTGCGTGAGCAGCGCCTTCCCCTGGGTACCGTCAACCTGCTCACCGGCGCCCGGGGCGAACTGGGTGCCGCGCTGAGCGGGCACGACGGGGTGCGCGCGGTCAGTTTCACCGGCAGCACCCAGGTCGGTGTCCAGATCCATCGCGGCGCGGCCGCGACGATGAAGCACCTGCTGCTCGAACTCGGCGGGAAGGGCGCGCTGATCGCACGCCACGACGCCGACCCCCGCGCGGTGGTGCGAGCGGTCACCCGTACCTGGACCGTCCACGCGGGACAGGTGTGTCTGACCCCCGCGCGCGTCATCGTGGACCAGGCCGTGCACGACGAGGTCGTCGCAGGACTGCGTACGGTGCTGGGCACCCTGCGGATGGGGGACCCGGCCGATCCGGCGACCACGGTCGGCCCCGTCATCTCCGCCACCCAGCGCGACAACGTCGAGCACCTCATCGACTCCGCACGGCGCCAGGACTGCACCGTGGAACGCGCCGAGGGCTCCCCCGGCACAGGCTTCTTCGTCGCACCCGCCCTGATCACGGAATGCTCGCCCGAGCACACCGTCATGCGGGAAGAGGCGTTCGGCCCGGTGCTGTGCGTGATGCGCAGCACCGGGGACGAGCACGCCGTGGCGGCCGCGAACAGCACCCGCTACGCGCTCAGCGACTACATATACTCCGCCGACCCGGCCGCGGCCCGCGCCCTGGCAACCCGGCTCGGTTCGGCCCAGGTCGGCATCAACACCACACGGCGCCACGGCGCCGCCCCGTTCGGCGGCAACCGGGCCAGCGGCATCGGCCGCTCCGGCGGCACCTGGTCGGTCTCCGCCTACACCACCCTGCAGAGCCTGACCGAGGAACCGCTCGGTCCGCCCACCGTCTGACCGGGCCCGTCCCATCACGGCGCGTGGGCCGCGAAACCTCGCCCACCGCACCGCCGCACGCCGTACCGCGTGCGCCTTCACCGCAGGTGCCCGTACCACTCCTCCGCCGGGCAGATCCGGCCCACCCCACGAGCAAGGAGAAGGGGATGTCACATCCGCCCAAGGACAACGCCCCCGCAGCCGACGACCCGGCGCCGCGGCGCCACCACGACATCGCTGTCATGGTCGAAGGACAGGTCGCCGTCATCCACCTCGACCGGCCCGGCCGGCGCAACGCCTACACCCCCCGGATGGGCAAGGAGCTGACGAGCGCGCTGGTCGAGCTGGACCGGCTGCCCGACGTCCGGGCCATCGTGGTGACCGGACGCGGGGAACACTTCAGCGTGGGCGCCGATCTCGACCAGGTCGACTGGCGCGACACCCAGGCGCACGGCGTCGAGTCCCTCAGCGATCCCGACCAGGCTCCGTGGCGACTCGCCACGCCCATCATCGCCGCCGTCAACGGCGACGCGATCGGCGTGGCCCTCACCTGGGCCATGCAGTGGGACATCCGTGTCGTCGCCGAGGACGCCCGGCTGGCGTTCTCCTTCAACCGCATCGGTGTCATCCCCGACCGCAACTCGACCTGGCTGCTGCCGCGTCTGATCGGCTTCTCCGCCGCCATGGACCTGCTGCTGACCGGCCGCACCGTCTCCGGGACCGAGGGCCACCGGCTCGGCGTGGCCTCCCGCTGCGTCCCCGCCGACCGGGTACTGCCCGAGGCGCTGGAGATCGCCCGCGACCTGGCGACCCACTGCGCGCCGGTGTCGGTGAGTGCGACCAAGGCGCTCATGTACGAGTTCCTGGAGGAGAACGACCGGGTCCGCGCCTACAACTTCGAGCGCCGCACCCTCAACTGGATCCGCACGCTGGGCGAGACGCTGCGGGGCATCGCGGCGTTCAAGTCCCGCACGGCGCCCGAGTGGGGCACCACCAAGGACCAGCGCATCCCGGCGGAGCTGCGGTGATCGAGCGTCTCCTCAACCCCGCGCGCATCGCCGTCATCGGCTCCCTGTCCAAGCCCACCGGGCTGGGCGCCCGCACCGTACGGCATCTGCAGGACGCCGGTTATCCGGGCGAGATCATCCGCGCCAGGAGCGCGGCGGACATCGACGACCAGGCGGACGTGGCCGTGGTGGCCGTCCCCGCCGCCGCCACCGCGGGCGTCGTGGCCGAGCTGCGGGACCGCGCCGCACATGTGATCGTCTACTCCTCCGGTTTCGACGAGGCCGGCCTGACGAGCCCCCTGCACCACGCGGGCGGCCGGCTCCTGGGGCCCAACACCGTCGGCCTCACCTACGCGCCCTCCCGCACCATGCTCACCTTCGCCAAGGCCTTCGACGACATGACGGACTGCCGCCACGGAAGCGGTGTGTTCCTCGTGTCGCAGAGCGGCGCCTTCGGAGCGCGCCTGGTACGGGCCGCCCGCCTGCACGGCATCGACTTCGACGGGTTCATCGGCACGGGCAACGAACACGACCTGACGGCCTGCGAGATCGCGGTGGACCTGGTGCGCAGCGACTCCCTGCGGCCGCGCACCCTGGCCCTGTACCTGGAGGGCGTGCGCGACATCCGGGCGTTCGAGGACCTGCTGAGCGAGGCACGCCGGCACGAGGTCCGGGTCGTCGCGCTGCTCGGCGGGGCGTCCGAGTCGGGAGCGGGAGCCGCCCGCTCGCACACCGCGGCCGTGAGCACCGACCACGCGATGCTCACCGAACTGTGCGCCCTGCACGGTGCGGTGGTGGTCCGCTCCGACAAGGAGCTCGTCGACGCGACGGTCGCCCTGTCCCTCCTGCCGGGCGCACGCGGCAGCCGGGTCGGAGTCATCACCGGTTCCGGCGGAGCCGGCGTCGTGGCCGCCGATCTCCTCGCGCGGCACGGCCGCGGCCTGGCACCGCTGAGCGCGCGGACCCGGGAGCGCATCGGCGCACTGCTCCCGTCGTACGCGTCCACGGCCAACCCCGTCGACGTGACCGCGCAGGTGATCGGTGACACCGACCAGGTGGTCAAGGTGCGGGCCGCCCTCGCCGAGTCCGGAGAGGTCGACGCCATCCTGGTCGTGGGCCGCGCCGAACAGGCCGAGGCGGTGGCCGGCGACCGGGGTGTCCCCGTGCTGCTGGCCGTCCTGGACGGCGACGCCACGACGGTCGCGGACCATGTGCGGGCCGGGCGGCCCGTACTGCCGAGCCTGGACGCCGCGTGCTCGGCCGTCCGCGCCCTGACGGTCGTCGCGGCACGGCACACCGGACAGCGGACGTCCGCCGAGGCGGCACCACGGCACTCGGCCACCGACGCGGTCCCCCGTGTCGGTACGGACAGCGTCTCCAGTCTGCGGTTCCTTCAGGAGTCAGGGGTCCGGGTCGCGCCCTGGCAGGAGGTCACGGACGCGGCGGACGCGCACCGGGCCGGAGAAGAGCTCGGATGGCCCGTCGTGGTCAAGGCCAATCTCCCCACCCTGGCGCACAAGGCCGCGCGGGGCGCGGTGCGACTGGACGTGGACGCCCGGCGCGTCCACGACGTCGCGACCGAACTGCTGGCGGCGGCGCCCTCGTTGATCGTCGCGCGACAGCTGCGCGCCGGTCCTGAACTGTTCGTCGGCGTCCGCCGGGATCCGCAACTGGGCCTCATCGCCGCCGCCGGTCTGGGCGGCGGCCATGTGGAGCTCATGGCCAGGACCGTCACCTTTCCCGCGCACGCTCCCGCCGAGTGGATGACGGACCGGCTCCGCGCCGAAGTCTTCGAACGCGGCGGTGCCACGTACGCCCACCTGCCCGCTCTCCTCGCCGCGACAGCGGCCCGGCTGATCGACCTCGCTGTGCGCCACGACCTCGACCTGGTGGAATGCAACCCCCTGGTCGAGACGGACGGACAGCTCATCGCACTCGACGCAAGGGTGGTTTCCCCATGACCAGCGAGCAGTACTACGACGTCACATCGGACGTCTGGGAGCCCGTGACACCCGACTCGCGGTCGGGGGATCCCACGGTCGGCTCCTGGACCGAGCTGACCGAGGAGCAGCGCGCCATCCGCACGCTGGCCCGGGAGGTCGCCGAGACGGAGCTGCGCCCGTGGGCCCAGCACTGGGACGAGAACGAGGAGTTCCCGCACCGGTCCCTGGCCGCCGTCCGGGAGGCGGGACTGCTGAACGTGACCGTTCCGCAGGAGTACGGCGGGCGCGGCCTCGGTCTGCTCACCGGCTGCCTGGTGGTCGAGGAACTGGCACGTGTCTGCCTGTCCAGTGCCATGGCCGCTCAGCCCTTCCTGAACGGTCCCTGGCGGGCCGTCCATGTACTGGGCGACGAGCAGCAGCGCCAGAGGTTCCTGCCCGGGGTGGCCGCGGGGGAACGTCACTTCGCCATCGCCATGAGCGAGCCGGGGGCCGGTACGGCGGGCACCGACCTGACCGCCGAACTGCGGCCGGACGGCGACGGCTGGCGTCTGCACGGGGTCAAGAGCTGGGTCACGGGCGGCCGTGAGGCGGACACGATGATCGTCTTCTGCCGGCTGCCCGAGACGGTGGGGCCCTACGGCATCGGCGCGGTCCTCATCGAGGGCAGGCCGGACGGGATGTCGGAGCCCATGGTCGACCCGAAGATGGGTATCCGCGGTGTCGCCGAGTGCGCGTACCGGTTCGACGGTGTGCGGATCGAGGCCGAGAACGTCCTCATCCTGCCGGAGGCCGACTCCAAGCGCGGTGCGGAGATCCTCGTCAACCAGTTCAATCCGGAGCGCTGCGGGAACGCCGCGATGTGCACGGGCCTCGCGCAGGGCGCGCTGGACGCCAGCGTCGCCCACCTCAAGGCCCGCCGGCAGTTCGGCCGTCCGCTCGCGGACTTCCAGGGACTCCAGTGGAAGATCGCGGACATGGGCATGGAGGTGGAGATCTCCCGCATGCTCACCTGGCGGGCCGCGCGCGCCGCCGGGGACGGCTTCCCCCCTCAGCAGGAGACCGTCATGGCCAAGCTGTTCTCCAGCGAGATGGTCCAGCGCGTCACCAACGAGGCGATCCAGCTGCACGGCGCGCGCGGGTACTCGCGCCGGTGGCCGCTCGAACGGCTCTTCCGCGACGGGCGCGGACTGGCCATAGGCGGTGGCACCGCCGAAGTCATGCGCAACCTGCTGGCAGGGCTCCTGCTGGACCGGCGCACCAGTCAGCGCCTGCGCGTTCCCGCCGCCGCGACCGCCGGCGCCGACGAGCCGCGACCCCGGGCGGAGGCTCTGTGAGCGCGCTGGAGAAGTTCCGCGCGCTGCTGACCGCATGTCTCCCCGAGGCCTGGGTCCGGGCGGCGGCGGACGACGACATCGCCACCCTCGAAGAGCTGAACCAGTCGCAGGACGCGGCGGCGGTGGTGAGCGTGGTGGCCGCCGAGGGGTGGCTCACCCCCGAATGGCCGCCTGCCTACGGGGGTCGCGGCCTGGACACCGAGGACGCCGTCCAGATCCGCAAGGAGCTGCGCCGGTGGCGTATCGGCAACGTCCGCAGCGCGATCGGCACGTCGTGGGTCGGGCCGGCGATCCTGAAGTTCGCCGCCGCGGACACCAAGGCCCGTCTGCTGCCTCCCATCGCCCGGAACGAGGCGCTCTGGTGCCAGTTGTTCAGCGAGCCGGAGGCCGGGTCCGACCTCGCGTCCGTGCGCACCCGCGCCCGCCGCGAGGGCGACCGGTGGGTGATCTCCGGCAGCAAGATCTGGACCAGCCGGGCGGACGTCTCCCGGTGGGGCCTGGCTCTCTGCCGCACGGACCCCACGGTGCCCAAGCACGCCGGGCTCACCACCTTCTGCATCGACATGAGCGCCCCCGGGGTGCGGGTCGGTCCCATCCGGCAGCTCACCGGTGACCACGAGTTCTTCGAGGTCGTCCTGGACGAGGTGGAGGTCGGGGACGACCTGAGGCTCGGTGCCGAGGGCGCGGGGTGGGAGGTGGTGCGCGCCGTTCTCTCCTTCGAGCGCTCCGCGGGGTCAGGGGTGGGCGCCGCTCCCCCGGGTTCCGTGGTCGGGCGCGGCATCGAGGAGGCCGTCACCCGCTTCGGCGACCGGCTCACCCCCGGACAGCTCGACGAACTGGTACGGGTCTACGTCGAGAGCCGCGTCGTCGAGCTGAACAACCTGCGGGCGGCTGTGGAGCGCCGTTCGGGACGCGGTCCCGTCCGGCGCGGCGCCCCCTTCAACAAGATCCTCCAGGCCGAGCACACCAAGCGCCTGCAGCAGCTCTTCGTCGACCTCGCCGGGATGGCGGCGGTCGCCCGTGACCCGGACGACGACTGGACCGCCCACAACGTGTGGGCGTACCTGCGGGTGCAGGCCAAGACGATCGCCGGCGGCACCTCGGAGGTGCTGCGCAACCAGGTGGCCGAGCGGGCGCTGGGGCTCCCCAGGGAAGCGGATCCCAGCCGCGACCGGCCGTGGCAGGAGTCGGCACGATGAAGCTCTGCGCCAACTGGCTGCCGATCAGCCACGAACTCACCCGGCAGGTCGCGCGGGCCGCCGAGCGGGCCGGGCTGTGGGGTCTGGGCATCGGGGACTCCCCGCACTACGACGAGCTGTACGGGTCCTGCGCACAGGCCCTCACGGCGACGGACCGGCTCGCGGTGCTGCCGAGCGTGACCAACCCCGTGACGCGCCATGTCTCCGTGCACACCTCGGCGGCCCGCGCACTCAGCGCCCTCGCCCCGGGGCGGTACGCCGTCGGTATGGGCCGGGGTGACTCCGCGGTGCGCACGTTCGGTCTGGCGCCCGCCTCCCTGGACGACGTGGAGCGGCAGCTCGGCACCCTGCGCGAACAGGTGCCGGACGTCCCGCTGCTGCTCGCCGCGAGCGGGCCACGGGCCGCCGCGGCGGCCGGACGCAGCGCGGACGCGGTCATCGCGGGCGCCGGCCTGGACCTCACGGCGCTGCGCGGCCTGCGGGCCCGCGCGGACGCCCACGCCCGCACCGTCACGGACACCGAGGGCGAGGGCGCCGTCGGGCACGCGGGTCCGGGGCGCACGGGTGGTGTCGAGGTGTGGGGCTCGGTACGCATCGGGGTCGCACGGGACCGCGCCGACATCCCCGAGCTGCGCCGACGGCTGCTGGCGCGGGCCATCAGCGCCTCCCGGTTCAACTTCGCCGGCACCTTCGTGGGGAAGAACGTCCCCGCCGAGTACCAGGGCGTCCTGACGGAGCGTTACGCGTCCTACGACTTCGCCTGGCACGGCCGCTCCGGGCCCAATCCGGTGGCCGGCCTGTTCGCCGACCGTCCCGACATCGAGTCCTACCTCTTGGACCGCTTCGCGATCGTCGGCACGGTGGAGGAGTGCCAGGAACGCCTCACCGCTCTGACGCCGGAGCTGGACGGCCTGTTCCTGTCGCTGCTCTTCGAGGACGCGCTCCCCCAGCTCGACCTCTTGTCCCATGTCACCGCGGACCTGGCAGGTGCCTCATGATGCTCGCTCCGGACGAGGAACAACTGAGTTTCCAGACGGAGGTCCGCCGCTATCTGACCCGCTCCTGGCCCACCGCCGTCAGCCGGCGGTCGCTGGAGGGCGGGCCCGCCTTCGACGCCGGGGCCTGGGCGGGCCTGTGCCGGATGGGGGTGGCGGGGATCCTGGTGCCCGACCGGTACGGGGGTGCGGGCGCGGGAGTGGCCGAGGCCGCCCTCGTCGGTGAGGAGCTGGGGCGTCTGGTGGTGGCCGCGCCCTTCCTGTCCTCGGCGGTGACCGCGGCCGTGCTGCTGACCGGTCTGGCCGAGGCCGGTGACGAGGTCGCGCGTGAGCGTCTGCCCGGCGTCGCCGAGGGCACGGTCATCGCCACCGTCGCCGCTCTGGACGCCGCGGGCCGCTGGGACGCCCACGCGGTGTCCGTCGAGGCGCGGCAGGACGGGACCGGCTGGGTGCTGGACGGTGAGGTCCGCTATGTCACGGACCTCGGCTCGGCGGACCTCGTCCTCGTCGTCGCGCGGACCCCGACCGGGCTCGCCGTGTTCGCCCTCGGGCCGAAGGCGTCCGGCGTGGAGCGGGCTCCCCTCGTCTGTCTGGACGCCACCCAGCCCGTGGGCCGACTGCGGATGCGCGACGCGCCGGCCGTACGGCTGGCGCCGGGACTCTCCGGGGACCGGCTCGTGCGGCTGCTCGACCGGACGGCGGCCGTCACCGTCGCATGCCTGTGCGCCATGCAGGTCGGCGGCGCGGAACAGTGCCTGGACATGGCGGTCGAGTACGCCGGCCGACGCACCCAGTTCGGTCGGACGATCGGGTCCTTCCAGGCGGTCAAACACCGCTGTGCCGACATGCTGGCGAGGGTGGAATCGGCGCGCTCGGTCACGCATCACCTCGTCAGCGCGGTGGAATCCGACGCGCCCGACCTGGCCGTGGCCGTCAGTCTCGCCAAGTCCTTCTGCGCCGACGCCGTCACCTCCTGTGCGTCCGACGCCCTGCAGATCCATGGCGGCATCGGATTCACCTGGGAACACGACATCCACCTGTATCTGAAACGCGCCCGCGCCACCGCGCACCTGTTCGGTGACGCGGTGCACCACCGCGAACGCCTGGCCGCCCTGCTCGTCGGGGAGGCTGCCGGCCGGCAGCCGGGCCCCGCCTCGCCCACGGCCGCACCCACGGCCTGACCATCGGCCTCACCACCGGCTTCGCCCCGCGCAGTCGTACGGAGGAAGGAACCATGAGCGATCCGCTCGTCCTCGCTGTCAATGTCGACCTGACCGCCGACGCGTCCACGCTGCGCGGGTATCTGCGCGATGTGGAGGCCGCCGGCGCGGACATGGTCTGGGTACCGGAGGCCTACGGGCGTGACGCGGTCTCCGTGATCGGATTCTGTGCCGCCGCGACGACGCGCCTGCGGCTGGGCAGCGCCGTGATCAACGTGTTCAGCCGTTCCCCCGCCCTCATCGCGCAGACGGCCGCCTCCTGTGACGAACTCACCGGCGGGCGCTTCGACCTGGGCCTGGGGACATCGGGTCCTCAGGTGGTCGAGGGCTGGCACGGGGTCCCCTTCTCCCGCCCCCTGGAACGCAGTCGTGAGGTCATGGAGGTCTGCCGCCTGATCTGGCGCCGCGAACCGGCCGTGTACGAGGGCCGCAGTGTGCGTCTGCCGCTCCCGGCGGACAGGGGCACAGGCGCGGGCACGAGCACCGGCACCGCTGCGGCGGGGGCCACCGCTCCCGCCACCGGTCTGGGCAAACCGCTCAAGCTGATGACGCGGCCCGTGCGTCCGCGCATCCCGATCTGGCTGGCCAGTCTCGGCCCGCGCAATGTGCGGCTCACGGCCGCACGCGCCGAAGGGTGGCTGCCCTCGCTGTTCATCCCGGAACTCGCCGATCTCGTCTGGGGCGAGGACCTGCGCAAGGGTACGGCGGACCGTGACCCCGGCCTGCCGCCGCTGCAGATCGCCGTCAGCGCGCACACCGAGATAACCGGCGAGTCGGCCCACGCGGTGCGGGCCGCCCGCGACCGGGCCCGCCCCTCGCTGGCCCGCTACATCGGCGGTATGGGTGCCAAGGGCGCCAACTTCTACAACGACCTCGTACGCCGCTACGGCTTCCCCGACGAGGCGGAGCGCGTGCAGCGGCTCTACCTGGACCGGAGGCCGGAGGCCGCGGCGGACGCCTTGTCCGACCGGCTCGTGGAAGCGCTGACCGTGTGCGGACCGCCCGCGTACGTCCGCGACCGGCTCGACGCGTTCCGCGCCGCGGGAGTGACCGACTTCCGGGTCAACGTGAACGCGGGATCCGACGCGCCACGAGCCGTCGGACAGCTCAAGGAGCTGACCCGGTGACGGGCCCGCTGACCGGGGTGCGGGTGGTCGAGCTCAAGGGCATCGGACCCGCTCCCTTCTGCGGCATGATGCTGGCCGACCTGGGAGCCGACGTCGTACGCGTCGAACGCCCGGTGTCCGGTGCGGGTCCCCACGCGCCCGCCACCGACGTCCTGGGGCGGGGCCGGTCCTCCGTCGCCCTCGACCTCAAACAGCCCGGCGCGGCCGACTCCGTACTCGCCCTGGTGGAGCGTGCCGACGTGCTCATCGAGGGCTTCCGCCCGGGTGTCATGGAGCGGCTGGGGCTGGGCCCTGAGCCCTGTCTGGCCCGCAACCCCGCGCTGGTGTACGGCCGTATGACGGGGTGGGGCCAGGACGGACCGTACGCGCGGACCGCCGGCCATGACATCAACTACATCGCGGTGTCCGGGGCATTGGGCGCGATGGGACCCGCGGACGGTCCTCCGGCCCTGCCGCTTAATCTGCTGGGCGACTTCGGCGGGGGCGGCATGCTGCTCGCGGTCGGCGTGCTGGCCGCGCTGCTGCACTCCCGCGTCACGGGCGAGGGGCAGGTGGTGGACGCCGCGATCGTCGACGGAACGGCCACCTTGAGTGCCCTGCTCCACGGGCTGATGGCGCAGGGCCGCTGGACGGCGGAGCGCGGCGGGAACTTCCTCGACGGAAGTGCCCCCTACTACACCGTCTATCCCTGCGAGGACCAACTGTTCGTCGCCGTCGGTGCCTTGGAGGACCAGTTCTACGCGCAGCTCCTGGCAGGGCTCGGCGCCGGCGACGACCCGGTGCTGACCACGGACCGCACCGGGCGGCACAACTGGCCCGCGATACGGGACCGGCTGGGCGGTCTGTTCGCGTCGCGGCCCCGGCGGGAGTGGCTGGAGGTCTTCGCCGGCAGCGACGCCTGCGTCAGTCCCGTCCTCGGGCTGGCGGACGCCCCGCAGGACGCCCATGTCGGCGCCCGGCGGACCTTCGTCGACGTGGGCGGTGTCCCGCAGCCCGCGCCCGCGCCGCGGTTCAGCCGCACCCCGGCCTCGACACCCCGGCCCGCACCGAGTCCGGGTCACGACACTGCCACTGTGCTCGGCGGCCTTGCGTCCGAGCCCCGCCGAAAGGGCTGATCCGACCATGCGCCGAACACTGTACGGACCCGAACACCACGCCTTCGCCGACGCGTTGCAGGACTTCCTCACGAAGAAGGTCGTCCCGCACATGCCCGAGTGGGAGGAGGCGGGCGCGGTGCCGCGCTCCCTGTACCGGGACGTCGCCGCCCTGGGCGCCCTCGGGCTCCAGGTCCCGACCGAGTACGGAGGCGGCGGGGAGCGGTCGTTCCTGTTCAACTGCATCCTCACCGAGCAGGTCGCCTACAGCCGGGCCACGCTCGGCTCGCTGCGCGTGCACACCGATGTGGTCATGCCGTACGTGATGTCCTACGCCACACCGGAGCAACGTGAGCGGTGGCTCCCCGGGATGGCCGACGGCACCCTGATGTCGGCCATCGCCATGTCCGAACCCGGCGCGGGTTCCGATCTGGCCGGTATGACCACGGCCGCTCGGCGCACACCGGAGGGGTGGGTGCTGAACGGCTCGAAGACCTTCATCACGGGCGGCAGTCAGGCCGACATCGTCGTGGTCGTGGCGCGTACGTCCCGGTCCGACGACCGCCGCGGGGGCCTCTCCCTGCTGGTCGTCGAGGACGGGATGAAGGGTTTCCAGCGGGGCAGGCTCCTCAAGAAGCTGGGCCTGCTGACCCAGGACACCTCGGAGCTCTTCTTCGACGACGTGCTGGTGCCGCACGACAACCTGCTGGGGGAAGAGGGCCGGGCCTTCGAGTACCTCACCGGGAACCTCGCGCAGGAGCGGCTCTCGATCGCCGTCAACGCACAGGCCCAGGCCGTCACCGCGATGGACCTCACCACGGCCTACGTCAAGGAGCGCCGCGTCTTCGACAAGGCCCTGTCGAGTTTCCAGAACACCAAGTTCACGCTCGCCGACCTGGACACGCGGGTGGCCGCGGGCCAGGCCCTGCTCGACCGGGCGATAGCCGACCACGAGGAGGGTGACCTGTCCGTGGCGGACGCCGCCCGCGTCAAGCTGTACTGCACGGAGACGCAGGGCCTGGTGGTGGACGCGTGCCTGCAACTGCACGGCGGGTACGGGTACATCCGCGAGTACGACATCTGCCGTCTCTACGCCGACGCCCGGGTCACCCGGATCTACGGCGGCACCAGCGAGGTGATGAAGACGATCATCGCCAAGTCCATGGGGCTGTGAGTCCGCCGGGCCGACCCGCTCAGCCGTCCGTGCACCTACACGTACGCCCCTACGCACCCGTACCGTGATCCGCCGCGCTCCCCCTTCTTCTCCCGCTCCTCCGAGAGGTGTCTCCGTGACCACCCCCAGGAACATCACCGACCTGTCGGGCGACGGTCTGCGCGTCGACCTCGCCGGCCATGTCGCCGTCGTCGAACTGCGCCGTCCCCCGGCCAACTTCTTCGACGAGGGCCTCGTCCGCGCCGTCGCCGACGCGGTGACCGGGCTCGGCGACGACCCGCGGTGCCGCGTGATCGTGCTCTGCTCCGAGGGAAAGCACTTCTGCGCCGGAGCCGACTTCGGGGACGACGGCGACTTCACTGCGGCGTCCCGCCCGGAGACCTCCGGCCGGCTCTACCGCGAGGCCGTACGGATCTTCCGTGCCCCGAAGCCGATCGTCGCCGCCGTCCAGGGAGCCGCGGTCGGCGGCGGTCTCGGGCTCGCCTGTGCGGCCGACTTCCGTGTCACCGAGCCCGGCGGTCGCTTCGCGGCGAACTTCTCACAGCTGGGCTTCCACCCCGGGTTCGGCCTCAGTGTCACACTTCCCCGCATCGTGGGCGTACAGAAGGCGGCGGATCTCTTCTACTCGGGCCGCCGCGTCCGGGGCACCGAGGCGGTGGACATCGGCCTGGCCGACCGCCTCACGGAGCCCGGCACCGTACGGACAGCCGCCGTGGAGTGGGCTCAGGAGATCGCCCGGTCGGCCCCCTTGGCGGTCAGGTCCGTCCGGGCGACGCTACGGGCCGGTCTCGCCGACGAGGTCGAGGCGGCGGTCGCCCATGAGCTCAGGGAGCAGCAGCGCCTGTGGTCCACCGAGGACAGCGCGGAAGGCATCGCGGCCGGCCTGGCCCGGCGTGCCCCCCGGTTCACCGGCCGCTGACATCCCGGCCGGACCGGCGACGGGCGAGGACGATCCCGCCGAGCGAACTCTCGGCCGAGGTCAGTGTCCGGTGTTCCTCGACAGTGAACCCCGCGCCGTCGAGCCAGGCAGTCATCCGCCCGAGCGGTCGACGGTGCACGTGGACGTTCATCGGGTGACCGCCGTAGCCCCGCGTCTTCAGCCGGGACTCGTCACCGACGTGGAACCCGACGAGCAGCGGACCACCGGGCCGCAGCACACGCCGAAAGTGCCTGAGGACCGACTCCATCTCGCGGTCGGGGATGTGGATCAGCGAGTACCAGGCCACGAGGCCCGACAGCGAGCCGTCGGGCAGGTCCAGGTCCGTCATGGAGCCGAGTTCGAACCGCACGCCGGGATGATCGCGCCGGGCCACCTCGACCATGCCGGGTGACAGGTCGATCCCGAACGCGTCCACGCCCAGTGTCCGCAGATGGGCCGTGATCCTTCCCGGTCCGCATCCCACGTCCGCGACCGGCCCTCGGTCACCGGCGTGGACCTGTTCGGCGAACCGCGCCAGGAACGCACGTTCGTGGGGTGTCTCATCCAGGAAGTGGCGCAGCAGGTCCGCGTAGTCGGCGGCGACGGTGTCGTAGGACGCGCGGGTGGCTTCGAGCCAGCCGTCCGTGTTCGGTTCACCTGTGTTCGGGTCGCCCGCCTTCCGGTCACTCGCGTTCAGTTCGGCCGTTCTCCGCGCGTTGCTGTTCGATTCGCTTTCCACGGCCGGAGGTTATCGGCCCCGTACAGCCGCAGGACCGCGTTGTGGTGGATTGGTAATCTGCCCCCCATGGCCCAGCCCCCTCCCCCCTTCAGCCCGACCGTCACGCTGCTCACGGTGGGGCGCGTGTGGGAGGCCGAGTTCGCCGAGGCGCTCAAGCCGCTCGGTCTGACCACCCGCAAGTACGGGCTGCTGGGGCACGTACGCGGCACTCCGGGTATCTCCTTCAGCGAGCTCGCCCGGCGTTCACGCGTCACGGTGCAGAGTGCGCACACCGCGGTGGCCGCCTTGGCCAGGGCCGGGCTCGTCGACGACGGGACCGCGCACGCGGGCTCCGCGTCGAGCCTGCGGGTCACGGCCGAGGGCGAGTCGCTGCTGGCACGGGCCTCGACGGTGGTGGCCCGCCTCGACGCGGAGTTCGCCGCGCGGCACCCCGAGCTGACCGAGGCGCTGCGCGTCCAGATGACCCGGACGATCTCGGGGACCGGCTGACCCGACCCCTGTCGCCCCTTCGCCCAAAACCTTCAGTTAGGCTGAAGGTTATGGACTTCTCGTTGCCGTCCCGTCCGCCGTCCTGTCATGCCCCGACAGGAGGGAGCGTATGAGTTTCCGGCACTATCTGCGCAGGCCACCAGCCATCACCGCCGTCGAGGCGATCCGGCTCGTCGAGGACGGCGCCCTCGTCGTGGACGTCCGCCGCGCGTTCGAGTGGAACCGCGCGCACATCCCGGGCGCCGTACACATACCGCTGGAGGAGCTGCCCGCACGCTGCCTCGAACTCCCCGAAGACCGCCTGCTCATCACCTTCTGCACCGGCGGTATCCGCTCCGCCGGTGCGGCCAACCTGCTGGTGGAGAACGGCTTCGACGCCGTCAACATGAGCCGCGGCCTCGTCGACTGGCGCGCCGCCGGCGGACCGCTCGACACGCGGTAGCGTGCCGCCGGCGGCCGAGCCCGCCCGGAACTACACCCCGCGCCGCGCCGAGCGGGCGGCGCGGGCCGTTGGCAGGAAGCGCAGGCGTTCGGGGAGCAGCGGGACGAGGGTGCGGACCACGGCACCGAAGAGCCGGAGCCTGCGTTCGTCGCGTGGCCTCCAGACCAGACCGAGTCTCTCCCGGACGGCCGGTGGCAGCAGGCCCGTGGTGACGAAGACGTGCAGCCCGGCCAGTGGCCTGCTGAACAGGGGCCAGAGCCGGCGAACCAGCGCGCCGGAGCCGGGTGGCGGCGGGATGCCGCGGCGCGGGTCGAGGAGCTCACCGGACACGGCCGTCCGTTCCAGCTCGTCCTGGATCATCGCGTCGAAGTACGGCCAGAACTCCTCGGGCGTCCGGGGCATGTCACGCGCCTTGATGCCGAGGATCGCACCGAGGTGCAGCAGTTCGTCGTAGAGGCGCCGCTCGTCCTCCGGGGACAACGGGTGGGACAGATATCGCGCGGCCCGCAGGAAGACGGGGTACGCGGTCGCGTGCACCCAGGCGTAGTACGTGGGAGTGAGCGCGTGGTAGGGGCGCCCTCGGGTGTCGGTCCCGCTGATGGTCTTGTGCAGGCGGCGCAGCCGGCGCCCCTCCTCGATCGCCCGGTCACCGCCGTAGACCCACAACTGCAGGGATTCCAGGGAGCGTTCGGCGCGCCCCCAGGGATCGGTCCGGAACACCGAGTGTTCGTCCACGCCGGCGCCGACGGCCGGATGGGCGACCTGGAGGACGAGAGCGGCGGGCAGGGAGAGCAGCAGCCGTATGTCGCCCGCGATGTCCCAGAGGATGGTTCCCGGCGCGATCGGGACCGGTTCCGCGGCGGGCGTGGTGGATGTCATGTCACCACGCCCCCAGCGGCCGCCGCGTGGCGGGATCGGTGCCCGGCCGGTGGGTCGCCCAGTAGGCGATGGCGAGCGAGCCCGCGATGCGCAGCGGTGGCGGGACCGGCAGCATCAGGACCCGCACCAGGAACGCGAAGCGGCGCAGGGAACGTTGCCTGCGGCGGTCCCAGGTGAGGTGGAGGCGCTCGCGCAGCCGGGGCGGCAGGGTGCCGACGGTGACCAGCAGGGCGTACCGCGCGGCGACCCTGGCGAGGGGCCGCCAGAGGAGACCGGGTATCCACCGGAACGGCTTGGCGGGGTGGGCGAGTTCGTCCAGTACGTCCTGCACGGACTGGTTGTGCTCCAGCCGGTTGTCGACCATGTCGTCGTAGTACTCGGTGAACTCCGCCCAGGTGGCGGGCAGATGATGCTCCTTGAGGCCCCAGACGCGTCCGACGTCACGCATCTCGCGGTAGTAGCGCTCGGTCTCCTCCTCGGTCATGCCCTTGCCGAACAGGCGCTGCCCGTCGACCGGCGCCTTGACGAGGGTCGCGTGCACCCAGTGGTACGCCTCCGGGTTGAGCGCGTGATAGCGGCGGCCCGCCGAGTCGGTGCCCTTCATCGCGGCGTGCACGTGGATCAGCCGGCGCGCCTCGTCGGTGGCGGCCTGCTGGCCTCCGTAGATGACGGTGGTCAGCGACAGCAGCGTACGGACGAGTCGGGGCCAGGGCTCGGCGCGGAAGTTGCTGTGGTCGGCGACGCCCGCGCCGACGACGGGGTGTGCGACCTGCAGAAGCAGCAACTGGGGCGCCATGATCGTCGAGCGGGCGTCTCCGAAGTACCGCCAGGCCGGCCCACCCCGGCGAGGCGCCCGGACAGCTGAGGCAGCGTCAATTTTGTTCGGTGGATGGCTTGTTGGGTCGGCCGACGTATGCGGCAGTGCGGTCATCACGCCTCCGTGTCTCCGTTGTGTCGGGAGTATTGACGCGCCCCGTGAAACAAGTCAATAGTTTTTGTATCTTCGACTCATCGAGGGCAACCGCGTGCTCATCGCCGTCGCCTCGCCCTGCGGAAGGGACTTCCCATGAGCGCCAGACACGTCAATGACCGGACGATCACCCCGGGAGAGGGCCGGACCCACTGGAAGCGCGCCGCCGTCATGTTCGTCCCCGGCACCCTGGCCGTGGGGGCGATGGGCATCGCCCTCGCGCAAGGGGCGCTGGCCGCCTCCTTCGCCGTCTCCGGTGCCGCGTTCCAGGTCTCGGCCTCCGAGGTCACCGCGAAGGGAGTGTCCTCGTTCCCCTCGTCCGTCGGCGGCTCCGCGAGCGGCGCCAAGCCCGTGCTCCTGGCCGGCGTCAAGAGCGGCACGATCTCCGACGTGTGCGTCTCGCTCAAGCAGAAGGTGCCCGTGCTCGGGGACATCACGATGCTGGTGCGCTCGGGGGCGGACAAGCCGCTCGCGGGCACCGACCTCGTGGTCAACACGGACGCGCTGACCGGCGGCGGGGGCAAGGTCACCGGCGTCGAGGCCGGCCGCGACGCCTCCACACTGACCGCCGCGCCCGGGATCACCGGCCCCGAGGGCACCTTCGGCGTCCAGGCGAGCACCGCCGTCGCCCATGACGTCAGGAGCACGGCCTACGCGGCCAACGGGGGCACCCTGACGCTGGAGAAGCTGGCGATCGAGTTCAGCAGGACCGGCAAGCAGTGCTTCTGACGGCGACGGACGGACTCGGTCATGTTCAGCTTCGTACTGGGGTTCCTGTCGGAACTCGCGCGTGAGACCGGCGACTGGCTCGACCGGATCCTGCCCGCACCCCGGCTGCGCCGCTCGCTGCGCGGCTGGCGCCGGCGCCGGCCGTTCTGGGCGGCGGTGTGGGTCATCGCGGGCGGTGTGGAGATGGTGGCCATTCCCCTGGCTCCGCTCCCTCTGATGATCAAGGTCGGGGTGGGAGCCATGTCGGCCGTCGGCATCAGCCTGGTCCTGATCGCGGGCGGCGTCTTCTTCCTCTTCAAGCCGGACCAGCGGATGTTCGTCTCCGTGGTCACCACGATCGCCTCGCTGACCTCGTTGGCGACGACGAACCTCGGCGGATTCGGCATGGGCATGCTGGCAGGTCTGATCGGCTCCTCGATGGCCTTCGGCTGGCTGCCGCACCGCGTACCCGAGGACCACGACGAGGGCGGGGGCCGCGACCCGCACACGGACCGGCCGGGGTCCGGGTCGTCGGAGATCCCCGTGGCCGCCGCGTCGGCGACGTCGTCCCCGTCGTCGGAACCGGAGGCCCCCGGCCCAAAAGCCCGTGAGGTCCGTGCCCGGTACGGCGAGCGCCGGAGCTCCGTACGCCGCGCGGTCCTCTTCACCGTGACCGCCGTGGTGGCGGCCGGGCTGCCGGCCGTCGGCACCGCGGCGGCGGCACCCCGCACCGACTCCTTCCCCATCCCCTCCTGGCCTTGGCCCTGGCCCTGGGACCCCGCACCCACCCCCGCCCCTTCGCCCTCCCCCTCGTCCGACGCCACCGGGACACCGACGCAGGAGCCGACCTCCGACTCCTCCGTCCCGCCCTCCCCCTCCCCCTCCCTCTCGGACGACAGCGACCCCGACAGCGATGGCGCTGCCGATGGCGACGCGGCGGCACCGGACGCGGACACCGAGGGCTCACAGGTGACGCTCCCGTGTCTGACCGGCATCGACACCGGAGGGCTCCCCAACCCGCAGGCCACCCCCGGCGAGACCTCGGACGACCCGGACGACCTGACCGCCCTGCGTCCGCCGATCGTCGTCGGCGACCAGCCAGGGCGCCCCCGGTCCACCTACCCCGTCAGCCCCGCCTACCCCGAGGTCGGCGCCGACACCCTGACCGCGTACGGCGCCATCGTCCACGGCGCCACCTATCTGCCGACCGTCTCGGGCGGCCGGATGAAGGTGCTGTGGGTGCACGCCGACCGGCTGGTCGCGGACGACTACGCCTTCCGGCTGGAGACGGGTGACCAGGTCCAGACGATCGACGTCGATCTCGACATCCCCCAGGTCGACATCTACGTCACCCGGCTCATCGGCTCCCTCACCATTCCCGTCCTCGACGTCGGCACCCCCCGCATCTGCATCGGGGCCGACATCGTGCCGGCCAACCTCCCGATCGCCGTGCAGTTGCCGAAGCTGGAGGTGACCACCGTGGAGGCCGGTCAGGTACTGGTCGACGCCGAGACCGTGAACTTCGCCGACCTGACAGTACGCAGCAGGCACCGATAGGAGACCCCACCCATGGGCCGCTACAGCCGGCTCCACCGCATCGAGCAGATGGACCCCCAGCAGGACTACGAGGAGATCTTCCGCCTGCTCACCGAGTACGAGTTCCCCTGGGACTACCTCCAGGGCGTCTCGATCGCCTTCCTTCGGGACTACGGCGTGCCGCGCATCTCACAACTCCTGGACCGTACGCAGGAGTTCGAGCGGGCGGGACAGAAGCGGTACGACGACACCGTACTGATCGCCCACGAGATGGTGCGTGACGGCATGGACTCCGAACAGGGCAGGGCCGCCGCCCGCCATCTCAACCGGATCCACGGCCGCTACCGCATACCCGAAGAGGACTACCTCTACGTCCTGGCCACCACCGTCGTCGGCCCCAAACGGTGGATCGACCGGTACGGCTGGCGGCCGTTGTCATCTCAGGAGACCGAGAGCCTCGCACTCGTGGGCCGGCGCATGGGCGAGATGATGGGCCTGGCCGGACTGCCCGTCGACTTCGCGGGGTTCGCCCGGCTCCACGACACCTACGAGCAGCGGATGTTCGCCTACGACCCGGCCAACCGGCGGGTCGCCGCGGCCACGTTGCGGGTCGTCACCCAGTGGTACCCGACCAGGCTCCGGCCGCTGGTGGCACGCGCCTCGCTCGCCGTCCTCGACGACGCGTTGCTCGACGCGCTGGGCTTCCCCCCGCAGCCGCGCCGGGTGCGGACCGCCACGCACCGTGCCCTGCGGGCCCGCGCCGCCCTCGTGCGCCGGCTGCCCGCCCGGCCCGGCTGGCTGCCGTACCGGCCCAGGCCCCGCAGCTACCCCTTCGGCTGGACGCTGGACGACCTCGGCCCGCACTGGGCCCACTCCAGGCCGCTGCGACCGCTGCCGGACGAGGACGGCACGCGTGCCGCGTACGCGGACGAGGACACGTACCCGGACGTATCCCACGCGAACGAGGACCAGGAAGCGGGCACGGACGCGAGCGCGGGCGCCGGCCCGGCAGGCGAGAACCCATCCACCCACCAGGAGCTGCGATGACCGACACGGACCAGGACGCGACGCCCCGCCCCGCCACCTTCACCGTCCGCTCCCCCGCCACCGACGACCCCGTCGGCGAACACCCGGTCCACGGCCCGCAGGAGGTGGCCCACGCCGTGGAGCAGGCCCGGACCGCCGCAGCCGGCTGGGCCGCACTGCCCGCGGCACGCCGACGTGAACACCTCCTGCGGTGGAAGCGGAAGATCGCGTCCTCGCTCGACACCGTCGCCCGGTCGATCGCCGCGGAGACGGGGAAACCGCACGGCGACGCGGAACTTGAAGTGGTCCTCACGCTGGAGCACCTCGACTGGGCGGCCCGTAACGCCGATCGGGTGCTGCGCGGGCGTCGTGTGCGCAGCGGCCTCACGGCGGTCAACCAGCGGGCCGCCGTGGTCCATCGGCCACTCGGCGTGATCGGGGTGATCGGCCCGTGGAACTACCCCCTCTACACACCCATGGGTTCCATCGGTTACGCGCTGGCCGCCGGGAACGCCGTGGTGTTCAAACCGTCCGAACACACTCCGGGTACGGGCGTGTTGCTGGCCGGACTCCTCGCCGCGGCCGTGCCCGAGCACGCCGGGCTGCTGACCACCGTGACCGGTGCGGCGGCGACGGGCGAGGCACTGGCCGGGTCGGACGTCGACAAGGTCGCGTTCACCGGGTCCCCCGGCACGGCGCGCAAGGTGATGGCGCTGTGCGCGCGGTCGCTGACACCGTTCCTCGCCGAGTGCGGCGGCAAGGACGCGACGATCGTCACGGTCGACGCGGACCTCGACGCGGCGGCCGACGCGATCGTGTGGGGCTCGATGAGCAACGCCGGGCAGACCTGCGCGGGCGTCGAACGCGTCTACGTCGTACGGGAGGTGCACGCCCTGTTGTGCCGCAAGGTGGTCGAACGGGCCGCCGCGCTGCGGGTCGGCGCGCTGCCGGACGCCGTGTACGGCCCCATGACGATGCCGGCCCAGACCGCCGTGGTCCGGCGCCACGTGGAGCAGGCGCTGGCGGACGGCGCGCGTGCGCTGCTCGGCGACGCCGCCTCGGTCTCCGGGCCGTACATCGCACCGGTCGTCCTGGCCGACGTACCGGAGGACTCGGCCGCGATGACCGAGGAGACGTTCGGGCCGGTCGTGGCGGTCAACGCGGTGGCGAGCACGGACGAGGCGGTGCGGCGCGCCAACGCCTCGCCCTACGCGCTGGCCGCCTCGGTGTTCTGCCGCAGCCGGCGCGAGGGCGCCGCGATCGCCGGCCGGCTGCGGGCCGGTGCGGTGTCCGTCAACTCCGTGCTCGGCTTCGCCGCCGTCCCGGCCCTGCCGTTCGGCGGCTCCGGGGAGTCCGGGTTCGGGCGCATCCACGGTGCGGACGGACTGCGGGCGTTCGCCGCACCCCAGTCCGTCACGGTCCAGCGGTTCGCCCCGCCGGTGAACCTGACCTCGTTCGGTACGCCGGCGGCCGCCCGCGCCCGTGCCGTCGCCGTGGCGCGGTGGCTGCACCGGCGGCGCTGACGGCCGGGACCGGACGCGCGGCCGGAACGGACGCGTCCTCAGGCGTCCAGGAGCGGGGCGAGATAGCGGCGGGCGAAGGCGCGGGCCTGGTCCTCGTCCTCCATCTCGATGCAGCTCGACGGGTTCAGCAGGAAGGAGACGGCGACACGGATCATCAGTTCGGCGACCGGCCTGGGGTCGGAGTCGCCCCGTCCCTCCACCTGCTGGGCGCGCCGCAGATGCGCGGTCAGGTAGTCGCAGGTGGCCTCCAGCGAGGGGCCTCCCTGGACGGTCAGATAGGGGAGCACCACTTCGGGTTCGAGGCGCAGCAGGCCACCGAAGAGCGGATGGGCCCTGGTGTGGCGCAGCGCCACCACGAACCCTTCGACGACCCGCTCCTCCATGGTCGGCAGCGCCGCCACCGCGGAGTCCAGTTTCTGGAAGAACCTGCTGCCCTCGCGCAGCAGACAGGCCTCGACCAGCCCGTCCTTGGTCTGGAAACGGCGGTAGACCGTGACCCTCGACACCCCCGCCCGTTTGGCGACATCGTCCATGGAGGAGCGGCGCAGGCCGAACGTAGTGAACTGGTCCAGTGCGGCGTCCAGGATCCGCCGCGCCACCTTTTCCTCCGTCTCGGGCCGGGCGATGGCCCGGGCGAGCAGGGAGTCGTTCGCAGAAGTCGTCATGGTGCTCCTCACCTTACCGCCCGAGATCCATCGGAGATACTATGAAACAGTAAGCATTTCTTTGTATCCACCTCTGGTATCCCTCTCTGTGCCTCGCTCTGCAGCCAGCTCTTTCCGACCACCGGAACCCGGAGGACCTCATGGGCAGTCGACTCACCCCGGAACAGTCCGACTTCGTCGCGGCCGTCCGCGACTTCGCCAAACGCGAATGCGGTACGCGTGAACAGCGGGACGCGCTGACCGGGGGCGGCCGCGAGCCCCACAACCCCGGCCTCTACGGGCGGCTCGCCGAACTCGGCTGGCTCGGGGTGTGCCTGCCGGAGGAACACGGCGGTTCCGGCGGCGGCCTGGCCGACGCCTGCCTGTTCCTGGAGGAGACCGCCTACGGGATGGTCCCGGCGGGCGGCTTCGTCACCAGCGTCATCACCGCCAAGGCCTACGAACGGTTCGGCACCCGGCAGCAGAGGCGGGACGTGCTCACCGGTGTCGTGGAGGGCAAGGTGCTCGCGATCGCGATGTCCGAGCCCGGGGCCGGTTCCGACGTGGGAGCGCTGGCCTGCCGCGCCCGACGAGGCTCCGAAGGCGACTGGCTGATCGACGGTCAGAAGACGTGGATCTCCAACGCCCACATCGCCGACAGCATCCTGCTCGTGGCCCGGACCTCCGGGGACAAGCACGCCGGGCTCACCATGTTCCACGTCCCGGCCGGCACACCCGGTGTGGAGATCCGGGGGATCGAGACCATGGGCGGCCGCGAGGTGAACGACGTCTACCTCACCGGCGTACGCCTGCCCGCCGACGCCGTCGTCGGTGAGGTCGACAACGGCTGGCGCCAGCTGATGGCGGGGCTCAACTACGAACGTCTCTTCCTCGCCGCCACCATGCTCGGCCTGGCCCGCCGGGCGTTCGACGACGCCGTCGCGTACGTCCGTGAGCGTGAGCAGTTCGGCCGTCCCGTCGGCTCCTTCCAGGCCCTGCGCCACAGGATCGCGGACCTCGCCACGGAGATCGAGTGCACCCGCCTGCTGGTGCGGGAGGTGGCGCTGGACTGCGACGCCGAGCCGGACCGGCTGTTCCCCCGCGAGGCGTCCATGGCCAAGCTCAAGGCCACCGAGACCGCCAAGCGGGCAGCGCTTGAGGGCATGCAGATGATGGGCGGCTACGGCTACGCCACCGAGTACGACATGGAGCGCCATCTGCGCGCCGCGGTCGTCTCCACCGTCTACGGCGGGACGAGCGAGATCCAGCGGGACGTGATCGGCAAGACCTACGGGCTGTAGCTCCCCGGGCGCGCTCCAGGCGAGTGGACGGCGTATGACGGCGGGTGTCCCGCCCCTCCGCGGGGCGGGACACCCGCCGTCGTAGGAAACGAGAGAAAGGACCGGGGCAGGCCCGAGGCGGGTCAGTCCTGGTACAACTCCGTCAGCGCGGCGGCGTACTTCTCCCTGATGACACGGCGCTTCATCTTCAGCGACGGTGTCAGCTCTCCCGTGGCCGGGCCCCACTCCTCCGCGAGCAGCCGGTGCCGCTTGACCTGCTCGGTGCGGTTCAGACGCGCGTTGGCCGCTTTCACCGCCCGGTCCACCTCTTCCCGTACGGCCGGATGCGCCGCCAGGGCGTCGAGGCCGAGGTCCGTGCCGAGGCCCTGGGAGGCGGCCCAGGCGGGCGCCGCCTCCGCGTCGAGCACCAGCAGCGCCACGAGGTAGGAACGGTTGTCACCGTGCACCAGTGCCTGGCCGATCAGCGGGTGTTCCTTGAGGGCGTTCTCCACCAGCGCCGGGGAGACGTTCTTGCCCGTCGACGTGATGATCATTTCCTTCTTGCGGTCGGTGAGCCACAGATAGCCGTCCGCGTCGAGACGGCCGAGGTCACCGGTGCGCAGCCAGCCCTCCCCGTCCACCGCCGACCGCACCGTGCCGTCCTCGCGCAGATACCCGGAGAACACGGTCGAGCCCCGGACCTCGATCTCGCCGTCGCCTGCGACGCGGACCTGTACGGAGGAGACGGGGCGCCCCACCGAACCCAGCCGGAAACCGGTGCGCGGGCTGTTGGTGGTCGCCACTCCGGTGGTCTCCGTGAGTCCCCACGCGTCCATGATCACGATGCCGAAGCCGGCCCAGAACCGCACCACGTCGATCGGCATGGGGGCCGAGGCACTGGCCGCCCAGGTGATCCGGTCCAGGCCGCCCGCGGCCAGCAACGGCAGCAGGACCTCGGACCGTTGCCGTGCGTAGGCCGCCTCCAGTTCGGCGGGCGGCCGTTCGCCCCGCTCCCGGTACCCGACATGTTCCCGCGCCACCCGGGCGGCCTCCGCGATGAGTTCCCGCTGGTCCGGCGGCATGAGGGACAGGACGGACCGGACGGCGGCGGCGAGTTTCTCCCATACGCGTGGCACGCCGAAGAACTGGGCCGGGCGCACCTTGCGCACCGTCTCGGCGACGCCTGACGGATCGGCGCACAGGTAGACGTGCGAGGCGCGGTGACAGGGCAGGTAGATGCCGAGCATCCGTTCGGCGATGTGCGCGAAGGGCAGGTAGCAGATGTGCTCGACGTGCGGCGGGAGTTCGACCACCTCGTCGAGGGCCAGCGCGTCGGCGAGCACATGACGGTGGTTCAGGACGACGCCCTTGGGTTCACCGGTGGTGCCCGAGGTGTAGACGACCGTCAGCGGATCGTCGGGGCGTGCGGCGTCCAGGACCTTGTCGAACCGCTCGGGAACCGGCTCCCGGCCCAGCGCGGCATAGGGGAAGTGGGTGCCGACCGCGTCGTCCTCCACCACGACGATCCGGTCGAGCGGGATCCCGGGGTCCGCCGACAGCGGCTCCCACAACGCCACCTGCGCGGCCCCCTCGACGACGGCGACCCTGGCCCGGCAGTTGCGGGCGATGTGGGCGACCTGCTCGGGTGCGGAGGTGCCGTAGACCGTGACGGGCACGGCACCGAGGCGCACGAGGGCCAGGTCGGAGAGCCAGTGCTCGGGCCTGTTGGCCATCATGAGCAGCACATGGTCGCCACGGCCGACGCCGAGCGCCGCGTAGCCGGCCGCGAGGCAGGTGGTGTGCTCCCTGACCTGCGCCCAGGTCAGGGTGGCCCAGCCGTCCTGACCCGCTCCGGCGGGGTCCCGCTCCTGCCAGGACAGCGCGGGCAGTTCGGCGTACAGACGCGCGTTGCGTTCCAGCAGCAGGGGCAGCGTCTGTTCGACCGGTGTCCGTGGTGGTTCCCCAGTCGTGTGCGGGGCTGTCGTCATCTAACTCGCCCTCCTGGCGGTCGGGGTGGATCGGTGGAGAGGTGGGCGGCGGCTCAGCCGGCGGTGCGGGGCGGGGAAGCGGCCTTCACAGCCATTCCTTGACGCGCTCGACGAGGCGGGCGGGTTCGGGCCCCACGGGCGTCACGTTGAGCATGGTGACGCCCGACTCCCGGAAGGCCTCGACACGGTCGCGTACGTATCCCTCGGGCCCGGCCAGGCTGACCAGTTCGCACAGTTCGGCGGGGACGGCTGCCTCCGCGTCCTTCTTGCGGCCGGCCAGGTAGTGCTCCTGAACGGCGGCGGCCTGCGCCTCGTAGCCGTAGGAGCACACGAGGTCGTGGTAGAAGTTGCGGCCCGGTGCGCCCATGCCGCCGACGTACAGCGCGATGGTGGGCCGCATCAGATCGCGTACCGCCGCCGCGTCCCGGCCGATGGCGAGGAGTCCGCCGGCCACGACCGCCAGGGGCCCCAGGGCCGGGTCGCGCAGCGCGGCGCCCCGGGCGAGGGATTCGCCCCACACCTTGGCCGCGTGCTCCGGCGCGTAGAGGAACGGCAGCCAGCCGTCTGCGAGTTCGGCGGTCATGCGGACGTTCGCGGGGCCGAGGGCGGCCACGTACACCGGGATGCTGTCGCGCACGGGACGCGTCAGCAGCTTCAGCGGTTTGCCGAGCGTGCCGCCCCGCTCCGGGGACAGGGGCATCTCGGTGATGCCGCGGTGCTCGACCACCTCGCGACGCCAGATGCGGCGGGCCAGCTCGATCGTCTCGCGGGTACGGCCGAGCGGCCTGTCGTAGCGCCGGCCGTGCCAGCCCTCGACGACCTGGGGCCCGGAGGCGCCGAGGCCGAGCAGGGCGCGACCGCCGGTGAGGGCGTCCAGTCCGGCGGCGGTCTGCGCGATCAGCGCGGGGGTACGGGAGTAGACGTTGAGGACGGCCGAGCCGATCCACATGCGGTCGGTCCTGGCAGCGAGATATCCCATGATCGTCGGGGAGTCGAAGCCGTAGGCCTCGGCGACCCAGACCGCGTCGAGGCCGGCCGACTCCAGTGCGGCGGCCTCGTCCGCGGCGGTGCGCGGGTCCCCCGCGTAGGTCAGGGGTGTGGACAGGTGCATCAGCTGACGTCCTTGACTGAGGTGGTCGACACGGTCACCGAGAACTTACTGAGCGTTCGCTAAGACAGTAGGAGTCACCGAGTGAAGGGTCAACGCCTAGGAAGGAAGGCATTATTGGCGTGACTGACGTAGCATCATCGAGCAAGCACTGATCGATCGCTAAGCGACCTACTCCCTCACGCGACACCCCGCCGACATACGATGCCACTCGTCGAACGAGTCATCCGAGGAGAGCCGTTGAGCACCGAACCGAGCCGGGTCACCGCCCCTCCCCCGCAGCACTGGCGCTCGTACGGCCGGCTCGACCTGCACCCCATCCTGCTGCGCGCCATGGAGGCCTTCAACGAACACGGCTACCACGGGACGTCGGTGCGGGACATAGCCACCCGGGTCGGTGTGACCGTGCCCGCGCTGTACTACCACTACGAGAACAAGCAGGCGCTGCTCACCACACTGCTGGAGACGTCCATGAAGGACGTCCTGGACCGCTGCCGGGCCGCGGCCGCCGAAGCCGGCGACGATCCGCTGCCGCGCTTCTGCGCCATGGTGGAGTCGATCGTGCTCTACATGGCCAACCGCAAGGGCATGGCCTTCCTCGACACCGAGATCCGCAGCCTGGAGCCCGAGAACCGCGCCCGGTACGTGGCGCTGCGCGACTATCTGCAGCACATGCTGCTGGACACCGTCCAAGCCGGCATCCGCGAGGGCACGTTCACCACGCCGATCCCGGCCGACGCGGTGCGAGCGGTCCTCATCATGTGCCAGGGAGTTGCCAACTGGTACCGCGCCGAGGGCCCTTTGACCGCCGAGGAGGTCGCCGAGCGCCACGTCCTGCTCAGCCTCGGCACGGTGGGATACACCGGACCGGCCCTCACCTCCGGGAACGGCCGCACACGACCGGCGCAGGCCGTACGCGCCTCGCGCACCGGACGCTGACGGACCCGGCGTCGCCTTCGCACGGTTGCGGCAACGGCCGTCGTCGCGGTTACGGCCGTGCGACCGGGTGGGCGGCGGCCCGGGTGAGCGCGACCGCGGTCCCCACCGCACTGGCGACGGCCTCGTCGGCTTCGAGCCCGCACAGGTCGGTGAGCACGAAGAGCGCCTCGGCGCTCACCACGACCGCGAGACCGCGCTTGAGCTGGGCGAAGGCGTCCGGATCGGCCGCACCGAGGGTGGCCTCCAGAGGACGGAGCGCGTGGTCGATGAGCCCGAAGCGGATGCCGGGCCGTGCGGCCACCGTCTCGGGACGGGTCACGGTGGCCGCCATCATCGCCCGTACCGAGCCCTGCCGGGCGAGGATGCCGCGGAGCAGGTAGTCACAGGCGAACGCGATGCGCTCGACGGGATCGGCGGAGCCGGCGACCGGCGCGAGCGCCTCCGCGGGGGACGGCCAGACCCCTCGCAACGCCTCACTGATCAGTGAGGGGAGGTCGGTGAAGTACCGGTACGCGGTGGCTTCGGAGACCAGGGCGGCACGGGCGATCTCCGGCATGGTCACCTCGGTGCCCGCGTCGATCAGCTCCCGCGCGGCCACGAGGATCGCCGTACGCGTGCGCTGCTTCTGGTTGGTGCGTCCGGCACCACCCTGTGTCGCCATGCTCGCGCTCCCTTTCTTCCCTCTCTCGACGCTCATCGAACCTTCGGGTCCTGCGCCCACCCCTCCGACCCTCCGGTCCATCCGACGCCTGCATCATAACAGCGAGTTTTCGTCATGAGAGTTCACTTGCATGACGAGACCGGGCCGCCGTAATCTCCTGAGAGTCAACTCTCACGAAGATTTCAGGGGCACCCATGACCAGCGCCGGCCACACACTCGAACTCGACCAGGGCACCGTCGACATCACCGTCGACCTCCAGGGCCAGGCGGGACGCCCCGTCCTGCTGCTGCACGGAGGCGGCGGCCCGCAGACCGTCACACCGTTCGCCGGTTTCCTGGCGGAGCAGCGGCCCGCCAGGGTGTTCACGCCCTTCCACCCGGGTTTCGGCGGCACGGTCCGCCCCGAGTGGCTCGCCGACGTGCCGTCCCTGGCTCGGGTCTACGCGCAGCTGCTCGACGAGCTCGACCTGCGGGACGTCACAGTGGTGGGCAACTCCATCGGCGGCTGGATCGCCGCCGAACTGGCGATTCTCGGCAGTGACCGGATCAGCGGTGTCGCGCTCGTCAACGCGGTCGGCATACGCGTCCCGGGGCACCCGGTGGCCGACGTCTCCTCCCTGACCCCCGTCGAGTTGTCCCGGCTCTCGTTCCACGACCCGTCGAAGTTCCGCTTCGACGCCGGCGCGCTCTCCGAGGAGCAGCGCACGGTCATGGCGGCCAACCGTGCCGCGCTGGAGGTGTATGCGGGCACGCACGCCATGGACGACCCGTCGCTGGCCGACCGTCTGGGCAAGGTGGCCCACCCGACACTGGTCGCCTGGGGCGCGAGCGACCAGGTCGTGGACGCCGACTACGGACGCGCGTACGCCGAGGCCGTACCCGGCGCGGAGTTCGTCCTGCTGGAGGGCACCGGCCACCTGCCCCAGATCGAGACGCCCGGTCAACTCCTGCCGGTCCTCTGGGACTTCGCCGTCTCCCACACCGCGGGCCCGTCACACCACTGACCCCGGGCCGGGACCAGGAGCGGCCGGTCGGCCGGCAGCGGTGGCGGCCCTGGGTACCGTAGCCTCGGACGAAGATCACTTCTTGAGGGAGGCCCGGTGGACGAGGCGGAGTCCAGGAACTGCTGCGCGCCCTCGGCCGACCGGGGCGCGGCGGGACTTTCCCTCGGGCCGACCGTCCGCGC
This sequence comes from Streptomyces sp. CWNU-52B, assembly GCF_047444975.1. Taxonomy (NCBI): domain Bacteria; kingdom Bacillati; phylum Actinomycetota; class Actinomycetes; order Kitasatosporales; family Streptomycetaceae; genus Streptomyces; species Streptomyces sp. CWNU-52B. The sequence continues at coordinate 835,038 of NZ_JBLFJV010000005.1, read as the reverse complement.
GCGGGCGGACCGCGTGACGGGCGAGGTGCAGGACCGGGACGGGAGCGTGCTGCTCGACGGCGGTTCCTTCCTGATGGGGACCCGCGACACGGACGGCTTCCCCGACGACGGGGAGGGGCCGGTGCGCGAGGTCGTCCTCTCGCCCTTCCGGATCGACGCGTGCGCGGTGACCAACGACCGGTTCGCCCGGTTCGTCGAGGCGACCGGCCACCTCACCGAGGCGGAGCGGTTCGGCTGGTCCTTCGTCTTCGCCGGTTTCCTGCCCGCGGCCCTGCGGCGCGGCGCTGCCCGCCCGCCGCAGACGCCCTGGTGGTGCGGTGTCGAGGGCGCGACCTGGCGGGCCCCGGAGGGTCCGGGCAGTACGGTGGCCGACCGCGGCGACCACCCCGTGGTGCATCTGTCCTGGAACGACGCCGCGGCCTACTGCCGGTGGGCCGGGGGGCGGCTGCCCACCGAGGCCGAGTGGGAGTACGCGGCGCGGGGCGGCCTGGTGCAGCGGCGCTTCCCCTGGGGCGACGAGCTGACACCGGGGGGCGAGCACCGCTGCAACATCTGGCAGGGCCACTTCCCGACCAAGAACACCGCCGAGGACGGCTATCGGGGCACGGCACCGGTGGACGCGTTCGAGCCCAACGGCTACGGGCTGTTCAACACGTCCGGGAACGTGTGGGAGTGGTGCGCCGACCGGTGGGGCACGCAACACTCCGGCCGGCCGCGGACCGATCCGAAGGGGCCCGCCAAGGGCACGTCCCGTGTCATGCGGGGAGGTTCGTATCTGTGCCACAGCTCGTACTGCAACCGCTACCGGGTCGCCGCCCGCACGGCCAACACACCCGACAGCAGCACCGGCAACCTCGGCTTCCGCTGCGCGTGGGACGCCTGAGCGGTACGCCCCACGCGGCCCCGTCACCCGCCCGTTCGGTCTGCTCTCCGGCCGGTCCGCCCGCCTTCCGGTCACCGGAACATTGCAGCCTCATGAAACGTGACCGTGTCGCACGACACCCCCCAAGACGGCTCTGACCTGCGGGTATTAACCCTTCCGAGGGATGGTTCCGAGGTTGCTGATTTATTCCGGACTGTTGACGTAAAAGCAACGGGGTCCGCATCCTGTGCCCCATGGCACACGACCACGAGGGTCCCCTGGCCCGGCTCCGCCGCGGTCACGAGGAACTCGTCCTGCGGCACCTGCGCACGCACGGCCCGCTCAGCAGGGGCGAGTTGGGGCGGCTGACCGGGCTGTCCCGGACGACCCTGTACGACATCGTGGCCGCCCTCGTGGACGGCGGCGCCGTGGTGGCCGCGGCGCCGGCCGCGGTCGAGCGGCGGCGTGGCCGGCCGGTCGAGACCCTGAGTCTCCACCGGGACGCGGGCCAGGCCATCGGCATCGACTTCGCCCGCCGAGCGGTGCACGTCGCCGCGGTCAACGTCGCCCACGAGGTGATCGGTTCCGAGAGCGCCCCGCACGGTCCGGGGCTGACCTGGGAGGAGCGGGTCGACCTCGCCGCACGGCTGGTCGGCGGCCTTGCCGGGGGCACGCTGCGCCTCGGGTCGCTCAGCGGTATCGGTGTGGGCGTGGTGGGACCGGTGCACGACGCCCCGGCCGCCGAGCGGGCCGGCTCCCCCGCCGCAGGGACGCCCCGTGCGGACCTGCCGGTGCTGCTGCGCAAGCGGTTCGGCGTCCCCGTACTGCTCGACAACAACACCCGGCTCGCGGCGCTGGCCGAGGCGACCTGGGGAGCTGCCGCCGGGGTCGAGGACGTGCTCTATCTGCGGCTGTCGCACGGGGTCGGCGGAGGTCTGGTCGTGGGCGGCGCCCTGCACCGGGGCGCCCACGGCTTGTCCGGCGAGTTCGGCCACATCACCGTCGAACCGGGCGGCCGGCGATGTTCGTGCGGCAAGGACGGCTGCCTGGAGACGGTGGCCTCGATCGGCGCCGTGCTAGACGCCCGGCCCACCGCGGGTGACCTGGACGGCTTCCTCGCGGCGCTGCCCACGGACCCGGCCGCGCGCCAGGTGATGGACGACGTCGGCACCCAGGTGGGCACCGTCCTCGCGGCCGTGTGCAACGCGGTCGGCCCGCACGTCATGGTGCTCGGCGGCGAGGTCGCCGAGGCCGGGGCCGCCCTCTTCGCACCCGTCGAGCGCGCCCTGTCCGCCAACCTGATGCCGGTCTCCCGGCCCGGCATCGACCTGCGCCACGCCACGCTCGGCGAGGTGGGCGGCGCACTCGGCGCCATCGCGCTCGTCCTGCACGAATCACCCCTGCTCACCCGCTATCAGACACCGAACTCCGTGGAGTGAACGTGACCGTCCCCGTGCCGCCGAGGTCGCCATGACCGCGCTCATCGCACCCGACAAGAAGCCCGCCCCGTCCGCGCCGCGACGCCGGTCCCGGACCGTGCCCCCGCTGGTGCTCAACCTGGTGGCGCTCGCCCTGGGTGTCGCCGTGTGGGCGATCTCAGCCTCGGCCCACCTGGTCGACGTGCCGGGCCCCGTGTCGGTCGGCTCCCGCGCCGTGGAGATGGCGGGCGACGGCACGCTGGGCGCGGACGCGCTGGCCAGTCTGCGCCGGGTCTTCCTCGGCTTCGCCCTCGGCACCCTGCTCGCCGTGCCCGTCGGCTTCCTGATGGGCTGGTACCCGCTGGCCCGTGGTCTGCTCGAACCGTATGTGCAGTTCTTCAGGACCGTGCCTCCGCTGGCGATCATCCCGCTGGCCATCGTGCTGATGGGCATCGGCGAGACACCCAAGGTCTTCGTGATCTTCCTGGCCGCGTTCCTGTCCAGTGTGGTCGCCGCGTTCCAGGGGGTGATCGGCGTGGACAGCACGCTCGTCAACGCGGCCCGGGTGCTGGGTGCCCGGGACCGCGTGATCTTCCTCAAGGTGGTCGTCCCGGCCGCCACCCCGTTCCTGCTCGTCGGCATGCGGATCGGGCTCGGGGCCTCCTGGGGCACGGTGGTCGCCGCCGAGCTCATCGCCGCGGACAAGGGACTCGGCTACGAGATGATGCACGCGCAGACCTACTACGACCTGCCGACGATCTTCGTCGGGCTGATCAGCATCGGTGTGATCGGCCTGGTGATGGACCGCCTGCTGCAGCGGGCCGAGCGCCACCTCACGGCCTGGCAGGAGCGACGATGACCTCTGCGTCCGCACACACGTCCGCGACGGGGGCCCAAGCCAAAGCCGCGTCCGGGGCCAAGATCTCCTTCCGGCGGGCCGGCAAGACCTTCCCGCTCAAGCAGGGGCAGTTCACCGCTCTCGACGAGGTGTCCCTGGACATCGCCGACCGCGAGTTCGTGACGGTCGTGGGCCCCTCGGGCTGCGGCAAGTCGACACTGCTGAACCTGGCGGCCGGCCTGGCCGAGCCGACCACCGGTCAGGTCCTGGTCGACGGGGCCGTCGTGACCGGCCCAGGACCCGAGCGCGGTGTCATCTTCCAGCAGTACGCGCTCTTCCCCTGGCTCACCGTGCGCGGCAACGTCGAGTTCGGCCTCAAGCTCACCTCCCTGTCCGCCGCCGAGCGGCGCCGCAAGGCCGACCACGCCATCGAACTGGTCGGGCTCACGGATTTCGCCGACGCCCTCCCCAAGACGCTGTCCGGCGGCATGAAGCAGCGGTGCGCCATCGCACGGGCCTACGCGGTCGACCCCGAGGTCCTGCTGATGGACGAGCCGTTCGGTGCCCTGGACGCCCTCACCCGGGTGCAGTTGCAGGATCAGCTGCTGCGCACCTGGACCCAGGAGCGGCGCACCGTCCTCTTCGTCACCCACGACGTGGACGAGGCCGTCTATCTGGCCCGTCGCGTCGTCGTGATGGCCGCCCGGCCGGGGCGCGTGCACCGGGTCGTCGACGTGGACCTGCCCTACCCGCGGACCGAGGAACTGCGCCTGTCCCCCGAGTTCACCCGCATCCGCAACGAAGTCTGGCACTCGGTGTACCACCAGGAACAGGCCGGCCCGGCGACCCCGGTGACCTGACCGGCGGCGGACGCGGCTCTCCGCCCCCGCCGCCCCTTCCTGTCCCGTCCCCGCCCCGGGGCTGCGGCCCCCAGACCCCCGCATCGGCCTTGACCGGCCTCGTCCTCGAACCCCGGACGGGCCGCATGCGCGCTCCCCTCCCTCAGGTCTCCCGAAAGGCCCAGCGTCATGAGCATGTCCCGCCGTACCCTCCTCGCCTCGTTCTCGGCCACCTCGCTGGCGCTCGCCCTGTCGTCCTGCTCCTCGGACGACGGGGACGGAGGCGGTACGAAGATCCGCTTCGGCTACATCGCCGACTACAACGGGGCCAGCCTGCCGGCCATCGCCGACGACCAGGGCCTGTGGAAGAAGCACGGCCTGTCCGCCTCGTACAAGACGTTCGTCAACGGGCCCATCCAGATCCAGGCGCTGGGCAGCGGGGACCTCGACTACGGGTACATCGGTCCCGGTGCGCTGTGGCTGCCCGCGTCGGGCAAGGCACGCGTGGTCGCGATCGACACCCTCACCTACGCCGACCGCGTGATCGCCAAACCGGGCATCACCACACTGGCCGGCCTCAAGGGCAAGAAGGTCGGCGTCCCGGAGGGCACCTCGGGCGAGATGGTCCTCCAGCTCGCGCTGCGCGACGCCGGGATGACGATGGACGACATCAAGAAGGTCGCGATGGACGCGCCGACGATCGTCTCGGCGTTCTCCGCCGGGCAGATCGACGGGGCCGGCATCAACTACCCGCTCATCGACACCATCAAGCAGAAGGTGCCCGACCTGGTCGAGCTGGCGAGCACCAAGGACATCGGCGGCTCCTTCCCGACCGCGTTCGTCACCGGCGGGAAGAAGGGGCCCGCCGAGGCGAAGGTCGTCAAGGTGCTCCAGGAGGCCAACGACTGGCGCGCGGCGCACCCCGAGGAGTCGGTCACGCTCACGGCCGCGCTCCTGAAGCTGCCCGAGGACAAGGTGGCCGCGGACGCGAGTCACGTCGAGACACTGACGACCGCCGAACTCGTCGCCCGGACGAAGGACGGCACGGTCGACAAGTGGCTCGACGGCATGAGCGACTTCTTCGTGAGCACCGGACAGCTCAAGAAGTCACCGGACGCGGCCTCCTACTACGCGGGCGACGTCTACACGAAGGCCGCCGCGTGAACCTCCTCTTCCTGATGACCGACCAGCACCGCGTGGACACGCTGGGCTGTTACGGCAATCCGCACGTCGCCACCCCCCATCTCGACCGGCTGGCCGCCACCGGGACCCGCTTCGACCGCTTCTACACGCCCACCGCCATCTGCACACCGGCGCGGGCCAGTCTGCTCACCGGCCAGGCCCCCTTCCGGCACCGGCTGCTCGCCAACTACGAGCGCAACGTCGGCTATCTGGAGGACCTGGACGAGGACACCTTCACCTTCCCCGCCGCCCTGGCCGAACGCGACTACCAGCTGGGCCTGGTGGGCAAGTGGCACGTCGGCACCCGCCGCAACGCGGCCTCCTACGGCTTCGAGGGGCCCGACCTGCCGGGCTGGCACAACCCGGTCGACCACCCCGACTACCTCGCCTATCTCAAGGAGCGGGACCTGCCGCCGTACCGCATCACCGATCCGGTGCGCGGCACCACGCCCAACGGCAACCCGGGCAACCTGCTCGCCGCGCGTCTCCAGCAGCCGGTGGAGGCGACCTTCGAGTACTACCTCGCGACCCGCGCCATCGAGCTCCTGGAGAAGTACGCCGCCGACGGCCGGCCCTTCTATCTGGCCACCCACTTCTTCGGGCCGCATCTGCCCTATCTGCTGCCGGACGCCTACTACGACCTCTACGACCCGGAGCTGGTCGAGCTGCCCGCCTCGATCGCCGAGACCTTCGAGGGCAAACCACCCGTGCAGCGCAACTACAGCGCGCACTGGACGTTCGACACCATGCCGCTGGAGGTCACCCGCAAACTCATCGCCGTCTACTGGGGTTACGTCACCCTCGTCGACGAGCAGATCGGGCGCGTCCTCACCCGGCTCGACGAACTCGGCCTCCAGGACGACACGTCGGTCTTCTTCACCGCCGACCACGGCGAGTTCACCGGCTCCCACCGGCTGCACGACAAAGGCCCGGCGATGTACGAGGACATCTACCGCATCCCCGGCATCATCCGGGTGCCGGGCCAACCCCCGCAGGTGCGGGAGGAGTTCGTCAGCCTCACCGACTGCACGGCGACCGTTCTCGAACTGGCCGGCTGCGACCCGGAGCCCGCCACCGACAGCCGCAGCCTGCTGCCGCTGGTGCGCGGCGAACACCCCGAGTGGCCGGAGGAACTGCTCGCCGAGTTCCACGGCCACCACTTCCCGTACCCCCAGCGCATGTTGCGCGACACCCGCTACAAGCTGATCGTCAACCCCGACTCGGTCAACGAGCTGTACGACCTCCAGGCGGATCCGCACGAGCTGGCCAACCGCTACCCGGACCCCGGGCTGGAGGACGTCAGGCGCCGTCTGATGCGCCGTCTGTACGACCTGCTCCGGGAGCGCGGTGACAACTTCCACCACTGGATGACGTCCATGTTCGACATCGGCACCTCCGACTACGACCCGACCCTGAGCTCCTTCGAGTCCTGAGTTCTTCCGGGCCCTGATCCTTCGAGCCCTGCATTCTTCGAGCCCTGCATTCTTCGAAACGAGTCGAGCAGAGAGGTCACGCCCGTCGTGAACCGAAGAACGAGCCGTACCGCGTACGTCGTCGCCGCACTCGCCGGCCTCCTCCTCGCGGTCCTCCCGCCCGCCGGGCCCGCGACGGCAGCCCCGGCGGGCCCGCCACGGGCGTCCGCGTACACCAACCCGGTGACCGCCGGCACCGTCGACACCTTTCCCGACCCGGCGGTGATCCGCGGCAAGGACGGCTCCTGGTACGCCTACGGCACCCAGAACCCGGTCTTCCAGACCCAGGGCGAGACCGGCGAGCGCATGCTGCCGATCCTCAAGTCCGCCGACCTCACCCACTGGACGTACGCGGGCCAGGTGTTCACGCCTGCCACACAGCCCGCCTGGCACGGCGGTTCACGGCTGTGGGCGCCCGACATCCGGTACACGGACGGCCACTACAACCTCTTCTACTCGGTGCCGGACAAGGACACCGTCGGGGTGGCCACCGCGCCCACGCCGACCGGCCCCTGGACCGACGCGGGTGCCGTGCTGCCGGCGGACAGCGGCTGTGCCACCGGCGACATCGACCAGGCCCAGTTCACCGACGTGGGCGGTCAGCCGTATCTGTACTGGGGCAGTTACGACACGATCTGCGTGGCACGGATGAACGGCGACCGCACCCGGATCGAGGGCGCCGTCACCGAGGTGGCCCAGGGCCGGCGCATGGAGGGCGGGTTCGTCGTCCGCCGCGACGGCTACTACTACCTCTTCTACTCGGACGCGGGCTGCTGCGACGGCGCGTACAGCGGCTACCAGGTCAAGGTGGGCCGCGCCACCGATCCGACCGGGCCCTTCACCGACGACCGGGGCGTCGACCTGCTGTCCCCCGTCAGCAAGGGCGGCATCGTGGTCGGTTCGAGCGACCGCTGGATCGGGCCGGGGCACAACGCGCTGCAGACCGACCTGTCCGGGCAGGACTGGCTCGTCTACCACGCGATTCCCGCCGACGACCCCGACCTCGATCTGGTGCCGGGCATCGACCGCACCCTCAGCAGGCGTCCCATGCTGGTCGACCGGCTCGACTGGATCGACGGCTGGCCCGTCGTCCGGGCCGGCGCGGGTCCCTCCTCGAACGGCAGCGAGTCACCCGTCACCTCCTGGGCGGCCGGCGGTTCCTTCCACGACGGCTCGCTCGGCGGTTGGCAGGCCCAGGGCTCCGGTACGGCGGCCTGGGCGACGGCCACCGAGCAGGACCCCGGCACCTTCGCCACCCACTCCGGCAGCGCCACCGACCCGGCCTTCCTCGTGAGCTCCGGCAACGCCCCCGCCCAGGTGCGCGCCGAGGCCGATCTGCGGGTCACCGCGGCGGGCGGCTCCGCCGGTCTGGTCCTCGCCTACAAGAACCCCGCGAACCACGTCGTGGCCTGGCTGGACCGTGCCCGCAACGCCCTGGTCACCGACGTCAGGGTGAAGGGGGTCAGCGCCGGGCGCCAGGTGACCGCACTCCCCTCCGGCTTCCTGTGGGGCGCCTGGCGCAACGTGGCCGCCGAACTGCGGGGCACCCGGCTCACCGTCGAGGTGAGCGCCGACCGGCTGCACGACGCCGTGGCCACCCAGACCCGTACCGTGCCCGCGGCGGCCGCACGGGCCGGCAAGGTGGGCACCGCCGCACTCGGCGGCGGAGCCGACGCCGACAACGTGGGCGCCGTGAAGCTGTACCAGCCGGTCACCCGGCGGGTCGCCGATCCACGGCCCGGTGCGCTGCTGCCCGCGCACAGCGACGAGTTCGACTCCGGCACCCTGTCCTCCGACTGGAGCTGGGTGCGGGGCCCGGCCGCCGGAGCCTCGACCGGCGACGGCGAGCTGTCCTGGCCGACGCAGAACGCCGAGCTGAACCTCGGCAACAACACCGCCTCGGTCCTCACCCGGGCCGCACCGGCCGGCGACTTCACCGTGGAGACCAAGCTCGACCTGGCGAACGGTCCGGGCAACCAGCAGGCCGGGCTGGTGCTGTACGGAGGGGACGACCGGTACTTCAAGCTGGTGCACGCGGTGCTGCCGCTGAGCCACACCACCGGGAAGGTCACCCACGTCACCGAGTTCGCGAAGGAGGGCCCCCGGCCCACGACCACCCCGCCGACCGCGGTGGCGTACGGCCCGATGTTCGGCGGCCCGCCCGCCCGGACACTTTGGATGCGGCTGGCGTACCACGCCGACGAGGCGGGCGGCGAGCACGAGGTACGGGCCGCCACCAGCACCGACGGGACCCACTGGACGTGGACCGGGGGGTGGACCCTGCCCAGGGAGCAGGCGCTGCGGATCGGTCTGGTGTCGCTCAACACCGCCGGGGCGACGGCCCACTTCGACTACGTACGCACCTATCGCGGCTGAGCAGGCGGGTGGTCCGCTCCCCCAGGGCGCGGACCACCCGGCGTCAGTGGCCCCGAACGGCGACTAGACGACCGGTCTAATCGCGGCTATGGTCATACCCATGCCAGCCAACGCACGCACCGGCGACACCCGCCGGAACATCCTCGACGTCGCCCAGCGGATCATGGCCCACAAGGGCTACTCCGCGGTCGGCATCAACGAGGTGCTCGCGGAGGCCGGCGTCCCGAAGGGCTCCTTCTACCACTACTTCGCGTCGAAGGACGCCTTCGGGGAAGCCCTGCTGCGCAACTACTTCGACGAGTACGTGGCCGACACGGAGCGCATCTTCGCCCAGCCCGGCCGGTCGGCCGCCGAGCGGATGACCGCCTACTGGCAGCAGTGGCGGGAGACCCAGAGCGTCGACGACTGCCAGGGAAAGTGCCTGGCGGTCAAGCTCGGCGCCGAGGTCTCCGACCTGTCCGAGCCGATGCGACTGGCCTTGAAGGAGGGCACCGACGCGATCGTCGACCGCCTGGAGCGGATGATCTCCGAGGGTCTCGCGGACGGGTCGATCAGCATCGACGGCAGCCCCCGCGAGACGGCGCAGGTCCTCTACGACCTGTGGCTCGGCGGGAGCGTCATGGCCAAGATCCACCGCAGTCTCGCGCCACTCGACACCACCACGGCGATGACCCGCCGGCTTCTGCACCTCTGACCACGCACTCTTCACACCGGCCCGCAACCTGGGCGCTTCCTTTTGCCCGACACTAGACGACCGGTCTACTCGAACCGCGTCCACATGACGCATCCGCATCCCAAGGAGACAGACATGAAGGTTCTGATCGTTCTCACCTCGCACGACCAGCTCGGCGACACCGGCCGCAAGACCGGATTCTGGCTGGAGGAGCTGGCGGCTCCCTACTACCGCTTCAAGGAGGCCGGCTGGGAGATGGTGCTCGCCTCCCCCAAGGGGGGCCGGCCGCCGCTGGACCCGAAGAGCAACGAGCCCGACTTCCGGACCGAGCTGACCCGCCGGTTCGAGTCCGACGCGGAGGCGACCACGGCGCTGTCGCACACGGTGCGCCTGGATTCGGTCTCGGCCGACGACTTCGACACGGTCTTCTACCCGGGCGGCCACGGCCCGCTGTGGGACCTGGCCGAGGACGCGCACTCCGCGCGGCTGATCGAGACGACGCTGCGCTCGGGCAAGCCGCTCGCCGTGGTCTGCCACGCCCCCGGCGTCCTGCGGCACACGGTCGACGAGGACGGCGCCCCGCTGGTCCGGGGCAGGAGGGTCACCGGGTTCGCCAACTCCGAGGAGGAAGCGGTCGCGCTCACCGAGATCGTCCCCTTCCTCGTCGAGGACGAACTGAAGCGCCTGGGCGGCGTCTACTCCAAGGCCGGCGACTGGGAGCCCCATGTCGTCCAGGACGGTCTGCTGATCACCGGGCAGAACCCGGCCTCCTCCGGCCCCGCGGCCGACGCCCTCGTCGAACTGGCCGGCCAGGTCGGCACGACGGGCGCGTGAGTGTGCACGGCGCCGCGTTCAGGTAGCGCCGACGGCGACATCAGCTGCTGACGCCGATGCCGGCCTGCGGGGCGGGTGGCACCGGCGTCAGCATCGTCGTGGGGTCAGCGCTTGATCTCCTTGATCTTCAGCATGCGCGTGATGACCTTGTCGAGCTCGCCGTCGTCGAAGACCTTCTTCCAGTCGTCGCGCACGATGGACTCACGGCCGTAGTCCATGGCGATCAGGCAGGCGTCCGAGAAGGGGTTGGAGCCCTTGAGGGTGTTCGCCAGGGCGACCTGGGTGTGGCCCAGGAGCATCGCGCGGGCCGCCTTCTCCGGGACGCCGACGGTGTGCACGGTCTCGTGCAGCGCCTCGGTGAGAAGCGCGCCGACCATGCAGGCGATCGTCTCGACGAGGGTCGGCTCCAGGACGGCGAGCTGCTTGACGGTGACCCAGTGGACGTCGACCACGGGCGCGTACATCACGCGGATGACGGAGTCGGCCAGTTCCCGCTTGGCCTCGTCACCGCCCTCGTACGCGGCGACGACCTCCTGCGGGGCGGCGATGCCACCGAAGGTGTCCTGCCACTCCTCCTCGGTGGTCCGCTCCAGGAACACCGACGGGTGGCAGGGGTGGGCGCACGCGTAGTGGATGTCGGCCCGGTTGAACAGCAGACCCGCGTACGCGGCGGCCGGGTCGAGGGTGAGGACGACCGTGCCCGGCTTCATGAGGGGGACGAGTTCCTCGGAGACCTTGCCGAGGACGACGTCCGGTACGGCGAGGATGACCACGTCTGCCTCGGCGACGGCGTCGGCGGACCCGGTCAGCTCCCGGCCCAGGCCGCGGACGAGCTCCTGGCCCTGGGGCGAGGCCTCGCTGAAGAGCACCCGGAAGTCGCTCTCGACCAGGTTGTTGGAGACACGCTGGCCCATCTTGCCGGCGGCCCCGATGACGGCGACGGTCGTGACGTCTGCCTGGGTCTGGATCTCGGTGGCCATTACTCGCTCCTCAGAAGGGTGTTGATGCTGTGCTGCGTCCACTGGTGTTCGAGCCGGGCGGTGACGTCGAAGCCCTCGTCCTGCCACGGGAGCCAGTGCTCCACGATCTGGTTGATGTCACGGCCCGGCCGGGCCGCCCCGACGGCCGCGATCATGGCGGCGTGGTCGAGGAGGCCCTCACCCAGGGGGCAGCCGGCGTAGGTGAAGCCGACCCAGCCGTCCCGGCGGGTGAAGGCGAAGTCCTTGACGTGGATGTTGACCACGTACGGCGCGGTGGCCGCGACGACGTCGGCGGGGCGCTCCAGGCGGGCGACGCTGTTGCCCGGGTCCAGGACGACGCCGAGCCGTTCGCTGTCGGCCCCGGTCACGACCGTCAGCAGGTCGTCGGTGGACACCTGCTCGTAGGTCTCCAGACCGAGGGTCACCCCGGCGTCCTCGTAGCGGGGCAGCGCCTCCTTGAGCAGGGACACGGCCTCGGTGGTGTCGGGCCGGTGGTCCGCGGTGTTGAGCATGGAGCGGACCAGGGTGACGTCCAACTGCTCCGCCAGGTCCAGATACCTGAGCAGGTGGCCGGGGCGGACCCCGCGGGTGCCCAGTTCCAGAGCGAGTCCGAGGTCGCGTGCCGCGGCCCGGACGTCGGCGAGCTGCGCGGAGTCGTACGACTCGATGGGCGCGTAGTCGCAGATCTGGAAGACCTGGCCGCCCAGTTCGGCGGTGTCGCGGAGCATCTCGGGGAGCGTCATGGGCCGGGGCGCCCGGGTGGAGAAGCGCCAGAAGTACGCGTACGTGCTGATCCCGTAAGCCGTACTGCTTGCGTGGTCCGTGCCGCCGGTGTGGTCCGTGCTGATCGCGTGGGTCATCGCGCCACCGCCGAGCCGGCCGGGGTGCGGATCTCGTCGAGGACGGCGCGGACGTTGTCCGGGTCGTGGGCGAAGCGGCCGAGAAAGAGGCCGTCCGCCGTTCCCGCGAGCCGGGTGAGCAGGCCGGGGCCCGCGCTGCCGCCGTAGATGACGCTGGAACCGGTGTGGTGGGGGCGCGTGTCGAGCCAGTCCCGCAGGGCCGTGCACACGGCGGCGATGTGCTCGGCCGAGGCCGGCTCCGGTGCGCCGATCGCCCACTGGGGCTCGTAGGCGAGGACGACGGTGCCGTCCAGTCCGTGGAGCAGCCGGGCCGCCTCGGCGACCGTGCGCTCGGCCGCCTCCCGCGGTGTCCCCCGGTCGCGCTCGCCGACGCACAGCACGGGGGTGAGGCCGCTGCGCAGGGCGGCTGCCGTCTTGGCCGCGACGACCGTGTCGCCCTCGCCGTACAGCCGTCGGCGTTCGGCGTGGCCGACCTCGGCGTAGCGGCAGCCGATCTCCTTGAGGAGGGGGCCGCCGACCTCTCCGGTGTACGGTCCGGTGTCCTCGGTGGCGATGTCCTGGGCGCCGATCGCGACGCCGTACGGGGTGAGGATGCCGGCGGCGGGGATCAGGGTCGGGAAGGCCGGCAGGACGAAGAGGCGGGCCTCGCCGGAGGTCACGGCGGGGTGCTCGTCGGCCAGAGTGGCGATCCGCCGGGCCCAGTTGAGCGTCCGGTGATGGCCGAAGTACATCTTCAGGCTCACCCCCAGCAGGAGGGGCGGGCGTGCGGGGGCAGGCATCAGGCGGCCGCTCCGGCGTCGGAGGCGTCCTCGTAGTCGCACATGAGCTGGACCTTCGCCGCGGACGCGGACGTCTCGTCGAAGCGGTAGGTGAGCCACTCGGCGGCGAGACGGCGGGCCAGTTCGATGCCGACGACACGCTGGCCGAAGGTCAGGATCTGCGCGTTGTTGGACAGGACCGCCCGCTCGACGGAGAAGGAGTCATGGGCGGTGACGGCGCGGATGCCCTTGACCTTGTTGGCCGCGATGGCCACGCCGAGGCCGGTGCCGCACACCAGCAGGGCGCGGTCTGCCTCGCCCCGGGCGACCAGCTCGGCGGCCGCGATGGCGACCTTGGGATAGGCGGTGTGTCCGTCGGCGTCGACACCGACGTCGATGACCTCGGCGACCAGGGAACTGCCCAGCAGGTCCTGCTTGAGGGTTTCCTTGTACTGGTGGCCGGCGTCGTCGGATCCGACGACGATACGGAGCTTCTCGGTCATGGCGGCTTTCCTCAGTGCTGGTCGAGCGGGTGGGCGGGCAGGTCGGACAGGGCGCCGTGCACGGCGCGGGTGATGAGGGCGAGCGAGTGGGCGCCCGCGTCGGGGGTGCCCAGGGACTTCTCGGCGTGGGGCCGGGCGCGGCCCTTGCGGGGCAGCAGGTCCGCCGTGGCGGCGGCGGCCCGCTCGGCCGTGGCGGCGGCGCGCTGCCAGGCCTCGGTGAGGCGGGCGCCGTCACCCGCGGCCTCGGCCAGGACGTCGGCGAAGGGCACGAGGACGTCGACCATCGTCTTGTCGCCGACCTCGGCCCCGCCGAGGCGGCGGACGGCGGCGGAGGCTTCCGAGACGCCGCGGGCCACCGCCTCGGCGTTCGGGGCGTCCCGGTCACCGAGTTCCGTACCGAGGGTGCGCAGGATCGTGCCCCACAGGGCGCCCGAGGTGCCACCGGCCTTGTCGGCCCAGGCGTCCCCGGCGTGGACGAGTACGGTTCCGGCGCCCGCGTCGAGGTCGTGGGCGCGGACGGCCGCCCGCAGTGCGGCGGTGGAGCCGCGCCGCATGCCGATGCCGTGGTCGCCGTCTCCCGCCACCGCGTCGATGCGGCCGAGTTCCTCGGCGTGGGTGTCGACGGTGTCGGCCAGGGCGTTCAGGGCCGCGAGGACGGTGCCGGCGGCGGCGCGGGACCGCTCACCGGCGGCCGGGACGCGGATGTCGTCCGTGTCCTCCTCGACGGGGGCCGTCTCGGCGGCCGGGGTCTGCGCGGCCGGGGCGCCCTTGCGGTAGGCGGGTGTGTCGGCCGGCGCCCGCCACAGCTGCTCCAGGCGGTCGTCCAGCCAGGTCAGGGTGAGGGAGACACCGGCCATGTCGAAGCTGGTGACGAGTTCGCCCACCTCCGGGTCGACGATCTCCACGCCCGCCTCACCGAGGAGGGCCGCGACCTTGCGGTAGACGACGAACAGTTCCTCGTACTTGACCGCGCCCAGGCCGTTGAGGATCACGGCGGCGCGCTGTCCCGCCGGGGCCTCGATGTCGGTGGGGAGTTCCTTGAGCAGGGCGCCGACCATGAGGTGCGCCGCCTCGTCGGCGGTCGGCAGGGACTCCTCGCCGATGCCGGGTTCGCCGTGGATGCCGAGGCCGACGGCCATCCGGGCCTCGGGGACGGTGAACAGGGGGTGGTCGGCGCCGGGCAGGGTGCAGCCGGAGAAGGCGATGCCGAAGGAGCGGGTGCGGGCGTTGGCGTGTTCGGCCGCGCGCAGGACCTCGGCCAGCGGCAGCCCTTCCTCGGCCGCCGCCGCGGCGGCCTTGAAGACGGGCAGGTCGCCCGCGATGCCGCGGCGCTCGCCCGACGCGTCGGGCGAGGCGGACGCTATGTCGTCGGTGACGGCCAACGTACGGACCTCGATGCCGTCGCCCGCCAGACGTTCGGCGGCCTGCCCGAAGTGGAGCACGTCGCCCGCGTAGTTGCCGTACATCAGCAGGACGCCGGCGCCTCCGTGGGCGGAGCGGGCCACGGAGCGGATCTGCCGGGCGGAGGGCGAGGCGAAGACGTTGCCGACGGCGGCGCCGTGCGCCAGGCCGCGGCCGACCAGCCCGGAGAAGGCCGGGTAGTGGCCGGAGCCACCGCCGACCACGACGGCGACCTGTCCCGCGGGGGTCCCGGCGGCGCGGACGACGCCGCCGGTGACGGGCCGTACCCAGCCGCGGTGGGCGGCGGCGAAGCCTTCGAGGGCCTCGTCGGCGAAGGCGGCGGGGTCGTTGAAGAGCCGGGTCATCGAAGGGCCTCCATGGGCTGGTGCTCTGCTGCGGAGGCCGGCGGCTCGTCGGTGCCGCCGCGGGCGGACAGCCAGATCATCAGGGCGGCGGA
Organism: Streptomyces sp. CWNU-52B; assembly: GCF_047444975.1. NCBI lineage: Bacteria > Bacillati > Actinomycetota > Actinomycetes > Kitasatosporales > Streptomycetaceae > Streptomyces > Streptomyces sp. CWNU-52B. The sequence continues at coordinate 819,585 of NZ_JBLFJV010000005.1, read as the reverse complement.
CAGGAGCATGAAGAAGCCGACCAGGTAGAGCGGGACGTAGTAGTCGCCGGTCCAGTCCTTGAGCCAGCCGGTGATGTAGCTGGACGCGAATCCGGCGACGTTGCCCGCGGTGTTGATCAGGGCGATGCCGGCGGCCGCCGCGGCTCCGGTCAGGAAGCGGGAGGGCAGGGACCAGAAGACGGGCAGCGCGGCGAAGATGGCACACGCGGTCACGGTGATCACGGCGACCGTGGCGGCCGGGGAGCCCATGGAGAGGGCGAGCGGGATGGAGACACCGCCGACGACGGCCGGTCCGGCCACGTGCCAGACACGGTTGCCGTGCCGGGTGGCGTGGCGCGTCCAGAAGAACAGGACGACGGCGGCGGGCAGATAGGGGATCGCGGTGATCCAGGCCTTGTCCATCACGCTGAAGGTGGTGCCGTACTGCTCCTGGAAGCCGTTGATGATCGTCGGCAGGAAGAAGGCCAGGGCGTACAGGCCGTAGACGAAACCGAAGTAGACCATGGCCAGGGTCCACACCCGGCCGTTGCTGAAGGCCGTCTTGAGGTCGCCCTTGGCGTGCTTGCTCTCGTGACCGGTCTTCTGCGCGTTCTCCGCGGCGAGTTCCTCGGTCAGCCAGGCGCGCTCGGCGGGCGTGAGCCACTTGGCGTCGGCCGGCCGGTCGATGAGGTAGAACCACGCGACGACGCCAAGGACGATGGCCGGAATGGAGACGAACAGGAACATCACGCGCCAGCCCTCGAGGCCGAACAGGCCGTGCCGGCCGATGAGCCAGCCGGCCAGCGGGGCGCCGAACACGGTGGTCAGCGGCTGCGCCAGGTAGAAGAGCCCGAGGATCTTGGTGCGGTGCCGTGAGGGCACCCACTGGCTGAGGAAGAGGATCGCGCCCGGGAAGAAGCCTGCCTCCGCCACTCCGAGGAGGAAGCGCAGGGTGTAGAGCTGGCCGCTGCTGTCCACCCAGGTGAACAGGAGCGAGACGACGCCCCAGGTCACCATGATCCGGGCCAGCCAGCGGCGGGCCCCGAAGCGGTGCAGGGCCATGTTGCTGGGGACCTCCAGCACGATGTACCCGAGGAAGAAGATCCCGGAGGCGAAGCCGAACTGTGCCGCGGTGAGGGCGAGATCCTGCCCCATGCCGTTCGGCTCGGCGAAGGAAACGGCTGTGCGGTCCAGGTAGTTCACGAAGAACATCAGTGCCACGAACGGCACGAGGCGGACTGAGACCTTCTTGATGGCAGTTCTTTCGACTGCCGCGGATGGCGCGTCGGCAACCATGGCGACTCCTCGGATCGCCCGGACAGCTCCGTCCGGGGTGGGTCAGGCCGGACGGCGCGCCGCGCAAGGTGGCCGACCGGAACGTTGTCACGCTATGCCCGACGACTCAAATTGGTCACCAATTTACCAATGTGAGGACGGTCTCATATTCGACCATGGCGCAACTCTTGACAAAACCGTCCTTCGACGCGGAAGAAGCGGCTGGTCAGCCACCTGACCGCCGGGTCTGGTTGACTGGTGACCGTGACCAGTCAGTCCGATGAACAGACCCCCGGGGCCGCCCCCGACCTCGCGCAACTCCTGCGCCCCGTGGTGCGTGAGTCCTCCGTCAGCGAGGTCGCCAAGCGGCTCCTCGACCACCTGTCGGCGGGCGACATCAAGCCCGGCACCCGGCTGCCCGCCGAGCGCCAGCTCGCCGAGGCGCTCAACGTCGCCCGCTCCAGCGTCCGCGGGGCGCTGTCCGCCCTTGACGTGCTGGGCATCATCGAGATCCGGCCCGGCTCGGGCTCGTACGTGCGCGAGGGGACGTCGGAGTTCCTGCCCCGGGCGATCAACTGGGGACTGATGCTGGGCCAGCGGCGCACCCAGGACCTGGTGGAGGTGCGCACCTACCTGGAAGCGGTGTCCGCGCGCCTGGCCGCGGAGCGCGCGACGGACGAGGACCTGACTCTCCTGGAGGAGCACCTCCGGCAGATGCGCGCGGCCGGCGACGACGCCAAGGCCTTCATCGACGCCGACATCGACTTCCACCTGGAGATGGCCCGCATCGCGCGCAACAGCGTGCTCAGCGACATCCTGCACAGCATCCGTGCGCTGCTCCAGGTGTGGATGGAGCGCGTCAGCGACATCGAGGGCACCGTCAGCGGCACGCTGTGCGAGCACGACGCGATCCTGCGGGCGGTCCGGGCGCACGACCCGGAGGGCGCGGACCGGGCCATGGCGGAGCACATGCGGATGGCCAGCCGCCGGCTGCGCGAGTCCGTGGAGAACGAGTCGGGCGGGGCGGCCGGTTAGTCGGCCCGCGGTTTCGTCGGCTGCGGCCCGGGGGTGGCGGGGCCGAAGGATTGCGCAGTTCCCCGCGCCCCTATAAAGGCCGCCAGGCCGCTACCGTGATCGCGTGATGACCTCCGACGACGTGCTGTCCGTACTCGCCACCCTGCGGGACGCGGACGTCGACGTCTGGGTGGGTGGGGGCTGGGGCATCGACGCGCTGGTCGGCGAGCAGACCCGGCCGCACCGCGACCTGGATCTGATGCACAGGGAGGACCAGGAGCAGACCGTCGTGGCCGCGCTGACGGCGGTCGGGTTCGTCGAGACCCTCGACTGGCGTCCTGTGCGGTTCGTGGTCACCGATCCGCACGGGCACGCGATCGACCTGCACCCGCTGGTCTTCGCCGCGGACGGGTCCGCGGTGCAGGCCTCCCTCGACCCGCACCGTCCGTTCCGCTATCCCGCCTCGTGCTTCGTCGGCGGCACCGTCCGGGGGACCTCGGTCCCGTGTCTCTCCGCCGAGCAGCAGGTCTCCTTCCACCAGGGGTACGAACCGGCCGAGCGCGACCTGCACGACATGGCTCAGCTGCGGCGGGTCTTCGGGGTCGACACTCACTTCTGAGCGCGCAGCCACACCGCCGTGTCGGAGGGCAGCGCCCCGTCGGGGTCCAGCGGGCCACTGGAGAGCAGGATCTCCGTGTGGTCCGGCAGGGCCGCAGGACCGTCGGCCAGGTTCGCCACGCAGATCAGGTCCGGGGAGCGGCGGAAGGCGAGGACGCCGTCGGCGGAGGGCAGCCAGTGCAGAGGGCCGTCGCCGAGGGCCGGGTCGGCGCGGCGCAGTTCCAGGGCCGCGCGGTAGAGGTTCAGCATGGAGCCGGGGTCCGCGGCCTGGCGGTCGGCGGCGTAGGCGGACCAGCCCGCGGGCTGCGGCAGCCAGGGTTCGCCGGCCGAGCCGAATCCGGCGTACGGGGCGTCGGCCGTCCACGGCAGCGGGACCCGGCAGCCGTCGCGGCCCGGGTCGGTGCCGCCGGAGCGGAAGTGCATCGGGTCCTGGATGCGGTCGCGGGGGATCTCCGCCTCGGGCAGTCCCAGTTCCTCCCCCTGGTAGAGGTAGACGGAGCCGGGCAGGGCGAGGGTGAGCAGGGCGGCGGCACGGGCCCGGCGGGTGCCGAGCCGCAGGTCGGCCGGGGTGCCGAAGGTCTTGGTGGCGAAGTCGAAGCCGGTGTCCTGCCGCCCGTACCGGGTGACCGTGCGGGTGACGTCGTGGTTGCACAGCACCCAGGTGGCCGGGGCGCCGACCGGGGCGTGCTCGGCGAGGGTGTCGTCGATGGCCGCGCGCAGCCGGACCGGGTCCCACGGGCACGACAGGAAGGTGAAGTTGAACGCGGTGTGCAGTTCGTCGGGTCGCAGGTAGCGGGCGAAGCGCTCGGAGTCAGGCAGCCACACCTCACCGACGAACACACCGCCGTACGCGTCGGCGATCCGCCGCCAGGAGCGGTAGATCTCGTGCAGGTCGTCCCGGTCGATGTACGGGTGGGGGTCGCGGCCCGCCACGAAGTCGGGCAGGTCGGGGTCCTTGGCGGGCAGGGCCGCGGAATCGATGCGTACGCCTGCCACTCCCCGCTCGAACCAGAACCGCAGGACCTCTTCGTGTTCCTCGCGCACGGCGGGGTGGGCCCAGTTGAGGTCGGGCTGCTCCGGAGTGAACAGGTGCAGGTACCACTCGCCGTCCTCGACGCGGGTCCAGGTCTGCCCGGAGAACTGCGAGGGCCAGTCGTTGGGCGGCAGTTCGCCGTGTTCACCGCGGCCGGGGCGGAAGTGGAAGAGCTTGCGCTCGGGGCTGCCCGGTCCGGCGGCGAGCGCGGCCCTGAACCAGGCGTGCTGGTCGGAGACGTGGTTGGGCACGATGTCCACGATGGTGCGGATGCCCAGCTCACGGGCCTCGGCGATCAGCCGCTCGGCCTCCGCCAGGTCGCCGAAGGCGGGGTCGATGGTGCGGTAGTCGGCGACGTCGTAGCCGCCGTCGGCGAGCGGCGACAGGTACCAGGGGGTGAACCAGATCGCGTCGACACCCAGGTCGGCGAGGTAGGGCAATCTCGACCGTACGCCCGCGAGGTCACCGGTGCCGTCGCCGTCGCCGTCGGCGAAGCTGCGCGGGTACACCTGGTAGATGGCGGCACCGCGCCACCAGTCGTCGGTGTGGCCGGGTGTCGTACCGGGCTGAGGGGCTGCCACGTGTCGGTCCTTTCGGGCAGGAGTGGTTCTCCGCCGCCGCCCCGGACAGCGAGGCGTCGGGAACGGGGCGGCGGCGGAGGATCGGTGGGGGCACCGGCGTGGTGTTCGCTACGGGGAAGGTGCCCGGACGGCGTGTGCTCGGTCAGCCCTTGAGGCCGCCCGCCGTCAGGCCGCTCATGATGTTGCGCTGGAAGACGAGGAACAGGACGAGCGTGGGCAGGGACGCGATGGTCAGTGACGCGATCAGCACGTTCTCGGGCACGCTGGTGGCGAGCGAGTAGATACCGACGGCGAGTGTCTGCCGGGACGGATCCGGCAGGACCAGCAGCGGCCAGAGGAAGTCCTTCCAGACACCGACGACGGCGAAGATGGACACGACGCCGAGGATGGGCCGGGAGACGGGCAGCACGACGGACCACAGGACGCGCAGGGAGCCGGCGCCGTCCATCGACGCCGCGTCGAGCAGTTCCTTGGGGATCGAGTCGAAGAACCGCTTGAGCAGGAAGATGTTGAAGGCGTTGGTGACCGAGGGGAGCCAGATCGCCCAGGGCGAGTTGAGCAGGTTGCGTTCGATGACCGGCATGTCCAGCACGGTGAGGTACTGCGGTACGACGAGGACGGTCGCCGGGATCATCAGGGTGGCGAGCATCAGGCCCAGGATCACCTTGCCGAGCACGGGCCTCAGCTTGGACAGCGAGTAGGCGGCTGCGACGTCGAGCACCAGTTGGAAGGCGAGCGCGCCGAACGCGTAGTACAGGGTGTTCAGCAAGAGTTTGGCCAGGTCCATCACCTCCCAGGCCCGCCGGTAGTTGTCCGGGTGGACGGAGCCCGGTACCCAGGTGGGCGGGGTCTGGACGGCTTCCTGGGTGGTCTTGAGGCCGCCGGACACCATCCAGTACAGCGGCCCGAGGAAGGCCAGCGTGAACAGCAGGACGACGGCCGCGAAGCACACCCAGTACAGCAACTTGCCGCGTGGCCGGTTCAGTTGGGCGGGCGAGATGAGCGTACGAGTGGACATGTCTTCGTCTCCCCCGGTCCTAGTCCCGCTCGGCGCGGCTGAACGCGGTGTACACGGCGGAGAAGCCGGCCAGCAGGACAAGCAGCAGCAGGCCGAGCGCCGCCGCGGCGCCGTAGTTGTTGAAGTTGAAGGCGTACTGGTAGATCAGGTACACGACGGTGGTGGTGGACCCTTCCGGTCCCGCGCCGCCGGTGAGCAGGAACGGCTCGATGAACACCTGCATGGTGGCGATGATCTGCAGGAGGAGCATCAGCAGCAGTACGAGCCGGGTCTGCGGGACGGTGACGTGCCACACCTTGCGGAACAGTCCCGCGCCGTCGAGTTCGGCGGCCTCGTACAGCTCGCCCGGTACGCCCTGGAGCGCGGCGAGGTAGATCAGTGTCGCGCCGCCCATGTTCATCCAGGTCGAGGCGACGACCACGGAGAGCATCGCGGTGTCCGGGTCCTGGAGCCACTGCCGGGCGGGGACGCCGAAGACGCCGAGCACCTCGTTGAACATGCCGTAGCCGGGGTCGTACAGGTACTTGAAGAGCAGTACCGACGCGGTCGGCGGGAGCATCACCGGCAGGTAGACCAGGAGCCTCAAGTAGCCCTGGCCGTGCCGGAACTCGTTGATGACCAGGGCGGCGACGAACGGCACGACGAAGCCGAGGAGCAGCGCGAGCACGGTGAACCACAGGGTGTTGCGCCAGGCCTGGCCGAAGGCCGGGTCGTTCCAGACCGTGACGAAGTTGTCCCAGCCCACCCAGCTGACGCGGCCGTCCTCGGTCTTCTGGAAGGCGAGGAGGAACTCCCGGACGATCGGGTACCAGGAGAAGAAGGCGAAACAGACGACCGCGCCGATGAGGAAGCCGTGGGCGGTGAGGTTGCGGCGCAGGCTTCTGCCGAATCCGCCGTCCGTCGGGTGCGGGGCGCCGGCACGGGGTCTGCGGGGACGGCGGTCCTTGACCGCCGGGTCCTTGGTGAGGGTGGGGGCCGACATGGTCGCTCCTTGGCGTCCTGCGGTGCCGGGCGGTGGTGACACCGCCCGGCACCCGCGTGGTCACTGGGTGGCGAGGACCTGGTTGACCTGGGACTCGGCGGTGGACAGCAGCTTGTCGATGTCGGCGTCCTTGTTGGTGAGGATGCCCGACATGACGTTGTCGAGGACCTTGTAGATCTCCTGCGCCTTCGGCGGTTCGGCCTTGCCCGGGACCGGGTTGTCCGTGAACGCCTTGAAGTTCTCCACCGGCATGGTGGCGAACTCCTCGCGGGCGGCGTCGTCCTTGGCCTTGGAGCCGTTCAGCCACAGGTTCGGCTGCGGGAGCCCCACGGGCAGGTCGTCGGCCTTGGACCGCTTCCAGTCGTACTGGCCCTTGCCGACCGTGGTGAACTTGAAGTTCAGCCAGGCGACGGCGGCCTTGACCTTGTCGGCCGAAATACCCTGCTTGATCATGTAGTTGTTGCCGCCGGCGAGGGTGTTCTCACCGCCCGGGATCGGCCCCATGCCGAAGTTCTCGTACGTGGCGCCGAGTTGCTGGACCATGTACGTGACGTCGTCGGGCGCGGCGAGGAACATGCCCAGCTTGTCGGTGGCGATCTGCTTCTGGAGGTCGCCCCACTTCAGCAGTTGGGTCTTGCCCATGGAGTCGTCGTCCCAGCGCATGGCGTGGAGGTTCTCGGCGACCTGCTTGCCGATGTCGCTGTTGAAGGCGGCCTTCTTGCCGCTCGCGTCGACGACGTCACCGCCGAGGCTGTACATCTGCGCGGTGAAGTGCCAGCCACCGGTGTTGGCCGCGCTGTACTCGCCGAATCCGGCGACACCGCCGCCGAGGCCCGCGATCTTCTTGGCCGCGGTGCGGACCTCGTCCCAGGTCTTCGGCGGGGTGTCCGGGTCGAGGCCCGCCTCCTTGAAGAGCTTGCGGTTGATCAGCAGGCCCATGCGGTAGTTGCTGGTCGGCAGGCCGTAGAGCTTGCCGTCCTGCTTCAGCGAGCCGAGGACCTCGGGGTCGATGTCCTTCAGGAGCGGGACGCTCCTGTCCGTGACGTACGCGGTGATGTCCTGGGCGCCGTCGTTGTCCAGGACCTGGGGCAGGTCGGTGAAGTACGTGTAGAACACGTCGGGTTGGGACTTCGCCTTGAGCATCGCGGTGAAACGCGGGGGTTCCAGGCACTGGCCCGCCGTGGAACGGCCCTTGACGGTGACGCCCGGGTACGTCCTGTTGAACTCCTTGACGTCCTCGTTCCACTGCTTGAGCTCGGCCGCCTTCGCCGCGGGGGGCATGCAGTCGATGGTGATGGACACCTTGGTCTTCGGGTCCAGCGGTGCGGCCGGGTCGCCCTTCGCACTGGTGCCGGAGCCGTTGTCGCCGTCGTCGCCGCTGCTGCTCGTACCGCAGGCGGCGAGTGCCGTCAGCGTGAGCGCGGAGACGAGGGTGACCGCGCCGGCGCGGCGGCTGCGGCGGAACCGAGCTCTACTCATGGGTGGTCCCCTTCGGGCATGAACGTGGAAGGCGCCCTCATCGCCGGTGCGATGTGGGGCGCCGCACACTCAACCACCACGAACAAGTGACCGCAATATCCCGCGCAGCTTTCGTAAATGTTCGACAGAAGGACGTATACGAGTGATCCCGGAGCGGGGTTCACTTCCCCTTGGGGGCCTGGGTCGTCGAGCCGCGGACCACCAGTTCCGGCTCGAACAGGAGCTCTCCGGGCTGGACCTCGCTGCCCTGGATCTGGGCGCACAGGAGGTCCACGGCGGCCCGCCCCATGGCCTCGACGGGCTGGCGCACCGTGGTCAGCGGGGGTTCGGTGCAGTTCATGAAGGCGGAGTCGTCGTAGCCGACGACCGAGACCTGTTCGGGGACCGCGAGGCCGCGCCTGCGGGCGGCCCGGATGGCGCCGAGCGCGAGCGGGTCACTGGCGCAGACGACGCCGGTGACACCGCGGTCCAGCAGGCGGGTGGTCGCCGCCTGGCCGCCCTCCAGGGAGAACATCGACCGCTCCACGTAGCTGTCGGGCAGGGATCCGCCGGCCGCCTCCGCGGCGATCCTGGCCGCGGCCAGCTTGCGGCGGGAGGGGATGTGGTCGGCGGGGCCGAGGACCACGCCGATGCGCTCGTGCCCCAGCAGGGTGAGGTGGCGCCAGGACTGCTCGACCGCGACGGCGTCGTCGCAGGAGACGCAGGGGAAGTCGAGCCCCTCGATGGCGGCGTTGATCAGCACGACCGGGATGCGCCGTTCGGCGAGCTGGCGGTAGTGGTCGTGCGGCGCGTCCGCCTGGGCGAACAGGCCGCCGCCGGCGAAGACCACACCGGAGACGTGCTGCTGGAGCAGCAGTTCGACGTAGTCCGCCTCGGAGACGCCGCCCTTGGTCTGGGTGCACAGCACCGGGGTGAGCCCCTGCTGGGCCAGCGCACCGCCGATGACCTCGGCGAACAGGGGGAAGATCGGGTTCTGCAGTTCGGGCAGGACCAGGCCGACCAGACGCGCGCGCTCGCCGCGCAGCTGGGTGGGCCGCTCGTAGCCGAGGACGTCCAGCGCGGTGAGCACCGACTGCCGGGTCGTGTCCGAGACCCCGGGCTTGCCGTTGAGGACCCGGCTGACCGTGGCCTCGCTGACTCCTACCTTCTTGGCTACCTGAGCAAGTCGTCGCGTCATGAGCGCAAGGCTAGCGCAAGCCACGCAAGCGGCTTGCGCCAGCCATATCGCCTCCCTCGGGTCCGTCTCAGGGATTGATGTCGATCCTGAAGGTGGAGGTGGTGTTGCGGACGTCCACGGCGTTGCCTTCGAACCGCAGGCCGTTGAAGGTGACCTCACCGACGGCCGGCCCCTGTCCCGGTTCCGGCAGCTCGTTGGCCCACAGTCCGAAGCCGGACTTCGCGTCGTAGGCGTCCCCGCTCCTGCGGGCGCCCGTGACGGAGATGTCCGTGAGGACCGTGTCCTTGATCGGGTTGACCGGCCGGCCGCCCGCGTCGTACTGGGTCTGGAACATGATCCCGCTGTAGGTCGGATCCACGATGTCCACGTCGTTGACGCGGATGCCCTGGAAGACCTTCGAGGCGGAGAACAGCCAGATGCCGGGGAAGGTCTGGCCCTTCCAGAAGTGACCGCCGGAGCGGACCACCGAGACGTTCTCCACGGTCGTCGGCTCGGTCCCGAAGCCGTTCATCGGATAGCCGAAGTCCAGCGAGCTGATCGTGATGCCCGCGTAGACCAGGGTGTCGGCGATGTGGATGTTGCGGAAGGTGTTGTCGTAGCCGCCGTAGACGGCGACGCCCGCGGCCCGCCAGGTGAGGATCGAGGTCAGGTTCTCGTAGACGTTGTCCTTCATGTCCGCGCCGCCCGCGTCGATCGCGGAGAACAGCGCGAAGCTGTCGTCGCCCGAGGCCCGGGACTCGTTGTTGACCACGTGGTTGTCCGTCGAGCCGTTGGTCATGTTGACGCCGTCGGCGAACGTGTTGCGGATGCGTGAGTTGCTGATCGTCATCCGGTCGGTGTTGGCGCCCCAGTAGAGGCAGATCATGTGCTCGTTCCAGATGTTGTCGATGACGATGTCCGACACATTGGCGAAGTCGAACACCTTGCCGGGACCGTCGATGCGGGAGGTGTAGTTGCCGAAGTAGGCGAAGTTCCGGAACGAGGATCCCTTGGCGGAGTTCTCGGTCCGGAAGCCGATGTCGGTGTTGTCCTGGCCGGACGGGGCGTGGAACTGCGTGTACCAGGGCCCGGCGCCGGTCACCTGCACGGCCTTGCCGTACACCTGGAACTTGCTGGACGTCTCGTAGTCGCCGGGCGGGAGGTAGACACCGGTGAGTTTCCCGGTGGTGTCCATGCGGACCCGGTCCAGGGCGTTCTGCACGTCCTGGTGTCCGAAGCCGGCCGGGACGGCGTACGCGGCCGGGTCGGGGTTGGCGACCGGTGCGACCTGTTCCAGGCTGACGAAGTCGATCGCGTACCGGGAGGTGTTGGCGGTGTCCTTCTGCAGCCGGATCTTCGCCCCCGCCGGCACGGTCTCGCCCAGCATCAGGTGCGCCTCGTCGTAGATGTGGCGCGGAGCGCCGGCGGACGGGGAGTTGCCGGGGCCCGCCTCGTCGCCGTACAGCCAGGCGTACTTCGAGGTGAGGGGCAGTGCCTTGCGGAAGGTGCCGTCGACGTAGACGTCGAGGGTGGTGTCGATCCCGCCGCCGCCCGCGGCGTCCGGCACGGAGAAGCGGGTGACCAGGGTGTTGGTGGCGGCCCGGGTGGTGAACTCCACGTACGCGCCGGTGCTGTCGAGGGTGACCGCCTTGCGGCCCGAGGCCTCGCCCGCGAGGTCGCCGACGGTCCGGTTGGGCCCGACGGTGGCCGCGCCGCCGCCGGTGGCACCGTCCTCCGCCTCGTACATGTCGTACGGCATGTCGGCGCCGCGTCCGACGAACAGGGACTGGGAGGCGCTGTTGTTCTCCCGCTTGACCGGCAGTTCGTTGGCGTCGGCGGCGACGGTGGTGCGTACCGTGTACGAGCCGTCGGCGGCGGTCCAGGTGCCCAGCGTGACGGCGCCGGTGGTGGCTCCGGCGGCGATCGTGCCGTCGTACGAGCCGGTCAGGGTCCGTACGGTGGCGCCCTTGGAGTCGACCAGCGCGACGGTGATGCCGTGTGCGCCGCCCGCCGAGGCGGTGGTGCCCTGGTTGCGCACGGCGACCTTGAAGGTGACGGTGTCGCCGTCCGCCGGGCCGGACGGGGAGGTGGTCGGTACCGGCACGAGGTCGGAGCTGCTCACCGGGCGCACCACGAGTGACGTGGGGCTGGTGTAGGTGTTGTTGGTCTCGTTCTGCTCGATGACGGCGCCGGCGTCGTCGGCCACGGCACTGAGCTGGTAGGTGCCGGCGTCGCGCGTTCCGATGGAGGCGCTGACGGTGCGCTGCGCTCCGGCCGCGAGGGTGCCGACCGCGGCGGAGGCGACCTTGGTGCCGCCCAGGCGCAGTGCGACGGCGCTGGCCGGTGCGGCGGCCTCGCCGCTGTTGCGGACGGTGGCGGTGAGGGTGATCTCGTCGGACTCGACCGGCGAGTCCGGGGCGGCGGTCAGCGCGGTGACCTCCAGGTCCGGGTTGGGCGCGGCGGTGCCGATCACCTGGAACTCGGCGATCTGCCCGGCCGGGGCACCGGTGTTGGAGGTGAAGCGCAGTTGTACGTCGGCCACGCGCGCGGTGACGGGCACGGTCACGCTGTTGCCGCTCGACGGGTCGAAGACGTACTCCTTGGCGGCGACCAGGCCGGTGTAGCCGGTGGCGTCCTGTTCCCGGCCGAGGACCTGGATGTTCTGGGTCCTGGCTCCCCAGGCGCTGTCCGGGTTGAGCTTGAGGACGAGCGAGGAGATGTCGGCGTCGGCACCGAGTTTCACGGTGAGGGTCGCGGGGTGTCCCGCGCCCTCCCAGTAGGTGGCCGTGCTGTTGTCGTTGGCGTTCTCGGCGACGTAGGTCTGCACGGTCGAGGAGGCTGTGATCGGCTTGCCGACCGCGAGGTTGGACCCCGCCTCCGAAGCGCCGTTGCGGGTCACGGTGTTGCTGTCGCCGGAGACGTTCCCCGCCGCGTCCTTGGCCCGCACGAAGTAGGAGACCGTGGCACCCGCGGAGCGGTTGTCGGTGTACGTGGTGACGGTGCCGGCGACCGTGGTGAGCAGGCTGTTGTCGGCGTACACCTCGTAGCCGCTCACGCCGGTGTCGTCGACGGAGGCGTTCCAGGCGAGGCGGATCTGCCCGGCGGCCGGTTCGGTGAGGGCCAGGTTCGCGGGGGCCGTGGGTGCCTGGGTGTCACCGGTCCCGCCGCGGCGGGTGACGGTGTTGCTGTTCCCCGAGGCGTTCCCCGCCGCGTCCTTGGCCCGCACGAAGTAGGAGACCGTGGCACTCGCGGGACGGTTGTCGGTGTACGTGGTGACGGTGCCCGCGACGCTGGTGAGCAGCTCGTTGTCGGCGTACACGTCGTAGCCGGTGACACCGGTGTCGTCGTCGGACGGCTTCCAGGTCAGCCGGATCTGGCCGGTGGCGGGCTCGGTGAGGGCGAGGTCCGTCGGGGCGCTCGGCGCCTCGGTGTCGCCGGTCGCCGGGCCGTAGACCTCCAGTTCGGACAACTGGGCGGCGGGCTGCACGGTGTTGGCGGTGACCAGGACCCGCACGTACCGGGTGGTGGTCGCGTCGAAGTCGATCGTCACCGAATTGCCGTCACTCGGGGCGAACACATAGCCCTTGGCGGCGGTCAGGTCGGAGAAGGCGGTCCCGTTGGCACTGCCCTGGATCTTCAGGGTCTGGGTACGGGCTCCCCAGCCGTCCGGCAGGCGCAGCACCACCCGGTCGACGCGCAGGGAGGCGCCCAGGTCGGCCTGGATCCACTGCGGGAGGTCGTTGTTGCGGCTCTCCCAGTAACTGGCCTTGTTGCCGTCGGCCGCGGCGGCCGGCACATAGGTCTCGTTGTGACTGGCCGCGGTGAGCGTGCTGCCGCGGGCCAGGTTCGCCGAGGAGTCGCCGGCCTCGCGGACCTCCAGCTCGGAGAGCTGGGCGGCGGCCCACCCGGTGTTGGCGGTGATCTCGATCCGTACGTGCCGGGTCTGGGCGGCGGGGAAGGTCACCGTGACGGTGTTGGCGCTGCCGGGGCTGAAGGTGTAGGACGCGGAGGTCTTCAGCGTGGTGAAGCCGGTGCCGTCCGCGCTGCCCTGGACGGACAGCGTCTGGCTGCGGCTCTCCCAGCCGGCCGGCAGTCTCAGCACCACCTCGTCCACGCGGGCGGTGGCGCCCAGGTCGGTCTGGACCCACTGGGGGAGGCCGCTGCCGGCGCTCTGCCAGTACGTGCCCTGGTCGCCGTCGGTGATGTTGCGTGCGGCGTATTCGGCGTGCGCGCTGGCGGCGGTGGCGGGCCGTCCGGCGGCGAGGTTGGGCCCGGCGGCCGCCGCGGCGGCGGTCAGCGAGGGCAGGCCCAGCAGGAACAGGGCGGTCGAGAGGACGGCGGCGGCTGTCCTTCGCCATCCCCGGCGTTGCGGTCTCATGTGTCCCCGATCTCCGCCCCGGTCCGGATGTGGACGGCCTCGGGGCGGCTGGGTGGGTGGGTGTCCGAGGGGGTGTCCGTCGCGCTGCGATGTGCGGCGACGAGCGCTCGCTTTTGCGTCGATCGATCCGAGAGTTGCAGACACCCAACGGCACGTCTATGGCGTGAGCATGCCTGAAACGGGGTTGCGCGATCGTCGCTCACCTGCTGCTGCCGTCGCGTCAACGGCTTTCATGACGACTGTCGTAATCCGCAAGCCATCCCGCAAGCGGTGCAAGCCGCTTCCACACCAACTACCGGTGCTACCGCGACCGTTGACAAAGCGGGGTCGGGCTAGAACTCTGTGGGCGTAGTTTCCGCAAAGAATCGACCGAGTAGCTCAATTTACGTGCAGGGCCGGTGCGTTCCTCGTCGGACACTTCCCTCGCTCTCCACTCCCCCGTGTCTGCCCCGGCGTGCCCGGCCCCACCGCCGCACTCCCGCTCCCCCACGGAACAGAGGACCCCCCATGAGATGGAGACCCCTCGGCCGCCGGTCACTGACCGGCACCGTCATAGCCGCGCTCATGACGACCGGACTGATCCCGCTGGCTTTCACGACGAGCGCCCGAGCAGCCTCCGCCCCGGTCGACACCGGGCGGTCGGAGGCGGCGGCCGACGTCAACCTCGCCCTCGGCCGTCCGGCCACGGCGGGCGGTACGAACGGCTCCTACACCGCCGGGAACGTCACGGACGGGGCCCAGGCGTCCTACTGGGAGGGGCCGGCCGGCTCGTTCCCGCAGTGGGTCCAGGTCGACCTCGGCACGACCCGGACCGTCGACCAGGTGGTGCTGAAACTGCCCGCCGCCTGGGAGAGCCGTAACCAGACGCTCTCCCTGCAGGGCAGCACCGACGGCGACAGCTTCCGTACGCTCGCGGCCTCCGCCGGCCGGGCGTTCGACCCCGCGCGGACCAACACCGTCCCGGTCGACCTCGCCTCCCCCGCCGAGACGCGCTACGTCCGGGTGAACATCACCGGGAACACCGGCTGGAACGCCGCTCAGCTCTCCGAGCTGGAGGTGCACGGCGACGGCTCGGGCACCGATCCCGCCCCCGACGGCACCAACCTGGCGCGCAACAAGCCGGTCGAGGCCACCTCGTCGGTCCAGAGCTATGTCGCCGCCAACGCCACCGACGACTCGACCTCCACCTACTGGGAGGCGGCCGGTCACCCCTCCGACCTGACCGTGAAGCTCGGCGCCGACGCCGACCTCGACGCCGTGGTGGTCAAGCTCAACCCGGACCAGGTGTGGGCGGCCAGGACCCAGGGCATCCAGGTGCTGGGCCGTGAGAGCTCGGCGAGCGGCTTCACCTCGCTGCGCGACCGCGCCGACTACGCCTTCAGCCCCGCCCGGGACGACAACTCGGTGACCATCCCGGTCACCGGCCGCTGGTCCGACGTCCGGCTGCGGTTCTTCTCCAACACCGGGGCGCCCGGCGGCCAGGTCGCCGAGTTCCAGGTCGTCGGTACGGCGGCCCCCGCACCCGACCTGACCGTCACCGCCCTGGACTGGACGCCCGCCGTGCCCTCCGAACTGGACGCGGTGACCGTGAACACGACCGTCCGCAACGCGGGCACGGCACGCTCCGCGGCCACGACCGTCGAGGTCAGCGTGGAGGGAACGGTCGCCGGCAGCGGCACGGTACCCGCGCTCGACGCGGGCGCGTCCGCCACCGTGGCCGTCGCCACGGGCACCCGCCCGGCCGGCGACTACTCCGTCTCCGCGGCCGTCGACCCGCGCGGCACGGTCGCCGAGCTCGACGACACCAACAACAGCCGGACCGCCGCGCAGCGGCTGGTCGTCGGCCAGGCCCCCGGCCCCGACCTGGAAGTGGGCGCCATCACCACCAGCCCGGCCAACCCGGCCGTCGGCTCGTCGGTCTCCTTCACCGTCGCCGTGCACAACCGCGGCACCAGCGCCGCGGCGGCCGGCTCCGTGACCAGGCTCCAGGCCGGCTCCACCACGCTGAACGGCACGACCGGCCAGGTCGCGGCGGGCGCCACCGTGAATGTGGCGATCAGCGGAACGTGGACGGCGACCAGCGGCGGGGCCACCCTCACCGCGACCGCCGACGCCACCGGTGTCGTGAGTGAGACGAACGAGAACAACAACGTGCTCACCAAGTCCCTCGTCGTCGGCCGCGGCGCCGCCGTCCCCTACACCGAGCTGGAGGCGGAGGACGGCCGCTACCAGGGCACCCTGCTCACCGCCGACGCCAAGCGGACCTTCGGGCACACCAACTTCGCCACCGAGTCCTCGGGCCGCGAGTCCGTCAGACTGGGCTCCACGGGGCAGTTCGTCGAGTTCACCTCGCCCACCTCGGCCAACTCGATCGTGGTGCGCAACTCCGTCCCGGACGCGGCGAGCGGCGGCGGAGCGGACGCCACGATCAGCCTGTACGCCGACGGCACCTTCGTGCAGAAGCTGAATCTGTCCTCGAAGCACAGCTGGCTGTACGGGAGCACCGACGATCCCGAGGGCCTGACCAACACTCCCGGCGGTGACGCCCGGCGGCTGTTCGACGAGTCCCACGCCCTGCTGTCGAAGACCTACCCGGTGGGCACCACCTTCCGTCTGCAACGGGACACGGGCGACACGGCCGCGTTCTACGTCATCGACCTGATCGACCTGGAGCAGGTCGCGCCGGCCGCCGACAAGCCGGCCGACTGCACCTCGATCACCGAGTACGGGGCCGTCCCGAACGACGGACTCGACGACACCGACGCCCTCCAGCGGGCGGTCACCGCGGACCAGAACGGCCAGATCTCCTGCGTGTGGATCCCGGCCGGACAGTGGCGCCAGGAACAGAAGATCCTCACCGACGACCCGCTGGACCGCGGCCAGTACAACCAGGTCGGCATCCGGGACGTCACCGTCAAGGGCGCGGGCATGTGGCACTCCCAGCTCTACACCCTCACCCCGCCCCACCAGGCCGGTGGCATCAACCACCCGCACGAGGGCAACTTCGGCTTCGACATCGACCACAACACCCAGATCTCCGACATCGCCATCTTCGGCTCGGGCACCATCCGCGGCGGCGACGGCAACGCCGAGGGCGGTGTGGGGCTCAACGGCCGCTTCGGCAAGGGCACAAAGATCACCAACGTGTGGATCGAGCATGCCAACGTCGGCGTGTGGGCCGGCCGCGACTACTCCAACATCCCCGAACTGTGGGGCCCTGGCGACGGGTTGGAGTTCACCGGCGTACGGATCCGCAACACCTACGCCGACGGCGTCAACTTCGCCAACGGCACCCGCAACTCCACCGTGTACAACTCGTCCTTCCGCAACACCGGTGACGACGCGCTCGCCGTCTGGTCCAGCAAGTACGTCAAGGACACCTCGGTGGACGTCGGCCACGACAACCACTTCCGCAACAACACGATCCAGCTGCCGTGGCGGGCCAACGGCATCGCGGTGTACGGCGGTTACGGCAACACCATCGAGAACAACGTCATCGCCGACACGATGAACTACCCCGGCATCATGCTCGCCACCGACCACGACCCGCTCCCGTTCTCCGGGCAGACCCTCATCGCGGGCAACGCCCTGCACCGGACGGGTGGCGCGTTCTGGAACGAGGACCAGGAGTTCGGTGCCATCACCCTCTTCGCGCAGGGCCAGGACATCCCGGGTGTGACCATCCGCGACACCGAGATCCTCGACTCGACGTACGACGGCATCCAGTTCAAGACGGGTGGCGGCGCGATGCCGGGCGTGAAGATCACCGACGTCAGGATCGACGGGTCCAACAACGGTTCCGGCATCCTCGCGATGAGCGGGGCCCGGGGCAGTGCCGCCCTGACGAACGTCACGATCACCGACTCGGCCGAAGGGAGCGTACTGATCGAGCCGGGCTCACAGTTCACCATCACCGGCGCACCGGTGGGGGCGTCCGCCGCCCGCCTGAACCGCTGAGCTGGAGCCGACCATGAGCTGACCTGGACCCGAAGGTCCTCATGACCGCCCTGTCGCGCCCGCCCTCCTCCACGAGGGCGGGCGCTTCGCGTTGCCGCGCTCATGATGTTCGTAATGCGCTTCATGACATTCGCATCCTGCACCTTCGATGGGCGACAACCGCACATGCTCCACACCTCGGACCACATAGCGAACGAGAGAACCGACACCGAAATGCCCCGATAATCCCCTTCGTCGACGTCCGCCCGGCCCATATCTTCCGCCACATATGTGGTCTGACCTGGTACTACGCACACAGTGTCACCTCGACCCCGAGTCGACCGACTCCCGACCATAGACAGACACATAGGCCGTCCGTACGATGAACAACCTGTTCAGGATGCGCAACACATGGAGGTAGCTGCATGCCTACAGCCGAAGACACACCGCCGGTCCCGCCGGCCGTCCTGGCGGTACTGAACGGCGCGGTGGACCTGCACTGCCACTCGGGTCCCAGCCCCTTCCCCCGACGGCTGAACCACGTCGAGGCGGCCCACGACGGAGCGCGGATCGGCATGCGGGCCATCCTCGTCAAGTCGCATCACCACAACACGGTGATGGATCTGCTCGCCATGGAGACCTGGCTCGCGGACGCTCCCACACCGGTGTACGGCGGGGTCGCGCTCAACACCGAGGTCGGCGGCGTCAACCCGTCGGCCGTGGCGATGAGCCTGCGGATGGGCGGACGCTGCGTCTGGGCGCCGACCACGTGCGCCGGGCAGCACATCGACCACCACAGCCACGCCGCCGCGGGCGGTTTCCCCAGCGCGGCCATCGACCTGCTGGAGAAGGAGGTGTCGATCTTCGACAAGTCGAAGACAGGAACGAGGGCAGGAACGGGGGCAGGATCCGAGTCGGGGTCGGAGTCAGGGTCGGGGTCGGAGTCGGAATCAAAGGACGTCTCGGCCGACACCGTCGCCGTCGTCGATCTCGTCGCCGAGACGGACACCCTGCTCACCGGCGGGCACCTGGACACCGAGTCGATGAAGGCCCTGTTCGCGGTCGCCGAGCGCAGAGGCGTACGCCGGCTGCTCGTCCAGCACCCCGACTTCATCGTCGGCGCCTCCGAGACCGACATCGAGGAACTGCTGGGCCTCGGCGCCTACATCGAGCACGAGATCGCCATGTACCACCCCGAGGTGACCGCCGTGGGATGGCCCGTCCAGCGCCTGGTGGACTGGATCGACCGGGTCGGCCCCGAGCGGACCGTCATCTCCTCGGACCTCGGGCAGAAGGGCAATCCGCTGCCCGTCGACGGATACATCCACCTCGTCGGAGCACTGCTGGACCACGGTGTGGCCGAGAAGGACATCCACACCATGGTCGCGGCCAACCCCGCGTTCCTGCTGGGTCTGGAGGACAGCCCGTCATGATCAAAGCCGATCCGGTGATCATCAGCGTCGCGGTGACGGGCTCGGTCCATGTGCCGTCGCAGAGCGACCACCTGCCGGTCACGCCCGAGGAGATCGTCGCGGAGTCACTCGCCGCGGCACAGGCAGGCGCAGCCGTCATCCACCTGCACGCCAGACATCCCGAGGACGGCCGGCCCGCGTTCGAACCGGACGTGTTCGAGGAGATCGTTCCGCCCATCGCCGCCCGGTGCGACGCGGTCATCAACATCACCACCGGCGGGGCCTCGTCGATGACGATCGAGGAACGCCTCGCCGCGGCGACGCGGTTCAGCCCCGAACTGGCCTCGCTGAACATGGGGTCGATGAACTTCGTCTACTCCGGCATCGCGGACCGGGTCACCCACTGGAAACACCCGTGGGAGGAGCCCTATGTGCGGAACACCTACCGCAGCCCGTTCATCAACTCCTTCGAGCAGATCGAGTACGCGCTGAGGGAGCTGGGCGAACGGGGCGGGACCAGGTTCGAGTACGAGTGCTACGACATCGGGCACCTGTACACCCTGGCCCACTTCGCCGAACGAGGGCTGGCCAAGCCGCCGTTCCTCATCCAGGGCGTCTTCGGGGTGCTCGGCGGGATCGGGGCCGACCACGCCAACCTCACCCACATGGTGAACATCGCCGACAAGCTCTTCGGCGACGACTACCACTTCTCCGCCTTCGCCGCGGGGCGTCACCAGATGCAGTTCTGCACCCACAGCGCATGGCTGGGCGGTCATGTGCGCGTGGGTCTTGAGGACAACCTCTACATCGGCAAGGGCCGGCAGGCGACCAGCAACGCCCAGCAGGTGCAGAAGGTCCGGGAGATCCTCACCGACCTGGGCAAAGAGATCGCGACCCCGGCCGACGTCCGCCGGATGCTGGGCCTCAAGGGCGCACAGAACGTCACGCTCCGACCGATACGAGAGGCATCGCGATGACGAGCTACGCCAAGGACGACATCCGGTCGCAGCTGGCGAGCGTCCCGGCCACCCGGGTGCCGGTCGACCCGTCCACCCCGGTCTCTCCGGGCCAGTACCTGGAGTTCACGGATCGCGCGCCCACCGCGGTCAGTCCCGCAGGCAGCCGCACCTGGGTGACCCGCGGTCAGAACGTCGTGCTCGTGTGGACCGACGCGGTCGCGGGCGACCGCCTCCCACGCACCGGCCAACCCGACGAGTACGCCGTCCTCCTGTACTCCGACAGCGCCGCGATCCGGGTCACCGCCGGCGGTGACGGTACCGATGACAGTGCTGGTGCCGGTGAACGGCAGGAGGTGGACGAGGAGGCCTTCGTCGTGGTGCCGCCGGGCGACAGTGTCATCGAGGTGCTGACCGACGGGCCCGTCGTCCGGTTGTTCTCCTCCCTGGCCGAGGATCTGAGCGACACCGCGGTCAACGCCGACACGTACGCCGGGCCTGACCCGCGCTGCGCGCCGCTCGTGCCGTGGCCCGAACCGGTGGGCGGTTTCCGGCTGCGCGTCTACCGGCTGGCCGACACCCCGATCAGCGAGGGACGGTTCGGGCGGATCTTCCGCACCACCAACCTGATGGTGAACTTCCTCGCCGAGGAACCCTCGCCCCGCAACCCGCTCAAGCTCTCCCCGCACACCCACGACGACTTCGAGCAGTTGTCCCTGGCCGTCAAGGGTGAGTTCATCCATCACCTCCAGTACCCCTGGGGCCCCGACTCGACGCAGTGGCGGCCCGAGGAGCACAGCGGGGTCGGATCGCCCTCGCTCACCGTCATCCCGCCGCCGGCCGTCCACACCACCCAGGGCGTCGGCCCGTACCAGCAGCTGATCGACATCTTCTCGCCGCCGCGTCAGGACTTCTCCGCCCGTCCGGGCTGGGTCCTCAACGAAACCGACTACCCGGCCCGTTGACCGCGCCGGGTCTCCGGATCGGCCGAGCCGCACAAGCTGGAAGGGGACGAAGATGTCCTCGGTCAATATCAAGTGGTCACGTTGGTTCCCCCTCGTACCGGCGCTCGCCCTGCTCACCGCGATTCTGCTGGTGCCGCTGGGCAAGACCCTCATCGACAGCGTCTCGACCCCCTCCTGGACGCTCCAGAACTACAGCAACCTCTTCACCGACGGCGTGACCATGACCGTCCTCGGGCGAACGGCGCTGACCGCCGCGACCGTGACGATCACCGCCCTGCTGCTCGGGTATCCCTACGCGTATCTGATGACCCGGGTGGGTCCACGCGCCCGCGGCATCCTCCTGGTGATCGTGCTGATCCCCTTCTGGACGTCCGTGATGGCGCGCAACTTCGCCTGGATCATCATCCTCCAGGACGGTGGGCCGGTGCAGAGCCTGTTCGAACTGCTCGGAGCCGGCCATGTCGTCCTGTACGGCACGACCGCCGGCGTGGCCATCGCGATGACGCAGGTGATGCTCCCGTTCATGGTGCTGCCGCTGTTCAGCACCCTTGGCTCCATCGACCGGAGACTGCTGCTCGCCGCACGGGGGCTCGGATCGTCCCCGACGGTGGCGTTCTGGAGGATCTTCTGGCCGCTGTCCCGGGGCGGGGTGATGGCCGGCGTCGTCCTGGTGTTCACCCTCAGTCTCGGGTTCTACGTGACACCCGCGCTGCTCGGCTCACCGCAGGAGTCGCTCGTCGCCCAACTGCTCGCCCAACGGACGATCCTCCTGCTCGACTTCCCCGCCGCGGGAGCGCTCGGCCTGGTCGTGCTGATCGTCACGCTCGTGCTCGTCGCCTGGGCGAACCGGGTGGGCGGCACCGTCTCCGCGATCGGTGCGGTCTCGACGAGCCGACCCAAGGACCGCCCATGACCAGCCGAGTGAGCACCCGTCCGGCGAACACCGGCACAGCGGACTCCGGTGCAACAGGTTCCGGTACGACGGCCACTCGTCGCCGCTACACGAAGGTCGATCCGATCCCGTGGTGGCTCAAGACGCTCGGCGGGTTCGTCGTCGCCTTCTTCATCCTGCCGACCCTGTTCGTCATCCCGATGAGCTTCAGCGACGCGAAGACGTTCCAGTTCCCCCCGCGGGGCTTCTCGTGGCGGCTGTACGAGAACTTCTTCACCAACCCGGTCTGGCTCGACTCCCTGGGCAACTCGTTCCTGGTCGCCACGCTCACCGCGGTGCTGGCCACGGTGGTGGGCACCGCGGCGGCGGTCGCGCTGTCCAGGCTGCGCGGACGGACGGCCCAGCTCGTCCGTACCCTGCTCATGGTGCCGATCGTCGCGCCCGCGATCGTCGTGGCGGTCGCGGTGTACATCTCCTTCCTCCGCTGGCAGCTCACCGGCACGGTGACCGGTTACGTGCTGGCCCACACCGCGATCGCCGTGCCGTACATGATCGTCTCCGTCACCGGGGCACTCGGCGGGTTCGACCCACAGCTGCTGAAGGCCTCCGCGTCGCTGGGCGCCTCACCCCTGCGGTCGTTCGTCCGCGTGACGATGCCGCTCATCAGCCGGGGCATCCTGACCGGCGCGATCTTCGCGTTCATCGTCTCGTTCGACGAGGTCGTGATCGCGCTGTTCCTGCGGTCCCCGACATTCCAGACGATGCCCGTGCAGATGTACAACAGCGTCACCGTCGAGATCGACCCGACGATCTCCGCGGCGTCGAGCCTGATGGTCGTCGCGGTGACCGTCGTCTTCATCCTGCCCCAACTGCGTCGCGGCCGGCGTGGCCGCCGACAGGAGAGCCATGCCGACAACACGTGAGACCACGGTGAAGTCCACCGGGCCGACGTCCGACACCGACGTGGGTACCGGCACCGGCACCGAGATCCGGCTGGCCGGCGTCACCAAGGACTACGGGCTCGCCACCCCCGCGGTCGACGACATCTCGCTGACGATCGAGCCCGGCGAGTTCATGACCCTGCTCGGGCCGAGCGGCTCGGGCAAGACGACCACGCTGAACCTCGTCGCGGGGTTCGAGACGCTCAGCGCCGGCACGATCCTGCTCGACGGGGCCGACGTGGGCGACGTACCGCCGCACCGCAGGAACCTCGGCATGCTGTTCCAGAACTACGCGCTGTTCCCGCACATGTCCGTCGCGCAGAACGTCGCGTATCCCCTGCGCGAACGCAAGGCCGGCAAAGAGGAGATCGCGAGGAAGGTCGCGGACGTACTGGAACTCGTGCAGCTGACGGGCCGCGACAACGATTACCCCTCGCAGCTCTCCGGCGGCCAGCAGCAACGCGTGGCGCTGGCCCGCGCGATCGTCTTCGAGCCCAAGGCGCTCCTGCTCGACGAGCCGCTCGGGGCGCTCGACCGCAACCTGCGGTCGGCGCTGCAGACGGAGATCCGGCGGATCCATCGCGAGGTGGGGTCCACGTTCGTCTTCGTGACGCACGACCAGGAGGAGGCGATGAACCTCTCCGACCGCATCGCGTTGTTCAACAACGGCCACATCGAACAGGTCGGCACACCGCAGCAGTTGTACACGGAGCCCGAGACCCTGTTCACCGCACGTTTCCTCGGCGACTCGAACGTCTTCGAGCTGGGGCGCCCCGCGCCCGACGGCAAGGTCTCCTGGGACGGCGAGAGCTGGATCATCGAGCCGGGCACCGTCGCCGCGCATCCGGGCGTGCGCGAGAGCAGCGCGATCGTCGTGCGGCCCGAGGACGTCGAGGTCGCGGGCAGCCGCGACGACGTGCCGTCCGGCGCCAACGCGGTACGGGCGACGGTGCGGGACGTCGAGTACATGGGCTCGTACCGCACACTGCTGCTCGCCCTGGGCGACGGCGGGCTTGCGGGCCGCGCGCGTACCGGTGCGCTCAGCGGCGACCACGCCATCGGCGACCGGATCGTGCTCTGGTGGTGGCCGCGCTCCCAGCGCATCGTCGCGGCCTGACGCCGACACCGCACCGGCCCCCCTGCGCGCCGGTTCACCCACCGGTTCACCCACCGGCTCCGCGTCGGCCTCAAGCCCAAGCCCAACCTCAAGCACAAGCACAAGCCCTTCAGGAGAGGTAACACCATGCTGTCTCGATCAAGAACCGCCCTGGCGGGCGTCGGTCTCACCACGGTGGCGGCACTGCTCGCCGGCTGCGGAGGCAGTGACGGCACGGGGTCGGTCGGAGGCCCGGAGAAGCTCACCTTCGTCGCCTACGGCGGTTCCGGCCAGGAAGCGATGATCAAGGCTCACCAGAAGCCGTTCACCGCGGCGAACCCCGACGTGACCTTCATCAACTCGTCGCCGTCCGACGTGGCCCAGGTGAAGGCCCAGGTGCTGTCCGGCGCCGTCAAGTGGGACGTCGTCTCGGTGGCGCCCGCGGCGGCCGAGCAGCACTGCGGAAAGCTCTTCGAGAAGCTGAGCGTGCCCGAACTGGATCCCAAGGACCTGGTCGCCGACGAGGTCGGCGAGTGCTACGTCGGCAACTTCACGAACGCCAACATCTTCGGCTACAACGCCGACACCTACGCCGACGCGGCGAAGGCGCCCAAGACGCTCGAGGACTTCTTCGACACCGAGAAGTTCCCCGGCAAGCGGGGCGTCCTCACCAACCCGCAGAACGGCCTGCTGGAGTTCGCGCTGCTCGCCGACGGTGTCGCGCCGGACAAGCTGTACCCGCTCGACATCGACCGCGCCCTGCGGAAGTGGGACACCATCCGCAAGGACACCTACTTCGCGCCGAACGTGGGCGCGATCCAGCAGGCGGCCGCCTCGGGCCAGGTCGACCTGTTCCTGGCGCCCGACTCGCGGATGATCGCCCTCCTGGACGAGAAGAAGAACATCAAGATGGTGTGGGACAAGAGCGTGCTGTCGGTCAACGGTCTGGCCGTGCCGCGGGGCTCGAAGCACAAGGCGACCGCCGAGAAGTTCCTGGCGTCGGTGGCACAGCCCGAGGCGTCGGCGAAGATCTCCGAACTCCTCGGGACCGTGCCGGTCAACCGCAAGGCCAAGCCCGACTTGACCGCGAACGGCAAGCTCGTGGCGGCGGGCGGACCGGTGAACACCGGCGACGTCGTGTATCAGGACGTCCAGTGGTACGCGAAGAACTGGGACACGGTCACGACCAAGGTCAACAACTGGCTGGTGGGCTGAGAGGTGTCCCCCGCACCCACAGCTCACCCCAGCCCATCTCTCCATGTGAACTACAGTTCAGTCATGGTGAACATTGATTCCAGTAGCGAGGCTTCCGGTTCCGACATCCAGGCGGTCCAGCGGGTCGGCCAGATCTGTGCGCTCTTCGATCCGCACACCACGGAGCTGACGGCGGCCGACGTGGCCGAGCGGCTGGGACTCAACCGGACGACGGCCTACCGCTACTGCACCTCGCTCGTCACGGCCGGCATCCTGGAGCGCGGGCACCGCCGCGGCACCTTCGTCCTGGGCGGTCTGATGCTGCAGCTCGGCATGCACGCCCTGCAACGACGCGTCATCAAGATCGCACCGCCGTACCTGGCGAAGCTCAGCGCCACCGTCCGCACGACGACGGTGCTCGCGGCCTGGGGCGCGCGGGGCCCCGTCGTGGCGCTCGTCCACGAGGACCTCAGCCGCACCGTCGTCGTGACGGTCCACGCCGGCACCCAACTCGACCTCAGCTCGGCGCAGATGCGGGTCTTCCTCGCCTTCCAGGACGAGCACGCGTTCACCCGGGCCACGGAGGGTGTCTCGGACGCCAAGCGGGCCGAGCTGGAGGCAGGGGTCTTCATGGTCCGGCGCAACGGCTACAGCATCGTGAGCCACTCCGACGGCCTGTTCGCCGCGGCGGCGCCGGTGTTCGACGAGTACGGCATCTGTGCCACCGTCGCGCTGCTCGGGGCCGACCAGATGGCCGACCTCTCGGCCGGGTCGCCGACCCTCACCACGCTCACGAACACCGCTGCCGCGCTCAGCGAGGAAATGGGCCGCAGCCGAGGGAGGAATCCCGTTGCCGACCTATGACGAGCTGGCCGGGGCGGAGGTCGCCGGTTCCAGCTGGGACGTCTTCGGGCCCGGCGACCAGCTGGGCACCGTGAACCTCCTGACCCCCGAGCGCGTGGCCGCGGCGGCCCGGCTGGTCCGCACCGGCCGCCGGTTCGGCCTCGACTACCCCGTCAACGCCTTCGAGCCGTACCCGACCGGGACCAGGCCCCGCACCGAGCACCACGTCTTCGCCAACAACGAGTTCCACCGCGACGACTGGCTCGACTCGTTCTATCTGCAGTCCACCTCGCAGCTCGACTCGCTGCGGCACATCGGACATCCGGAGCACGGCTTCTACGGAGGGCTCTCCGCCTCCGAGAACACCGAGGGTTCCACGGCGCTCGGCATCCACCACTGGGCCCGCTCGGGCATCGCGGGCCGCGGCGTCCTCCTCGACGTCCCCCGCTTCTTCGCGCGGGAGGGCAGGCCGTACGACTGCGAGCGGACGATCCCGCTCGACGACATGACCCTCGACGCCGTGGCGCGCTCGCAGGGCGTCACCTGGCACGGCGGGGACATGCTGCTGCTGCGCACCGGGTGGGCCGAGAACTACACCGCGAAGTCGGTGGAGGAACGCGTCGAGTTCAACCGGCGCAACAGGTCACCGGGCCTGGCCCAGCGGGAGTCGGTCGTGCGCTGGCTCTGGGACCACGAGATCGCCCTCGTCGCGAGCGACAATCCGGCGGTCGAGGCCGATCCCGTGCTCGAGTCCGATTTCCGGTCCGCCGGCGACCGGCCCCCGGAGCGGGGCGTGGACCACAGCGGGATGCTGCACCGTCCGCTCATCGCGCTGCTCGGCATGGCGATGGGCGAGCTGTGGAAGCTCGACGAGCTCGCCGCCGACTGCGCCGCCGACGGGATCCACGAGTTCTTCCTGACGTGCAAGCCCCTGAACCTCGTCGGCGGGGTGGGCTCGCCACCGAACGCGCTCGCCCTCAAGTAGGGACCCCTCGCACACCCAAGCACCGCACGACAGGAGAACCATGACGTACGTGACAGCCGGGACGCTCCGGCTCCCGACGCGCGTTCACTTCGGCTACGGGACACGCGCGCAGCTCAGCGAGGTGCTGCGGCTGTCCGGCCACCGGGTGCTCGCGATCGTCGACCCGTTCCTGACCGACACGCCGATCTTCGGCGAGACGATGGCGGCGCTGAAGGCCGACGGGTTCGACGTCGCCGTGTACAGCGACATCCTGCCGGAGCTGCCGATCGCGTCCCTGGACGCCGCCGCGGCGTTCGCACGCGACCACGGCCCCGACGTCGTCCTCGCCGTCGGCGGGGGAAGCGCGCTGGACGCGGCGAAGCTGGTCGGGCTGCTCGCCACGCACGGCGGACCGCTGAGCCGGTACTACGGGGAGAATCTGGTCCCGGGCCCGTCGCTGCTCCTCGTCGCCGTCCCCACCACCGCCGGAACCGGGTCGGAGGTGACCCCCGTGGCCGTGGTGTCCGACCCGGAGCGCGAGACGAAGGTGGGGATCTCCAGCCCCTATCTGATTCCCACCACCGCGATCGTCGACCCGGAGTTCACCCTCGGCGCTCCGCGGAGCGTGACCGCGTTCGCCGGGATCGACGCCCTGGTGCACGCGGTGGAGTCGTTCACCGCGGTCGAGTCCGCACCCTCGTGGGACGGCGCGCTTCCCGTGTTCACCGGCAGGAACGTCTTCTCCGACGTGGTGGCGCCGCGTGCGGTGGAGCTTCTCGGCGCCTCGCTGGCGGTGGCGGTCGCCGAGCCCGGCAATCGCCACGCCCGGCAGGAGGTCGCGCTCGGAAGCCTCCTGGCCGGCATCTCGTTCGGTGCCACCGGCACACACCTCTCGCACGCGCTGCAGTACCCGATCGGCGCGGCCACCGGGACACCGCACGGGCTCGGTACCGGACTGCTCCTGCCGTACGTGCTCCAGGCGTGCCTCGCCGACGCCGGGGCCGTCGAACGGATCGCCGTGGTCGGCGGCGCGCTGGGTTCCACGGCGAGCGGCGCCGACGCCAGGGCGCGGGACGCCATCGCCTCGGTCTCCGCACTGGGGCACGCCATCGGCGTACCGGCGTCGCTGAAGGAGATCGGGATCTCCCGGCGGCAACTGCCTCAGCTCGCCGAGCTGGCGTCGCGTTCCGCACGGCTGGTCGCGATAGCGCCGATACCCGCGCCGCCGGCGCTGCTGCTCGACATCCTCGAACACGCCTACACCGGCTCACTCACCGGACGGAGCGACTCATGACCCCTCTCGCCGACCTCTTCATCGACGGCGTGTGGCGCGCGGGCGGCGGGGGTGAGCGTTTCGACGTGACCGACCCCTCCGACCTGTCCGTCATCACCCGGTTCGCCGTCGCCACCGAGGACGACTGCATGGCCGCCGTCGACGCGGCCGCCCGAGCGCAGGACGGCTGGGCGCGGACCGCTCCGCGTGAGCGCGGTGAGCTGCTGCGTGCCGCGTACGACGTGCTCACCGCGGAGGTCGAGGAGTTCGCCGAGATCATCGTGCGCGAGAACGGCAAGTCCTGGTCCGACGCGATCGGGGAGGCCAACTACGCCAAGGAGTTCTTCCGCTGGTTCGCCGAGGAGTCCGTGCGGATTCCCGGGGAGTACCGGCTGTCGCCGGCCGGGGACAAACGCATCGTCGTCGACCGGCAGCCGATCGGGGTGTCGCTGCTGATCACCCCGTGGAACTTCCCCGCGGCCATGGCGACGCGCAAGCTGGCTCCCGCGCTGGCGGCCGGCTGCACGACGATCCTCAAGCCCGCCCGGGAGACCCCGCTGACGGCGGCGTACATGGTCGAGGTGCTGCGTCGGGTCGGGGTGCCCAGCGGGGTGGTCAACCTGGTGACGCCGGTCCCGACGGCTGCGCCGGTGGCCAAGATGATCAACAGGCCGGAGGTGCGGAAGCTGTCGTTCACCGGGTCGACCGAGGTCGGGCGTGACCTGCTGCACGTCTGCGCCGACAGCGTGGTCAGCGCCTCGATGGAACTCGGCGGGAACGCGCCGCTCGTCGTGCTGCCCGGCGCCGACATGGACGTGACCGTCGAGGGGACGCTGCTGGCGAAGATGCGCAACGGCGGAGCGGCGTGCACGGCCGCCAACCGCGTCTATGTGCACAGCTCGCGGCACGACGAGTTCGTCGAGCGGATGACCGCGGAGCTGGCGGCGCTGTCCGTCGGCCCCGGCCTCGACCGCTCGCACCAGGTCGGCGCGCTCGTCTCGGTCGCCGAGCGCGACAAGGTCGCGGCACTCGTCGAGACCGCCGTCTCCCAGGGCGCGACACTCGTCCACGGCGGCGGGTCCGCCGAACGGGGCGCCTTCTACGACGTGACGCTCCTGACGGACGTGCGGCACGGTTCGGGCATCACCACGACGGAGATCTTCGGCCCGGTGCTGACGGTGGTGCGGTACGACGACGTGGACGAGGCCGTGCGGATGGCGAACGACACCGTCTACGGCCTGATGGCGTACGTGTTCGGCGAGGAGCGGGAGGCCGTGGCGGTCGCCCGCCGTCTGGAGGCGGGCATGGTCGCGGTCAACCGTGGAGTCGTGAGCGATCCGGCCGCGCCCTTCGGCGGGGTGAAGCAGAGCGGACTGGGACGGGAGGGCGGCTCGGACGGCATCCTGGAGTTCCTGGAGGAGAAGTACATCGCCCTGAGCGCGTACGCGTAGCCCGTACGCGTAGCCCGTACGCGTAGCCCGTACGCGTAGCCCGTACGAGCCGTCCGGTCACGCGGTCGCCGGCGCCTTCTCCCGGCGCGGCAGCAGCAGCGGCGTGGCCAGGAGGAGGAGCCCGTCGACGGCGATCGCGGTGCGGGTGCCGGCCACGGCGGCCAGCAGCCCCCAGAGGGCCGTCGTCGTGGCGATGGCGATGTTGCCGCTGATCGACCAGGCGGCCAGGGTACGGACGACCCGGTCGGGACCGGTGTGTTCGAGCCGGTAGGTGGCCAGCACCGGGTTGAACACGGCGCAGCAGGTCACCAGACCGAGTTGGACGGCGATGACGAGGGCGATCCCGGGCAGACCGGGCTGGACGAACGCCAGGCCGAGCGGCCAGCACGCACGCAGTGTCCCGGCGACGAGCATCACCTGGTGCGGCCCGTACCGCGTCACGAGCCGGCGCGCGAGACGTGAGCCGACGAGACCGCCGACGCACGGGACCGCGAACACGAGACCGTACTGCCAGGGTGCGAACCCGAGACGGTCCAGCAGGAGTACGGCGAGCAGCGGCTCGGAGGCCATGATCAGGCCGTTGACGACGACCGCGTTGAAGAACAGCGGGCGCAGCACCGGGTGGGCGAGGATGCCGCGCCACCCTTCGAGCAGGTCGGGTGCGCGCAGTCGCGGTGCGCCGGCCGGCGCGGGGGACGGCTCGCTCCCGCCGATGGCGCACAGGCCCAGCGCCGAGAGGAGGTAGCTCACCGCGTCGGCCACCAGGGTCGTCACCGGACCGAAGAGTCCGATCGCGGCGCCGCCGAGCGGCGGTCCGACCATGGCCGAGCTCCATGTCGTGGACTCGAACCTGCTGTTGGCGACCAGCAGGTCCCGCGGTGGCACGAGTGTCTTCAGATACGCGCCGCTCGCCGCCCTGAAGGCGATGTCCGCGGCCGCGACGACGACGGACACGACGAGGAGTTGAGCGAAGGAGAGCAGGCCGAGGGCGAAGGCGGCGGGGACGCTCATGAGCGCCGCGCACCGGGTGAGGTCCATCGCCACCATGACCGGCCGTTTTCGGCGGAACTCCACCCATGGGCCGAGCGGCACCGCGGCCACGGCGCCCACGGCCCGTCCGGCGGCGGCCAGCGCCGCCACCTGGGCGGGGCCGGTGTCCAGCACGAGGACCGCGATCAGGGGGAACGCCCCGAACCCGAGCCAGGTGCCGTAGGAGCTGACCGCGAACGACGCCCACAGCCACCCGAACTGCCGCCCCAGCGCCTGTCTGCCCGCCATGCCCCACACACCCCTCGCCGTCCCCGGCCACCGCACGGCTGCCGTCGGCATCAAAGCGGGGAGCGGAGGGTGAGAGCAAACAACCGGCCGGCCGCCACCGCACAACCGATCGTTGTGTCGATATCATCGTCGGTGTGGATCTCGACGCCGTGCGCACGTTCGTGGCCGCCGCGGACGCAGGTCGTTTCCAGGACGCCGCCGACGAACTGGCGGTCACCCAGCAGGCCGTCTCCAAACGGGTCGCCGCGCTGGAGAAGGCCCTCGGCGTGCGGCTGTTCACCCGTGGCCCGCGTGGCGCGAAGCTCACCCTCGACGGACGGGCGTTCCTGCCCCACGCCCGCGATCTGCTACGGGCCGAGGAGCGGGCCGTCAACTCGGTCCGTCCCGGCCGCCGGGCGCTGCGAGTCGACGTGATCGGGCGCAGACTCGCCCCCGCCGCCCTGCTGCGCGGCTTCCATCGCGCGTGCCCCGGGTTCGCGCTCGATGTCGTGACCCTCTTCGACGCCGACGCGGCGATCGACGCCCTTCGGTCCGGCACGATCGACGCGTCGTTCCGCGCCGTCACGATGCCCGGCCGGCAGCTCCCCGACGACATCGGGGCAGCCAGGATCCTCGACGAGCCCATCCAGCTCCTCGCCGGGCCGGAACACGAGCTGACCGCCGGCCCGGCGATCACACCGGCCGAACTCGCCGGGCACCGGATCTGGATGCCCGGCAACGTTCCTGGCACCGAGTGGGCCGCCTACTACGACGCCTTCGCCGCCGCGTTCGCTCTCACCATCGAGGTCACAGGGCCCGACTTCGGCATCGAGCCGCTGCTGGACACCCTCGCCGGCTCCCCGTCGGTGGCGACCCTCGTCGGTGAGCAGACGGACTTCGTCCGGCCCGTCGGCGACGGCCTGCGGCGGGTCACCGTGCGGGAGCCGACCCCGGTCTACCCGCACTCGCTGCTGTGGCACCGCGACAACGCGCACCCGGCGCTCGCCGCGCTCCGCGACCACCTCCGCGCCGGGCGGCCCGTCCGGACCGACGCCACGACGTGGACACCGGCCTGGGCCTAGGCAGACATCACCTGGGTCAGGCTTCGATGAGGCCGACGCGGATCGCGTAACGGGTGAGTTCCAGCCGGTCGCGCAGGCCGAGCTTGTGCAGCATGTTCGCCCGGTGCCGGTGGACGGTCTTGATGCTGATGAACAGCATCTCGGCGATCTCCTTGGAGGAGTGGCCCTCGGCCACGAGTTTGAGGACCTCCTCCTCGCGTGCGCTGAGCACCTGGTCGGGCGGCTCCTCGCCGTGGCGGACCCGGTCGAGGTAGTTGCGGATCAGCGCGGTGACCGCGCCCGGGTACAGGAAGGGCTCGTCGCGCATCGCGGCCCGGCAGGCGGCCACCAGGTCCCGGTCGGCCACGGACTTCAGCACGTAGCCGCTGGCGCCCGCCTTCAGCGCCTGGAAGAAGTACTGCTCGTTGTCGTGCATGGTCAGCATCAGCACCCGCACGCCGGGCTTCAGCGCGGCCAGTTCGCGGGCGGCCTGCAGGCCGGTCATCCGGGGCATGGCGATGTCCAGGACCGCCAGGTCGACGTCATGGGTGCGGGCCAGCCCGATGGCCTCCGCGCCGTCCCCCGCCTCCGCGACAACCTCGAGGTCCGGTTCCCGGTCGAGGATGAGCCGCACCCCGCGTCGTACCAGCGCGTGGTCGTCGGCGAGGAGGATACGGATCACGGGCGCGTCGGACGTACCGGGTGTGTCGCGTGTACCGGGTGTACCGGGTGTGTCGGGCGTGGTCATGGCTGCTTCCTGAGGACGGGCACGGTCAGCCGGACCTGCGTTCCGGCGTCCGGCTGGGAGGTGACGTCCAGCGTGGCCCCGATAAGCAGGGCCCGTTCGCGCATTCCGCGGATTCCCGCGCCTTCGCGGGCCGCTCCGGTTCCGCGCCCGTCGTCGGCGACGGCCAGCACCACCGCCCCGCCGGTGTGGCGCAGGCTCACCTCGGCCCGGCCGGCCTCGGCGTGCCGGGCCACGTTGGTCAGCGCCTCCTGCGCGACGCGGTACAGGACCAGTTCCGTCTGCTGGTCCAGTGTGGGGAGCCCGGAGTCGAACCGCCGGACCACACGCAGTCCGGCATGGGTGGCGAACTCCGTGGTCAGCGAGGTCAGGGCACTGACCAGGCCGAGGTCCTCCAGCACACCCGGCCGCAGCCGGCGCACCAGACGGCGCACCTCGTCCAGGCTCCCCCTGGTGATCTCCTGCACCTGCTGCAGTTCACCGCGCATGGGCTCGTCGGCCTCGTCCGCCGCGCGCTTGAGGACCAGCAGGATCGCGGTCATGCTCTGGCCCACCTCGTCGTGCAGCTCCTGCGCGATCCGGCGCCGCTCGGCCTCCTGCCCGACCAGGACGCGGGCGCTGCTGGTGGCCCGCTCGTGCTCCAGGCGCTCGACCATCGCGTTGAAGGTGCGGATCAGTTCCGCGGTCTCGCCGTGGCCCTGCTCCGGCAGCCGTTGTCCGGGGCGCAGCAGGTCGACAGTGGTCATCAGGCGGGTGAGCCGGTCCAGCGGGGCCAGTCCGATGCGCAGCAGGGCCGCGTTGGCGACCAGCATGACGACCAGGCCGCCCACGAGGATGACCGCCTCGGTCAGCACCACCGGCACGGACACGGTCACCGGAGCCCACAGCAGCAGCGCGGTGGCGATCCCGAGCACCACCGCGTTGAGCGCGAAGATCCGCCAGAACAGGGACACCGGGATGACGCCTCTCTTCGTACGGCACGGCTCGTCGTTTTCGCTGTCGGTCACCGCGTACCCCGAGCGTGCGCCGCGGCCATGGGTGTCGACCTGTCTTCCGACCAGCGTGCCCGCTCCCGGTTGCACCGTCGATGGGCTCCAATGCCCATTTCCCCGGACTGGTCTGCCCACACCCCGATGGGCCCTGTGCCATGCCGTAGATGGGTATCGCGCCCGATGTGTTTTACGCGGCGCATCGGCCACGGTGGAGGCATGAGCCATTCTCCTGGATTCGCGGCTCTCACCCCGACCGACCCCTGCCCGGCGCACGTCGCCCGTTGACGAAAGAAGAACCCACCATGTCACTCGATACGCCCCGGACCGAATCCCGCCTCGAGCGACTGACGGCGCACGAGGCCATCCAGCGTCTCGAACACGAACGCAACTCCCGCCTCACGCAGCTGCAGGCGATCACCGAGGCGGGCCCGGACGCCGAGGAGCAGGTGATGACCGCGCAGAAAGACACCATCAAGCGGGTGCTCGCCCAGGTCGAGGCCGCTTTCGCCCGCGTCCAGGACGGCAGCTACGGCACGTGCCGCGACTGCTCCAAGCCCATCCCGGTCGAGCGCCTGGAGATCCTGCCCTACACGCAGTTCTGCGTACCCTGCCAGCGCAACAGCGCCTGACGACCGCCCGTCCGCCCTGCGTTACCCGCCCTGCCCGAGGGGTGAAGTGGTGAACGACCAGATCACCGACGACCACACCATGAGCCTGACGATCGAGGACCTCGCCGCGCTGCGCGAGAACCTGCACGAGCAGCGCCAGTTCCGCCAGGAACAACTGCAACAGCTCTCGGACGGCGCGACGACCCGCGCCGACGCGCTGCTCGACCGCCAGGTCACCTCCCAGACCGAGGTCAGAGTCAAGCTCGCCGCCTCCGCCCGCATGGTCCTCGCCGACATCGATGCCGCCCTCACGCGCATGGACCAGGACCGTTACGGGATCTGCCATCTGTGCCGCGGGCCCGTCGCCCGTGAGCGGCTCATGATCGTGCCCCAGGCCCGCTACTGCACACGCTGCCAGCAGGTCAGGGAGGCGGACCGGTGACCGTCGCACGCGCCCTGCGCCCCCTGAGCGGCCGGCACCTGTCCTGGCCGTGGTGCCGTCAGTGCTACGGCATCGCCCTCGACCTGGGCAGTGCCCGCACCCGTGCCTGGACGTCCGGGCGGCGGATGATCCTCGACGTGCCCACGGTGACCTTCCCGGGCAACGGGGCGGCGTACCCGATCCAGCGGGGCAGCATCGTGGACACCCCCGGAACGGCCCGGATGCTCGACCGGCTGCTCGGCCACCGGCTGCCCCGCTTCGGCCGGCCCCTGGTCATCCTGACCACGCCCGCGCTGGGCGGGGTCGCCTACCGGGCCGAGGCCCGCACCGCGGTCGAGGTCCTGCGTCCGCGCACGGTGCTGACCGTCCCCACCGCGCGTGCCGTGGCCATGGCCGTGGACGCCGATCTGACCCATCCGGTGCTCGTCGTGGACGTCGGCGCGCACCTGACCGAGGTCACGCTCCTCGCCGACGGCGCGGTGTCCGACGCCCACCACACCGCTCTGGGCACCAGCGACCTGGACAGTCACACCTCGTCGGCGCAGATCACCGACGCGGTCGTCGCGATGGTGACCACGATGCTGGAACAGGACCGCACGTCCCAGACGCTCGAGGCCCTGCAGCGGGGCGCGCTCCTCGCCGGCGGGGGCGCGCTGCGCCCGGACATCGGCTACCGCCTCACCGGCCGGCTGCACGCTGCCGTACGGCCCGTGCCCGCGCCGCACACCGCGGCGGTCCGAGGCGCCGCGAAGCTCCTCCAGGCGGCCCACTCCCACCCCGCCACCACCGCGGCCACGGACGCCGTGCTGCCGCGCTGATCCGGCACCACGCCCTCACCACCGGCCGTGCCCCGCCCCCCTCCTGAACGTCACATCCAGCCCCAGCCCCGGCCCCGGCAGACGCCAGCGAGGCTGCCACGCTCATGCGGAAGGAAAGACACCGTGGCCCGCGCGATACCCCCCGCCCAACCACCCCCTGAGGATCTCCCGCGCGTCCTGCTGTGGCGATGGCGGCGCAACCCGCTGCGCCGTCCCGTCGACCTCGCACAGGCGTGGATCGCCCTCGGCCTGTTCGTGGCCGTCCTGGCCACCACCCCGGCCGCCATGGTGCTGGCCGACGACGCCGCCCACCGCAACTACGCGGAGAAGGCCCGCCTGCAGGCGGCCACCAGGCACCAGGTTCCCGCCGTTCTCGTCCACGACTCACCTCGCCACCCGGAGCCGGGATCGGAGGAGGCGAAGAAGGCCCTGTATCCGGTCACCGTCCGCTTCACCGACCGCCAGGGGCACACCCGCACCACCAAGGCCGACGTCCACCCCTCGCTGCCCGCCGGCAGCGCCGTCCACATCTGGGCGGACTCGGCCGGGCGGATCACGGAGCCGCCGCTCACCGCCGAGGAGGTGCGCAACCGTTCCATGGGCTGGGCCGTGGTCGCCGCGCTGACCGTCGCGCTGACCGGCGGCGCCGCGTACGGGTACGCCGGCCGCAGGCTGGAGCGGCGCAACCTCGCCCGGTGGGACACCGCCTGGGCCCGGACCGCCCCCCGCTGGACCATCTCGCCCTGACGCACCGCTCCCGCCGGTCGCCGCCGGTCACGGGGCCAGGTACCAGGGGCCAGGGGTCAGGACGAGGGCCAGGACGCCGTCGGTCGCTCATGGGCACCGTGCCCGGGGTGCGTCTCCTGGGCACGGTGGGTCCGGTGGGCCGGGAGGGTCTGGTGGGGCTGCGTTCGGACGGGTTCGTTGCCGATGAGCATGTCGGGGTCGAACATGACGATCACGGACGCGACGACCATGACGAGGATCGGCCCTCCCACCATGGGGAGCAGGGAGACGAGCAGGTCCAGCGAGGACTGTCCCTGGACCGCGGAGTCCGCGTCGACGTGCACGCTCATGGCGGCCATGCCGGTGTAGTGCATACCCGTCACCGCGACGCCCATGATGACGCTCGCGGCCGCGGCGGACGCCAGGGTGTGCAGGGACACCGCCGCCCACAGCGCGGCGGTCGCCGCCGTGACGGCGATCAGGACCGACAGGCCGACCGTCACCGGGTCGAACGACATGTGCCCGGCGAACGTCATGCCGTACATCCCGATGTAGTGCATCGCCGCGACGCCCCCACCGGTGACCACACCGGCGACACCGAGGGTGAGCGGTGAGGCGCCCCGGTAGCCGACGATGAACACCCCGAGGAAGACCACGGCCACCGCGACGCCCAGGCTCAGGAACGTGAGGGCCGGGTCGTACTCGATCGCCGCGCCGCGGATGGTGAATCCGATCATGGCGACGAAGTGCATCGTCCAGATGCCTGACCCGATGCAGACCGCGCCCAGCGCGAGCCACGCGGCCCTGCGGCCGTGTACCCCCATGCGAACCGACCGTGTCGTGCAGCGCAGACCGAGTGCCGAACCGGCACAGGCCATCAGGAACGCGATGACAGGAGTGATCATTCCGTAGTTGAACTGACTTACCGTGCTGTCCACCGAACGCCTTTCGGACCGCGGGCCCGTGCAGGGGACCGCGCTGAAGGAACCTTTCTGCAGGGCCACGCGAGGCGCCCCGTGAGTCATGACCAGTTGCTGCGGTACCGCGGGAAGGACCAGTTCTGCGCGTACTCCCAGAACAGTCCGGACGGACGGACAGACCTGCCGGGTTCACCGGCATCCGCGTCCGACGCACCCCGAAACCGGCCCTGAGGCCGTCCGGCATCAGGGTGTATGACGTTCGGTCACACCGAAGTCTCAGGGGGTGAGGGGGGAGGCCCATGCTAGGTATGCGCGCCCCGCTTGTCACGGTGGGCCCCGCGACGCAACCAAATCGAGACTTGTGCAGTCATATTCCTCCTGCATGCCATCGTGCCGATTGGTCCCGTATACGCCTGCCCGGAACCCGCAGTTCACCGCGGGCGCACGAACGGCGGCCCCGGGACTCCTGTGGGAGTCCCGGGGCCGCCGCTGGTGCCGCGAACGTCAGGCCTGGACCGTGGCCTTCTCGGACACCTCGACCCGGTCGGCCGCGGGGCGGTCGGTCCCGGCGGCACGGACGCCCGGGATGACCGCCGCGATGGCGGCGGACACCAGGGCGACGGCGCCGCCGATGATCAGGGCCGTGCGGAAACCGCTCTCCGAGGTGATGCTGAAGCCGCCCATGGTGACGGACATCTGGGAGAGGACCACGCCGACGACGGCGGCGCCCACGGACGTGCCGAGCGAACGCATCAGGGTGTTGAAGCCGTTGGCCGCCGCGGTCTCGGAGAGCGGGACGGAGCTCATGATCAGCGCGGGCATCGCACCGTAGGCGAGGCCGACACCGCTGCTGGTCACCATGAGGACCAGCATCAGCCCCCAGGCGGAGCCCATCAGCGCGAGCGAGACACCGTAACCGGCGGCGATGACGAGGGTGCCGCAGATCAGCGTGAACTTCGGGCCGCGCGCATCGGTGAGCTTCCCGCCGAGCGGGGAGACGAGCATCATCATGATGCCGCCGGGCGCCATCCACAGACCGGCCGCGAGCATCGACTGTCCCAGGCCGTAGCCGGTCTCCTCGGGGAACTGCAGCAGCTGGGGAACGATCAGCATGCCGGAGTACATACCGAAGCCGACGAAGAGCGAGGCGACGTTGGTGAGCAGGACCCGGGGACGGGCCGTGGTGCGCAGGTCGACGAGCGGGTCCCGGGTCCGGGTCTCCCACACACCCCAGGCCAGCAGCACCACGACAGCGGCGGTGAACAGACCGAGCGTGGTCGCCGAGCCCCAGCCCCACTCGGCACCCTTGGAGACCGCGAGCAGCAGGCAGACCAGGCCGACGCCGAGTCCGATCGCGCCGGGCGCGTCGAAGCGCTGCCCCTTGGCTCCGGCGGGGACGTCCGGGATCAGGAACCAGATCAGGAGGGCGATCGCCACGGCCAGGACGGCGGAGCCCCAGAACAGCACGCGCCAGCTCGCGTACTGGGCGACCGCGGCGGCGATCGGCAGGCCGAGACCGCCGCCGATGCCCATGGACGCGCTGACGAGCGCTATGGACGAACTGAGCTTCTCGGTGGGAACCACGTCACGCAGGAGCGCGATGCCCAGCGGGACCATGCCCATCCCCATGCCCTGCAGGCCGCGGCCGAAGATCATCGGGACGACGGACGACGAGAGCGCGCACACCACCGAGCCGACGATGAGGGGTACGGAACAGGCGAGGAGCATCCGGCGCTTGCCCAGCAGGTCGCCCAGCCGCCCGGTGACGGGCACACAGACCGCCGCCACCAGCAGGGTGACCGTGATCACCCACGCGGTGTTCGAGGACGAACTGTGCAGGATCTTCGGCAGGTCCGCGATGAGCGGCGTGACCAGGGTCTGCATGACCGCCGCGGTGGTGCCGGCGAAGGCCAGCGTGGCCACGACACGATTGGGGTGGGCTGACGTTGGGGGGGCTCCCATCACGGGACTCCTCGCATCTCTTTCGGGCTAGTGAAAATGCAGTGTACATACCTTGTGCATCATGCATGCCATGTGTCCATTACATATCCTGTGGGAGGATGGAGCCGGGGCCGCCACAGAACGAGCCGCGTCGGCCCTGTCGGGAAAAGCGAGAGGCAGCAGCGCATGTCCAGGCCAACGTACGAGGTCGAGTACGAGCAGATGTTGCTCGGCAGGCATGCGCTAGCGGCGCACGGCGGGCGCAGCAAGGAGAGCGTGCTGGAGCGCAGCTCCTACATTCTGCTCAGCCGAATTCGGGTCCAGGGACCCATGTCGATCGGCGAGTTGAGCGACGCCTTCGGGCTCGACGCCTCCACCCTCAACCGCCAGACGGCCTCGGCCATGCGCGCCGGACTCGCCGAGCGCATCGCCGACCCCGCAGGCGGGCTGGCCCGCAAGTTCCGGATCACGGACAAGGGAGCGCGGATCCTCGACGAGGAGAGGGAGCGGACCGTCGGTTCCCTGGACCGGGTCATGGCCGACTGGCCCGACGAGGACATCGCCGAGTTCGCGAGCTATCTGCGGCGCTTCAACACCAGCATCGAACAGCTCGGCGGCCGGCCCTGGCCCCGCCCGTGACGCCGGTGGCCGCCGCCGCTCACCGCTCGCCGGTAGCCGGTAGCCGGTAGCCGGTAAGGCAGTTGGGGCGGGCGACGGTTCGGCGGGTTCGGCCCGTTCACAGCGCCCGCGGAAGAGTACTGGCGAACCCCGTCGGGAAGACTGGGGAAAGTCGCGCGCCCTGCTCCGTGGCACGGCGCGCGCCTCGGGGCCGAAAGCCCTTGCCCCCGCAGACACCGAACGGCTCCCGCGAGGCCTCACCCGCCCCCCGACCCCCATCCCTCACCGGTTCACGGGCCTGACGTCCGAGGTCGCCGCCACGGATGCACACGAACGAGCCAGATCACCCAAAAGCCCTCGCATCGAGGATCTCGCCGAATAGCGTGCGAGAACTCGAACAACTCTTCCCAACTCCCTGCGGTCCGGCATGCGCCGGGCCCCTGCCGCGCTAGGAGAACCGGGATGTCCGACGCCCCCTCGGATGCGTACGCCGCCCAACCGCACCGCGCCAGGCACCCCGTCGTCCGCCCCGCCTGGGCCGCCGCCGAGGAGCACTTACCCTGCCCCACCGCGCCTTCCTCGCCCCCGCCCGGACATCACAGGGACCTGCGCGTGCTGCGCCGCGCCTACCGCAGACAACGCCGGGTCGCCGCCTGTACGGTCCTCGGCTACTTCACCCTCTTCCTGGTCCTCTCCGTCCTCTCCCCGCCCTTCATGACGAAGCCCGTCACCGGCGGACTGTCCACCGGAATGCTGCTCGGACTGGTCCAACTCCCCGTGACCTGGCTGGCGATCGTGCTCTTCGAGTACACGGCGAGCCGGTACGTCGATCCGCTCGCCCGCCGGATGCGGCAACGCGCGACCCTGCTCGCCGAGCGCGAGCCCGGACGACGGTCCGCACGATGACGGACTTCAGCGGCACGGCGCAGACATGGCAACTGGTCGCCTTCTGCAGTGTCGTCACCGTGACCCTGCTGCTCTGCGTCATCGCGGGCCCGGACCGTGACGACCTCGACGAGTTCTACACCGGGTACCGCTCGCTGTCCCCGATGCGCAACGGTCTCGCGATCGCGGGCGACTACATCTCCGCGGCCACCGTGCTCACCATCGGCGGTGTCATCGCGCTGAGCGGCTACGACGGGATCGTGCTCGCGCTCAGCACCCTTCTGTCGCTGCTGCTCCTGATGTTCCTGCTGGCCGAACCCCTGCGGAACACCGGCCGGTTCACCCCGGGCGACGCCCTCGCCCGGCGCATGCCCGGACGTGCCGTACGCATCACCACGTGCGTCGTGACCATCG
Source organism: Streptomyces sp. CWNU-52B (assembly GCF_047444975.1). Lineage (NCBI taxonomy): Bacteria > Bacillati > Actinomycetota > Actinomycetes > Kitasatosporales > Streptomycetaceae > Streptomyces > Streptomyces sp. CWNU-52B. The sequence goes on along the minus strand of NZ_JBLFJV010000005.1, from coordinate 778,722 downwards.
CCTCGCTGATGCCGATGATGCTCGTGCAGCTCGCCAGCACCGGCCAGTTGCTCGCCTTCATCCTCGGCTTCAGCGGCACCGCCATGAAGACCGGATGCGTCGTCGGGGTCGGCGGCCTGATGATCACCTACGCGGCCATCGGCGGGATGAAGGGCACCGCTCTCATCCAGATCCTGAAGATGGTCATGCTCCTCGGTTCGGGGGTCGTGATCGCCGTCCTGATGCTCCGCGCCTTCGCGTGGGACCCGGGCGAGCTGTTCCGCACGGCCGCGGAACGCAGCGGCGCGGGCTCCGCCTTCCTGCGCTCCGGCCTCCAGTTCACCGGGGGCCCGCACGCCGGTCTCGACATGATCAGCACCCAGTTCGCCATCGTCCTCGGCGGCGCCTGCCTGCCGCACGTCACCATGCGCATGTTCACGGCGGACAGCGCACGGCAAGTACGCCGCTCGATGTCCTGGGCGGTGTCGTCGGTGGCCCTGTTCATGCTGGTCATCACCGTCGTCGCGATCGGCGCGACCGCGCTCCTCGGGCGGGCCGGCATCACCGCGGCCGACCCGCGCGGCAACACGGCCTACCTCCTCGGCTCGCGCGCCGTCTTCGGCATGCACATCTCCCGCGCCGAGACCTTCCTGTTCACCACGGTCACCGCGGCGATCTTCCTCACGCTGCTCGCCTCGGTCGCCAGTATGATCCTGGCCTGCGCCAACTCCCTGGCCCATGACGTCTACGCCAGCCGCGCGACCCCTCGTTCACCGGTACGCGAGATGACCGTCGCCCGCGTCTGCGCGCTCGCCGTCGGCATCCCGACGATCGCGCTCGCCGTGCTCGTCCAGCACCGCAGCCTCCAGCCCCTGGCGACCCTGTCCTTCTGCCTGGCCGCCTCGGCCATCGCGCCCGCGCTGATCTACAGCCTCTTCTGGCGCCGTTGCACCCGAACCGGCCTGCTGAGCACGCTCATCGGCGGCTCGCTCGCCGTCCTCGTCCTGATGCCGGGGACCCGGCTGGTCTCCGGGACGCCCACGGCGGCGTTCCCGCAGGCCGACTTCAACTGGTTCCCGTTCAGTACGACCGGCCTGGTGTCCATCCCGCTGGGTTTCGCGTTCGGCTGGCTCGGCACGCTGTTCTCGGGGCGGCGTGAGGCGCGACGGCGGCAGAAGGACTACGAGCGCATCGAGGCCAGGATCCTGGCGGGCCCGGAGCCCAGGGCGAGATGACCCGCGCCGGGCGGCGGCCGGAACGGCGCCGCCCGGACGCCGCCCGGACGCCGCCTGGTTGCGGACACCGCCTTCCCTGATGTTAGGTTTGCCTTACCTTACTGAACGGAACTCGCTGTTCCGTACCTCTGCGCTGCCCGCGAGCGGGCGGACAAGGACGAATCTCCCGTGCGCTTCGAACCGTCGCCGTCCAGCCGCGGCACGCACCCTCGGACACGCGTCGCGTGACCGCCTCCCTCGCCCCGCCGAAACCCGCCGACGCCGCGCACGTCCGCCGCCGTCACGGCAGACCCGCACTGAGCGCGGGCCTGCTCGCGGTGGCCCTGCTGCTGGCCGCCATGAGTGTGCTCAGCCTCGTCATGGGCTCGGGTGACGTGGCGTTGCACGACGTGGTGGCCGGGCTGTTCGGCCCCGACCGGTCCGTCGACGGCCAGATGATCGTTCAGGAGGTCCGTCTCCCCCGCACGCTCGCCGGGCTGCTCGCCGGCTCGGCACTGGGCGTCGCGGGAGCCCTGATGCAGGGCGTCGCCCGCAACCCCCTGGCCGATCCGGGGCTGTTGGGCGTCAACGCGGGCGCGTCCGTCACCGTCGTCTTCGCCATCAGCGTGCTGTCGCTCACCGAGCCGGCGCAGTACATCTGGTTCGGCTTCCTCGGGGCTTGTGTGGCCGCCGTACTCGTCCACGGCATCGGCAGCCTGGGCCGCGAGGGGGCCACCCCGGTGAAGCTGGCCCTCGCCGGAGCGGCCACCACCGCGGTACTGGGCTCGCTGACCAGTGCCATGCTGCTCACCGACAGCCGGACCTTCGACCAGTTCCGGTTCTGGCAGGTGGGCGCGCTCAACGGCCGGGACATGGACGTCCTGTGGCAGGCGCTCCCCTTCATCGCCGTCGGCGGAACACTGGCACTCCTCCTTGGCCCCTCCCTCAACGCGCTCGCTCTCGGCGACGACATCGCACGCGGCCTGGGACAGCGCGTCGTCGCGGTACGGCTGGCCGGCGCCGCGAGCGTCGTGCTGCTGTGCGGTGCGGCGACGGCGATCGCCGGTCCGATCGGGTTCCTGGGCCTGGCTGTTCCGCACGCGGCACGCCTGATCACCGGCCCCGACTACAAGTGGATCCTCCCCTACAGCGCGCTGCTGGCCCCGGCCCTCCTGCTCTTCGCCGATGTGGTGGGCCGGCTCGTCGCACGGCCCGGCGAGGTGCAGGTCGGTGTGATCACCGCCGCACTGGGCGCCATCCCCTTCGTCCTCCTCGTCCGCCGCCGGAACGTGGTCGAACTGTGAACCGTACGCACACGTCCGCGGCCGGCACCCCCGGCACGGACACCGGCACAGGCGCGCCGGGAAGGACGAGCGGGACCGGCTCGGACGACACACACGGCCGACCCTCTCCCGCCGTGTCGCGCGAGGCCGTCGCCCGGCTCGTCCGCGTCAGACGCCGTGGGCCGGCGCGCCGGGCCGTCGTGAGCTGTGTCCTGCTGGCCGTCGTCCTGGCGGCGCTCGCCCTGTCCCTCGCCACCGGCGACTTCACCGTCCCGCTCGTCGACGTCCTCGCCACCCTGACCGGCGGCGGTGACGCCGGGACCCGGTTCGTCGTCCTCGAACTGCGCCTCCCGCGAGCCCTGCTGGCGCTCCTGATCGGCCTCTGCTTCGGCCTCTCGGGGGCCGTGTTCCAAGCCCTGCTGCGCAACCCGCTGGCCAGTCCCGATGTCATCGGCGTCAGCGCGGGGGCCAGCGCGGCCGGTGTTCTCGCGAGCCTGGTCCTCGGCCTGAGCGGGATCGCCCTGTCGGCCTTCGCCCTGCTGGGTGCGCTGCTGACCGGGGCCGCCGTGTATCTGCTGGCGTGGCGCAAGGGCATCTCCGGCTACCGCCTGGTCCTCGTCGGCATCGGCATCGGCACGGGCCTGTCGAGCGTCGTCTCGTACGTCATGACGCGCTCGGACGTCACCGAGGCCCAGGGGCTCTTCCTCTGGCTGACGGGCAGTCTCAACGGCCGTTCCTGGACGCACCTGTGGCCCCTGCTCGGCGGCGCGGTGCTGTTCGTGCCGCCGGCCCTGGCAGCGGCACGGGCCCTGCCCGCGCTGCAACTGGGCGACGAGGTGGCGGGCGGTCTGGGAGCGCGTGTCGAGCACAGCCGGCTGGCCATGCTGGCCTGCGCGACGGCGCTCGCTGGTCTGGCGACGGCCGCCGCCGGGCCCGTCGGGTTCGTCGCCTTCGTGTCGCCGCCCATCGCCCGGCGGCTGCTGCCCGGACAGGGGGCGGCCCTGGTGCCCTCCGCGCTGACCGGAGCCGCCCTGGTCCTGCTCGCCGACTACGCGGCCCAGCACCTCATCCCCGGTACGCAGTTGCCGGTGGGGATCGTGACCAGCCTCGTCGGCGCGCCGTACCTGCTGTGGCTGCTCGCGCGCGCCAACCGGGTGGGCAGGGGCGGCTGACCATGACCCGACCCCCGGACGGACGTTCCGGCCAGGCCCGTGAACCGCTCGGCACCCTCAAGGAGACTGCGGTGACCTCCCAGCACACCCTCCAGGCCCGGAACCTCGGCCTCGGATACGGAGAGCGCGAGATCATCTCCGGGCTCGACGTCGATCTGCCTCCCGGCCGGATCACCTGTGTCGTCGGACCCAACGCCTGCGGCAAGTCCACGCTGCTGCGCTCGATGGCCCGGCTGCTCGTGCCGTCCGCGGGAGCCGTTCTCCTCGACGGGCGCAGCATCCAGGAGCTGCCCACCCGTCAGGTGGCCGCGACCCTGGGCGTGCTGCCGCAGTCGCCGGTGGCGCCGGAGGCCATCACCGTCGCCGATCTGGTCGGCCGCGGCCGTTACCCGCACCAGGGCTGGTTCCGGCGCTGGACGGCGTCCGACACCGAGGCCGTCGCCGCGGCCATGCTCGCCACCGACGTCCTCGACCTCGCCGACCGGCCCCTGGACGAACTCTCCGGCGGGCAGCGCCAGCGCGTCTGGATCGCCATGGCGCTGGCCCAGGAGACCGACATCCTGCTGCTCGACGAGCCCACCACCTACCTCGACATCAGCCACCAGCTGGACGTCCTGGACCTGCTGACCGACCTCAACCGGGAGCGCGGGGTCACCCTCGCCGTGGTCCTGCACGACCTCAACCTCGCGTGCCGGTACGCCGACCACCTCATCGCGATGAAGGACGGCGGCATCGTCGCCGAGGGCACCCCGTCCGAGGTCGTCACCGAGGCCCTGGTGCACAAGGTGTTCGGTCTGCGCAGCACGGTCGTACCGGATCCCGCGTCGGCCACGCCCCTGATCGTTCCGATGGGGCGGCACCACATCACGGCCCGCCCGTCCGGCGACGTGCCGCTCGCCAGGTCCTCCTGAACCCCCTGTCCCGCCCCGTGCGTTCCCGCCCCTCCGCTCCCCCCTGTCGAGTACTCCAGTGAACCTCCCGAAAAGAGCACCCACCATGCCCCCTCTCCCCGCCGCCTCCGCCAGCGGCTCCGGCTCCCGACGCCGTCCGGGCCGCCTGCGCCTGCTGACGAGTGCCCTCGCGCTCACGCTGATGGGCGCGCTCGCCGCCTGCGGATCGTCGTCCGACGAGTCCGGTACGCAGGAGGGCGTCGCCCAGCAGTCCGACGGCTCGTTCCCCGCGAAGGTCGCCACCAAGTTCGGGACGGTCACCGTGGACGCGGCGCCCCGGCGGGTGGTGGCGCTCGGGTGGGGGGACGCGGAGACCGCGCTCGCGCTCGGGGTGCAGCCGGTCGGGGCCAGCGACTGGCTCGCCTTCGGCGGTGACGGCGTCGGGCCCTGGGCCAAGGGCCTCTACGACAAGAGCCCGCAGAAGATCGGCACGCTGGAACCCGAATACGAGAAGATCGCGGCTCTGCAGCCCGACCTGATCCTGGACACCAAGTCCAGCGGCGACCAGACGCGTTACGACACCCTGAGCAAGATCGCGCCGACGGTCGGGGTACCGAAGGGCGGCGACCAGTACAAGATCTCCTGGGAGAAGCAGACCACCATGGTCGCCCAGGCCCTGGGCCGCTCCGACGACGGCAAGAAGCTGATCGCCGAGACCGGGCAGAAGTTCACCGACGCGGCCGAGGCCCACCCCGAGTTCAAGGACAAGACCATCACGCTCGGCTCGCGGACCGCCTCCGCCTGGGGCGCGTACGTCCACGGCACGGGCCGGGTCGACTTCGTCGAGCGGCTCGGATTCCGCAACAACCCCGCCATCGAGGCCAAGGCCGGGTCCGCGTTCTCCGTGCCCGTCTCGGAGGAGAACCTTCGGCTCCTCGACGCGGATCTCACCGTCATGGCGCCCATCGGTGTGACCGCCGAGAAGATCAGCTCCGATCCCCTCTTCCGGGCCGTGCCGTCCGTGAAGGCGGGGCACTCCGTCGTCTTCGACGACCTCGACATCAGCCAGGCCTTCGCGACGGACTCCGTCCTGTCGGTCGGCTACGCACTGAAGCACGTGGTACCGCTGTTCGCGGCGCCGCTGAAGTAGGCCGCACCGAGACAGGCCGCACTCAAGCAAGGACCGCACGGTGACCGTGCACCCGGCGGTGGCACGGTCTGCGGGAGCGGCGCTCCAGGGCCTGGGCTCCTACACGAAGTCGGTGACGCCCTGGTACTCACCCACCGCTGCTTCTCCCGTTGTCTCGTATTCGAGGATCAGCAGGCCGTTCGGGGTCGCCTCGTGGTGGAGCAGTCGCAGACCGGAAGGGATGCCCTGGCCGGCCAGGAGGCGGCGGCCGGTACGGAGCACGGTGGGTGCGACCACGAGGCGGACCGTGTCGACCAGGCCCGCCAGGAGGAGCGCTTCTCCGAGGCGGGCACTGCCATGGATCTGCAGTTCCCGTCCCGGCCGCGCCTTGAGCTCCGCGACTGTCTCCACCGGGTCGCCGTCGAGGACTGTCGTGGGGTGCCAGGTCCCTGCGGTGAGGGTGTTCGACACGACGTACTTCGGCAGCGCGTTCATCCGCTCGGTGAACGGATCCGCCGGGTCGGTGATCTTCGGCCAGTCGCGCGCGAACGCCTCGTAGGTGCGCCGGCCCAGCAGCAGCCCGTCCGCCAGGTCGAGCCAGTCGGAGGTGCGCTGGACGAACACCGCGTCGATATGGGGCACGAGCCAGCCGCCACGGCTGAACCCGTCACTGGTGTCCTCGTCCGCCGAACCGGGTCCCTGACAGACCCCGTCGAGCGTGACGAACTCGGTGAGTGTGATCTTCATCGCCGGGCCGTCCTCTCGGCGAACTCGGCCAGCTGACCGGCGACGGTACCCCAGCCGTCGGCGAAGCCGAGCTTCTCGTGCTGGGCGCGGGACTCGGGGTCGCCGTGCCGGACGACCATCCGGTAGTCCGTACCGTCCGGGTGGTCGTGCAGCATGATCGTGGCGGTCATCGAGACCGGGGCGGGGCGCATGGGGCGCCATGTGCTGTCGATGGCGTTGGTGAACACGATCCGCTGGAGTTCGTCGACGGCGAGGAAGCATGCGTCCAGGTGGGGGACGAACTCGGCCCCGTCGTCGCTGAGCCGCGTGACGAACGCCCCGCCGGGTCGCAGTTCCAGGCGGTCCACCCGGCAGCGGGACGGGGCCGGGACCCACCACTGCTCCAGCCGGGACGGGTCGGTCCAGGCGCTCCACACGGTCGCGCGCGGGGCGCGGATGATCCGCTCCAGGGCGAGGTCGAGGTCGGGATTCACTGTCTGTTCTCCTCCGGATCGGTGACGAACTGTTCGAGGCGGTCGGTGCGCTCCTCCCATATCCGGCGCTGCTCCGCGAGCCAGTCGTCGACGACGGCGAGCCGCTCTCGGTTGAGGACGCAGGTGCGCACCCGGCCGGACTTGACCGTGCGGATGAGACCGCTCGTTTCGAGCGTGCGCACGTGCTTCATGAACGAGGGCAGCGTCATGGGGAAGTCGCGAGCGAGCTCGCCGACGCTCGTGGGCCCGCGACCGAGCCGTCGGACGACGGCGCGCCGGGTCGGGTCGGCGAGAGCGACGAACACGCCGTCCAGTTGCACCGAATACTGTGCCATGGGGCTAAGTATTTCCGGAGACTATGGTTAGCGCAAGGGCTAAGTATCGCCGCGACGGCCACCGACTCGCCCGCTCAGCACGCGCGTCCCGCGTCCGGCATCCGGCATCCGGCATCCGGCGGTCGATTGATCGGCGTCGGCACGATGATCGCGCCGCCGTAACCGCCTGGCAGGGGTACCCCAGATTCCTGGTCCTCTGCCACCGCGAGGCTCGGTCCGCCACCGTCGACCACGCCCTGCGGTCGATTCCGCCCGCCCGCTCCCACGAGGAGGGTTCGCGGCGGATCACGACGGGCGGCTCACTTCACAGAACGCTCACTTCACGGCGTTCACAACGCTTCGGCGGAGCTCCCTGCCAGGGAATCAGCCGCTGCCTCCTTCTCGCCCAGCTCGCTCAGCTCGGCCGTGAACTGCGCTCCGGCCAGCAGGGCGAGGTTGGACAGCCACAGCCAGATGAGGAAGACCACCACGCCCGCGAGGGATCCGTACAACTTGCTGTAGGCACCGAGCACGGAGGTGTAGAGCGCGAAGCCTCCGGAGACGGTCAGCCACATTCCGGCCGCGAGGATCCCGCCGGGAAAGCTGTGTCTCCGGCGGCGGGCCGAGACGGGTCCGGTGTGGAAGACGATGATGACCAGCAGGGCCACCAGGCACAGCAGGACCGGCCAGCGCAGCAGATTCCAGGCCCAGGCGGCCATCGCGTCGACACCGAGGAACCGACCGGTGGTCTCGGCCAGCGGCCCGGTCATCAGCAGGACGAGCGCGCTGACCAGGAGCAGCCCCAGCAGGGCGAGGGCGGTGAGCACGATGCGGTGGGCCTTGTGCCAGGGCGAGCGGCGGTCGGCCACGTGGTGCATGCGGTGCAGGGCCCGGCGGAACACGGCGAGATAGCTGGAGGCGGACCACAGAGCGCTCACGGTGCCGGCGCACAGCAGGGTCCAGGCGGCCGAACCGTCACGCAGGGTCCGGGTCAGCACGTCGTGCAGCTGGGTGCCCGACTGGTCCGGGGCGTAGGCGGTGACGTGGGCGATGAAGTCCTCGGCCGTGTCCGGGCTGATCAGGCTGAACGCGATGACCGTGACGAGCAGGGAGGGCAGGACCGCCAGGATGGCGTAGTAGGTGAGAGCGGCGGCGTAGTCGGAGACGTCGTCCCGCCACATCGACAGCGGCGTACGCCGCAGGGCTGTTGCCCAGGCCGCGGGGGTCCGGTGACCACGCCACGCCGGACCCAGCGGGTCCAGGGCGCGCGGGACGGCGGTGGTGACGGCGGGGCGTGGTTCAGCGGACATGAGGCCTGCGGTGCGAGCGGGTGGAGAAGTGGACGCGCGTGCGCACGTCGTAGGGCGTGAGGGACGTCTCCGTCTGCGTGGCCAGTTCGGCGAGGGCCGGCAGGACCGCCGCCGGGGTGACATCCGGGTGGAGCCAGACGCGCAGGCGTACATGCAGCTGCTTGCGGCGGCTGAGGACGCGGGTGCGGCAGCGGGTGATGCCGCCGATCGCGACCGCGTGCTGGGTCACGACGTCCTCCAGTGCGTGGGTGTGCAGACCGCTGCCAGGTGCAGGCAGCGGCACCGAGGAACGTACCCCACTGCGCAGTTGGCTCACGCACCAGAGGGCGAACAGCACGGTCGCGACGATCGAGCCCGCCACGACGGAAGGCGTCCACCAGTCCGTCGTACGCAATTCGGCGAGTCCGTCCCGGTCCACGAGCACGCTGTGCGGGCCGGGATCCGGCCACCAAGCCGGAAGGTTCGTGGACCAGGACGCCTGGGTGACGGCCAGCCAGGCACCACCGAGGAGCAGCACCAGACCGACCACGGCGAGAGCGGTGCGGTTGAGGACCGTACGGGAACGCTGCATCAGCGGGTCGCTCCTTCGAGAGCCGGGTCGTCGGCACCGGTCGTGGGCGGACGCTCCGCTCCCCCGCCGGCCTCGGCCGCTGTCCCCGGATCCCAGGCGGCCTCGGGCCGGACCTTGACGCGCAGCCGGGGGACGCGACGCAGATTGCAGCCCTCCAGCGCTCGCCGGGCCGCCTGCCGCGCCTCGTCGAGCGCGAGGGCGCGGTCACCGAAGGCGAGGCCGGCCCGGACGGTGACGCGACGGCGTCCCACCCGGACCTTCACCGGGCCGATCCCCCGCGTCTCGCCGACGGAGTCTCTTACGAGGGCGGCGACCGCCGAGCGGTCCAGGGCTGCTCGCAGGTGTGGAGCGGGCGCGGTGACCGTGAGCAGTCCGCGCTGACCTGGCACGAGTGCCAGGACGATCATCAGCAGGCCGAGGACGGCGACCCCGCCTGCGCAGGCCATGACGACTGTGTCACCGGGGCCGTGCCGGGAGAGCCAGTGCAGCGTGTCGGTACGCCAGGCCGCCGCCGGGTGGTGTGCGGCATGTACCAGGATCAGGTCGACCGCAAGTGCGCCGCAGGCGACGGCGGCGGCCAGCGTGAGCAGCAGCACCGGCAGCCGCCGTTGGGACCACCACCGCAGCGGCGTGCGCCCGTGGGAGTGCGGCTGCGCGGGTGTGTCCACGGGAGACTTCTCCAGTGACACGGTCCGCGCCGCGGCCGGTGCCGGGACCAGGGCTGTGACGCCGATGCGCGCTCTGGTGATGTCGAGACCGGTCAACTCGTGCGTACGCGTGGTGACATGCTCCTGGAGTCGGCGGACCGTCTCCGGCAGCTGCGTCGGATAGGGCAGGGTGACGTCGACACTCACGTCCGCCCGGCGACCGCGCACGCCGGCCGAGCCTTTCGTGGCTCCCGTGCCCGCGCCGGGCACGGCCTCGGTGGCCGCCCGCTCGGCGATCTTGCGGACCGCCTTGTCCGAGACCGTTGTCGTGCCGCGCCCACCTGTGGTGGCCGCGGTGGTCATCGACGGCTCCGCTCGTACATGTCGCGCAGATCCTCGATCCGGCCTCCGCCGTCGAACCAGCGGCCCGCGGCCCAGCCCAGGCCGCCCAGTGCGGCCACGAGCAGGAACGCCCCGAAGCCTCCGAAGAAACCGGCGAAGGCCAGCGCCATCCCTACGATCATCCCGACGAATGCTCTGGTCACGTCTACTTCCTGTCCTCTTTCACCGGCTGCGAGCCCTCTGGTGCGCGACGGGGCACTCACTCCACGCGGGAGTCCGTCACCGAGGACTCGTCGTCCTCCTCGGGCAGGTGCACGTCGTTGACCGTGACGTTGACCTCCACGACGTCCAGACCGGTGATGCGCTCCACCGCCGCGATCACGTTCTCCCGTACGTCGCGGGCCACGTCCGTGATCGCGACGCCGTACTCCACGACCAGGTCGAGATCGATGGCCGTCTGTCGCTCGCCCACCTCGACCTTCACTCCACGACCGACGTTCGGACGGCCGCCCGGCACCCGGTCGCGCACGGCGCCCAGCGTGCGCGACAGGCCGCCGCCCATGTCGTAGACACCGGGGATCTCGCGGGCCGCGATACCGGCCACCTTCACCACCACGACATCGGCGATCGACGTCCTGCCACGGTCCGCGGCCGGCTGGTCGATCCCGGTGGAACCGCCGGACAGCGCCGTCGTCGTCTGCGCCGTCTTGCTGCCCTGCGCGACCGATACGTCCTTGGCACTCGGTGCGGTCTGAGTCGTCATGACGTGTCCTTCTTCCTGGAACCAGTGAGCTGCTGTCACCCCGATAGACCCGCCGGGGCTCGGCCTGTGACGCGGATACCCGGAAAATCTCAGGTCAGTTGCCGAGACGCGCTGCCGAGACCCACGAGCCGGGCCGCGTCCCACGTGCGCGCAATGAGCGATGGGCGACGGGAAGCAGGTGGGGTCTGATTGTGTGAAGATGCGGGATGTTCCCGCGCTCCGGGTATTTCGCACGGTGGGTCGGCGTGCCGGGCAAGCCGACAGGACGGTGGCGACGGATTCCCCGGGGAGGTTCCGCATGCTGCCAGGGAAGAGGGCCACCGGGCCGGCGCGAGGGCAGGACCCGCAGCCGGACGGGCCGGCCCTGTGGGTACGGCACAGACCCGAGCGGATCCGGGCGGCGGTGCTGACCGTGCACAGTGGACCTGCCGTCGGCCATGGCCCTTCGCGGCCCTGGCAGCCGGAGGCGTTGCGGATCCGGCCCGTCCTGCGAGTCGCGGCGTCGGCAGTCCCGCTGGACGAGACGCTGCTGGGGCAGGTCCGTTTTCGGCAGCGGGGCTGGAACGACGGCGCTGCGGCGATCGATGTCCTGCGTGCGCTCAGTGAGCTGAACCGGTTGGCCGGCGATGTGCCCGTGGTGCTGCTGGGGCACGCGATGGGAGGCCGTGCCGCGCTGCGGGCCGCCGCGCATCCTCAGGTGCTCGGTGTCGTGGCTCTCGCACCCTGGCTGCCGGCGGGAGAGCCCGTCTCCCCATTGACCGGCCGGAGCGTCCTGATCATGCGCGGAGACGGCGTTCCGACCGCCGAGGAAACCACGGAAAAAGTCGCGGAGGAAGTCACGATGGGCTACGTGGCGGGCGCCCGCGCGGCCGGTGCGAGGGCGGGCGTGCTCGTGGTACGGAACGGCGGGCCGTGGATGCTGCGCCGGGCCGCCGTATGGCACCGCACGGCGGCTTCGGCCGTGGGCCAGGTGATGAGGCCGAAGGCCGAGCACGCGACTCTGATCCAGCAGGGCTGGCGAAGCAGCAGTCCTCTCGTCGTGTGAACGTCACATCGTGCGAATCTCTCGTCATGGTGAACCGCCCGTCACGGCGTGTCCCGCGAGGTCGCGTAGGTTACGTAGGTCGCGTGGGCCAGACGCTCCGGGTGGGTGGCTCCGGACGACTCCCGGGCGGGGCCGGCTCCGGGACCACCTCGTCGCCCCCTCTGCCCTTCTCGCCTCCCGCGCCTCCCTCATTTCCTCACTTCCCTCACTTCCCTCAAGCTCCGCCCGGATGGCATCAGTGTTCTGAGGGCGAACACCGCGTATCCCGGGATCACCGGGCTCGTTCGGCGTACCGGGCCTGCTTCCTGAAATCACGCGTCACAGAAGTCGGCATCACGTGTCCAACCCTCAGAACCGGACGAGAGGAGCCGCCCAGTGGCGGGCGCCCGCAGACAGACCGCACCACCGGACATCCAGGACGAGATCGACGACGCCCTGCTGACGGTACGGGCCGCGGAAGGGGACGAGGACGCGTTCGCCGTCCTCGTACAGCGCCATGCCCCGGCACTGATCCGACTGGCCACCCGCCTGCTCGGTGGCCGGGCGGAGGCGGAGGACGCCGTACAGGACGCGTTCATCAATGCCTGGCGACGGCTCCCGGAATTCCACAACCGGTCGTCCTTCGGCACCTGGATATACCGGATCGTCACCAATCGCTGCCTGAATGTGCTGCGCTCCCGCAAGCCAGTGGTTCCACTGGAGGCCGTGGGAGACGTGGCAGCGCCCGAGTACTCGGCCTCCCCCGCCCGGATCGCCGAGGCCCGCGACGCGGTGCGTGAGCTGCGCGAAGCCCTCGACCTGCTGTCGGTCGAGCAGCGCGCCTGCTGGGTGCTGCGAGAATTGGACGGTCAGTCCTACGAATTCATCGCGGACACGGTCGGCATCAGCCAGGAGGCTGTTCGCGCCCGTGTCTTCCGTGCACGACGCTGCCTGACACAAGCAATGGGGGCTTGGCGATGACCGCTCACACCGACCCGCCCAACGCGCACACGGACGGCGTCGACGACGACGAGCAGCTGCCGTGCGGCAGGCTGCTCTCCCAGGTCTGGGACGACTGGGAGCAGCAGACCGACGACCCGCATCTGCGGACCTGCCCGCACTGCCGGCAGTCCCTGCACGGTCTCGACGAGCTGGAGTCCGCGGTCCGTGACCTGCGGGACGAGACCACGGACACCTCCGCGTACGACGCGACGACGCTGACGCAGCGCGTCATGGACGTGGTGCGCCTCGAACTGCGTCCCGGCCGCCCGCTGCCCCTGGGCGAACCCACCGAGGATCTGTGGATCATGGAAGCGGTCGCTGCCCGCACCCTGCGTGCGGCGGCGGAGACCGTCTTCGGCGTACGGGCCGGTTCCTGCCTCCTCCATCCGCTCTCCGGCTCCGACAGCGCCGTCGGACCGGTCGAGGTCCGCCTGACGATCCACGCCCCGCTCGACAGCACGCTGCCGGAACTCGCCGAAGAGGTGCGCAGCCGGGTTCGGGACGCGGCGGACCGTCAGCTGGGCATGGACATAGCTGCGGTGGACGTCCGCGTCGCCGACCTCATCGAGACGACGGACGACAGCCAGGAAGGTCGTAACCGATGACCCCCGACATCGCGCACCCCTCGCTGACGGAGGGGATCGCCCGAGCCGTGGAGAGCGTGCCGGGTGTGGCCTTTCTCAGGCCGGGCCTGGCCGACCGGCTGCGCTCGACCCTGGCCCGTCCGCAGCAGGGCAAGGACCGGGCGTCGGCAGCGGGGGCAGCCGGGGTCCGGCTGATCCGGCCGGGCGGCACCGAGCGCTGGCAGGTCGAGATACATCTCGTCGCGCTCCGACAGGCGCGAGCTCTGGACGTCGCCCGCGCCACCCGTAGCAGCGTGGAGGAGTACCTGATCACGGCGTTCCCCACCGAGCCCTCACCGGCGCACGTCACGGTGACCGTCACCGGTCAGGTCTGAACGGAACGGGACGGGGGGGGGCAGCAGCGGGCAGGTGGAAGCGGGGAGGGCGTAGGTCGGCTGGTCGGAGCCGCCTTCGGGCTCGGCGGACCACGGTACTGCCGAGCGCGGTGGCGACTGGCAAGGGACAGCGAGCCGTCCAGGTGAGCGGACGCCTCAGACCCTGTGCGGACAGTTGCTCTCCCCCGGCCGAGGACAGTTGTTCTCCCCCAGCCGGTACGACTGTTCATCCCTCGGGCGGGGGATATAGCGTCGCCGACATGAGACCCCTGACTGACGCCGCCACCGATCAGGCGCCGGCTGATCCGGCTGCCACCGACGACATGCTGGCCAATCAGCCCATCGGATACTGGAGTGGCCTCACACAGGCGGCCGTCACTCGGCAGCTGCGTGACGCCATGGCCCTGATCGACGTCACGCAGCCGCAGTACTGGGTGCTCAACCGAGTGAACGGCGGTGGATCCGCGGCGCCGAGCCGCGAGGAGGTCGTCATCCAGCTGACGCCCCTCGCGGACGGGCCGCACGAGATCGCTCGTGTCATCGACCAGCTGTTCCACCGCGGCTGGCTCAGGATCGACACCGGGCAGCGCCTGCACCTCACCGATGCCGGGGAGGCTGCCAGGGTGCGGCTGCGCGAGCTGGTCACCGAGCTGCGCGGTGTGGTCCACGAGGGCATCAGCGACGAAGAGTACGTAGCCGCGCTCAAGGTGCTGCGCAGGATGGTCGCCAACGTCGAGGGCAGCAAAGCCTCATCGCCAGGTTCTTCTTCTCGGCCAGCCGGCGAACCCGTCAGCTGAGGCACGTTCCGACTCGACTGGTTCGGCATTCGGTGTTCGTCGTTCGGTGTTCGTCGTTCGGTGTTCGTCGTTCGGTGTTCGTCGTTCGTCGTTCGTCGTTCGTCGTTCGTCGTTCGTCGTTCGGACAAGGCGTGCAGGACGTCGGCGCCTGTCCATGTGTGCGGGTCCTCGCTGCTCACGCCGTCACCCCCAGGCCGTCGCGCAGTCGGATGAGGCCGTCCCGCAGCCGGGTCTCGACCGTGCTCGGTGGAAGTGCCAGCGCTTCAGCCACCTCCCGGCAGGTCAGTCCTCGGTAGTACGCGAGGTCGACGGCCTGGCGCTGGCTGTCGGTCAGGGTGCGCAGGCACCGCCGCACCTGCTCCCGCTCCAGCCGTGTCTCCACCTGCTCCGTCGCCTCGTCGTGCTCGGGCGTCTGCTCCAGCCGAGCCGCCCGGTGGTCCCGGGCGGTGGCTGCGGCCTCCGCCGCGCGCACACGCTCGACCGCCCGCTGGTGCGCCAGTGCGAGGATCCAGTTGATCGCCGTGCCGCGGTCGGAGCGATGGCGCGGGGCCGTGCGCCAGACTTCCACCAGCACCTCTTGGGCCACTTGCTCCGACTGGGCCCGGTCGCGCACAACGGCACGGACGACACCGAGAACCGGGCTCACCATGATCTCGTACACCGAAGCGAACGCCTGCTCGTCACCCAGGCCCACACGCCCCATCAACTCCCGCAGATCCGGTGTCGTCGAGCGGTCTCTTCCGATATGAACGACTTCGCTCACCGGGGTCCTCCCTGCTTGGAGCATCTCCGGACGTAATCCGATCCTGAGCACCCCGTGGATTGGTCGGCGCGCCCACGGGAACGGCCGACGCCTCCCGTCCGGCCGACCAAGCCGACGGCCCGACGGCGACGAATACCTACTGACCGGTTTTTCGACGGGTCATCCGACCCACTAGGAGCATGAATGCCAGTGCACGAGCAGGCGCCTGCCACCGGACCGGCGGGCAGCGTCCCCGCCCCGGCGCTGGTGGTGCGTCGCATGCCTCGCGTGCCCCGTGCCGCCGTACTGTTCCTGCACGGCGGCAGGGCCGACAGCCATGCCCGGTCGCGGCCCTGGCACCTCGCGGCCGTACGTATGAAACCCTTCGTACGGGCCGTCGCCCACGCGGTCCGGGACGACGACGTCCTCGTGGCCGAGGTGCGCTACCGCGTGCGGGGATGGAACGGCAGGGACGCCGACTCCCTGCGGGACGCACAGCGGGCACTCGGCGAACTCGACCGCATCGCCCCCGACGTCCCGGTCGTCCTCGTCGGCCACTCGATGGGCGGCCGGGCCGCGCTGCGTGCCGCGGGCGCGCCGCAGGTCCGCGCGGTCCTGGCGCTGGCTCCCTGGTGCCCCACCGACGAGCCGGTGACCCAACTGCGGGACAGGGACGTCGTCGTGCTGCACGGAGACCGCGACCGCGTCACCGACCCGCGCTTGTCCATGACGCTCGTACGCCGGGCCCGTGCCGCGGGCGCCCGAGCCGCGTTCGTCGGCGTGGCGGGCGGTGATCACGCGATGCTGCGCCACGGCGGGGACTGGCACCGCGCAGTGGCCTCCACCACTGTCGAGATGCTGCCGCCCCGGTGACAGGAGAGGGCAGTTCCTTGCCCCGGACGGCGCGCTACCGGGGCGTCAGGACGAAGAACTCGTTGCCGTCCGGGTCCGCCATAGCCACCTGCCCGGAGTCGTCCAGGCCGGTGTCGTCCAGGCCCGAGTCGGTTCTCCGCGTCGCCCCGAGCGAGAGCAGCCGCTCGATCTCCGCCTGCCGGTCGCCGTGGAGAGGTGGGGCGATGTCGAAACGCAGCCGGTCCCTGCCCACCCTGGGCATCAACGGCGGGCCGCCCCACGTGATCTTCGGGCCGCCGTGCGGAGAGCGGATCGCGGTCTCCTCGTCCTGATCCCAGACCAGCGGCCATCCGAGGGTCTCGCTCCAGAAGTAACCGACCTCCTGCGAACCGTCGCAGGCCAGCGCTCCGATGAATCCGCAGTCGGCGAGGAACTCGTTGCCCGGCCCGACGACGCAGAGTTCGTTGCCCTCGGGGTCGGCGAGCACCACGTGGCCCTCTTCCGGACGTTGGCCGATGTCGATGTGGCGCGCGCCGAGCTCCAGCGCCCTGGACACCGTCTGCCGCTGGTCCTCCAGGGACGTACTCGTCAGATCGAAGTGCGCTCGGTTCTGGCCTACCTTCTCGTCCTGACTCGGCAGGAACCGGATCCGGAACCCGGTGTCGTCGGTGGGCAGGAGCGCGACGCCGCCCTGCGGGTCGTCGACCGACTCCCAGCCCAGGAGCCCGGACCAGAACCGCGCGAGGCTCCGGGGCCGACTCGCGTAGAAACAGAGCGCGAACAGCTGACAGGTCATACCGCGACTCATCTCCGATCCACTGGCCGACCGCCGACGGCAGGGCGCTTCGTCCGCCCGTCGAGCCGGAGCCTACGGCTGGGCCGGGGCCGCGCGCACCCGGGTTTCCGGCGGCACCCCGCGCGGGCGGGTGGCCGGGGCAGCCGGTCCGGACCGCCCTGCCCGGCTACTCGGGCAGCTCGATCATGGGCTCGCCGCAGGATTGGCATTCCGCGTAGACGTCGAGGTCGTTGAGTATCTCGGCGTATTCGGGGTGTCCCTTGAGGGCTGCCACGGCGGCGAGCAGATAGCGGGTCGCGATCTGGTCGTGCTCTCCCGTCGCCAGCGTCTCCGCCAGGAGCGTCAATGCCTCGGGGAGAGCCTGCCGGTAGGCTCCGGCGATGTCCTCGGGCAGGTCCGCGGGGACCTCTCCGAGTTCGCCGGAGCAGATGGCCACGAGACCGACGACGTAGAGGTAGTCGTCACGCGTCGGCCCGGCCGCGGGGAGACCGCGCGCGATGGCCACGAGGTGGGGAACGGCGGCGTAGGCGGCCGGCCAGGCGGTGCCCTCGGAGCACAGGTACGGCCACAGGTCGCTGAAGCGCTCGCCGTTCGTGGGATCGGCCACCAGCAGCCGCAACTTGTCCGGGACGAAGGGAGCGTCGGAAGTGCCCTGGCCCTTGGACCAGCTTCGGTGGTCGAGAGCGGGCCAACGGGGGTCGTCCAGAGAGATCATGGGGCGAGAGTGTAGACGTACGGGTGAGGCGTGGGCCCGGGTTCCGCGACCGGTACGAGCCCTCCGCCGGACATCGTCAACCGCCAAGGTCCCGTACCTTTTTGACGACGTCTCAGCCGTTCCCGCCGACCGGCCTCTGTGGACGGCCGGCGGGTCACGGACACCGGCGTCAGGCTGCCGCCGCCGACTTGACCGCGTGGGCGACGCGCGCCCGCAGCTCGGTGAACTCGTCGGACTCACGCAGCTCGTCCGCGTCCACCGCCCCCCGTGGCAGGGTGATCGGCAGATCCAGGGCGACGGTTCCCGGGCTCTTGGTCAGCACCACGATGCGGGAGCCGAGGAACACCGCCTCGTCCGCGGAGTGGGTGACGAACACCGTGGTCCGGCTGGTCTGGGCGGTCACCTGCCGTACGTCCTCCTGGAGCCGCTCCCGGGTCAGTGCGTCCAGCGCCGCGAACGGTTCGTCGAGCAGGAACAGCGGGTTCTCCGCCGCGAGGGCACGGGCGATGGCGACGCGTTGCTGCTGACCGCCGGATATCTCCCAGATACGCCGCTTCGCCGTTCCTTCGAGACCTACCCGGGCCAGCAACTCCGCCCGCCGCTCGGGCCATTGGGCACGTTCGACCCCTGCGTACCGCAGCGCCAGGTCGATGTTGCCCTGCACCGTCCGCCACGGGAACAGCCGGGGCGTCTGGAACACCACTCCGGCCGTGTCGCCGGGTTTCGGCGCGTCGCCGAAGACCCGGACCGAGCCGTGGGTGGGCTGCTCGAACCCTGCGATCAGCCTCAACAGCGTGCTCTTGCCGCAGCCCGACGCGCCGACGAGGACCAGGAACTCGCCCGCGGGGACGGTCAGGTCGACCGGTCCCACGGCGGTGACGGTCCCGCTGCCCTGCCCGTACTGGTGGGTGACACGGTCGAGACGTACGGATCCGGTGTGCTGCCCGGTGTCCCGTACCTCGACTCCCTTGTCCACCGTCTCACTTGAGGACATCGGGCAGCCCCTTCAGATAGAAGGCCTTGCGGACGGCGTCCGCGGACGGCGCGGCGTCGATCTGCTTCTGGTCGGCCAGGAACTGAGCGGTGTCGGTGACGTAGGTCAGCAGTTTGCCCGGACTGCCGTCGCTGCCCAGCCAGTCCGCGGAGGCGACCTCCTCCGGAGTGAGGAACACCCCTTGTGCGAGCTGGGCCTTGGCGTCCGCCGCGCTGATGCCGAGCTCGGCGGCGACAGCCTCGACCGAGCCTTCGGGGTCGGACTTGAGCAGGCTCAGTGCCTGGGCCTCCACCTTCCGCCAGGTGTCGATCGCCTTCGGGTCCGCGGCTATCAGCTCGTCGGACACGACGGCCAGGTCAAGGGTCGGCTTGCCCGCCGAGCCGATCTCCTTGCTGCTGGTGAGCTGCGTGCCGGTCTTGCGCAGCTCGTCCAGCGTCGGCAGCCAGACATAGGCCGCGTCGATGTCCCCCCGCTGCCAGGCGGCGATGATGGCCTGCGGCTGCAGGTCGACCAGTTTGACGTCGGACGTCTTGAGACCGGCCGTCTCCAGCGCCGCGAGCAGGCTGTAGTGCGACGTCGAGGCGAAGGGAGTGGCGATCGTCTTCCCCTTGAGCCCCGCGACGTCGGATATGCCGGCGTCCTTGCGCGCCACCAGTGCCTCGTTCTCGCCCGCCACGTCGAGGACAAACGCGACCTTGTACGGGATCGGTGAGCTCCCTGAGATCCCACGGGCGAACGGGCTGGACCCCAGCGCCGCGATGTCCAGGGACTTGCCCAGGAAGGCCTGGTTGACACTGGCCCCTGAGTCGAACTTGATCCAGGTGATCTTGTAGTCCGGCAGCTCCTTCTCCAGCAGCTTCTTGTTCTTCACGAGCAGGTCTCCGCTGGGGAAGGCGAAGTACCCGATGCGCAGCCGCTTGGCACCGCCGGACGAGGACGCCTCGCTGTCCGAGGAGCAGCCGGTGACGGCCGCGGACACCGCTGCCAGGGCGCCGGCCAGCAGCAGGCGTCGGGACGGGCCTTGGGGAGTGGAGCGAGACATGGTGTGGCCGTTTCTCTGAGGAAGCGAGGAAGCAGGGACGCGGAAGGAACGGGGACGCGGAAAGAAGCGGAGAGGGCGACGGGAGAGGCGACGGACGGGACGAGAACTAGACGTGCCCTCTCCAGGGCACGACCGCTCGCTCCAGCCGAAGCAGCAGTCCGTCGATGACGAGTCCGGAGACCCCGATGGCGATGATGCCGACGAGCACCACAGGGGTGTTGTTGTAGTTGGCGGCGTCCTTGACCATGCCGCCGATACCGGGCAGCCCGTTGACCAACTCGGCGGCGACGAGGGAGGAGTAGGCCACGCCCACGGCCAGCCGGATGCCGGTCAGCGTCTCCGGCAGGGCGGACGGCACGACGACGTCCTTGACGATGTCCCACCGCGATCCGCCCAGTGCGCGGGCCGCCTCGATCAGGCTCTGCGACACGGCGGTCACCGCGGTCGTGGTGGACACCGCCACCGGCGGGAAGGCGGCCACGGCCAGCAGTGTGATCTTGGGTTCCTCGTTGATGCCCAGCCAGATGATGAGCAGCGAGAAGTACGCCAGCGGCGGCAGCGTCCGCAGGAAGGTGATCCAGGGCTCGAACAGTGAACGGACCCAGCCGACGGTGCCCATGACGAGCCCGAAGATCACCCCGAGGGCGATGCCGATGCCCGCCCCGAGCGCGATACGCCGCAGGCTGATGCCCAGGTGCTCGATGAGCGTGGTGCCGTTGTAGCCGCGTACTCCGTCGTGGGTCGTGGACACGTCGATGAACGCGCTCCAGACCTTGGCCGGGGCCGGGACCAGCGTCTCGCTCCATGTTCCGCTCGCCGCGAGCAGTTGCCACAGGAGGAGGAACAGCAGGAGTGAGCCGAACGGCAGGGCGATGTGGCGTACGCGCGACGCGCCGCCGGCCCGTCGTCGCACGGGCGGTTCGTCGGGCGACGGCGTGCGGTCGGTCTGCGCCGGAGCAGCCGGAGAAGGGGTCGTGGACACGGGGACTGGGCCTCCATGGGCGCCGGAAGATGAGCGGTCGAGGCCGGCGGGGCCGGGCAGCTCAGAGAAGGCACCGAAGTGCCGGGGAAACCGGGGAAAGGGGTGCCGCCGGGAACATCACCGGGCGGCGGAACGCGTCAGGAACGCGGAATCAACAACAGGAACAGCGCGAACAACACGACACGGGGCATCGGCACAGGTCGATGACCAGGTGTCGCACCGCGGATTCGTGATTCATGGGGCCCATTTGTACAGCAGCCACGGCACATCACCAAGAGCTGTCCCACTTCCTGGGACCGACCTGACCGACGCCCCACGTACCGCCGCCGTCGGCATCCGTTTCGTGCCCGTCTCGTGCCCGCCTTTCGCGTTCTTGACATGTTCTGGGGCCGACGACATAGGTTGATGAGATCGGTCCCGGACGGGTGGAGGCCCCCATGCACGTGCGTCGCGTACGTCGTGCGGCACCGCTCGGTGCCTTCACGGGTACGCGGCTGATCACCCGTCGGCATGTGGACTACTGCCGTACCGCCTCCGCCGTCTGTCCTTCCGCACGCCCCTGACCCCTGCCGGCCCGTCGGGCCGGTGGTCTTCTCGTGCCCCGGAAGGAACGCCATGTCCGGCCCCGCCCTGCGGCTCGCCGTCGAACTGGACGGTGAAGGTGCCCACCCTGCGGCCTGGCGCCGCGCCGCCCACTCCCCCGATCGTCTGCTGACACCGCGCCGGGTGTCCCGTACCGCCACCGCCGCGGAGAACGCCGGGTTCACCCTGATCACCCTGGAGGACGGAGTGCTCCCGCCCGGTGCCGCACCGGGCGTGGTCGGCCGGGTCGGCGCGGTGGAACGAGCCGCGTTCCTCGCGGCGTCGACGACCGTCGTCGGCATCGCGCCGGTCGTCCCGGTGACGTACGCCGAACCCTTCCACGTCTCCAGTCAGTTGGCGTCCCTGGACCACATCTCGACCGGCCGGGCCGGCTGGGTGGTGGGCGAGGAGGACCGGCCCGAGGCAGCCCGTGTCTGGGGCCGTCCGCTCGTCGACGGTGCCGCCGCCCGGGCCCGTGAGTCCCACGACGGCGTCGAGGTGGTCCGTGCCCTGTGGGACTCCTGGGAGGACGACGCGGTCATCCGCTCGGTGGCGACCAGCCGCTATCTGGACCGTGACCGGCTCCACTACGTCGACTTCACCGGTGACACCTTCGCGGTCAAGGGCCCTGCCATCGTGCCGCGTCCGCCTCAGGGGCAGCTCGTCGTGCTCGGCCGTCCTGACCTCGTACCACCCGGGCAGCTCGACGTGGGCCTGGTGGCGGGCCGTGATCCCGCGGCGCTCTCGATGGCCGCGGCCGCCGCGGGCACCCCGTTGACCTTCGCCGAGGTCGACGTGGCCCTCGACACCCCGGACGCCACGGCCGACGCACGTGTCGCCGATCTCGGACGTCACGCGCCCTGGGCCGACCGCGGACGGCTGCGCCATGTCGGTTCGGCCGCCGGACTCGCCGCGCTGCTGGGGCAGTTGAGGGGTGTGGTGGACGGTGTGCGGCTCCATCCGCTGGTCGTCGACGAGGATCTGGACGTCCTGTCCCGACTGGTCCTGCCCCGTCTCTTCGAGCAGCGGCACGCCGTCCGCCCGCTGCCCGGCGCGTCCCTGCGCAGCCAACTGGGCCTGGAACGGCCCGTCAACCGCTATGCCACCGCGGCGACTTCGGCCCCGGAGGAGAACCGATGACACGCACCGACCCCCTCGACGTACCCCGGCCCGACGCACAGCTCCACCTCGGAGTCTTCTTCCAGGGCGTCAACCACTGGACCATCTGGTCCGACCCGGCCAGCGGCAGCCAGATCGACCCCGCCAGCTACCGGCGCGTCGCCCAGCGGGCCGAACAGGGCCTGTTCGACGCCTTCTTCCTGGGTGAGGGGCTGCGGCTGCGCGAGGTCGACGGGCTCATCCACGACCTCGACATCGCCGGACGGCCGGACGCCATCACCCAACTCGCCGCCCTGGCCGCCGTCACCGACCGGATCGGCCTGGTCAGCACCTCCAACACCACCTTCAACGAGCCAGCGGACCTCGCCCGCCGGCTCTCCGGCCTCGACCTGCTCTCCGAGGGGCGCGCCGGCTGGAACGTGGTGACCACCGACAACGCGTGGACCGGTGCCAACTTCCGTCGCGGCGGCTACCTCGACCACGCCGACCGCTACCTGCGCGCCGAGGAGTTCCTCACCGTCGCCCGAGCGCTCTGGGACGGCTGGGAGGACGGCGCGCTGTCCGGCTCCCCGGGCGCTCGCACCTGGGCGGCCCCCGGCGGCGTACACCACGTGCGGCACCGAGGGCCCCAGTTCGACGTGGATCTCGCTCCCACGCTCCCGAGGAGCGCCCAGGGTCACCCGGTGATCTTCCAGGCCGGAGACTCCGGCGAGGGGCGCGACTTCGCGGCGCGCAACGCGGACGTCGTCTTCTCCGCGCACGGCACCGACTTCGACGACGCGCTCGCCTTCGCCGACGACCTCAGGCGCCGCCTGCGCGCCGTCGGCCGGCCCGACGACGACCTGCGCATCCTGCCGGGTACCGAGATCATCATCGGGGCCACCGAGGAGGAGGCGCTGGAGAAGAAGCGGTGGATCCGGCTCCAACAGGTCACTCCTGCAACGGCTTTGGGCATCGCCGGCCTGATCTGGGGCCTGGATCTCTCCGGGCGGGACGCCGACGGACCGTTGCCCGCGGAAGACCCGGTCGTCGCCGAGAACGACGGCTCCTTCGGCGCCCGGCGTATCGCCGATCCACGCGAAGTGGTCGCGCAGTGGCGGCAGAAGGCCGAGGCACACGGCTGGTCGCTGCGCGAGACCGTCATCGCGCTCGGTCCGCAGCGCGGCCATGTCGGTACGCCGGCCGGACTCGCCGACAAGTTCGCCCACTTCGTGCGGCACGGCGCCCTCGACGGCTTCAATGTCACGCCGTACCTGATCCCCGACGGGCTCGACGACATCGTCGACCTGCTCGTCCCCGCCCTGCAGGAACGTGGCGTCTACCGCTCCGAATACACCGGTACGACCCTGCGCGACCACCTGGGCCTGCGGGAACCCCTCACCCACCGCTCCACGGCCGACCGGCGACAGGCCGGCTGAACCGCTCCAGGAGGACGGGGCCGACGCGGCGGAACGACCGGACAGACGGTCCGCCGTGCCGGTTCCGGCCCGGGTGCTGTTACGAAGCTGCCATGAGCTCGTCATGCACGAGCCGGAATGACGGTCGAGGGACCGCCGGTTGCTGTAGGTATGACCATCGGAGTAGCGCTTTCTGTTCTGAACCGGATCGACAGTACGGTGCGACACGCGCGGGAGGCTCACGAGGCAGGACTGCGCTCCGCGTGGTTCGGGCAGACCTTCGGGTACGACTCCCCCTCGCTCGCCGCGATCGTCGGCCGCGAGGTGCCGGGACTGCAGGTCGGCACCGCCGCGATCCCCGTCTTCGGCCGGCACCCCCTGCTCGTCTCCAGCCAGGCCCAGACGGCCCAGGCCGCGACCGGTGGCCGTTACCACCTGGGCCTGGCACTCGGCACGAAGCACTTCACCGAAACGGGCTTCGGCATCCCCTACGAGCGTCCTGTCGGCAGGCTCCGCGAATTCCTCACCGTCCTGCGTCAGCTGGTGGAGACGGGCAGCGCCGACTTCCACGGCGAGCTACTGACCGCCACCACCCCCATGCCGGCGCGGGTGCCGGGAGCCGAGCCGCCGGTGCCGCTGCTGGTGGCCGCCATGGGCCCCCAGGCGCTGCGGGTCTCGGGCGAACTCGCGGACGGCATCCTGCCGTTGCTGGCCGGTCCGCGAGCTCTCGCCGAGCACATCGTGCCGGCCGTCACCGCGGCGGCCGAGGCCGCGGGACGGCCGTCGCCACGGATCGTGGCCTTCGTGCCCGGCGTGGTCACCGCCGACGCGGAGGCGGTGCGGGAGAGCGCGGCCGAGGCGCTCGCGTTCTACGACCGGTTCCCGTCCTACCAGCGCGTCATCGGGCTCTCCGGCGGCACCCGAGCCGTCGATCTGGCGGTCATCGGCGACGAGGAGACCGTCGCCGCGGAGGTGCGCCGCTATCGCGAGGCCGGGGCGACCGAGGTGGTGTTCACGGCGACGGACCTGGGCAGCGAGGAGGACCGGCGACGCACCTGGAAGCTGCTCGGAGAACTGGCGGACATCTGAGCCGCACCGGCCGGCCCCTCCCGGGGCCGGCCCGCACCGGTCATCGCCGGAGGAACGGGACCAGGTGCTCCAGCAGGGCCTCGGGGCATTCCTCGGGGACGTAGTGCCCGGTGTCGGGCAGTACGACGCTGTCGAGCCGCTCGGTCACGGGGGCCAGGAGCGCGCCGAGACGTTCGCCCTGTCCGCGGGAGCCGGCGACGCCGAGGACCGGCATGGCGAGGGGACGGCGCTTGCGCCGGTTGTTCTGGGCGATGTTCTCGTCGGTCGCGCGGTAGTAGTCGAAGCTGGCGCGCAGTGCCTCGGGGTCCCGGGCGATGGTCTCCACGTAGAAGTCGATCGCGGAGTCCGGCAGCGGCCGCACGGCCTTGTGACGGAACTGGTCGCCGTAGTAGATGTGTTCGCGGCCGCGCACGAGTTGTTCGTTGACCGACCGTTTGCGGTTGAAGGCGAAGTGCCACAGCATGTCGTTCTGTGCCTCGGGCCCGAAGACCGGGACGTCGGGCGCGAGTCCGGGAATGGTGGCGTCGAGCAGAGCGAGGCGTTCGACCGTGTCGCCGTGGTCCGCGGCGAGGGCGTAGCCGATCCACATGCCGACGTCGTGTCCTGCCACGGCGAAGCGCTCGTGTCCGAACGTCCGCATGAGCGCGACGAGTTCGGCCGCCACGGTGCCGGTGTCGTAGCCCCCGTGGGGTTTGTCGGACCGTCCGACACCGCGCGGGTCGACCGCCACGACCCGGAAGTGTTCCGCGAGGCGCGGCATGACGAAGCGCCACACGTACCAGTTCTGCGGCCAGCCTCCGACGAGGAGGAGCGGCCGCCCGGCCCCGCCCTGGACCGTGTGCAGCCCCACCTCGCCGACCCGGACGAGGGTGCTCTCGAAGACGTCCGTGAAGCCGTCGGGCAGCCACGGGACTCCGCTCACGGTGCCGAAACCGGTGAGCGGCTGGATGGTCGTCGCGGTCATGTGCCTGGCTCCTCACGTTCGTACCCGGGGATCGGGGTGGCCTGTCGCGGCGGCGCCCTACCGGCGGCTCCCGCTCCCACCCGACCACATGTGAACCACTTAAAGCGGTTCACTCTGCAGATGTCAAACAGTGGCCACGCGGCGGCCGAGCGTCTACCATGAACCACTATGACCGGTTCATCCACTGCTTCACCCACGGCTTCGTCCACCGCCCGGAACACACCTTCCGCGAGCTCCACGCGGCGCAACCCGGAGGGTTTTCGGCTCGGCAACGAGATCCTGGCGTTCCGGTTCGTCGCCACGCTCGGGGAGCGGCGTGCCGAACCGGTGGAGCGGATCGCCACCCCGGACCAGCTACGGGCCTGGTTCACGGCCAACGAACTCGGCGGGACGGACATGCCGGTCTCCGACGCGCTCCTGCGGGACGCCCGAGAGCTGCGCGAGGCGATCCACCGGGCCGGCACCGCCGTCGCCTCCGGCGGTGTGCCGGATCCGGCGGACGAGGAACTGCTCAACCGCTGGACCGCACGTCACCGGGCGCGGCTCGTACTGGCCGGCGGGCAGGCGCGGTGGCATCTCCCGGCCACCGACCCGGCGCGGGCGGCGCTCGCCGTCGTCGGCCTCGACGCCGTCGCGACCCTCGGCGGCCACCGCGACGGCGCGGTCAAGCGATGCGAGCAGCGCACGTGCGGAGGGCTCTTCGTGGACACCAGCCGCGGCGGACGACGACGGTGGTGCTCCATGGCGACCTGCGGAAACAAGGTGAAGAAGGCCAACCTCAAGGCGGCACGCGACGGCGCCGGGCACCGGTAGGGAGCCGGCGCACCGGTGAAAGGCCGGGGCACCGGCAGAAGGCCGAGGCACCGGCAAGGAGTTTGGCTCCGCTCGCCTCTGGCTCAGTCCGCCTTCGGCAGGGGGAAGAGCAGGCAGCTGCTGGTGGCGTGGGCGAGCAACCGGTCCGTGGAGTCGAGGAGTTCGGCCTGTGCGAGCGCGGTGCGGCGACCGCTGCTCAGGACGGTGCCGACGGCGCGGACCTTGCCCGTGTCCACCGTGATCGGGCGCAGGAACTTCAGGGTGAGGTCGAGCGAGGTGTAGGCCATGCCCTGGGGCAGCACCGACTGGACGGCGCAGCCCGCGGCCGAGTCGAGCAGCGTGGCGTAGACACCGCCGTGGACGCTGCCGATCGGGTTGTAGTGCTCCTCGCCCGGCGCCAGGGCGAAGACCGCCCGGCCGTGCTCGACCTCCTCCAGGGCGAAGCCCAGGGTGGCCGCGATGGGCGGGCCAGGGAGCCGTCCGGCCACGATGTCACGCAGGAAGTCCAGGCCGGTGCCCTTTCCCACGGCGCCCGCCGACACGGCCGGGTCCTCCCAGGTGAACGTCCGCGACCTGTCCATGGCTTCTCCTCGACCGGCTGACTATGTTTTCCGAAGTTAGTCAGTCCCGGTTCTGGCTGTCAATGGTGCGACTGTCCTAGGGTCGTCGCATGGAGTGGGTTGAGGTCAGCACCGAGAACTGCACCGTCCAGCGGACACTGGACCTGGTCGGGGAGAAGTGGTCCCTGCTGGTGCTCCGGGACGCCATGAACGGAGTCCGGCGCTTCGACGACTTCCGGCGCCACATCGGACTCTCGGACGCGGTGCTTTCGGACCGACTGCGCAAGCTGGTCGGAGCGGGGATCCTCAGCACGGTCCCCTATCAGGAGTCCGGCCGGCGCACCCGCTACGAGTACCGGCTCACGGGCAAGGGCTGGGACCTGTGGCCCGTGATGATCGCCCTCAAGGACTGGGGGGACCGGTACACCGCCGACCCGCAGGGGCCACCGCTCGACGTCTTCCACGCGGACTGCGGCGAGCCCCTCCACACGGTGGTCACCTGCGCCGCCGGGCATGGCCCGCTCAGGGTCACGGAGGGGCGCACCCGCCCCGGGCCCTCCGCACGGCCCGTAGCACCCGTAGCACCCGTAGCACCCGCGGAGTAGGCGCTACTCCTCGGCGATGTCGATCGTGACGGCGGAGGCCGTGCGGCCTACACAGGTGAGCGTGTAGCCCTCGGCCTGCTGCTGCGGGGTGAGGCAGTTGGGCCGGCTCACCTCCACCCGTCCCCCGCGGAGTGCGACCAGGCACTCGCCGCAGTTGCCGACGGTGCAGGAGTACGGCATCGGCAGTCCCGCGGCCAGACCGGCGCTCAGCAAGGTCTCCCCCGGTTCGACGACCGCGGTGCCGATCGGACGCCCGTTGTCCTCGACGGACAGGTGATGAGGGCCTGTCGCCGGGGCGCCGTCGATGTGGGCGCTGGTGTAGCTCTCGGCATGGATCCGGCTCTCGGGGATCCCGAGGTCGGCCAGGACCCCGCGGGCGGTGTCCGCGACGGCGTCGGGGCCGCACACGAAGTACCGAGCGCGCGAGGAGGGTGCCAGTTCGTCGAGCCAGTGCCGGATCGCGGCGGCGTCGAGGCGGCCACGGGCGCCGGTCCACTCCGGCGACGGCCGGGTGAGGCGGTGGGTGACCGTCAGGCGGTCGGCGTGTTGCCGCCGCAGCCGGTCCAACTCCCCCGCGAAGATGGTCCCTTCCTCCGTGCGGTTGCCGTACAGCAGGGCCAGCCGAGTGCTCGTCCGGCCGGCCAGGACGGTCCGGATGATGCTCATCACCGGGGTGACACCACTGCCTGCGGCGATCATCACCAGCTGCTCCTCGTCGGCCGGCCGCCGGTGATCGACACAGAAGGTTCCCGACGGTCCGCGGATCTCCAAGGAGTCCCCCGCCTTCAGGTGCTCATGGACGTGGTTCGAGAGCACGCCGTCCGCGACCCGCTTGACGGTCACCTCCAGCCGGGACGAGCCGGGCACCGACGAGGCCGAGTAGGCGCGCCGGACCGTACGCCTGCCGAGTCCGGCGGTGCCTGCGGCCCCGGTGTCGCCCCCGACCTCGACGACGAGGGTGAAGAACTGTCCTGGCCGGAAATGCACCGGGCGGGCGGGCCCGGCCGCGTCCTCCATCGTGATCGTGAGGGCGTCCGGGGTCTCCCGGCGTACCGCCGTGACCCGCATCCGCCGCGCCCCTCCGCCCGGACCCGTGCCAGGTGCGGCGGCGTCCGTCGCCCTGCCGGGCCGCCACCGATGCGGCAGGAGGTGGAAACGTCCGGGACGCACCGGTGCCTCGCCGAAGCCCTCCGCCTCGATCACCTTGCGGTACCCCAGGTCGATGAGCCATCGCGTGAAGCGCGGGAAGGCGGCGAGCGGCTTCGTCAGGAACGCCGGCGGACCGCCCGCCACCTTCGTCGGATTGGCGGCGGCATGTCGGGAGGCGAGAACGATCAGGTCCGGTACGGCACCGCGGCCCAGGTGGGCGGTCGGGTCCCACAACCGGGCACGCTCCACGGCCGCGCCCGTGCTCAGTGCCGCTCCGCGCACCTCGACGACCAGCGCTGCCTGCGGCGGCGTACCGCGCAGCGACATGGTCTCAAGGAGTGCGGCGTCATCCGTGATGTGGGCGGTGCCGTGCAGGTGCAGCACCTCCGTACGGCCCGGCACCAGGGCGGCCAGTGCCACGCGTCCGTCCTGCACCACGTTGTAGAAGCTGTCGGCGCGTTGGTTGCCCTTGCGGTCCGGGATGACGAGGGTGTGTCCGTCCAGGGCACGGGCGAAGCCGGGCCGGTCGCCACGAGGGCTGATGTCGCCCGCTCCGGAGGCGTCACCGGTGGACAGGACCAGGAACGGCGCGCTCTGCAGGAACCGGGCGACGTCCGGCCGGTGCAGTGGGGCCACATCCGTGTCCGGCGGTGCCGGGATCGGGTCCGCCGCCGCGGCCACCGGTGGTGTCGTGACGGCCGGCCGCCGCTGCCACAGCCGGGAGCGCAGGAGGGCCCGCGCGCAGTGCACGTACGCCTCCTGGACGTCGACGGCCAGGACGCCCGCGTCGTGTGCGGCCAGGCTGCCGTTGAGCCGCAGCGTCTCGCCGACACCCGGCAGCAGGAACACGAAGGAGACGCCGCTGCCCACGACCGGCCGCCCCGGATGCTCGTCGGCCGGGAAGGGGACGGAGATACGGGTCGCGGAGTCGACGCGTACGAAGCCGGGGGCGCCGCCCACGAAGGTCGCTCCGCGCTCGCCGTCGGCGCCCCGATAACCGAAGCCCGCGACAGGGGCGCGCTCGATCACCGCCGTACAGCCGTCGTCGAGCCGGTCGATCTGCTTCATCATCACGATGGGGGCCGGTCGTCCCAGGGTCGCCGCGACCTGCTCGGCCGTCGTCATCCGGGAGAGCGACCCGGGCGAGGACCGCGGTGAGGGCTCCGGTGGGGACAGGACAGCGGCGGGATCGCGGTCCGGTGGGTGTGTCGAGGGCATGGGGGCTCCTTGTCGCGGCTCACGGTGACCGAGCCTTACGAGGACGGGTTCCGTCGGAAGTCGGCTCCCGGCGGTGTCAGCCGGGGCTGGACCAGCCGTGGCGCCAGTAGCCCGCGAAGGAGATGTCCGCCTTCACGGCGCCGCGTTCGGCCACGAGGTGCCGGCGCAGCGAGGTCGGCAGGCGGGACTCCCCCGCGGCCCAGGTGTAGAAGGGCCCCGGTGGCAGTTGGGCCCGGCGAACGGTGTCGAGGAGCTGCACTCCGGGGCGGGCACGCGGATCGTCCCGGCTGACCCAGTGGACGTGCACGCCGTCCGGCACGGGGAGTTCGGACGCGCGGATGTCGTCGGCGGTGGGAACTTCCAGGAAGACCCGGGCGGTCAGGTCCGGTGGTGCGCCGTCGAGGATCGACATGACGGCGGGGACGGCGCTCTCGTCGCCCACCAGCAGGTGCCACCGCGCGTCTGCGGACGGCAGGTAGCCCATGCCGAGGTCGTAGACGCCCGCGAGGTCTCCCGGCCGGACGCGGTTCACCCAGGAGGTCATCGGGGAGCCCTCGTGCAGGGCGAACTCGATGTCGATCTCCTCATCGGCGGGGCGGGCCCCGCGGATGGTGAGGTTACGGACCCAGGGGCGCTCCGACTTGGGCATCAGCAGCAGTTCGGCCATCCACGACGCCTCGCCGGTCCGGGTGGGCATCCGCAGGCGGTCCTGCCCCTCGCGGGGGAAGAGCAGGCGGACCGCCTGGTCGCCACCGGTCAGGGCGAGGTCGCGCAACTGCGGGCCGCCGAGGGTCACCCGGGCGAAATGCGGAGTGAGCCGGGTGCGGGCGCGCACCGTCAGAGTGATCATCGTCCGCGACCGCGGACGCTTGGTCCGAGGGCTCACGTCGGGCTCCCGACAGGAGTGTCCCGCAGCCCCGCGCACGGTGCGGACAGTACGCACGGAGGAAGAAAGGTGCAGCTCATGGCACTATTGTGAGTTGAAGCTCACGTTCTTGGCTACTCGCTTTCCGCACCCTGAAGGAGTCCCGTCGTGCCTCCGGACAACCGGCACATCGACCCACGTCGCAGGCCCCGTCAGGTGCGTGCCGAACTCACTCGTGGACGCATCCTCGAGGCGGCTGCTCACGTTTTCGCGGAGTACGGATACGCCGCCGGTACGACCAACCGCATCGCCGAGGAGGCCCGTGTCTCCATCGGCTCGCTCTACCAGTACTTCCCCAACAAGGACGCGATCCTGTCGGAGCTGCTGATCCAGCACATCGGACGCGCCTCCCTCGGCACCGGCACGGACGCCGACGGCCGGGACCTGCTCACGATGAGCCTGCCGGACGCCCTGCGCTCCCTCGTCCGGACCAGCATCGACAACCACCTGGACGACCCGCACCTCCTGCGCATCATGATCGAGGAGGGGCCCCGCTCCCCCGGGCTCCTGGCGAAGGTGGCAGGGCACGAGAAGGAGCGGGTGGCTCAGTTCCGCCACCTTCTGGAGGGGCATCCGGAGGTCGACGTGAACGATGTCGCCATGGCCGCGGTGCTGATCGTGTCCACCGTCGAACTCGTCACGCACAAACTGATGGCGGATCCCCAACAGGTCGAGGCCCGACGGCTCGAGGACGAACTCGTGACCATGCTGAGCCGCTATCTGACCGGGCCCTGACCGGAGTTGACGATCGTCGCCTACTGGCCGCGCCAGATGTTGTTGAAGGCCGCGTCCTCGATGCTCCGGCGCTGCCGTACGGCCTCCAGCTCCCGCACCGCGTCGTTGACCGCGGCCAGTACGGTCACGACCGCGTCGTCGACGTGGTCCGCGACGTCCTCGGCCGGTTCGTCGTGGAGGCCCACGGCGGCCGCGAGGAAGGCGAGGACGGGCTCGTCCGACGACCGGCGGTCGGCCGCGCGGCGACGGGCCGGCGAGTCGGTCAGTGCCGCCGCGCCGTTCCGGAACGGGATCCACTGGTGGCGGGGCCGGGTGAGGTCCCCTTCCACGTCCAGGGCGGCGAGGTAGGCCGAGGACAGGCCACGGCCCCTGCGCCACAGCCAGTCCTCCACGGACTCGTACGGCTTCTCGCGGGTGAGTGCCGACGCGGCCTCGTCCAACAGGCGGTCTCCCAGGGCCTGCTGGGCGCCGGGGACGATGCGGTCGCCGTCCAGGGCGAGGGCCTGGGCGGCACGGAGGTCGATCAGCTCGGCTCCCGCGAGGGCCAGCGACAGGTCGCCCTGCTCGACGGGACGACCGGGCTCGACGTCCATGGTGCTGATCAACAGGTCGCGCGGTGTGGTCATGCGCCCAGTCTCTCCGAAGCCGGCCTGAACCGGCGTACCGGGGCGCCATGTCGCGGCCGGTTCCGCACCGCTGCGGCGCACCGCGGGACAGTCATCGCCACTGTCAGCGGGACGACTTACTCCGTACGCGGGCGGCCTCGAACTGTGCGGGATCGTGGGCGCACACCGTCATCAGGTCCTCCTGGCCGCTGTCGCGGAGCTCGGCGAGGCGGGCCTGGTTGGCTCTCACCGCCTTGATGTCGTGGGCCACGAGGCGCTCCTGGATCCTCAGCGAGGCCGGGACGCGGGTCGTGCCGTCGAGTGTGCCGGGGTGGAAGAACGCGTCTCCGCAGTGCAGGACCCAGTAGTCACCGGCGTCGACCGCGACGGCGGTGTGGCCTCTGGTGTGACCGGGCATCGGCACCAGCACGATGCCGTCGTCGATCCCGGTGAGCTGCTCTGCGGCGGCGAACCCGCGCCACCGCTCTCCGGCCGGCTCGTGACGGATCAGCTTCGGGTGATGTGACAGTTGTACGCGCCGATACCGGCTCTTCTCCAGTCGCGTGGCCGGTGACAGCGCCCCGTGTGCCTCCGCGGCGGTGACGTGGACCTGCGCGTCCGGGAAGTCCGCGAGGCCCCCGATGTGGTCCAGGTCGAAGTGGGTGGCCACGATGTGCGTGACGTCCTCCGCCTGGAAACCGAGCTGCCGGATCTGGTGCAGCGCGGTCTCCCGGAGGTCGAGGGCCGGGCGGTTGAGGTGGCGCACGCCGCCGAGGCGGCGGGCCGGTTCGGCGATGTCCCGCGTACCGAAGCCGGAGTCGACGAGTACCAGCCCGTTGCCGGTCTCGACCGCCAGGACGTGACAGACGAGCGGTGCGCCCGGAAGCCGCATCGTCCCGCAGTTGAGGTGGTGGACCTTCATGTCCGGACCTCGACGAAGTGCGGCGGCTCGGTGTCCAGGAGGCGCGGATCGGGCTCGCCGCCCGCCATGGACAGGACTCCCTTGACGATGCGGACGAGCTTGAGCAGACCGCTCGGCTTGCGCTTGTCGACGCCTGCGACCAGTTGCTTGAGGATGGTGAGCTGGTCGAAGTAGACCCGCTCGGTGACGAGGTTCTCGTTCTCGTCGAAGACGAAGTACGCGTTCATCCGCGTGCGGTGCCTGGCGCCCGTCGGCGGGATCTTCCCGAGGGGGCCGAGGTGTGTGCCCAGCAGCCAGAACTCGACGACGACGGCGTCGACGCTGTGGCGCAGGGCGATGATCTCGTGGTTCTGGTCGGGGAAGGCGACGCGTGTGTCGTCGTAGTACGCGCGCACGTCCGAGTCGCCGTCGTGCACCTTCATCATGGCGATGAGTTCGTAGTGCGGGTGCGGGAAGGTGGACAGAGTGGCGTCCCAGTCCTGGGCCACCTCGTCCTGGAAGTGGTCGAGGACGAGCTTCTCCCGGGCGCGGAGCACGGACTCGTCGGGCAGCACGAAGCGGTTCATGGTGGGGGCTCGCTAACGGGTGTGGGTGAGGGCACGGTGGCTGAACGTCGGCTTCGTGCCCGGGTTCGTCCAGGCGGCCGTCAGTTCGCTGGACGGGAAGAACTGCAGGAAGCGCGGGTCTCTCCGGCTCGGGTCGGCGAGCGTCTTCTCCAGGACGACCGAGTTGTACTGGTCGGCCGTGGTCTCGATGGTGTTGGCGTTGAGGACCGCCTCGTGTCCCCACTCACGGCTCCACCTCGCCAGGCCCGGCAGCTTCGAGTGTTCCGGTGTCAGGCACTCGGCCGCGATGACGTTCTCGCTGCTGACCCAGATACCGGTCGAGGTGTTGACGACCAGGCTCTGGTTGCCGAACACGTGCCCGGGGGTCTTCACCACGGCGACACCGGGGCCGAGGACCACCGAGCCCTCGATCGGGAGGAACGCCTCGGGCGGCACGTCCCGGTAGGAGGCGGGCTGGTACCAGGGCTTCTGCAGCGGGTGCAGTTCGGCCATGCCGGCGAGTTCGTCGCGCTGCACGATGACCTTGGCGTTCGGGAAGGCCGCCTCGGGCCGGTTGCCGAGGTCCTCCTGGTGCGCGGTCGTCCCCACCCAGCGCCGGAGGTCCTGGGTGTGCAGGTGGTCGAAGAGCAGGTAGTCGACGTCCTCCGGCGCGATGCCCAGCGCGGCGAGGTGCTCCGGGACCGTGGCGTGCCGGGTCAGCATCAGACGGGCGACCGCGGCCGGGGTGCGCTGGGCGAGCCTGTCGAAGTACGGGGTGTACTGGCCCAGTTCGACGTCGCTGGGCTCGAACAGCAGCACCCTGGCCCGGCCGTCGGTCTCGTGCCATCGGATGACGAGCATGCGGTTGGTGATCGACAGGAACGGCGCGATGGCACGGGAGGCCCGGAAGAGGCCGAACCGCGTCGGGTAGGGCAGCGTGACCAGATCACAGGTCGTGACGCTGTCGGGCGTGCCCGTCGTCGCGAACTCCCGCTTGAAGTCGGCCCCCTCGACGCGGACCGCGGCCAGGCGCGCTCCCGGGCCTCCGGGCAGGCGGCTCGGGTCGGTGAGTGTGTCGACCGGGGTGCCCGCACCTGGCAGGTCGACCACGTTCGTCGTGTTCCACGGGAAGGGCTGCATGCCGGTCTCCACTGCTTAAATCCACGTCGTGGGTATTGCGCAACACGTTTATAGTCCACGCCGTGGGTTTCCGCAAGGATGGGGCATGATGGAGCGGTGACGACTCGTACGACTCCCGCCGGCGACCGGTCCGCGACGCCGCCCCGGCGCGGCCGCCCCCGCAAGGGCTCCTCCACGCTGACCAGGGATGTCGTCGTCGAGGCCGCGATCTCCGTCATCGACGACGAGGGCGTGGAGGGCCTCAGCATGCGCTCCGTGGCCCGGCTCCTGGGAGTCGACGCGAAGAGCCTCTACAACTACGTCGACGGCAAGGACAACCTCCTCGACGCCGTCGCCGAGCACATCCTCGTCGGAGCGGCGCTCCCCCAGCCGACGGGATCGCTCGACGCGGACCTGCGGGCCATCGGGAGAACGTTCCGGGCCGCCGCCCTCGCACATCCGCGCGCCGGTGCCCTCGTACTCACCCGGCAGGTCTCGTCCACGGCCGGTCTGCGGCCCGTCGCCACGCTGCTGACGGTGCTGCGCGCCGCCGGCTGCGAGCCCGCCGAGGCGGTGCACCTGCTGAGGACGATGCTGGCCTCGGTCGTCGGCACCCTGCTGCGCGAGGTCTCCGCGGGTCCCACCTTCGGACTGGTGGGCCCCGAAGCGACAGCGAAGCGACAGCGCGACCTCCAGGCGTCAGGACTGCCCGTCCTGGTCGAAGTGGCGCCGCACCTGGCCAGGTTCAGCCACGACGAGGAGTTCGAGTACGCGCTCGACCTCATCGTCACCGCCGTCACCCGGAGGGTCGACGAAGCCGGTTCCGGGGCTTCTCGGACTCCTCCGGCCCCCACGGCCCGAACCGCGTGATCGCGCTGCTCGTGGCCGGCACCGCGCCGCGGCCGGTGTGTGCCGCCGGCGGCCCGCGCCGCGCCCTACACCGCCCGCTGCCCCAGGTCGTCGGGCCGGTAGTGGCCGCCCAGTTCGCGGGTGAGCTCGCGTGCGGTGTCGACGATGACGCGCAGTTCGGGGGCGTCGTCGGACATCGACAAGGTGTTGTCCGGGCCGATGACGGCGAGAGTGGCGCAGATGCCGTACTCGTCGAAGACGGGCGCCGCCACCGCGACGACGCCGGGCGTGCTCATCGCGGAGCAGTGCCCGACGGTGCGCACGCGTTCGACCTCGGCGCGCAGCTCGTCCCTGGCCGGGCCGGCCAGCGTCGCCGTCAGCCGTTCCATGGACAGCTGGTCGGCGTGGTAGGCGAGGAAGACCTTGCTCTGCGCCGCGTCCAGCGGCAGGTGACTGCCGACGCGCACGGACACGACGACGACGGCGGAGACGTTCTCCTCGACGCGGGAGACCACCGGCCCGGTGAGGCCCCAGAGGCTGAGCACCACGCTGGTCTGTGTGGCGCGGGAGAGCGTCCGCATATGGCGTGGGGCGAGGTTCACGACACGGCGGTGGCTGACGGCGAAGGCACCGAGCTGCAGCAGCAGTCCCCCGGGTATGTAGCCGCCTTCGGCGCTGCGCTCCAGCAGACCGGCCGCGACGAGCGAGGTGCAGTAGCGGTACGCGGTGGTGCGGTTGAGGCCGAGGCGCTCCGCGACCTGGCCGGCGGTCACTTCGGGGGTGGCCGGTTCGAACAGCGACAGGATCTGGCTGACCCGGCTCACCGCCTGGATGTCCGCCTGGTCGCCACGGTCCGCGCGAGCGGCGTCCGCCGACCGCGTCGATCTGGCCACGGGTGCCTCCGTCGGACGAGGATAGGGAGTCTGCTCGGGCGTGTTCACCTGCTCAACACGCCTGCCAGGCTACCCGAATGGACCGTGCCGTCCTTCCTGGGAAGCACCTCGCGGACGCCCCGAGGAACAACCTGGGGACGCCGCGGGGAGCGTCTCGACGACCTGCCTTCCTGGCCGCTCAGGACAGTGCCGGGATCGTGCTGTCGTCGGCCATGTCGACGTCCTTCGTCTCCGGGCCGAGGAAGCCTCCGACGCTGATCAACACACCGGCGAGCGCGATCAGGACGGCCGGTGCGAGATGCGCCGACATGACGCCCTCGAACTGCCGCAGATAGAACTGGTAGAAGGCCGGCGCGATGAGCGCGAGGCTGTAGCCGACGCCGTAGCCGGTGGACCGGATGTTCGCCGGGAACCGCTCGGTCAGGTAGGCGGCGATCGGGCCGAACGTGCCGACGGTGAAGACACCGATCAGGGCGCCCCAGCCGAGCGCCGCGCCCAGGCCGCCGTTCGAGGTTATCAGCAGCGCGTACGACCCGGCGCCGAGCACCATGACCGCCAGGCCGTAGCCGATGTAGAACCGCCGTCGCCCGATGCGCTGGGACAGCACTCCGAAGACGGGGAAGGACACCGCGGCGGCCACGTTGATCACGAGCATGGTCAGCGTGACCTGTTTGCTCGACAGCAGCAGGTGCTCCTTGAGCTGCACCGGCGTCACGGCGGCCTCCATGTTGGTCGCGAGCCAGGTCCCGGTCATCAGCACGAACACCTGCGCCAGCGCCTTCGGGTAGCGCACCACCAGCCGCACCAACGGCAGTCGGTGCCGCTCGCCGGCCGCCTCCGCCGCCGGCGGCTCGTGGACGTGCTTGAGGTAGTAGCGGAACAGCAGGGCCGACAGCAGGGCGCCGACCAGGAAGGGAATCCGCCAGCCCCACTGCACGTACGCGCTGTGCAGTCCGGCGGACGGCAGCACCTCCAGCAGCAGCAACGTGATCGCGGCGATCGCGGCGTACGCGAGGGGTGAGGTCGAGGTGATGATCGAGGCGTAGAGGCCGCGCTTCTCCTTCGGGCTCCACTCCATCGCCAAGGGCACCGCGGTCGTGTACTCGCCGCCGAGGAAGATGCCGTCGACGAACCGCAGCGCGATGAGCAGGCCGACCGACCACATGCCGATCGTCTCGTAGCCCGGCAGGCAGGCGGTGAGCAGGGTGATGACGCCGAAGCCGCCGACCGCGACCAGCGTGGTGCGCTTGCGGCCGACCGTGTCGGCGAAGTGGCCGAAGATCATGGCACCGAGCGGGCGGCCGACGAGTGTCGACGCGAAGACCAGTGAGGCCAGCAGGGCCGTCGTGCTCGCGCTCAGCGACGCCGACTGGAAGTACACCGCCGCGGGCGCCAGCACCACGATCGGCAGGTAGATGTCGAACTGGTCCACGAAATAGGCGAAGGTCCCGCCGCGCACCGCGGCGCGCACCTTGGTCATGTCGGGACCGTGCGAGCCAGGACCGCGCGAGCCGCCGGGGCGAGCGTCGTTCGGGGCCGCCGACTGTGGCTCTGCGGCGGGGGGCGGTGCGGACATCGTCGTCCTCCAAGACCGGCTCCTGGCTGTCGGCGGCTCGCGAGTCGCCCACACCCAATGCATTCCGAACTGCATGTTCACAAAGCGAACGCCTGTCAGCGTAATTACCCGCCCCATGGCGCACAAGAGTTTCGACAGGGTTGACATGGGTCCTATGGTGAACATTACCTTCACCATACGAACGAAGGGCGATCCCATGAGCCGACGTCCCGCCATCGCCTCCGTCCTGGACGGCCTGGTCGACATGCACGTGCACTCCGGCCCCAGCCCGTTCCCCCGCCGCTTCGACCACGTCGAGGCCGCGCGCGACGGTGCCCGGATCAACATGCGCGCGATGGTCGCGAAGTCCCACCACCACAACACCCAGATGGACATCCTGGCGATGAGGGGACGCCTCGCCGAGGTCGCCGCCACCGCCTACGGCGGCATCGCGCTCAACAGCACCGTCGGCGGGCTCAACGCGCACGCCGTGCGCATGTGCCTGCGCATGGGCGGCAAGGTCGTCTGGTTCCCCACCATCTCCTCGGGCCGGCACATCGACTGCCACCCCGAGGACGGGGCGTTCCCGACGACCACCGTGCCGCTGACCCTGGACCGCATCGACATCGTCGACGAGAGCGGCGCGCTGAAGCCCGAGGCCCTGGAGATCCTCGACGAGATCAAGGCGCAGGAGGCCGTCGTCAACGGAGGCCACATGTATCCCGCGTACATCCGCACGCTGTTCGAGGCGGCGAGGGAGCGCGGCATCACACGGATGGTCGTCAGCCACCCCGACTTCGTGGTCGGAGCCGATCCGGCCCTCTGCCGCGAGCTCATCGGCCTCGGCGCGTTCGTCGAGCACGAGGTCGGCATGTACGACCCGGAGGGGCTGCAGAAGTGGGACCCCAAGCAGCTCATGACCTGGATCGAGACGCTCGGCCCCGAGCACACCGTGCTGGCCTCGGACTTCGGGCAGGCGGCCAACCCGAAACCGGTGGACGCCTGGATGCGGGTGGGCGAGGCGCTGCTCGACCTCGGCCTCCCGGAGACCGACCTGCGACGCATGGTCCGCGACAACCCGGGCCGCCTGCTCGGCCTCGACGCCTGAGGCGAACGGCTGGGACACACGCTCGGGAAAGACGCTCGGAAGAAGGGACACCATTCATCGTGTATGAAAAGGACGACCCCCGCTCGTCGCTCGCGACGGCGACCGCGCCGCGGCCGGACACCGGAGACGCGATCGCGGCCGCGCAGTACTTCGACCTCCACCGCCTCGCGGCCCCGGACCCCGCCGCCCGGGACGAGGTGTCCCCGGGCGCCACGCCGCCCGACGGCGCCACGACGCCGGACGGACGCACCGCGGTCGTCCGCGCCCAGAACGTGGTGCTCGTGCACACCGACGCCCGCTCCGGCGACGAGCTCGACAACGGGACACTCGACGGTGAGCTCGCCGTGGTGGTCACCGCCGACTCCCCCGCCTTCACGGTCCGCACCGACGACGGCGCCACCGTGATCGACGCACCCGGACTCGTCGTGGTCCCGCCCGGTGCCTCACGGATCGACGTGCACGGCGACGGCCCGCTCTTCCGCCTGGTCGAGACCGGCGAGGCCGCGTGGCGGGACCGGGCCGCCAACGCGGCCGCGTACGCGCGGGCCCACCCGCGCGTCGCGCCGCTGCGCCGCTGGCCGGAGCCCGTCGGGAAGCCGGCCGTGCGGTTCTACCCGCTCTCCGAGGTGCCCGCCGACCCGGACCGGTTCGGCCGTATCTTCCGCACCCGCTCGTTCATGGTCAATTTCCTCCCGGAGACCAGCGGTCCGCGTGACCCGCGCAAGCTCTCACCACACACGCACGACGACTTCGAACAGCTCTCACTGGCGGTGCGGGGCCACTACGTGCACCACATCCGCACCCCCTGGCTGCCCGACAGCACCGCGTGGCGCGACGACGAGCACGTACGGCTGGGCAGTCCGTCCCTGGCGATCATCCCGCCGCCCACCGTGCACACCTCCGCGGCCGACGATCCCGGTGCGAACCAGCTGATCGACATCTTCAGTCCGCCGCGCGCCGACTTCTCCGGGAAACCCGGATGGGTACTGAACGCCGACCACTACCCGATGCCGTGAACGCGCCACGCCGCACCGGCGCCGGTCTGTTCGCGCCGGACCGCGAGAGCACCCCGCTCGGCACCTGGCTGAAGATCACGGCGGGTGAGCCGGTCGAGATCATGGCGTACGCCGGGTTCGACTTCGTCGTGATCGACATGGAGCACGCGCCGCTCGACCTGCAGACCGCCTACCGGCTGATCAACTCGGCCGCTGGGCTGGGCATGGTGCCCCTGGTGCGCGTACCGGACAAGACGCCGTCCACGATCCAGAAGATCCTCGACGCGGGCGCCATGGGCATCCTCGTACCGCATGTCGACACCGTCGAACAGGCGGCCGCCGTCGGGTGGGCGTGCCGGTTCCCGCCCCACGGCACCCGCGGTGCCGGCGGCACCAGCCGGGCGGGCGCGTGGGGACTGCGCCCGACCGCCGAGTACCTGGCCACCGGCAACGACGACGTCCTGTGCATCCCGCAGCTGGAGAGTGTCGACGCGATCGAGGCCGCGCCGGAGATGCTCGCGCTCGACTCCGTCGACGCCGTGTTCGTCGGCGCCGCCGACCTGTCGATGTCGATGGGGTCCACGCCGACCTCGCCCCAGGTCCTCGAACTGGTCGCCTCGGCGATCGACGCCGCGCACGCCCAGGGCAAGAGCTGCGGGCTCGCCTTCGGCGGTGTGCCCGAGCGGGCCGCGCGGGCGGTGCGCGAAGGATGCGACTTCGTGGTGCTCAGCAACGACACCTCGATGCTGGCGGAGGCCGCGCGCGGGCTGGTCACGGCGTTCCGGGAAGCCGAGAACACCCCGGACACCAGGGACGGCCCGGACAGCCCGGACAGCCCGGACAGCCGGAACGACAACACCGACAGGACCAAGGCCTCATGAGCACACGGTCGTCGGACGACATCAGAGAAGGGCGCACATGACCATGCCTCAGACACCCAGTCCTCGACCTCCGCTCGCCGGCAAGGTCATCCTCGTCGTCGGAGCGAGCGCGGGGATCGGAGCCGCCACGGCGCGCGTGCTCGCCGCGGACGGCGCCACCCTCATGCTGGTCGCGCGGACCGAGGAACCGCTCGCCGCGCTCTCCGAGGAACTCGTGGCGGCGGGACACGACGTGGCTCACACGATCGGGGACGTCGCGGACGCGGCGAGCGTCGCGGGCTTCGTCGACGCCACCGTCGCGCGCTTCGGCCGCCTCGACGGGGCGTTCAACAACGCCGCGATGGGCCAGGGCGGGCGCCTCGACACGGTCCCGGAGGAGGACTTCGACCGGATCATGACGGTGAACGTGAAGGGCACCTGGCTGTGCCTCCGTGAGGAGGTACGCGTCATGGAGCAGCAGGGACACGGCTCGATCGTCAACGTGAGCAGTATCGGTGGACTCCGCGGCAGCTCCGGCATGGGCGCCTACCAGGCCACCAAGCACGCGGTCATCGGTCTGACCCGCACCGCCGCCCACGACTTCGGACCGCTCGGCATCAGGGTGAACGC
Organism: Streptomyces sp. CWNU-52B; assembly: GCF_047444975.1. Lineage (NCBI taxonomy): Bacteria > Bacillati > Actinomycetota > Actinomycetes > Kitasatosporales > Streptomycetaceae > Streptomyces > Streptomyces sp. CWNU-52B. The sequence goes on along the minus strand of NZ_JBLFJV010000005.1, from coordinate 736,747 downwards.
GCTGGCTCCCGGTCCGGTCGAGTCGCCGATGCTCGACCAGTTGCGCCGCGCGATCCCCGGCGGCGTGGAGGCACGGATCGCCGCCACGCCGTTGCGCAAGGTGGGGACGGGTCCTGAGGTCGGCACGACCGTGGCGTTCCTGCTGGGCGACGGGGCGAGCCACCTCAGCGGGGTCGTGCTGCCGGTCGACGGAGGCTTCAGCGCCTGAGTGGTTCCGGCGTCGGGGGATCGAAACCTCCGTCGGTCCCCCGACGGACTTTGAACACTGGCATGACAAAGTATGGACATGCCAAGCGAAAGTCCCTTAGGTTGGCGGCGCACCGCAGCCACATCACTGCAGACCGGAACGCAATCCGGCACGGTCCGGTCCCGCTTCATGGAGGACCGTTGTCCCAGCATCAGTTCCTGCGTGCCCGAAGACTCCTCACCTCCCTACTGACCGGAGCCGTCCTGGCCGGTGGCCTGCTGGCCGCCCCCGCTTCCTCAGCCGCCCCGGACGCCGCGGGCCGCGCCGCGGACATCCCGCCCCAGGAACCCGGAGTCACGCTGCGCGTGTTCGACGTGCAGACGCCGCTGAGCAAGCTGTGCACCCTCAAGCCCGGACAGACCCCCAACCACGACGCGCTGAAATCGACGGTGGACTGGTCCACGACGGACGACTTCGGCGGGTTCTCCGACCGCTTCGTCTCCGAGGTGACCGGCTATCTGGTCGTGCCGAGCGACGGCACGTACGGGTTGCGGCTCGTCAGCGACGACGGCTCCCGTCTCGCCATCGACGGCGAGACGGTCGTCGACCACGACGGGCTCCACGGCGCGGAGCCGAAGGACGGTGCCGTCGCGCTCACCGCGGGATCGCACCCGCTGCGCATCGACTACTTCGAACGGGACGGCGGCCAGCAGCTCCAACTGGCCTGGAAGCCGCCGGGCGCGGACGACTTCACCGTCGTGCCCCGTGAGGCGCTGAGCACGGACGCCGGTGTCGTCCGTGTGACGGCGCCCGGACGCAAGGAGTGCGAGGCGGGTGGCGACACCCCGGGCGACGGCCTCCCGCTCACGGACGTGCGACCCGACCTGACCCTCACCGACCTGCGGCCCGACGGCTTCGAACCGCAGGTCAGCGGAATGGACTGGCTGCCCGACGGGCGGCTGGCGATCAGCACCTGGGGTGGCACCGACAACCTCTCCGGAGAGGTGTATCTGCTGGATCACGTCACGGGTGAGACCAGCAAGGACAAGGTCACCGTCAAGAAGGTGGCGAGCGGGCTGCGCGAGCCCATGGGCATCAAGTACGTCGACGGTTCGCTGTACGTCTCCCAGAAGCACGAGCTGACCCGGCTCGTCGACCGGGACCACGACGACGTGGCCGACGAGTACCGCACCGTCGCGACCTGGCCGTACGGCAAGAACTTCCACGAGTTCGCCTTCGGACTCCTGTACCGCGACGGCTACTTCTACGTGAACCTGTCCGTCTCCATCAACCTCGGCGGCGCGACCACGGTGCCGCAGCCGGCGCCGGGCCGCGGCACCACGTACAAGGTCAGCAAGAAGACCGGCAAGATCAGCCCGGTCGCGGGCGGGCTCCGCACGCCGAACGGGATCGGCTGGGGCCCGGACGGCGAATTGTTCGCCACGGACAACCAGGGCGGGTGGCTTCCCTCGTCGAAGCTCGTCCACGTCAAGCAGGGCCGGTTCTTCAACCACTACACCGAGCCGTCCGGCGCCTTCGACGCCGCCGTGCCGACCGACCCGGTGCTGTGGCTGCCCCAGAACGAGATCGCCAACTCGCCCTCCACTCCCCTGTATCTGAAGAAGGGCCAGTTCGCGGGGCAGATGCTGATCGGCGACGTGACCTACGGCGGCCTGCAGCGCGCGTACCTGGAGAAGGTGAAGGGCGAGTACCAGGGCGCCGTCTTCCGCTACACACAGGGCCTTGAGGCCGGGGTCAACCGCCTCACCATCGGTCCCGACGGCTCGTTCTACACCGGCGGACTGGGCGCCGACGGCAACTGGGGCCAGGAGGGCAAGCTCAAGTTCGGCCTGCAGAAGCTCACGCCCAGCGGCGGCAACACCTTCGACATCAAGACGATGCGTGCCGTACCGGGCGGCTTCGACCTGACGTACACCCAGCCGGTGTCCGAGAAGACGGCCGAGGAACTGGCCGAGCGCTACCAGGCCGAGCAGTGGACATACACGCCGACCGCCGACTACGGCGGCCCGAAGATCGGCGAAGAGACGCTGCCCGTCAGCTCCGCCGAGCTGTCGAAGGACGGGCGCACCGTGAAGCTGCGGCTGGACGGCCTCAAGGAAGGACGCGTCGTCCACCTCAGGTCCCCGCGCCCCTTCACCTCGGAGTCCGGCGAGTCGCTGTGGAGCACCGAGGCCTGGTACACGCTCAACGCCCTGCCCGGCAAGCAGCCGCCGCCCGCCGTCCAGTACGAGGCCGAGGAGGCACGTCTCACGGGCACGGCCGGGGTCAACACCGACCATGCCGGGCACTCCGGCAGCGGTTTCGTCGACCGGTACAGCACCGAGGGCAAGGCGGGCACCACCTTCGACGTGAAGGTCGGCAAGGCCGGTACGTACGACGTCAACCTGCGGTACTCCAACGGCCCGAACCCGTTCCAGGGCACCAAGTCCCTCTCCCTGTACGCCAACGGGAAGAAACTGCGGCAGGTGAAGCTGGCCTCCACGGGCGACTGGGACACCTGGACCACGCAGACCGAACAGGTGGCGCTGCGTGCGGGGAAGAACACCCTCTCCTATCGCTTCGACACCGGCGACACCGGGAATGTGAACCTCGACCTGATCACCGTCCGCAGACACGGTGCGCCCGTCGCCCTCTTCGACGGGAGCGCCGCCTCGCAGTCGCAGTGGCAGCACACGGACGGCCGGAAACTGGAGTGGCCGCTCTCCGACGAATCGTCGATGGAGGTGTGCTGCGGTGACATCCGCACCATCGACGCGTACCAGGACTTCAAGCTGCACGCGGAGTTCCGTGTGCCGTTGCTGCCCGACGACGTCACCGGACAGGACCGCGGCAACAGCGGCATCTACCTCCAGGACCGCTACGAACTGCAGATCCTGGACTCCTACGGTGACACCACGCTGGACACCAACGAGGCCGGAGCCATCTATCTGAAGAAGGCGCCCGACAGCAACGCCGCCAAGGCGCCCGAGACATGGCAGACCTACGACATCGTCTTCCGCGCCGCCCGCTTCGACGACAACGGCGACAAGACCGCCGACGCCCGGCTGACCGTGGTGTGGAACGGCCAGAAGGTGCACGACGACATCGTCCTCGACGGACCCACCGCCGCGGGCAGGGCCGAGACACCGGCGGCGGGAGCGATCCGGCTGCAGGACCACGGCAACAAGGTCAGGTTCCGCAACATCAGAATCGAACCTCTCACCTGATCCGACCTGACCGATGCCGGGCCCGGCTTTCGTCGGGCCCGGCATCTTTTGTGCCCTGACCGCCGCCCCCAAACCGCCTAGTGTCGCCAGTACTTGCCTGTGTATCCACGCCGCACCTCTTGTAGGCCAATAAGTGTCGACAGTACCGTGCAGTCGAACCTCGCCTGCAGGCCTTCTCCATGGGTTCAGCCGTCGTCCTCGCCGTCGCCGTTCACCGCGCGCCGGCGACGGTCGGCATGCCCGATTGCACTGGAAGACAAGGGAGTTCACAGTGGTACGCAGAAGCAGCACCGGAGCGGACCGTCCGGCCGGGACGTCCGTGATGGACCAGGACGTCACCTACCGGGCCCGCCCCCGCGCGCTCCTCGTGGCGATCGGCGGCCTCGCGGTCACCCCCGCGCTGACCATTCCGGCCGCGGCACACTCCACGCGACACACCGCCGCACGCGCCGCGAAGGGCGGCAGGACTCTCACCGTCGGCTCCGGGGAGACCCTGGAACTCACCGAGACCACCTCGGTGAACACGCTCGTCATCAAGGAGGGCGGAGTCATCGCCGCCCCCGAGGGACATCGCCTCACCCTCACCGTCAACGGCGTGGAGACGGGAGCCAAGCTGAACGAACTCACCGACGGGAACGGCGGACTGGCCACCGCTGTCGCCGCCGGCACCTACCGGGGCAAGGTGGTCCTGGACGTCGCCGTGGCCAACGACGTCACCTACGGCGACCTCAGTTTCCCGCTCCGCCAGGCCCTCTATGTCGACGCCGACGGCGTCGACGAGGCCAAGTCCGTCCCGTCCGACGTACGCGGCGGCACCGTCACCGACACCGGTGCGCGCGACATCACCCTGCTGTCCGACGGCGAGTCGTTCAACGGCGTGTACGTCACGGGCGGCGGCTCCTACACCCTGACCCGGCCGAAGATCGCCTTCGACGGCAACGGCCGCTGCGACTTCGTCGGTTACGGTGCCTCCGTCGTCGGCACCGGAGAGGGCACCAACCTCGTCATCGACGGGGCCGTCATCAAGAACGAGGGTGTGGTCCGCACCGCGGTCATCGCCGACGCCACCGCCAACGTCGTCGTCAAGAACTCCACGATCCACTGCGCCGACGGCAGCCACGTACCCGCCGAGTACCCGGAGACCGGCACCGGCGACACCCGGTACATGATCACCGTGCCGTGGATGCTGGGCCTGTCGGGGAACGTCCGCGCCACCAACCTGCTCGGCGCGAGCACCCGGGCGTCGTACATCAACTCCTCGATCTCCTCGGAGAAGTGGGGCGCGCTGTCCGTCGACGGCGGCAGCAGGTGCACCCTCACCGCCATCAACAGCCATATCGCCAACACCAAGGGCCAGGGCTATGGTTCGTACGCCATCGGCAGTGTCACCGAACACTTCCTCGGCTGCACCTTCGACGTCGGCGACTACGCGCTCATCCACTGGGGCGCCTCTGCCCACTACGGCGACAGCACCAGGGAAGCCGTCGCGGCACTGAACGACTCACTCGAACTCGGCCTTTCCGACACCGAGTTGAAGAAACTGCCGGTGCGTTCGACCGTCATCGACGCCGGCCGTTTCATGGTGCTGTGGTACGCGGCCGGCTCGGTCACCGTCGACGGCGGCACCCGGGTCAGGACCGGCAAGACCACCTTCATGTGCAAGGCCGTCGCGGCCAAGGTCACGGTCGACGGCTCCGAGGGTGCCGCCCTCGACCCGGGCAACGGTGTCATCTACCAGCTCATGGACACCGACCGGCCCAGCAGCGTCTCGGTCACGGGCAAGCCCTGGACGACCGAGATGACCGGCACCTACACGGAGCCCACCGGCTCCGCCGCCAAGTCGTCGACCTGGGTCACCACCAGCGCCCAGGCCACCGACGCGACCGGCTCCTTCACCGACATCGACCTGAGCGGCGACTTCTACAACGCCGTCAGGGGCGGCGGCAACGCGAGTCTCCAGGGGCAGAACCTGGTCCTGGACTTCACCCGTTCCACCGTCAAGGGCGTCATCTCCGCGACCACCACGAAGCACCGGGTCTCCACCATCACCTTCGAGCAGTACCGGGAGATCAGCGAGGTCACCAACACCCCCTCCCCCGTCGTCAACAACGGTGTGGTGGTGACCCTCGGCAGCGGCTCCACCTGGACCGTCACCGGCACCTCCTACCTCAGCGCTCTGACGCTGGCCGCCGACGCCGTCGTCAAGGCCCCGCGGGGCAGGACCGTCACCCTGACGGTCGACGACACACCCACCGCCATCCAGGCGGGCCAGAGCTACACGGGGGCACTCACACTGACGGTGGCGTGAGCCCCATGCGAACCGGACATGAGCCGGCCCCCGGGATGTGGCGACATCCCGGGGGCCGGAGTCCGTTGTGCCGGTCGCACGCGCCTCCGCGTGGGACCACACGCGGGTTACGCGTGCGGGTTACCTCCCGCGCCCGCCGTGCCGCCTGAGGAAGGCGACCAGGAGGCGGTTCCAGGCCGCCGGCTGCTCCCAGTGCGGGTTGTGACCCGACTCGTCCACCACATGGGTCTCCGCCTTGCGGAGATGCCGGGCGTTCAGGCGCATGACCGACGGCGGGCTGTAGAGGTCGCCGTCCCCGGTGATCAGCTGGACCGGGAGCGTCAGCGTCTCCAGCGCCGCCCAGGTTATGGTGTGTGCGAGGGACTGCGTGAACGCGTCCGCGGTACGAGCCCGTGCGGTGACGGCCAGCCAGGCCGCCACCCCGTCGAGGTCGCCGCCGCGATAGGACGGCCCCAACTCCTTGACCTCGACGGGCAGATCCCCGAACGGGTCCGGCTGGAGCGCCCCGGTCAGTTCCAGATAGGCGGCGTCCTGTGTGCCCATGATGCTGCCGGAGACGGTGAGGCTGAGCAGCCGCTCCTGGTGCGCGAGCGCGTAGTCGACGGCCAGCACACCACCGGCGGCCGACCCGCAGAGGTGGAGGCGGTCGAGCCCGAGATGATCCGCGAGCGTGTCGAGGTCCCCGGGCAGGGTGTCCGCCTCCGCCTTGGTGCCCGCGACGGAGCGGTACGCGCCCCGCCGCGAGTATCCGATGACGCGGTATCCGGCCTCGGCCAGGACGGGCTGCTGGTACGGCCAGCTCTCCCCGCTGCCGGAACCGGGGGTGCAGCAGCACGAGCGGCTCGCCGGACCCGCCGGTGTCCCAGCACCACAGGCTGCCGCCACCGGCCACGGGCACCTGGTACTCGGTGACGGGCCGTTGGGCGGGCAGGGGCACCGGCTGCCAGGGGCGACCGGCGCCGGACGATGCGGCGACACCGGTGCCGGTACCGCTGCCGGACGAGGCTCGGGCGGTGCCCGGCACGGCGCCGGTCGTCGTCAGAGCGGCCAGGGCCACCGCACCGCCGACCACGGTCCGTCTGCTGAGTGCCGACGGAGTCCTGCTGTCGTTTTCCATTCTTTTCCTCCCACTCGTTCCACCCATTCCACTGACGTACGTACTGACGTATGTGTCGACAGGGGGTACTTGATCACCCCCGGGAACGACCTCCTCATGCGGTAGTGTCGACACCGTTGAGCCACCTTTGAGATCTGGACCCGAAACGGGGAGACGCGGCGCATGTCGGATCAGGACACACACCTGGTACTGGAGCGGCTGCTGCGGCTCCGGGACCGACGGGAACCCCTGGTGGCGCAGATCGCCGAGTGGGTCGGCGCCGGCATCATCGAGGGCCGGCTGCAGCCGGGGCAGGACCTCAACAGCGTCGAGCTGTCCCGCCGGTTCGACACCAGTCGTACCCCCGTGCGTGAGGCCCTGATGCTCCTCGAACAGGAGGGTCTGGTCGAGATGAAGGCCCGGCGTCGCCCCCGCGTCGCCGCCCCCTCGCTCACGGACATCAAGGACATCTACCAGGTGCGCCGTCAGCTGCTGTCGATGCTGGCGGGCCTGCTCGTCGAGCGGGCCACCGACGCCGAGCTGACCGAGCTGCGCACCCGGGTGGAGGCGATGCGCGAACTCGCCGACGCCGCCGACGTGGACGCGTACTTCTGGAGCCATGTCCTGCTCCAGGAGCGGATGACCGAGATCGTGGGCAACACCACCCTGAAGCAGATCCTGGACTCACTCGCCCTGCGGACCCTGATGCTGCGGCACCTGAGCCTGACCCGGCCCGGCCGGCTCGCCTACAGCGTGGACGACCAGGAACGGCTCATCCAGGCGTGCGCCGAGCGGGACGGGGAGCTCGCCTCGGCGCTGATCGCGGGTGCGACGGTGCGCGCGCTGCGAGCCGTGGAGGACCAGATCGAGCAGGACACCCCGAGCGGCGGCAAACCCGCCCGCAAACGCCGCTCCGCCGACTGATCCACCACTCCCCCTGCTCACTTGTCACTTGGCACTTGTCACTTGTCACTTGTCACTTGTCACTTGGCGAGCACGCCGCCGTCCACGGGGAAGTTCCCGCCCGTCACCCAGGTCGACTCGTCGGACAGCAGATAGACAGCGCACCAGGCGATGTCCTCGGGCCGGCCGACCCGCCCCAGCGGGATACGGGCCAGCAGCGCCTCCTGGGCCGCGCCCTCGTGCGCGCCCGCCGACTCGGTGGCGGGAGTGCGGACCATGCCCGGCGAGATGGTGTTGGCCCGGATGCCCAAGGGCCCACCCTCCACGGCGAGTTGGCGAGTGAGCCCGAGTACGGCGGACTTGCCCGCGCAGTGCGCCACCATCCCGAAGGTGCCGCTGCCCCGGAAGGCGTTGACCGAGGCGAAGTTGACGATCGAACCGCCTCCGGACGCCTCCAGGTGCGGCCAGGCGGCCTGCACGGGCAGGAAGACGACGTCGACCTCGCCGCGCATGGTCGGGGTCCACTGGGTGTCGAAGTCCATCTCGGCCGCGGTGGCCATGTGCGGGGCGATGGCACCGGCGGTGACCAGCGCGTCGACACGGCCGTGCAGCGCGAACGCCTCCTCCGCGAAGCAGCGGGCGTCGATGGGGTCGGTCATGTCCAGCGGGGCGAGCATCTCGACGGCGAGACCCCGGTCGGCGGCGAGCTTGCGGGTGCGCTCGGCGGCGGCCGGGTCCAGGTCGCAGCCGACCACGGTGGCGCCCTGCTCGGCGAAGAGCAGCGCGCAGCCCTGGCCGATGCCCGCACCGGCACCGGTCACGAGGGCGACCTTGCTGTGGAGCCTGCCTGTACCGGGCTCTGCCATGGCCCCGGGGCGGGGAGTGGTCACGTTGTCCTCCTGAGAACGGCGTGCGGGATGACGTGTGTACGGGGTGATGTAAGGGAATCGGGCCGGTGGGTCAGCCTCCGGCGCCGGCCGGCAGCTCCACGTCCAGCGCGACCAGGAAGCGGGAGACCATGCTGTACGCGGCCGCCGTGACGGTCAGTTCGACCAGCTCGGCGGGGCCGAAGTGGGCGCGCAGCGCGTCGAAGACGTCGGCGGGGACGTGGACGTCCCGGGTCATGGCATCGGTGTACGCGACGACCCGGCGCCGTCGTTCGTCGAGGTCGGGGTGGTTCGCGGCGTCCTCGGCGCGGAGCGCGTCGAGGTGCCGGTCGTCGAGTCCGGCGGCGCGTGCGTCCCCTTCGTGGGCGGCCCATTCGTAGGGAGCCCGGTTGAGCACGGCGATGCGCAGGACGACCAGTTCACGGATGTCGGCGGGCAGGGTCATCCGCTGCCGGACGGCGCCCAGCAGGCTGTTCCAGCCGTCCGCCACCGACGGGCTGTGCAGCAGCATCCGGTCGAGGGGCCGCAGGGTTCCGCCGCGCCGCTCGCGGATGCGCTCCGCGATGTCGCCGGCTCCGTCGGTACCCGGAAGTCGTGCCACGGGCCGTTCCCTTCTGAGTTCTGTGGACCGTCATACGGGTGGACCGTCATACAGGTGGGGCGGGCCGGCGCAGGATGTCCTGGCGCACGGTGTCGCCGAAGAACATCGCGGGTGAGGTGTCGGGTCCGGTGAACCGCGGCCAGGGCGGCAGATCCGGTCCGCCCGGGTCGCCCGTGGCCACGAAGCGCGCCCAGGTGTCGGCCATCAGGGCGGACAGTCGCCGGTCGGTGTCCTGCCAGGGCCAGTCGGGCCGGCGTCCGAGGTTGTCGAGGACGTACGGGAGTTCGGCGGTGTGATGGACACCCAGGTCGGGCGAGTCGGGCAGCCCCGGCGGCAGCGGGGGCCGCCGCTCGAACCGGTACATCCAGGTCGGCGTACCCGTGCCGCCATGACATCGCGCCCACTCCCACACGGGGCCCACGAACCGGGCGTCGCCCACGGCGCCGGCGTCCTCGTCGATGGCGGCGTAGACCGTGCCCTCGTCCCTGTTGGTGCCCACCAGGAGCGGGACGCGGTGCTGGCGGCCCGTGGCGAAGACGGCGTCGGTCGGCTCGGTGAGGATCCTGCCGTCGACGACGGGTCCGAAGTGGCCGCGCACGATCAGTTCGACTCCGGAGATCCGGCGCAGTCCCTCGATGTCCCGGCCGCCGAACTCCTCGGCGTAGGCCAGTCCACGCTTCTGTGCCTCCTCCTGGGCGGGCAGCGGGCCCTCCGCCCGGCCCACACCGGAGGCGCTCTGGCCGAGGGCCGCCCGGAAGTGGGGACGGGCGGCCTGCGGCATGGCCATCAGATGGCAGATGTGGGCGGCGCCCGCGGAGTTGCCCGCGAGGGTGATCCGGTCGGGGTCCCCACCGAAGGCCGCGATGTGGGCGCGGACCCAGGTGAGGGCGGCGGCGATGTCGAGGAGGCCGTAGTTGCCGGCGGCGTGGAGGTCGTCCTCGGCGGCCAGGCCCGGGTGGGCGAGGAACCCGAGGGCGCCGAGCCGGTGGTTGAGGGTGACGACCACCAGACCGCGGCCGGCCAGGGCGCGGCCGTCGTGGATGTCCTGGGAGCCGTGTCCGTAGCGGTTGCCGCCGCCGTGGATCCAGACCATGACGGGCAGGCCCGTGCCCGGTGCGGGATCGGGTGTCCACACATTGAGGTAGAGGCAGTCCTCGCTCATCACCAGTGCGCGCCGGTCGGCGAAGTTGGTCCGGTACATGACCGAGTCACTGGGCGGCTGCGGCTGCAGCGGCGCCGGACCGAACTGCTCGGCCCTGCGCTCACCGTCCCAGCGGGCGGCAGGCCTGGGCGGGCGCCAGCGCAGGTCGCCGACCGGGGGTTCCGCGAAGGGGATGCCGCGGAAGACGGCGACCGGGCCGTCCCACTCCCCCACCAGCCGTCCGGCGCCAGGGTGCGCCCGGGGTGCGCCGACCCCTCCCGTCCGGACCCGGGGGCCACCCCTCGCGCCGACCTCGCCGTACGGGCCGCTCACGCCGGTGCCTTGTACAGCGAGCCGTTCTTCATGATCGCGAGAAGTCGGTCGCGGTCCTGGAGGATGCGGATGTCGTCCAGGGGATCGCCGTCGACGAGGACCAGGTCGGCGAGGAACCCCTCCCGGACCAGGCCCAGTTCGTCACCCATGCCCATGACCTGGCCCCCGTGTCCGGTTGCGGCGCGCAGTGCCTCGGCCGAGGTGAACCCGAACCAGTCGACGAACAGTTCCAGGTCGCGGGCGTTGCGGCCGACCGGGTTCCAGGCGAAGCCGTAGTCGCCGCCCGGGACGACGCGGACGCCGCGCCGGACGAGTTCGGGAACGACCTCACGGACCGCCTTCTGCGTGGCCTCGACCTCCATGCCGGGCTCGGGCTCGCTGTCGGCCTCGTGCAGATTGGCGTGGATGATGCCGGGGGTGGGGGCCACGAACAGCCGGTCGCGGGCGGCCTCCAGCAGGTCGAGGGCCTCCTCGTCGGCGAAGGTGCAGTGGTAGACGGCGCGGATGCCATGGCGTACGGCCATCTTGATCGACTCGGCCGCGTGGGCGTGGGCGGTCAGCCAGACGCCGCGCTCACGGGCCACGGCCGCCGCCGCCGCGACCTCCTCCTCGGTGAACTGCACGATCCGTGAGGTGCCCTGCACGACCGCGCTCTCGCCCGACAGCGACAGCTTGACGATGTCGACGCCGAGGTCCGCCATCTCCCCGACGAAGCGGCTCACCGACTCGGGGTCGGACGCCCGGCCGTCGATGCCCGGGAAGTCGTAGACCCCCGGTTCGACCATGCCCGCGGTGCCCTCCCAGGAGGCCGCCTTCAGTCGCGGCCCCGGCATCCAGCCCTCCGCGAAGGCCTTGCGGGCGGCCGTCTCGGTACGGGGCAGCCGGTTGCCCCCGGAGTAGGCGCTGGTGAAGCCCTGGTCCAGCAGGACGCGGCCCGCGTGGGCGACCAGCAGGGCCTTCTCCTCCTCGGGCTCGTCCCGGCGGCGGGAGCTGTGCTCGGTCGTGGACCCGAACCCGAGGTGGGTGTGGGAGTCGACCAGGCCGGGGATCAGGGTGCCGCCCCCGCCGTCCACGACCCTGGCCCCGAGCCAGCGGGCGGCGGGCAGGTGCGGAACCACAGCGGTGATGCGCTCACCCTCGACGAGGACCTCGGCGGGGAAGGAATCGCGTCCTGTGCCGTCGAAGACCCGCACTCCGGTGAAAACGGTCCTGTCGCTGCTGTCGCTCATCACGTGCTCCTGAAGGTGTGCCGCATCTCGCCCAGTGCTCCGATCCTGCTGACGAGGGTGTCACCGTTGCCTATGAAGCGTTGCGGGGTGCGGCGGTTGCCGACCCCCGCGGGGGTGCCGGTGAAGATCAGGTCGCCGGGGCGCAGCGGGCAGATCGCGCTGAGGTGGGCGACCAGCCGCGGCACCGGGAAGATCATGTTCGAGGTGCGGTCGTGCTGGACGGTCTCCCCGTTCAGCTCGCAGGTCAGCTCCAGGTCGTCGCGGTCGGCCGGTTCGTCGACGCTGACCAGGGCGGGCCCCACCGGACCGAAGCCGGGGAAGGACTTGCCGAGCGAGAACTGGGCGGGGCGCCCGGCGAGCTGGACGATCCGCTCGGACAGGTCCTGGCCCACGGTGAGCGCGACGACCGGGTCCCAGCCGTTCTCCTCCGGCACCCGGTAGGCGTCGCGGCCGATGACGGCGACCATCTCCAGTTCCCAGTCGACATGGCCGGGCGGCAGGCCGATGGTGTCGTAGGGGCCGGTGAGGCAGCTGGGGAACTTGGTGAAGACCAGCGGCTCGGCCGGCTCCTCGTACCCCGCCTCCGCCGTGTGCGGGCGGTAGTTGAGGGCGACGGCGAAGATCTGGCGCGGCTCGGGCACGGGGGCGCGCAGGTCGGACTCCTTGTACGGCACGGCCGTGGCCGGGTCGACACCGGCGGACCAGCGCAGCAGGGCGTCCCACTGGTCGAAGACGGCGCCCGGGTCGGCGTCGAAGCCGCCGTCGGACACATCGACGGCGCCGTGGCCATGACCGTCGCCGTCTCCGTCGCCTCCGTCGCCGGTCAACAGGGCGAGGCGGCCCGCGAGGTTGACGATCCGCATGCCCTCACACCCACTGTTCGGCGGGCGGCTCGGGTGTTCCGTACGCGTCCTGCCAGGAGACGACCCGGTTGCGCAGCACGCCGAGGCTCTCGATCTCGGCCTCGACGACGTCGCCGGGCTTGAGGTACTGGGCGAAGGGGTCCTCGGTGCTCGCCGCGACTCCGGCGATGGTGCCGGTGGTGACGATGTCGCCCGCGCTGTAGGTCTGCGGCGAGTGGTAGGCGACCAACTGCGGGATCGACACCGACATACGGGAGGTGTTCGACTTCTGCCGTACGTCGCCGTTGACGCGGAGTTCCATGTCGAGGTCGTGCGGGTCGCCGATCTCGTCCGCGGTGACGATGTACGGGCCGATCGGGCAGAAGGTGTCGATCGCCTTGGAGAAGGAGAAGACACCGGACTCCATCTCCTTGCGCTGGATGTCGCGCGCGGTGATGTCGTTGAAGACCAGGTACCCCGCGATGTGCTCGACGGCCTGCTCGGCGGTGAAGAACTTGCCGGGCCTGCCGATGATCACGGCGAGTTCCAGCTCGTAGTCCAGCTCACGGGTCAGGTTGGCCGGATACACGATGGGCTCGTCGGTGCCGATGATCGCGTCGACGTTCTGGAAGAACACGATGCCCTTGTTGACCGGGTGCGACCAGTCGACCCGTGCCAGGTCCTCGTGGTGCTCACGGAAGTTGCCGGCCGTGTGGAAGAACTTCTTGGGCACGATCGGCGCGCGCAGCCGGACCTCGGCGAGCGGATACGTCCGCCCGGTCTCGACGACCTGTCCCTCGCGCTCGAAGAACACCCGGGTCGACGGGACATCGAGCTCGATCACCGTGCCCTCGTCCAGGCGGCCCACGAGCCCGTCGTCGAACGTCACCAATTTCATCAGACCTCCCAGTAACCATCGACATGTGTCTGCCTAACCCTGCAACTGTCGACACTCACCCTCCATCATTCCAGTATTCGCGTCAACAGTAGCGCCAAGTGTGGACACATTGTTCGGAGGTCGATTACGGTCCGGAGCATGAAGACGACGTGGAACTTCACCGGCACCCGCGCGCTCGTGGCCGGCGCGGGCGGCATCGGATCCGCCGTGATCAGGGCCCTGGCCGACGCGGGGGCGGACGTGGTGGTCCTCGACCACGACGCCGGACAACTTGCCGCACTCACGCGCACGGGCGGTACGGAGGGCGCAGGCGGTACGGAGGGCGCGGGCGGCTCGGTGCGTGGCCTGGACGTGGATCTCACCTCCGCCGACGCCTGCCAGGACGCGGTCGCTGACGCCACCGGATTCCTGGGCGGTCTGGACGTGTTCGTGCACGCCGTCGGCACCAACGACCGCCGCCCCGTACTGGAGACACCCGACGAGGTCTGGGAACGCATCGTCGCCGTCAACCTCAGCAGCGCCTTCTGGCTGGGCCGTGCGGTGGGCGACGTCATGGTGCCCGGCGGCTACGGCCGCATCGTCTATCTGTCCTCCGTGTCCGGCCTGCTCGCCCACCGCGACCACGCGCCGTACGCGGCGACCAAGGGCGGCGTCAACCAGCTCATGCGGGTGATGGCCCGGGAGTGGGCCTCCCACGGCGTCACCGTCAACGCGGTCGCCCCCGGCTACACCGAGACCGACCTCACCCGCGCCTACCTCGCCGAACCCGGCATGCGGGCCTCGATGGAGGCCCTGGTGCCCGCCGGCCGGCTCGGCCGCCCCGACGATCTGGTCGGCCCCGCCCTGTTCCTCTCCTCAGCCGAGGCCGCTTTCATCACCGGACAGGTGCTGTACGCGGACGGCGGCCGGACCCTCGTCTGACCCGCCGGACCCCCGATCCCCCTCATCAAGGAGTCACACCATGACCGTCTCCCAGCGCTTCACCGACCGGACCGTGCTCGTCACCGGCGCCGGCACCGGATTCGGCGCCGAGATCGCCGTACGGGCCGCCCAGGAGGGCGCCGACGTGGCGATCCACTACCGCAGTTCCCGCGCGGGCGCGGAGGCCACCGCCGAGCGGGTGACCGCGCTGGGCCGCAAGGCGTTCGTCGTGCAGGCGGACATAGCCGAGCACGACCAGATCCGGCGCATGGCGGACGAGGTGTGGACCGCGTTCGGCCGGCTCGACGTGGCGGTCAACAACGTCGGCGACGTGGCCCGCCAGCAGATGTCCTGGCGTGACCTCACCGAGGAGTCCGTCGACCACGTCCTCGCGGTCGACATCAAGGGCACGCTGCTGTGCACGCACGAGTTCGGCGCGCGGATGCTGGAGCAGGAGGGTGGCGGCTCGATCGTCAACATCGGCTCGACGGTGGTGGCCCGGGGCAGCGCGCGGGCACCTCAGTACGCCGCCGCCAAGTACGGGATCATCGGCCTCACGAAGTCGTACGCGCACGCCTTCGCCCCTGCCGTCCGGGTCAACGTCTTCGCCCCCGGGTTCATCGAGACGACCGCGACGCTGGGCCGGGAGGACTGGCGGAACGGCCGCGGGGAGCAGCTGCGCAAGGCGACTCCGATGGGCCGCATCCCGGGCCCTGAGGAGCTGGCGGGGGCCGCCCTGTTCCTGGCCACGGAGGACGCGCACCACATCACCGGCGGATTCCTCATCGCCGACGGCGGCTACAACATGATCGGAGCGTGAACGCGACGAACCCTGAGCCGCGCGGACCGGGGGCACGGTGGCGACCCACCGCCCGCCCGGTCCTCGTACGGGCTCCGCCCGCCGCGCTACACCACGGTCCGGATCAGCTTCTTGTTGACGAACTCCTCGATGCCGGGGCGGCCTAGCTCCCGGCCGAAGCCCGAACGCTTGACGCCGCCGAAGGGCAGTTCGGCGCCCTCGGCCCCGACGCCGTTGACGAAGACCATGCCGGCCTCGATCCGGCCTGCGACCCGCTCGGCCTGGGCCGGGTCGGTGGTGAAGACGTAGGAGCCCAGGCCGTACGGGGTGTCGTTGGCGATGCGGACGGCGTCGTCCTCGTCGGTGGCCGCGAAGACCATGGCGACCGGGCCGAACAGCTCCTGCCGGGCGGCGGTGTGCTCGGTGGTGAGCCCGGTGAGCACGCCCGCCGGGAAGTGGGCCCCGGCCCGTCGGCCGGTGCTGTGCAGCGTCGCGCCCTCGGCGACGGCCGCGTCGACCTGCCGGCCGAGGTTCTCGGCGGCGGCCACGGACGACAGGGGCGCGCCGGTCTCGCCTTCGAGGAGCCGAGCCGTGAACTTCGCCACGAACTGCTCGTACAGGCCCTCGACGACCACGAAGCGCTTGGCCGCGTTGCAGGCCTGGCCGGTGTTGTCGAGCCGGGCGGCGACGGCGGAGTCGACGACCGCGTCCAGGTCGTCGGTGGACAGCACGACGAACGGGTCGGAGCCGCCGAGTTCCAGGACGACCTTCTTCAGATGACGGCCGGCGATCTCGGCGACGGCGGAGCCGGCCCGTTCCGAGCCGGTGAGCGAGACGCCCTGGACCCGCGGATCGGCGATCACGTCGGCGATCTGCTCGTTGGTGGCGTACACGTTGACGTAGGCCCCGGCCGGGAAGCCGGCCTCGGCGAACAGCTTCTCCAGCAGCGCGGCGGTGGCGGGGCACTGCGGGGCGTGCTTGAGGACGATGGTGTTCCCGATGGCGAGGTTCGGGGCGGCGAAGCGGGCGACCTGGTAGGCGGGGAAGTTCCACGGCATGATGCCGAGCAGGACACCCACCGGGCTGCGCCGGACGAGGGCGCTGCCCGTTCCTGAGGTGACGTCGAGCGGTTCGTCGGCGAGGAACTCCTCGGCGTGGTCGGCGTAGTAGTGGTAGATCTCCGTGCAGAAGCCGACCTCGCCCTCCGCCTCCGCGAAGGGCTTGCCCATCTCGCGGACGATGCTCGCGGCGAGTTCGTCCTGGTGCTCGGCGTGCAGGTCACCGAGCCGGCGCAGCAGCGCGGCCCGCTCGGTCACGGAGCTCGACCGGCCCCACGCGGCTGCGGTGTGGGCGGCTTCGACGGCTGCGACGACCTGGCTGTCGGTGGCGGTCGGATAGGTCTCGACGACCTCTGCGGTGGCCGGGTCGGTGACGGCGTACATGCGATCTCCAGGTGCTGCGTGGTGGTCGGGCGGGGCGCCCGGCGGTGGCCGGCCCGCGCGCTGCGGGCCGGCGGAACGGTCCTGGTCCGAGGATCGTCCACGTCTGGTGCCCATGCCCGGGAGGGTACAGACAGTCACCCGGTCCGTTCGGTCACCGGGCCGGTGGCCGAGCGCTCGCCGCGCTCACGCCCGGCGCGTCCCGCGAGGGCGAAGGCGCCCGGACCGAAGAAGACGACGAGCAGGAATCCCCAGCAGAAGAGCACCGGCGCGAGTCCGCCGTTCTGCAGGGGGAAGAGCCCGTCCTGCTGGTGCTCGGTGAAGTAGGCGAACGCCATGATGCCCGAGCTGAGGAACGCCGCGCCGCGGGTCGCGACCCCGAGGAGAACGAGGGCCCCGCACACCAGCTCGATCACCCCTGCGTACCAGAAGGGCCAGTCACCCGCCGAACTGGCCTTCCGGTCCAGCACCCCGAAGACGGTGGCGGCGCCTTCGCTGGTGAACAGCAGGCCGAGGACCATACGGAAGAGTCCCAGCACGAGGGGCTGACGCGTTGTCAGCCAGTCGCCGACGGGCAGAGTGGTCATGGGTACTCCTCGGAAGCGTCACGACGGATACGGCTACGGATACAGCGGGGGCGAGGGTGACGTGGGCCGCGGAGCGCAGGTCACAGCCCTCAGCCGACCGTACGTACGCGGGGCACTCCCGGTTCAGGCGGACTTCCCGGTTCTGCCGGTTTGACTTCCAGCGCTTCAAGTATCGGAGGCTGCGCACATGCCAGTGACCAGACAGCAGGCCGCGGATCTGACCATTCAGGAGATGGCGCGGCGCTCGGGCTTCACCGAGTCCACGCTTCGCTACTACGAGAAGATCGGCCTGCTGGGCAGGGTCACCCGCGACGAGTCCAGTGGTCATCGCCGGTACGGCCCGGTGACCGCGGAGCGGGTCAGGTCGCTGTCCTGCCTGCGTTCGTCCGGGATGACGGTCAGCGGGATGCGCCGCTATCTGGACCTGCTCGCCCAGGGGGACTCCGCGGCGGCCGAGCAGCGGGACCTGTTCGCCGGTCAGGCGGAGGTACTGGCGGCCGACATCGAACGGCTTCAGCTCCGCCTGGCCTATCTGCGGCTGAAGGCGGACATGTGGGACGCCCGGGTCCGCGGGGACGCCACCGCCGAGCAGCAGGCCGTCGAAGAGGTCACGCAGGTGATGGACCGATTCACGTACCGATAACCGAAGAGCTGAAGGACCGAAGAAGATGAGCACAGAAAAGTACATGAGCAAGGACATGGGAACAGAAGCCGGACTCGACACCCTCCCCCAGGACCACGGGACCGTACTCGTCACGGGCGGGACAGGACTCGTCGGCAGCCACTCGGTCGCCCGGCTGCTGCGCGAGGGCCACCGGACCCGTGTGACGGTCCGGGACACCGGACAGGAGGCCGGCGTACTGACGGCGCTGCGCCGGGCCGGCGTCGATCCGGCGGGCCTGCTGGAGTTCGCCGTCGCGGACCTGGGCTCGGACAGCGGCTGGGCGAAGGCCCTGGACGGGGTCGGCCACGTACTGCACCATGCGTCGCCCTTCCCGGTCACGCCGCCCGAGACGGAGGACGAACTCGTCCGGCCCGCCCGCGAGGGAGCGCTGCGCGTCGTCGCGGCGGCCCGGGAGGCCGGTGTGTCACGGGTCGTGATGACCTCCTCCTACGCCGCGGTCGGATACACGCTGAAGTCCGACGACCACTACACGGAGACGGACTGGACCGACCCCGACACCGAGGGCCTGCCCGCCTACCACAAGTCCAAGGTCCTGGCCGAGCGCGCGGCCTGGGAGTACGCCCGCACCCACGACGACATCGAACTGACGGTCATCAACCCCACAGGCATCTTCGGTCCCCCGCTGGGCGACCGGCCCTCCGGCTCCGTCGGCCTGGTCAAGGGCATGCTGACCGGACAGCTGCCCGTGGTGCCGGT
The DNA here is from genome assembly GCF_047444975.1 of Streptomyces sp. CWNU-52B. Classification (NCBI taxonomy): domain Bacteria; kingdom Bacillati; phylum Actinomycetota; class Actinomycetes; order Kitasatosporales; family Streptomycetaceae; genus Streptomyces; species Streptomyces sp. CWNU-52B. The sequence goes on along the minus strand of NZ_JBLFJV010000005.1, from coordinate 717,968 downwards.
CATGTACTTCGGCGTCGTGGACGTCCGGGACGTCGTGGACCTGCATCTGCGCGCCATGACGCACCCGAAGGCGGCGGGAGAGCGCTTCATCGCCGTCAGCGGTTCGTCGGTCAGCCTCTTCGGCATGGCGGGGATCCTGCGCCGGCACTTCCCCGCCGCGGACGGTCTGCTGCCCGCCACGGAGCTGACCGTCGAGCAGGTACGCGAGGCGGCGAAGACCGATCCGGCCCTGCGGGACGCCGCGGCCCTGCGGGGCCGGATCCCCGTCATCAGCAACGAGAAGGCGCGTTCCGTGCTGGGCTGGCGGCCCAGGGATGTCACCGAGACGATCGTGGCGACCGCGGACGGCCTGATCCGGTCGGGCCTCCGGCTGCCCACGAGCCCGCTGTCGGAACCCGATCGAGCAGCCGGCTGAGCAATGGGCTGAACAGTGGGGCTGAGCGGTGGGCGTACCCGCGGCACGCGGATCGGTGTCGGTGTCGGTGTCGGTCGGCCGGGCGTCAGCCAGGCAGCACACGCCAGCCGGTGTTGGTGGTCGGCGCGACGCTCGTACCCTGGGTCGAGCTCTCCAAGGAGCACAGCGGGCCTGGCGGATTGTTGCCGTAGTCGTGGTAGAAGTTCATGGTGTAGGCCACGTGGAACGCCTCGACGCCGTACTGGCCGACCACCCGGCCGAACGCGGGAACGGGCGCGGTGGCCGATACCCCGGTCGTCGTCGTGGTGCTGGTCGTGATGCTCGCACTGACGTTGGCGGTCAGGAAGTTGAAGAACGAGACATTGGCGCCGGTGCTGACGGTCAGGGTGAACGTCTTCGACTGCGACGACGTGAAGGTGGCCGAGATCGGGCTGCTCGTACCGTTGTTGACCACCCGCTGCTCGCTGACCAGGAAGTCGGGCGTCACCGAGTTCACCACGTACTGCACGGCCCAGGCTTCCTGGAACCATCCGTTGTCACTGACACTCCACTGGAGCCCGGCGGGACAGGGCCCGTCCGCCGCCTGCGCCGACGACGTGCCCACGGTCAGTGTCGACACCAAGGCGGTCAGCACCGCCCCGACCGCGATGCGGCGTCTCCCCCGCACCAGCCGCCCACGACGTTCGCTGGACATACGCGCGTCCTCTCGTCACTGTCCGGTGATCCATGCGCCCTGCCTCCGGCGACGACGACGGCTGCGGCGACCCCCACCAGGGTCACAGGTCGGACGAGCCGGCGTCTTCGTCATACCGCGTGAAACGGCACGAGCGACGGGGCCTCGTTCTGTGAGATCTCACAACAGGGCGACGCCCGGCCTCGGCCCGGTGCCGAACCAGGTCTCCGCGTCGCGCTCGGAGACAGGTCCATTTCTGCCGCGCCTGGCTCGGTTGCCGCGGTGACCCGGCTAGCCTGGGGGTTTCGCCATCGAGAGGAGCCGCCATGCCGGAGGAATCGACGCCGGGAGGCCCGTTGGGTACAGCGATGCGGCAGGTGACGTTCCCGGACGGGTCGCGCGGGATCATCCTGGTGAAGGCGGGTACGTCGCAGGAGGAGGCGGATCTGCTGGCGGCGCGGGTATGGGCGGAGCGCTCGGAGCAGGGCCCCGCCAACGAGTAACCGGGCGCGGCACGGCAGCCCCGCGCCCGACCCCGGTCCCAGTCCCGGCCCGGAGCCCTGGATCGAGAACCGCTCCCTCGCCGGCAGCGGGCGCACCCGGGAGTCGAAGCCGGACGTGCGGAACGGCTGCTGGAGCAGGCCGGGGCGCAGGTGCTGGGCGATCGCCGCGCGAGTGGTCTCCTCGTCGGGGGTGGGCAGGCCCGCGGGCGGGACCCCTGACTCGGGCCGACCGGACCGAGGAGCGCCGCCTCCCTGGTCCCAGTGTGGGGAATCACCGCTGAAACGGGTGCCGAAGTGTGGGATTCCCACCTCTCCTCATGCTGGAACCGCTCCTAGGGTGACTGCGCGACGCAGCGGACGCCGCGTCGCGAAGACACTCACGGATGGGGATCACACCAGTTGTCGACCACCCCGCTCCACGCAGGCCGCCACCTCTCCGAAGACGTCACGAGCGGGCTGATGCAGCCACGGCCCCTCACCATCGCGCACATCCTGGAGCGCACCGAGCGGCTCTACGCGCACAAGCACGTCGCGACGGCCGGCACCGAGTCGCTCTCGTACGCCGACGTGGCCGATCACGCCCGGCGCCTCGCGACGGCGTTGGATTCCCTCGATGTCCCGGTCGGCGCCCGTGTCGCCACGTTCGCGGGCAACAGCCGCCGCCACCTGGAGGTCTATCTCGCGGTGCCGGCCACCAAGCGAGTGCTGCACACCATCAACATCCGGCTCGCGTCGGGACACCTCGAATACATCGTCGACCACGCCGAGGACGACGTGGTGTTCGTCGACCGCGGGCTGCTCCCGCGGATCTGGCCGAGCGCCGACCGGTTGCCGCGGGTGCGGTACTGGGTGGTGCTGCCCGACGGCAGCGACACGGCGGTCCCGGCGGACCCGCGCATCGTGGACTACGACGAGCTGGTCTCCGGCGCCGATCCGTTCGCGGGCTCGTTCGAGGACACCTTCGCGCTCGCCGACGAGCACCTGGCCTCCGGGCTGTGCTACACCTCCGGAACGACCGGACCGCCCAAGGGTGTGCTCTACAGCCACCGGTCGACGGTCCTGCACTGCCTGGGCACGCTCGCGGCCGGCTTCATCGGCCTGAGCGAGAGTGACGTCGTGATGCCGATCGTGCCCTTTTTCCACGCCAACGCCTGGGGCCTGCCCTACAGCGCGCTGATGACGGGCGCCTCCCTGGTCCTTCCCGGCGCTTCCACGGATCCGGTTCACCTGCTGCGGTTGATGGAAGCCGAGCGGGTGACGGTCGCCGGTGCCGTTCCCACGGTGTGGACGAGTCTGGTTCCCGAACTGCCGGCCTTCGACCTGAGCGCCACACGGTTCCTGCTCGGCGGCGGATCCGCCGTTCCCCCGGCACTGTCCGAGACCTACCGCGCCGCGGTGGGAGTGCCCATCACCCATTCCTGGGGGATGACGGAGGTCAGCCCCGTCGGGACCATCGGCGGTACGCGCACCCAGCACCGGGAAGCCACCGCGGAGGAACGGGTGGCCGTGCGGGCCTCCCAGGGCCAGCCCCTGCCGCTGGTGAACGTGCGGATCGTCGATGTCGACACGGGCCGGGAGCTGCCGCGCGACGGCCGTGCCGTCGGAGAGCTGCAGGTCGCGGGCCCCTGGGTGGCGGGGGGCTACTTCCGGGTGGACGGGGGTGACAGCTTCACCGATGACGGCTGGTTGCGCACCGGCGACCTGGCCACCATCGACGCCGACGGATATCTGCGACTCGTGGACCGGATCAAGGACCTCATCAAGTCGGGAGGCGAGTGGATCTCGTCGGTCGAACTCGAGACCGCCATCGCCTCGCACCCCGCCGTCGTCGAGGTCGCCGTGATCGCCCGCCCGGATCCGCGCTGGACGGAGCGCCCCGTCGCCTACGTCGTCCTGCGCGACGGCAGCGCCGCCACCGCCGAAGAGCTGGTACGGCACATCACGCCGATGGTCGCCAAGTGGTGGCTGCCCGACGAAATCGTGTTCATGAGCACCTTGCCCAAGACAGGCACCGGCAAGCTGTCGAAGAGCGCCCTGCGGGACACGCGGCGTATCGCCTGAGCCGCACCCCCGGCGGTGTGATCGGACGCCGTCGTGTGTCAGGCCGGGGCGGCCGCGATCGCTCTGAGCTGGTGCAGTCGGAGTCCCAGTTGCAGTTCCAGGTCGTTCACATGGCGCCAGTCGAGGCCGAGTACGCCGCCGGCCCGGTCCAGTCGCTTGATCAGCGTGTTGACGTGCACGTACAACGCCCGTGCGGTCGCCGCGACGTTGGCGCGGTGGTCGTAGTAGACACTGAGCGTGTCCACGAGATCGGTACCGCGTCGCCGGTCGTAGTCGAGGAGCGGGCCTATGCAGTCGGAGATGAACCGGTCGAGCTCACGGACCCGTTCGGTGTCGAAGACCATCGCGTAGAGGGCGTACCGACCCGTGGTGGCACCCAGGTCGGTGTGCCCGATCGCCCGCATCACGGCGCCGCAGCGACTGGCCAGGGAGAAGGCACGTGACCAGTCGTGATGGACCACCCGTTCGCCGACCACGACGACGGGGTCACCCGTGCGACGGAGCCGATGGTGCACCTCCTCGACGGCCTGGTCGTCGTCCACGCTGCGGAGGATCATCGTGGCCTTGCCCAGATGTTCGCCGGCCAGTCCGGAACAGTCGCGGGCGATGTCGTGCAGATGGCGCGCCAGATCGGTCGACGACACCGTGGGCGAATCCGCGACGACGACCAGATTCAGGCAGTCGGGGTCGATGGCGCGGGCCCGGAAACGCGCGCGCTGGGCGGGACTGATCCCGGGGCTGCCGACCATCAGCTCGGTCAGGAGCTCTCCGCTCAGTCGCTCACCGGCCTCGGCAACGGCCCGCTCCTTGAGGATGAGCAGCCCCAGGATGTGGGTGGCGCGCTCCAGGGTTCGCAGGTCCGTGTCGTCCGGGGTGCTCCGCCCTGCGGCCTCCGCCCGGCTCCAGGCCAGTGCGCCGAGGTAGTTGTCGCCTGCCCGGATCGAAGCCACGCTGCGGGCGACCTGGTCGGTGTCGACGGAACTCGTACAGCGGCCCGAGAGGCGCGCGTTCCTGACGGCGTCGGCCAGGCCGGTCTCCGCTGGGGTCGGGCACGGGCTCGACGCCGAGTCACGGCGGAGGAGAACGGCACCGGCCCTGTCGAGGAGTGCGACGCTGCCGCCCAGTTGATCGGCGAGCAGCTGCGCGACGTCGCCCGGTTCCCCGCCTTCCAGGACCACCCCGGTCAGTGCCTCGTGGATCGCCTGCGCCCGCTGCATGACAGCCATATGGCCCTCGATCCTCCGGTACGCGACCTGCAGTTCCTGCAGGGCGGTCCGGCTCGCCTCGTAGAGACGGGCGTTGTCGAGGGCGAGCGCGGCGTGATCGGCGAACGCGCTCAGCAGGGCGATCTCATCGGCCTGGAAGGACCGCTCGGAGCGGTCCCCGGCGAACAGGGCGCCCACCGCTTCACCCCGTATGACCAGGGGCACGCCGAGGAGCGCGACGAGCTTCTCGGTGGCGACCAGGCGGTCGAAGGTCGGATCGTGGTCGATCAGGGTCGTGGCGGCGTAGTTGGGCACCCAATGCGGGCTCCGGGAGGCCAGCACCTTGCCCCCGAGTCCCACACCCGCCGGTATGCCCGCCGCGAGGAACGAGGGCGAGATCGTTCCCTCCGACGCTCTGGCCGACAGTCTGCCGTTCTCGCCGACCAGCGAGAGGTAGGTGAAGTCCGTGCTGATCAGGTCGTGGGCGTGATGGACGATCGACTGCAGTACCTCGTCGAGTTCGCCCAGCGCGGTGAGGGACTTGGCCGTCGCGTACAACGAGGCCAGTTCGCGCTGTCGGCGTACGAGTGAGAACGACTCCGCCTCGCCGCCGGGGCCGCTGACCACAGTGCGTTCCCCCTCGACGTCAGGTGGGGGAAAGACCCACCGGATCGGTGCGAGGTGTGGGTGATGTACACCTCAGCGACAGGGTAACGGCGCCTTAATCTCACCGTCATCACCTCTGCGCGCTATCGACGAAGGCGGCATGTATGGCAACCCCGCTCGCCCAACCCGAAGGACAGTCCGAGCGCCTCGGCGCCGGCTCGGACCCGACTCGGCGCCGGTCGCCCCGCAAACTGCTGGCAGCGGGACTGATCGCGAGCTCGATCGAGTGGTACGACTTCTTCCTCTACGGCACCGCGGCCGCGCTCGTGTTCCCCGATGTGTTCTTTCCGAACTCCTCGGCCGTGGTGGGGACCCTCCTTGCCTTCAGTACCTTCTGGGCAGGCTTCGTGGCGCGTCCGATCGGCGGGGTGCTGGCCGGACACCTCGGTGACAGATACGGACGCAAGCCGGTCGTCGTCACCTGTCTGGCGCTCATGGGGGCCGCCACCTTCCTGATCGGCTGTCTTCCCAGTGCGGCGTCCGTCGGCCCGCTGGCCCCGACGCTGCTGGTCATACTGCGCTTCGTGCAGGGGCTCGCGGCCGGTGGCCAGTGGGGCGGCATCGTGCTCCTCCTCACCGAGTCCGCCAGTCCCAAACGGCGCGGCTTCGCCGGCACCTTCGGACAGTCCAGCGTCCCCGTCGCCGTGATCATCTCGAACCTGATCTTCATGGCTGCCAGCGGTCTGATGCCGGAGGACGCCTTCCTCAGCTGGGGCTGGCGCATCCCCTTCCTGGCCAGCGTCGTCATGTTCGTGGTGATTCTCTACATCCAGACCAAGGTGGAGGACACACCTGAGTTCCGCGAGCTGCAGCGGGAGGCGTCACAGCCGGGGAGCACGGTGGTCAAGGCCCCGCTGGCGCAGGCCATTCGCACCAGGTGGGTCACCATCCTGCTCGGCTGCGGGCTCCTGTCGGCCACCAACAGCCTTTTCTACGTCAGCATTTCAGGCCTCCTGAGTTACGGCACGGACTCGCTCGGCCTCGACCGCGACCCCCTGCTCGCGACCGTGCTGCTCAGCTCGGTGGCGATGCTCGTGGTCATCCCCTGGGCCGGCCATATGTCGGACAAGGTGGGCCGACGGCCGCTGATCCTGATCGGTGGCCTGGGAGTTGCCGTCTGGGCCTTCCCGTACTTCCGGCTCGTCGACACGGCGTCACTGCCACTGATCTTCGTCGCGGTGATGGTGGGCTTCGTGTTCCAGTGCCTCACCTACGGCCCCATCGCGAGCTTCCTCGGTGAGCTCTTCGCGCCCGGCGTCCGCTACTCGGGCGCGTCGCTCGCGTACCAGCTCTCCGCGATCATCGTCAGTGGCGGCACGCCGTTCCTCATGACAGCACTCATCGCCGGTACCGACAGCACCCTGCCGGTCGCCGGCTACATCATGGCCATGGGGCTGATCACCTTCGCCAGCGCGTGGTTCCTGCCCGAGACGAACACCGCCGAGGTCCGTGCCGATCCGCACGCCGTGCCGGGCACGCACCTCTACCGCTGAGGGACCGACTCCCACTGAGGGGTCGCCCGGTTGTCGCTGCGGGGCCGGCGCCCCACTCGTTCGCGTGCGCCATGCGGCTGCTCCGCGTGGTGAAGGCACTCCGGCAGGAGCAGGGCCGGGACGATGACGCGAAGGCCGTGGAAACAGCGGCACTTCGTATACCTACGTGTACGTACGCGTACCTACGTGATGCAGAGAAGAGGCCTTCGTGGGCAGATCATCGGCAAGAGGCCCGAGGACCCGTCGGCACACCGTACTGGTGACCATGGCGCTGCTGGCGGGCACGACCCAGGTCCTCGGGGCCGGACCGGCCCCTGCGACGAGCCCGGCCGACGCCGGCCGTTCGACGGCGGTGCCGCAGTGCGGCGGGCTGGACCGGCTGAGGATCCCGGCGTCGGTGATGAGCCTGCCGACGACCGGCGGCCGTGTCGTGGCGGCCTCGGTCAGGACCGGCGTGGTCAGCGGCGAGACGGTCAGGTACTGCCAGGTCGACGCCGACATCCTGCCCGTCGATCCGGCCGCGCCCGCCATCAAGATGCGCGCCGCCCTGCCCTACGACTGGAACCGCAGGGCGATGATGTTCGGCGGTGGCGGCTACAGCGGCACCATTCCCGACCTGACGGCGAACGTGCCGTTCGGCCCCGCGGACCGGCCGGCGCCCCTGGCCCGGCGGTATGCGACCTTCGCCAGCGACTCCGGCCACCAGCAGAGCCCGACAGCCCCTCCGTCGTTCGACGGGTCGTTCGGCGCGAACGACGAGGCCCTCAGCAACTTCGCCGCCGGTGACGCGCTCAAGAAGACGTACGACGCGAGCCTGTTCCTCATCCGGCACGCCTACGGGACGAAACCTGTCGGGGCCTACTTCTCCGGAGGCTCGACCGGCGGCCGCGAGGCGCTCAACGTGGCCCAACGGTGGCCGAAGACGTTCGACGGGGTGATCTCCGCCTTTCCGGCCTGGAACAACCTCAGTGAAGTCCTCTACCTGGGGCACCTGACGCAGGTCCTGTCCCGACCCGGTGCTTTCCCGGGACCCGAGAAGCAGACGCTTCTCCACAACAGCGTCATGGCCGCGTGCGACGGCCTGGACGAGGTCAAGGACAAGGTCATCTCGAACCCGGGCGCCTGCCACTTCGATCCTGACACCCTTCGCTGTCCGGACGGCGCCGATACCGGCCCGGACTGTCTGTCGGATCCCCAGATCAGGGCCGTGACCGCCATGTCCTCCCCGTTCAGGTGGCCGTACCGGATCGCCAGTGGCGAGACCGGATACCCCGGCTTCCCGTTCCTCTCGGGGGCGGACATGAGGACCCCGTTCCTCGGATTCGGCACCACGGGGCCGGCCGACCCCATGCCGGTGACGAGCGGCTACGGAATGCAGTACTGGGACCAATGGGTCAAGTACTTCCTGACCCGGGACCCGCACCAGAACTCCCTCGACGTGGATCCCCGGCACCCGGGGAAGTGGCTCGACCGCATCAGCCGCCTGTCGACGATCCAGGACCGCAACAACACGGATCTCCGCCCGTTCGCCCGCGCCGGAGGCAAGCTGATCCTCCTCCACGGCGCCGCGGACGAGCTGGTCTCCTCCCGCTCGACGAGCGACTACTACCGGCGCGTGCACACCCGGCTGGGCCCCCGGTCGACCCACGCGTTCATGCGGTACTACGTCGTGCCCGGGGCCAACCACGCCAACGTCGGCACACCGGCGTTCGCCGCCGCCACGGACTCGCTCTCCGCGCTGGAACACTGGGTCGAAACGGGCCGGCCGCCCACCGATCCGGTCGTGACCGACACCGCCCATCACCGCACTCGTCCGCTCTGCGCATATCCGGACTGGCCCAAGTACCGCGCCGGCGATCCGGACACCGCGTCGAGCTTCGTGTGCACGCACTGAGGTGGTGCTCAGACAGCTGCCGGGGGTGTCGTCGTCGCCTCGTCGCAGCCGCAGCTCGCCCTGCGGACCACGGCAACCGGCAGCATCAAGGAGACGGGTTCGGCAGAGGCTGTCCGCCCAGGCGTCGTACCAGCAGGTCGACGGGCCTCCTCCCCCATGCACACCATCGGCCGGCGCACGGTGGCGCGGGGCCCGGTCGGCGTCACCACCGGCCGGCGCCGGGAGATCGCTTCGAGCTCCTCGGTCGGCACCGTACGGGTCATCGCGACGTCGTCGTCCTCGGGGACGGGAGTGGCGGCGGACGGTCGTCCTGGTGGTTCAGGCGCGGTCGAGGAGTTCGATGAGGTTGCCGTAGGGGTCGGTGACGAAGGCCATGCTGGCACCGGGGCGCGGGGCCGGCCGGGGGCGCATGCTGACCCCGGCGCCCGCCGCGACGAGCCGCGCGAACTCCCCCGCCACGTCCTCCACGCACAGGCACATGTGACCGAAGCCGTGGGTGGCCGCCGCTTCGAGAGCACTGCCCGGTGCCGGTCCCGGGCGCGCCGAGGGGCGGTGGAGCAGTTCGACGCGGTAGCCGCTCTCGTGCAGGAGCATGACCCCGCGCAGGTCGGTGTCCGGGATGGCGAACACCGGGGCCGCGGTGAGGTCCAGGGCCGCGCAGTACCAGGAGGTGGCGGCCGCCAGGTCGGGCACGGAGATGCCCACGTGGTCGAAGCGTGTCATCGTCAGCGCACCACCCGTACGGTCTTCTCCCGGGCCGAGCCGTCGGTCGGGGCTTCGCCGGTCGGCCGGGCGTTCTCCTCCCGTGCGGGCCCGGGGCGCGCCGAGTGCCGCGCGGCCTGTGCCGGTGCCGGCGCCTGTGCCTCGCGGATCCTGGTCAGGACCCGGGTCCGCAGATCGGTGAACCGGTGGTCGGCGCGGGTGGTGATCTGATCGCGGTCGGTGCCGAGGTCGACCTGGAGGTTGTCGACGACGGTGGTCGGACGGCCGCCGATGACGACCACGCGGTCGCCCAGGTAGACGGCCTCGTCGATGTCGTGGGTGACCAGGACGACCGTGATGCCGAGGTCGGCGCGCAGGGACAGTGTCAGGTCCTCCAGGTCGAACCGGGACTGGGCGTCGACCGACCCGAAGGGCTCGTCCATCAGGAGCACGGGGGCCTCGTAGGCGAGTCCGCGGGCGATGGCGACCCGCTGCTGCATACCGCCCGAGAGCTGCCAGGGGTACTTGTCCCCGATGCCGGCCAGACCGACGGCGTCCAGGCACTTCTCCGCCCGCCGGTTGCGTTCGGCGCGCTTGACCCCCATCCCCTCCAGGGGGAAGGCCACGTTGTCCCGTACGCGCATCCAGGGCAGCAGGGAGCCGCGGTAGTCCTGGAAGACGACCGCGATGTCGGCGTGCGGCCGGGTGAGGGGTTCGTCCCCGTAGCGGACCGTGCCCGAGGTGGGCCCGACCAGACCGGACAGACAGCGCAGCAGGGTGGTCTTGCCCGCGCCGGACGGGCCGACGACGCAGACGAATTCACCGGGGTCCACGCGCAGCGACAGGCCCTCGATCACGCGGTGTTCGTCCGTGCCGTGGCCGAACGTCTTGGAGACGTCCTCCACGATCAGGCTGGACCCGCCCGCCTTGACGTGTCGCTGCATCATGTCTTGACCTCGCTTCGGGACTTGGCCCGCCGGGCGCGCGGCGGACGCTGGTGGTACCAGCCGAGCAGCGCGTACTCGGCTGCCAGGAGGAGCACGCTCAGGCCGTAGCCGAGGATGCCGATCAGCACGGTGCCGGCCCAGGTCTCCGGGACGGCGAAGTCGGAACCGCTCTGCAGGATGAAGTTGCCCAGGCCCACGGGCGATCCGTAGATCTCGCTGACGACCATGAGGACCACCGCGATCGAGAGGGCCACGCGGATGCCGGCGAAGATCTGCGGCAGGGCTCCGGGCAGCACCACTTTCCGCAGGCGCAGCCGCCAGGGGATGCGGTAGCTGTGGGTGGTCTCGTGCACGGCCGGGTTGATGCCGTGCACGCCGCTGACGGTGTTGAGCAGGATCGGCCAGACCGAACCGAGTGCGATCAGGAAGACTTTGGGGCCCGATCCGATGCCCAGTGTCAGGATGACGACCGGGACGAACGCCACCGTCGGGGTGGCGCGGGCGAAGTCCAGCAGCGGTCCGGTCGCCTGCCGGAGCAGGTCGACCTCGCCGATGACGAGGCCCGCGCCGACTCCGACGACGGTGGCGATGCCCAGTCCGAGTGCGATGTTGCGCAGGGAGAACAGCAGGTCGTCGACGAGTCCGCCGTGCAGGAGCTCCCGCCACAGGGTGGCGAGCACGTCGGTGGCCGGCGGGAAGTAGAAGCTGGTGCTGCCCGCGGTGGCGAGCAGCAGGACGGCGACACACAGGACCGGCAGCCACACCTGCTTGAGCAGGGACTTCAAGAGGGCGCTCGAAGCGCGCGTGGACATGATGCCTCCCCTCGTCAGTCGGTGTGCGCCGGCGGGCGCCAGCGCAGCAGACGTCGTTCGGCGAACTGGGAGAGCAGGTTGACCGAGTAGCCGATCGCACCCGCGGTGATGATGTAGGCGTACGCCCGTGCCGCGGCCCCGCCCTGCTGCGCCTGGACCACCTCGTGGCCGATCCCGGGCAGTGTGGTGAGCACCTCGACGCCGATGGCCACGAGTACGGAGGTCGTCGCCGCGAGCCGCAGCCCGGTCATGACCGAGGGTGTGGCGCTGGGCAGGATCACCTTGCGGAAGCGCAGGTGCCGCGGGATGCGGTAGCTGTCCATGGTCTCCGAGATCATCGGGGTCACGGACCGGGCGCCGTACTGGGCCTGGAGGAAGACGGGGAAGACACAGGCGAGGAGGACGACGGTGGTCTTCGTCGTGGGCGTCGACCCGAGCACCAGCAGGAACACCGGCAGCAGGGCGATGACCGGGAAGGACCGCAGGACGTCCACGAGCAGCCGGGACGACTGCTCGGCCGCCGCGTAGGTGCCCGTGACCAGGCCCAGCGGAACGCCGATCACTGCGGCGGCGACGAAGCCGGTCAGAGCCCCGTTCAGGGTGTCCCCCACCGCCCGCCAGTACGCGGAGTCGCCGAACAGCTCGGGGAACTTCCCGAACACCGCCGTCGGTCCGGGCAGCGCGGTGGCGCTGACCGGGCCGGCCGCCGCGAGCGCCGCCCAGAGGACCAGGACGGCGAGGACGGCGGACGCTTGGAGCAACAGGAGTGTGCGGCGGCCGGGTGCCTGGGCCCGGGTGTGCCGGGCGAGACGCTTTCGGTCCGGGGCCGCCGGGCGCCGGTCCGTCGTGGAGATGGCCATGGTGTACCTCTGCCGTTCTCAGCTGCCGCCGGTGACCGTCGGAGCCTGGTCCCAGTAGACGGCGTCGTCCTCGGGGGTGCTGCTGAGCAGGTCGTAGCCGTGCATCTTCGTGATGACGGTACGCATCACGGTGGTGTTGACGGTCTTGTCGTAGTAGGCGATCTGCGACTTCTCGATGAAGTCGGCGGGCAGTTGGGTGTACTTCTTGTCGATCGCCTTGACGGCGTCGGGGTGCGCGTTGGCGTAGGTGATGGCCTTGGCGACGGCACCGGTGAACTTCTTCGCCGTGTCCGCGTTCGTGGACAGGTACTTCTGGGTGGCGAAGAGGACGCCCTGGGGGATGCCGGGCAGGTCGTTCATGCCGTTGCCGACGGAGCGCAGGCCTGCCTCCTTGCCGGCCCCGTAGAAGGCGCCGAAGGAGTAGACGGCGTCCGTCTTGCCGGTGGTGGCGGCGTCGGTGAGGGAGGTGGTCGGCAGGGAGACGAACTTGACCTTGCTCGGGTCGCCGCCGTCCTTCTCGACCAGGTACTCGACGATGAACTGGATCGTGCCGCCGAGGGCGGACAGCCCCACGGTCCTGCCCTCCAGGTCGGCGAAGCCGTCGATGGAGCTGCCCTTCTCGACCAGGAGGCCGTCGGTGGGGTCGGTCCTGGTGGTGGCGGACACCAGGCCGGTGGCGATGCGGATCGGCATCTTCTTCGCGGCGCCCTTGAGAAAGCCGGAGCTGTCCGTCATCGCGAACTGGGCCTCGCCGTTGAGCACGGACGGGGCGTTCTGCGAGGTGTCCTGGGCGCCCGCCTTGATGGTGACGTCGAGGCCCGCGGCCTCGAAGTAGCCCTGCTGCTCGGCGATGTAGAGCGGCTCGAACAGCGCGCCGTTGGAACGCAGCACGGTGATCTTCGCCGAGCCGTCACTGCCGGCGGACGTGGAGTCGCCCGAACCGCAGGCGGCCATCGGGGCGGCGACGACGAGCGTCACCAGGCCGACGGCCAGGCGGCCGAACGGGCTTCTCGTACTTCTCGTGCGCTTCGGCATGAGGGTGTGCTCCTTTGCACGGTGGCGGGCGCTGCGGAGGCCGTACCGCTCCCTGCACGGGTTCGTACGGCATGTCGATCGGCGTTCGCACGGCGCTACGCGCGGCCGGCGACCGCGTAGGCGGTGGTCGACTCGGCCGGGGTCATGTAGGTGCGGAAGAGCCCGTCGGGGTCGTGGATGCCCCGGAGCTTCTCCAGCCGCTCGGCGTTCTCGGCGCTGAGGCCGCGGTCGAAGCGGTCGGCGAGGTTGTTGTCGGAGAACTGGAGCCCCTTGGACAGGTGCTGCACCGCGGACAGTGAGCCGTGCACCCAGTTCTCGTGCGCCAGGTCCTCGGCCGGGTCGTGCCAGCCCGCGTTGGGCGAGAGGTAGGCCTTGGCCTGCGCGGACCAGCAGGCCTCGGGGCGCGGCGGGTAGTGGCCCCAGAGCATCCACAGGACGAAGCTGTTGCCGTCGGGGATCGTGTCCAGCACGGGGCGGGCGGCGCCGATGAGTTCCTGGGCCGGGCCGTCCGCCCACACCCCGTCCACGGCCCAGCGCAGGCCCTCCGGGTTGAGGCGGTCCGCGATGTCGTACAGCTCGCCGATGGTGGTCGGTTCGGCGACCACCGCGCGCAGGGCCCGGTCCCGGAAGGGCGCGTCCTCCAGCGGGTCGAGGGACTCGGGGCCCTGGCCGGGCGCCGGGGTGCAGAAGGCGGTGGCGGTCAGGGAGACCGACGGGGTGCCGAGACCGGGGGTGAAGCCGGCCTTGGCGGAGAACTCCACGGTGGTGGGCAGTCGTTCCAGGAGGTCGTAGGACCAGGCGAGCACCTCGTCGCGCAGGTCGATGGGGTAGCTGTGCACCGTGCGCCGGATCTCGGTGGGGCGTTCGTGGACGTCCAGGTGGAAGCGGGTGACGACGCCGAAGAATCCGGGGCCGCTGCCCCGTGCCGCCCACAGCAGCCCGGGGTGGGTCTCGTCGGTGGCGTGCACCAGGGTGCCGTCGGCGAGGACCACGTCGATCGCGCGGATGCTCAGGCAGGCCGGTCCGAGGTGACGGGAGTTCCAGCCGTAGCCGCCGCCGAGCACGAAGCCTCCGATGCCGACGGTGGGCGCGTGTCCGGTCGGGAAGAACAGTCCGTGCGGGGCGAGGGCCCGCTGGATCTCGGGCCCCTTGGCCGAGGGCTGGACGGAGGCGCTCCGGCCGTGCGGGTCGACGGTGATCTCCTGGAGGCGGGAGAGATCGACCAGCAGTCCGCCGTCCCGTACCCCGTTGCCGACCCAGCTGTGGCCGCCGGAGCGGACGGAGACGCGCAGTTTCTCCGCCCTGGCGAGCCGTACGGCCTCGACGACGTCCCGCTCGTCCTCGGCGACGACGATGACGTCGGGGAACCGGTCCGGCTTGCGCGCGTTCCACACGGCGCCGAGACGAGCCTTCTCGTAGCTCGCCTCGCCACGGCGGACGACAACGCCGCGCGGGGACGGGGCAGGATGGGGATCGGGCGTCCTGGACAAGTGTGGCTCCTTGGGTGGTGCAGACATTCCGAACGGTACTGTCGACACAAAATGGAGGTCAAGGGGCTGTACGCCGATAATTTCGGCTTTCTGTCGACACTAGAGAGCCCTCATGTGAGCCCTCATGTACGGATACCGTCGTGGCGCCGCTGCGCGGCCAGGGCCGTGGTCGACTCGTCGGGCGACAGATACGAGCGGAACAGCCCCTGGGGGTCGTACCGGCGCCGCAGTTCCTCCAGCCGCGCGGTCTGCTCCGGCTCCAGCCCGTGGTCGGGGCGGTCCGCGGGATTCGCGTCGGCGAACTGGGTGCCGTGGGCGACCGGGGCCATGGCCCGCAGCGCGTCATGGGCCCAGGTCTCGTTGCGGAGGTCGTCGGCGGGGTCGTGCCACACGGCGTTCGGGGAGAAGTACAGCCGGGCCTGGGTGGACCAGCAGGCGTTCTCCCGGGTCGCCTGGCCGCCCCACAGCATCCAGAGCAGGAAGCTGTCCCGGTTGGGCAGCCCGTCCAGCACCCCGCGGCCCGCGTCGAGCACGTCCCGAACCGGCGCGTCCGTCCACACGCCGTCGACGGCGTAGCGCCGGCCCTGCGGAGTCAGACCGTCGGAGAGGGCGTACAGGTCGTCCAGCGTCGACGGCACGCGCTCGGTCCTGCGCAGCGCATGACGCAGAAAGGGCGCCTTCTCCAGGGGCTCCAGCATCTGCGGCCCCTCCCCCGGGGTGCAGAAGGCAGCCGCCGTGATCGTCGTGGTGGGCCGTGGCGCACCCGGGGTGCGGGCGACCTTCGCCGACATCTCCAGGGAGTCCGAGATCCCGGGCACGGCCTCGTAGGTCCAGGCCAGCACCTCGTCGCGCAGCTCGTGGGGGAAGACGTACGCGCTGCGCAGGATCTGGTCGTACGCCGGATACACCCGCAGGTGGAAGCGGGTCACCACCGCGAAGAAGCCGGGACCCGAGCCGCGTACGGCCCACATGAGGTCCGGGTGGCTCTCATCGGTGGCGTGCACCAGGGTGCCGTCGGCGAGGACGGCGTCGACCGCCTCCACGCTGAAGCAGGCCGGTCCCAGTGCCCGGGAGTTCCAGCCGTAACCGCCGCCGATCAGGAATCCGCCCACGCCCACGGAGGGGCAGTGGCCGCTGGGGAAGACGAGGCCCTCGGCGGCGAGCAGCGCGTTGAAGCGGCTGCCCTGGACGGCGGGGCGGACGGTGGCACGGCGCCGGGGCGCATCCACGACGACCTCGTCCAGCGCGGAGAGGTCGATCAGCAGACCGCCGTCCCGTACCCCGTTGCCGACCCAGCTGTGCCCGCCGGACCGGACGGAGACGCGCACCCCGCGGGCCGCGGCCCAGCGGACTCCCTCCTGTACGTCACGGTCACCGGCGGCGACGAGGACGGCGTCGGGATGCCGGTCGGGCTTGCGCAGGTTCCAGACGGCACCGAGCCGTGCCTCCTCGTAGCCGGGGGCGCCCCGGGTGAGGAAGGGTCCGTCGAAGTCGTTCATGTCTGCTCCACGTGCGGGTCCGGCAGGTCCGGTGAGGGCGTCAGGGGTGTCGGTCGTGTCGGGGCCGGCGGGAAGTCGAAGAGCTCGGCCGGGTTGTCGACCAGCAGCCGGCGCAGGAGGGCGGGGTCGGGGGCGATGTCGGTGAGCAGGTCCACCAGCAGACCGTCGTCCGGAGCGGCGCCCCGGATGTTCACGTGCGGGTAGTCGGTCCCCCACACGACCCGGCCGGGCGCCTGCCGCACGAACGACGCGGCCAGCGCCACGGCGTCCGCGTAGGGCGGGCCCTGCCGGGAGACCCGGTCCACCCCGCTCACCTTCAGCCAGACCTCACCGGTGTCGAGGAGGCGGCGCAGGCTGCGCAGGGCGGGGCTGTGCGGCCCTTCCCCGAGGTCGACGCGGGCGAGGTGGTCGATGACCACGCGGCCGGGGAGGGCGCGGACGAGGTCTTCGTGATCGGCGACCTCGGCGCCGGTGAGGTGGAGTTCGACCGCCCAGCCGAGACCGTCGACGCGCTCAAGGACGGAGTCGATCTCCGCCCGGGTGGGCGCGGTGCGCAGATGCGGCAGGAAGTTGAGCCGGAACGCGCGCACTCCCGCCCGGTGGAGTTCCTCGATCTCCGCCCGGGTGGTCCGCTCGCCGATGAGTGCCACCCCGCGGAGCCTGCCACGCCCGGCTGTGAGGGCGTCCAGAAGCGTGCGGTGGTCGGCGCCGTTGCAGGACGACTGGACGACGACCGCCCGGGACAGACCCAGGTGGGCGTGCAGGGCCGCGACCTGTTCCTTGGGTGCGTCGACCGGGGTGAAGGTGCGCTCGGGCGCGTAGGGGAAGACCGTGGCGGGGCCCAGGATGTGGCAGTGCGCGTCACAACTGCCGGGCGGCAGCGCCAGGGTGGGTCTGCGGGGGGCCGGGTGCGGGGG
This sequence comes from Streptomyces sp. CWNU-52B, assembly GCF_047444975.1. Taxonomy (NCBI): domain Bacteria; kingdom Bacillati; phylum Actinomycetota; class Actinomycetes; order Kitasatosporales; family Streptomycetaceae; genus Streptomyces; species Streptomyces sp. CWNU-52B. The sequence goes on along the minus strand of NZ_JBLFJV010000005.1, from coordinate 700,796 downwards.
CGGGCAGCCCGGCGAGGGTGCCGGGTGCGCCGTGCGGAGGGCGGGCTCAGTCACAGCGCGCCGTCATTCCGCCGTCGACGACGATCTCGGTGCCGGTGACGAAGCGGGCCTCGTCGGACGCCAGGAAGAGCGCCGCGTACGCCGTGTCCCGGCCGTCGCCCATGAACCCCAGCGGGATACGGGCCTGCCGCTGGGCGAGGAGCTTGTCCACGTCGCCGTCGGCGCGCTGGTGGGCCAGGCGCGCCTCGACCATCGGGGTGTGCAGTTGTCCGGGGACGACCGTGTTCACCCGGATGCCGTCGGGCGCGTACTGGACGGCCGTCACACGGGAGAGTTGGACGACGGCGGCCTTGGCCGCCGCGTAGCCCACCTGCGCGGCGCCGGTCCAGCGCAGGCCTGAAGCCGAGGCGGTGTTGACGATCGAGCCACCGCCGCCGCGTCGCATGATCGGGACGACGTGTTTGCACGCCAGGAAGGCGCTGGTGAGGTTGGTGCGCAACTGGCTGTCCCAGTCCTCCAGGGACAGCTCGGCCACTCCGCCGGCGCGGGAGCCGCCGACGTTGTTGACGAGGATGTCCACGTGCCCCGCGCGCTGTTCGGCCTCCTGGAAGTAGGCCTGGACGGCGTCCGGTTCGGTCACGTCGAGCAGGTGGGTGTGTGCGGTGCCCCCCTCTTCGCGGATCTGCTCCGCGGTGACGTCCAGCGCGTCCTTGTCCCGGTCGGTCAGATACACGGTGGCGCCCTCGCGGGCGAAGATCACGGCGGTGGCGCGGCCGTTGCCCCAGCCGGGGCCGACGCTGCCGGCGCCGCTGATGACGGCAACCCGCCCGGCCAGGCGGCCGGGCCGTGCGGAGGGCACGTCCTGGGTCACGGGGGTCTCCCTTGGTTCGAGCCCGGTCCGGACCCGGTCCGGGCGTGAGGTGAGCCGGGCCCCGGAAGCCCCCGGGAGGTCCGGGGGACACCGTCGGAGCTCCCGACTGTCGACAGTCTCACCTAGTGTCGACACAAAGTAAATACAAGTGCATGTACGTACGGCTCGACCCCGCTCAGCAACGCACTAGTGTCGACAGGTAGTGACGGGTGATGCTTGAATGGCGCCAAGCCAGACCCGTTCCGTCCCATCCCGTACGTCTCCGGAGGCATCCCATGGACAAGCCGGCCGTCTTCACCGATGAGGAGATCGCCCGCTTCCGCGCGGAGCTGGCCGACAGGCGCTCGCCGGGCGCGTACGAACCGGGCCGCTGGTCGGTCAGCCCGCTCACCCGCCGTCCCGACGTACGCGGGCCGATGCCCGGGTCGGTGCGGCTGCGCGACGCCACGCTGCGATCGGTGGAGACCCTGCCCGGCGTCGTCGCGTCCACCGGGGCGAAGGAGGCATACCTGCGCCGGCTCGCCGGCGCGGGCGTCCGCGAGGTCGTCACGGCCGGTCTCGCCGGGCGCGACGACAAGGCGCTGCGCGCCGAGGTCGAGGTCGTCAAGGGCGAGAACCCCGACTGCCGGGCCATGCTGCCCCTGCTGCGCAGCACCGCGGACATCGACCGCGCCGCCGACGCGGGCTACGACGCCGTACAGATCTGGGTACAGGGTCTCGGCGAGGCGTCCCTCATCTACGACCCGGCCGTCTACCAGCAGGCGTGGCGGGGCGAGGACTGGCGCGACCGGGCCACGCCCCGGGGGCGCGCCGACGTCCTCGCCCGTGCGGTGCCCCTGATCCGGCACGCCCGCTCACGCGGACTGGCCGCCGTCGTCCCGATGCTGATGGTCTCCTACCTCACCGACGAGGTCCTCGAGGAGTCGGTCACCACGCTGGCGGGCGCGGGCGCCACCGAACTCACCCTGTTCGACGGCCCCGGCGCGATGAGCCCCGAGGCTTACGCCCATCTGGTCACCCGCACCAAGGAACTCGCCCCGGGTGTCGAGGTGGGTCTGCATCCGCACAACACGTTCGGGCTGGCCGTCGCCTGCGCGGTCGGCGCGGTCCGGGCCGGCGCCGATGTCGTCGAGCTGTCGGTCAACGGCTACTGCGGCGGCCCCGGCAACGCCGACCTGGCCGCCACCGCGCTGGCCTTCGAGGCGCTGCACGGGGTGCGCACCGGGATCAGGACCGAGCGGCTCACCGGACTCGCCCGCGCGGGCGAGGAGCTGACGGGCTATCACCTGGCCTGGAACCACCCGGTGACCGGTACGAGTGCCTTCTCCTGGGGCGGGATGGACCTCATCACCCAGGAGACCGCGGTCGATCCCCTGCTGCACAACTGCCTGGAGCCGGCCCTCGTCGGCAACGCGCGCAAGGTCCCCTTCACCCCCGACAGCGGCCCGTACACGCTCGCCGACAAGCTGGCCGCACTGGGTGTCGACACCACGGTCGCCCAGGTCGACGAGATCCTGCGCAGGGCCCGCGCCGTCATGACGCGGGAGTCCCGGCTGCTCTCCGACCCCGACCTGGCGGCGCTCGCGCGCGAGGTGACGGACGGCCCCTCGACGCCGGCCCGCACGGAGCGATGACGATGTCCCCGTCCCCGTCCCCGTCCGGCAGGCTCCCCCTCCTGTCGCCCGACCGGCTCTCCCCCGGCCGGCGGGCCCTGTACGAGGAGATCACCGGCGGTCCGCGTGCCGACGGACCCCAGCTGTTCGCCCTCACCGACCCCGAGGGACGCCTCAACGGCCCTTTCAACGCGATGCTGTTCAGCCCGGAGCTGGGTCGCGACCTGCAGAACCTGGGCACGGCGATCCGCTATCGCACGGACCTGTCGTCCCGGGTGCGCGAGAGCGCCGTCCTCGTCGTGGCCGCCGCCCGGGACAGCGGCTTCGAGCGGTACGCCCACGAACCGCTGGGCAGGGCGGCCGGGTTGACCGAGGACGAGGTGCGCGCACTGCGCGAAGGGACCGACCCCGGCTTCACCGACCCGGTCGAACGCGCCGCGTGGTCGGCCGTCCGCGCCCTCGCCGACCCCTCGGACCCGCTCGACGACGACTGGTACACGGCCGCCCGCGCGGCCCTGGGCGAGATCGCCCTCTTCGAACTCTCCACACTGGTCGGCTACTACGCCACGCTCGCCCTCCAACTGCGCCTGTTCCGCGTGCCCGTGCCGTCGGTACCGGACGACCGGAGCCGGTAGGAGCGGAGCCGGTCGTCGCTCAGCCGGGGAGCTGCGGGATCCCGTCGTACGCCGCCACGTCGTGGGCAGGCACCACGTGCATGACGTCCGCGAGCGCGATCACCCGGAGGAGGTCCTCGCGCACCAGTGCGGGGTCGGTGTCGGCGAGTTTGCGCAGCAGGAGCGGCCGCTCGGCACGACGGCGGATGCCGTCGCTCTGCCAGGTCAGGTCGCCGATGAAGGCGTACCGCTTGCCGGTCGGCAGTGTGACGAAGACGATCACGGACCCGGTCGTGTGCCCCCGGGCCGGTACGACGACCGCCGAGCCGTCGCCGTACACGTCGAAGCTCGACGAGAAGCCGAGATACGCCGGACCGTCGAATGCGTACTCATGGATCGGGTGATCCGCGGAGACGGCGCGGAACACCTTCCCGCCGCGGTGTCCGTTCGCATAGCGCAGTTCACCTTCGTTGAGCCAGACGGGCACGTGCAGACCGTCGAGTCCGCTGACGTGGTCCCAGTGGGAATGCGTCAGCAATACACCGCGCAGGCCGCCGCGATCGTAACCGACGGCGTCGAGTTGCTCGCTCGCTGTGGCGGCCTTGTGGAACGGAGCTCGCTCCATTCGCGGGAGCGACCGGATGTGCGCCGCTACATTCGAGCCGAAACCCGCGTCGATCAACAGATCGCCCTTCGGGTGACGCAACAGGACAGCCGTCGCGGCGAAACGGCGTTTCTCGCGGAACGAGCCGCCCTTGAAAGCGAATGCCGCCCTGGTTTCGTAGGTACCGGTGGGTATTTGATAAACAGCCGTCTCGGGTGGCGGCGCGGCCTCGGGAAGAGAGCCGGTCCAAACAGAGGGCATCGGAAGGCGCGACATGGGGGAATCGTCCGGCACAGTAGATCCGTGCGTCCAATACCAGTTCGGTCGTCTCGATACTCGCCGGGTATCGGGACGACCGGACGGTTACGGTGCGACAGCCTCACGGAGCCGACTGTCAGGGCGAATTCATCGCCCGGAGTCGCCGGGAGCGCAGAACCTGTCGTCGATCAGCCGGTCCAGTGCCTCGGTGGTGGCCGAGTCGGCCGAGCCGTCACCGGTCGCCTGCACCGCGACGGTGTGCCGGCCGTCGGCGCTGACACCGTTGCGCGTGGTGTAGCCGGGGACGTCGCCGCCGTGCCCGTAGTAGGCGCCTCCACAGGTCAGCGGAATCCGCGCCAGGCCCAGGCCGTATCCGGCGCCGGGCTTCAGGGCGTCCATGGGCGGAGCCGCCACGACCTTCTTCATCTCGTCCAGCTGCGTCGGGCCCAGCAGCCTGCCGCGCATGAGGGCGGAGAAGTACGTGTCGATATCGGCGGTGGTGCTGATCATGGCCCCGGCCGCATCGGCCGCGGTGGGACTGAATTCGGTGACGTCGATGCCCTCACCGGATTCCCCGAAACTGGAGTAGCCCCGCAGGTGGTCCCCGGGTATGTGGGGGTCGGTGGTCGGGACGACGGTGTCGCGCAAGTTCAGGGGTCGGACGATGCGTTCGGTCACCTCTTGTTCCCAGCTCTTCCCCGTGACCTTCTCGATGATCATCCCGGCGACGATGTAGTTGGTGTTCGAATAGGACCACTTGGCGCCGGGTTCGAAGCCCGGTTCGTGCCGCATCGCGATGGCCACGAGCTGTTCCGGTGTCCTGGTGATGTACCGGCCGGCCTGGAACCCTTCGACACTGGCGATCTCCGGGAAGTCCTCAAGGTATTCGAACAGTCCGCTGGTGTGCTGCAGCAACTGCCGTACCGTGATCCTGCTGCCGTCGTTGCCGTGCCCTGACACCACGCCCGGCAGCCAGTGCTCGACCGTGTCGTCCAGCGACAGACGTCCCTCGCCGACGAGTTGCAGCGCCACCGTGGCCACGAACGACTTGGTGGTGCTGCCGATCCGGAACCGGTCACCGCGGCGGACGGCCTCTCCCGTGCTCCGGTCGGCCGTTCCCGCGGTGGCGGAGCGCGTGCCGCGTGGCCCGGTCGACCGGGCCACGACACCGACCGTCCCTGTCGTGAGAATCGCGTTCACATCGTCCCGCAACGAGACCCCGGTCGCCTTCGAGACATTCACGGTCCGGTCCGTCGAGCTCGAAGTCCGGATCGCGGCACTCGACGTGCCCGCCGAGCATCCTGTGCCGGTGAGTGCGACCACCACTGCCGCGGCGGCGATACGGGAGACGGTCCTGGCTCTGCGGGTCATCGGCACAACTCTCTTCCGAACAATGGAATGTGGTTTCTGACACCGCTGCCGCGGTGTGCTGAACCACACTAGGAAGAGCGCTCGAAATCCACCCTGAGGACAACCGGCCGATCCACGGAGGTGATATCACCCCGGCCTTACTACGGCCAGCCCCAGCATCTTTCCTACCTGATACCCCCTTTACTCGTGCGGAGTCCGTACGCCGACAACGGATACCCAAATGGGCCGAGTTGCCCAGAATCCGCCATCGTCGCGCACGCCTACGGGGCGGGGCGCTCAGGTGGTTCGTGCCCTGTGGGCGTGAACCCGGCAAGAGGCTGTGCCGCGGGCGCTATATTCTTCATGCTCAGAGTGGACCGAAGGGGCGCAGGGAGTAAGCAGCACACAGGTACGCCTGCCTGCCTTCGCGTTACTGCTCTGACGCACACATCGGACCACAATGACGGCGTGTCAGGTGTTGGGCCGACTCACCGCCACGGTGGCTCCGGAACCGACATGCCGCCGCAAGAGTCTTGGACACGAGCCCCGTCACTACGGATCCCTGTGTCTCGACTGCCAGGAAGGCGTGTTAGGTGTACCCGCTGCAAAAGTCCGACCCGACGAACATAGGCCGCTACCGTCTCATCGGTCGGCTCGGTTCCGGAGGCATGGGAAGCGTCTACCTCGGCCGGACCCCGGGAGGACGACCCGCCGCGGTGAAGGTCATCAACGCCCATCTCCAGGACGACCCGGCGGCGTTGCACCGCTTCCGTCGCGAGGTGGAGACGCTGGGGACCGTCCGCAACGCGTTCACGGCGGCGCTCATCGACGCCGAGGTGCACACCCCGCCGTTCTGGATGGCGACCGAGTACGTCCCGGGGCCGACGCTGGCCGACGCCGTCGAGAAGTCGGGCCGTTTCCCGGTGGACCTCGGCCGCGCCGTGCTGGCCGCCCTGGCCGAAGGGCTGGCCGACGTCCACGTACGGGGTGTGCTGCACCGCGACATCAAGCCGCAGAACGTCATCCTGTCGGCCACGGGGCCCCAGCTCATCGACTTCGGGATCGCCCGCAGTGACGAGATGTCGAACATCACGCAGGTCGGCACCGCCATCGGCACCCCGGGGTTCATAGCTCCGGAGACCATCACGCGCGGCGACGCCGGACCCGCGTCCGACGTGTTCGCGCTCGGTGTCACCATGGCGTACTGCCTCACCGGCCGTGCGCCGTACGGTCACGGTTCGCTGGCGACCGTCACGTATCGCACCGTCCACGAGGAGATGGACCTCGACGGGATCCCCGCCGAGATGGCCCAGCTGATCGCCGCCTGCGCGCACAAGGACCCCGAGCGACGCCCCGAGCCGCAGCGCATCGTGGAGCTCTGCGACAGCGAGACCGATATCGTGCGGCACCCCGCCTACCAGCGGATCATCGCCTCGGCGCCTTCCGAGGGCATCGCGACCGACCCCTCTCCCGTGTCGCCCACGCCCACAGCGCCGGACAACTCCCCCGGAACCGACGCCACTCTGGTCGCTCCCGCCGCTCCGCCGGCGGACCAGGCCACCGTGGCCGCCGTGCCCGCTGCTTCGACCCGCCTCATGCCTCTCTCGTCGCAGACGGAACCGGTCGGCCCGCCCGCATCCGGCGCGGGACCGGCCTGGTTCCGCCGCACACCCGTCATCGTCGTCGGCGCGGTGGTCACCGTCGCGGTCGCGGCGGCGGTGGCGGTGGTCGCGCTGCAGGGCTCCGGTTCGACGACCGACGCCAAGGACCCACGGGCGTCCGCGAGTCGCGACGACTCCCGCAAAGGCGCCGACGAATCACCGGCGGCGGAGAAGCCGCCGGCTCCCGCGCCCCTGCCCGAGACACTGACGGTCCAGCCCCGGCGGACCCTGGAGACCGGTGAGTTCCTGCAGAGCGCGCACGTGCGACTCGTCATGCAGGAGGACGGCAACCTGGTCTCGTACGACGAGAACAACCAGGCCCGGTGGGCGTCGCTCACCTCCGGGGAGCACTACAAGGCCGTGTTCCAGGAGGACGGCAACCTGGTCGTCTACACCGCCGAGGACAAGCCGGTGTGGGCCACCAACACGGGATACCCGGACGGCGGGGCCGTGCTCGAACTCCGCGCCGACGGCGACTTCGCCATCACGAAGGACGGCCAGGACCTCTTCCTGAGCAGCAAGGCCGACTGACCGGCGCGGGCAGGGGGCTCGGTCGGACGAGTCCCAGTTCGCGCTCGCCGAGCGGCGCGAAGAAGCGCTCCACGTCGGCGTCGGTCACCTCCGCGAGTGTGGCCGGCGACCAGCGCGGATCGCGGTCCTTGTCGACGACCTGGGCGCGGATGCCCTCGACCAGGTCGGGGGTGCTCAGGGCCGCGCAGGACACCCGGTACTCCTGCTCCAGCACCCGCTCCAGCGTGCCGAGCCGGCGGGCGCGGCGCAGGGCCGCCAGAGTGACCTTGAGCGCGGTGGGCGACTTGCCGAGCAGGGTCTCGGCGGTCTCCTTCGCGGCCGGGTCGCCGTGCGCGAACAGCCGTCGGACGATCTCCTCGACGGTGTCCGCGGCGTAGCAGGAGTCGATCCACTCCCGCTGCCGGGCCAGCTCCCCCTCGGGCGCGCGCCGCACATGACGCTCCAGCGCCTCCGGTACGGGCAGGTCGGCGAGGCCGGCGACGAGGTCCGGGAGCGCGGCGGACGGTACGTGGTGGTCGGCGAGGCCGCACAGCAGGGCGTCCCCCGCGCCGACCGCCGTGCCCGTCAGGGCGAGGTGGGTGCCCAGCTCGCCCGGGGCCCGGGCGAGCAGGTGGGTGCCGCCGACGTCCGGCACGAAGCCGATGCCCGTCTCGGGCATGGCGACCCTCGACCGCTCGGTGACGATCCGGACGCCGCCGTGCGCGGAGATGCCGACGCCGCCGCCCATGACGATGCCGTCCATGACGGCGACGTAGGGCTTGGAGCAGCGGGCGATACGGGCGTTGAGGTGGTACTCGTCGTACCAGAACGCGGCCGAGGCGGTGCCGTCCCCGTCCCGGGCGTCGTCGTGGACGACACGGATGTCGCCGCCCGCGCACAGCCCCCGGTCCCCCGCGCCGGTGAGCACGACGGTCTCGACGGCCGGGTCGTCCTCCCACGCGGCCAGCGCCTCGTCGACGCGCCGCACCATGGCGTGGTTGAGGGCGTTGATGGCCCTGGGCCGGTTGAGGGTGATGTGGGCGGCACGGCCGACGGTGCGCAGCAGTACCTGCTCCTCGCCGCCGGTCATCCGGTTGCCTCCGTCGGGCCGTGGGCCGGGGTGACGCGCATGATCTGGTGGTTCCTTCCGGTATCCGGTGGACGCACGGGTCACGGACGATCCTCTCAGTGCCGTACCCGCCGGGGCGGCCGGGGCCCGCGGGGCCACGCGCCGGACCCACGGCTCCCCCGCTTCCACCCTTCGGCGGGCGTCGGACCCGGTCCGGGGGTCCGCCTCTCCGGTGAACTTCGGTACGCGGCCGGCACGAGGGGTACTCCTGCGCCATGACCACCACCGAAACGTCCTCGCTGCGGGCCGTCGCGCTCGTCTGCACGCTGTCGCCCTCGCCCACCCCCTCCAGTTCACAGCTCCTGGCCGAGCAGACCATGACGGCACTCGGCAAGCACGGTGTCACCGGCAAGGTGATCCGTGTCGCCGACCACGACGTACGGCCCGGAGTGAAGACCGACATGGGGGACGGCGACGAGTGGCCGAAGATCCGGGACGCGGTCCTGGGCGCCGACATCCTGATCCTCGCCACGCCGATCTGGCTGGGCCACCCGTGCAGCGTCGCCCAGCGGGTCATGGAACGCCTGAACGCCGAGACCTCCGAGACGGACGACGAGGGGCGGACGCTCACGTACGGGAAGGTCGCCGCGGTGTGTGTCGTCGGCAACGAGGACGGCGCGCACAAGGTGAGCGCCGACCTCTTCCAGGGGCTCGACGACGTCGGTTTCACGCTCGCGCCGAACGCGGTCACCTACTGGGTCGGGGAGGCCATGCAGGGCACCGACTACCAGGACCTCGACGAGACCCCCGAGGCCACCGCGGGCACGACGGCCACCCTGGCGGCCAACACGGCCCACCTGGCCCGCCTCCTGAAGGCGGCCCCGTACCCGGCCGGCTGACCCGCGCCCCGGCTCCGGGGGCTTCAGTCGTGGGAGCTGACGAGGCCCACCCGGTGGGCCAGCACCACGGCCTGGACGCGGTCGCGCAGATCGAGCTTGGTCAGGATGCGTGACACGTACGTCTTGACCGTCTCGCGGCTGATCACCATCCGGTCCGCTATCTCGGTGTTGGACAGTCCCTCGGCGATGAGTTTGAGGACCTCGGTCTCGCGGGGTGCCAGGGCGGACAGCGCCTGTGCCGCCGCGTGCTGACGGCTGTGGCGGATCCGGTCGGCGAACCTGCCGACGAGTTGCCGGGTGACGGCGGGTGCCAGCAGGGACTCCCCCGCGTCGACCGTCCGGATGCCGTTCACCAGCTCGCGCGGGGGCGAGTCCTTGAGCAGGAAGCCGCTCGCCCCGGCCCGCAGCGCCTCGTACACGTACTCGTCCAGGTTGAAGGTGGTGACCACCAGGACCTTCATCGGTCCGACGACGTCGGGGCCGGCCAGCATCCGGGTCGCCTCGATGCCGTCCAGCAGGGGCATGCGGATGTCCATCACCACCACGTCGGGACGCAGCCGTCTCGCGATGTCCACCGCCGTGCGGCCGTCGCCGGCCTCGCCGACGACTTCGATGTCCGGCTGCGCGGTGAAGATGGTGACGTATCCCGCGCGTACGAGTTCCTGGTCGTCGCAGACCAGGACCCGGATCGGCGGCTGCGCGTCGGGCCCGGTCATTCCTGGCCCCCGGGTGCCGCCCCGGAGGGTATACGGGCGCGGACGCTGAAGCCGCCGTCCGGCAGGGCGCCGGCCGACAGGTCACCGCCGAACACGCTCACCCGCTCGCGCAGCCCGATCAGGCCGTACCCACTGCCCCGGCCCAACGGCCTGACCCGGGGAGCGTCCGGGGAGGCGGGCGCTCCCTCGGTGGTCACCTCGACCTCCAGCTCGTGGCGGCCGTAGTGGACCTGGACGCGGGTGCGGTGGCCCGGCGCGTGCTTGAGCGCGTTGGTCAGCGACTCCTGCACCACGCGGAACGCGGCCAGTTCGACCGCCGAGGCCATCGGCACCCGCTCGCCGCGTTCCGCCAGTTCCACGGGCTGTCCCGCCGTCCGGGTCTGCTCGACCAGATCACTCAGTCTGCCCGGCTCCGGCGTACGGTCCGCCGCCGATGCCGCGGCCCGCGGTCCGTCGGCTGCCCGACCGTCAGGCGCCTTGCCGTCAGCCGTCGTGTCCTCGGACGACGTGCCGCCGGACGCCTTCAGGACGCCCAGCAGATGCTGCAGGTCGGTCAGCGCGTGCCGCCCCGAGTCACTGATCGCACCGAGTCCCGCCTCCACCCGCTCGGGCGCGTCGGCGAGCAGGAACTGGGCGGCGTCCGCCTGGACCACCATCGCGGTGACATGGTGGGTCACCACATCGTGCAACTCCCGGGCGATACGGGCCCGTTCCCGCGCGGTCGCCGCCTCCACACTGAGCCTGCGCCGCTCCGCCTCCCCGTCCTGCCGGGCCCGTACGACCCTGCCGACGGCCCAACACCCCAGCAGGACCAGGTACATGAGGACGAAGTCGGGTACCCGCTGCGGCGAGCCCCTGTCGTACAGCGCGAGCGCGAACAGCGCGAAGAGCGCGGTCGCGACGGTGATCCACAGGGCGCGGCGCCTGCTGTCGACGCCTCTTCCATGGGCGCCCAGGCTGTAGAGCGCGATGTACAGCCCCCAGGTCGCGCCCGTCTTCGGATAGCCGGCCAGCTCCTGGGCCGCGAACGCGCCCGCCACCAGCGCGAGGCACATACCTGGCCACCGCCGTCGCACCACCAAGGGCAGCCACAGCGCGGCCATCACCAGCGCACCGGGCAGGCCGGCCGGGCGCTCCGCGAGATCACCGAACCGCGCGCCGATCGGAGCCGTCGCGGGCGCGAACATCACCGGGGCGAGCAGCACGGTGACCACCGCGTCCCGCCCCAGCACGCCCAGCGCTTCCCAACGCGCCGCGAGAACAGGCGCGTTCCTCCTCAGCAACGACCTCGCCGATCCGACCACAGGCAGAGCCTATCCCTCCGTCGGCCCTCGGACGATCCGGCTCCGGCAGCCCCTCGGCGCTGCTCAGGACCCACTCCGCGCTCAGGCCTCACGCCTGGCCGCTCACCGTGCGAGGTGCTCCAGCAGGCCGCGCCGCGCCGCGTCGACGTGCTCCTCCGCGCGGCGGGCCAGGGTCTCCACGTCCCCGGTGCTCAACAGCCTGGCCAGTTCGCGGTGTTCGTCGACCACGCGCGCGCTGTAGTGCTCGTGGCCGAGGGCGATCCGGCGCAGTTGGAAGAGACGGACCTGCGACCGCACCGCGTGCCAGGCCTCGCTGAGGCGCCGGTTGCCCGCGATGGCGTAGATCCGGTCGTGGAAGGCGATGTCGAGGGCGAGCAGCCGGGGACCGTCCGCCGCGCCCGCCACCTCCGCCGACATCTCCCCGACCAGGGCGTCCAGCTCGGCCGGCCGGCCGCCGTCCACGGCCGCGTACGCGCTCGTCGCCGCGAGGCGGTCGAGGGCGGCCCGCAGCGTGTAGACCTCTTCGACGTCCTCCCTGGTCACGTCGATCACCGCGGCACCCCGGTGCCAGCCACCACGCACCAGCCCCTCCCCCGCGAGCAGGGCGAGTCCCTCGCGCACCGAGCCGCGGCTGACCTCCAGCGAGGCCGCCAGCTCGGTCTCACGCAGGGGCGAGCCGGGCGGGAAGTGTCCGGCGAAGATCGCCTCGCGCACGAGATCGGCGACCTCCGTGGCCAGTCCGCGTCGGTTCGCCTTGGGCAGCGCAGCAGTCATGTCCTCATGTTGACATTCGGACAACGCCCGGAGCAAGCTCGGAGCCCCACGGAGCCCGACGGAGCCCGACCATCATCGAGGAGCTGCGGTATGCCCACGCGCCCGGCAGTGCACCTGGCCATAGCGGTCGACGATCTGAGCAGAGCGCGACAGTTCTACGGGAGTGTCCTCGGGCTTCCCGAAGGCCGCTCCACCGAGCAGTGGATCGACTGGGACCTGCACGGCCACCAGTTGGTGACGCATGTCGTCGCCGACGGACCCTCGTCCCCCGGGGCGAGTTCCGTCGACGGGCACGCCGTGCCGATCCCGCACTTCGGCCTGCTCCTGGAGACCGCACGCTTCCACGAGCTGGCCGACCGGCTGCGCGGCGCCGGCGTCGACTTCCTCGTCGAGCCCTACCTGCGCTTCCCCGGCGAACCGGCCGAGCAGTGGACCATGTTCTTCCGCGATCCCAGCGGCAACGCCCTGGAGTTCAAGGCGTTCCGGGACGAGTCGAAGGTCTTCACGCCATGAGGCGGGTGCTGGTGACCGGAGCGTCCCGGGGCATCGGCCGCGCGGTGGCCAGGGCGTTCGCCGAGCGCGGTGACCGCGTGGCCGTGCACTACGGAACGAACCGCGAGGACGCCGCGCTGACCCTGCGGCAACTGCCCGGTGACGGCCACGCGCTGGTCGGCGGCGATCTCGCGGACCCCGAGGCGGCCCGCCGTGTCGTCGAGGAGGCGGTACGGGCTCTCGGCGGAGTCGACGTCCTGGTGAACAACGCCGCGCTCGCACCGAACGCCGAGAACCGGCATCCGGTGGCCGACGTCTCCTACGCGGACTGGCAGGAGATCTGGCACCGCATGATCCAGGTCAATCTGATGGGCGCGGTCAACGTCACCTACACGGTCGCGCGGCACCTCATCGACCGGGGCGCGCCAGGCCGCGTCGTCAACATCGGGTCCCGCGGGGCCTTCCGGGGCGAACCCGACTTTCCCGCGTACGGAGCGGGCAAGGCCGCGCTGCACGCTTTCGGACAGTCGATGGCCATCGCGCTGGCGCCGCACGACATCGCGGTGACCTCCGTGGCGCCCGGCTTCATCGCGACCGAGCGACAGACCGAGAAGCTGGCCGGAGCGGACGGCGACGCCCTGCGCGGCCAGAGCCCGTTCGGCCGGGTGGGAACCCCCGAGGAAGTGGCCGCCGCCGTGCTCTACCTCGCCTCACCGGAGGCCGCCTGGTCGTCCGGCACGGTGCTCGACGTCAACGGCGCCTCCCATCTGCGCACCTGAGCCACCGTGCCGCGGATCCGGCGGCGGCGCTTTTCGGACTTTCCCGCCGCGGGTCGCGAGAACAGCTCTGGACCGGCCCTGATCAACTCTATTCTTCTACTCGTCTGTAGAAGAAGAACGGCATGAAGGAGTGGACGCCGCGATGGTGTTCAAACGGTTACTCGGATCCCTCGGTGTGGGCGGCCCCACGGTCGACACGACCCTCGACCCGAGTGCGACCCTGCCCGGCGCGGCCTTGTCGGGGCAGGTCCGTCTCCGGGGCGGCGACGCCGACTTCGAGATCGAGCACATCACCCTGGAACTGCTGGCGCGGGTCGAGACCGAGCACGAGGACGGGGAGCACGAGGGTGCGGTCGTCTTCGACCGGTTCACCGTCGGCGGCGGTTTCCGGCTCGGCGCGGGTGAGGAGCGCACCGTCCCGTTCAGAGCGATGCTGCCCTGGGAGACCCCGGTCACCGAACTGTACGGGCAGGGGCTGGGCATCGTGCTCGGCGTGCGCACCGAACTGTCGGTGGCCGGCGCCAAGGACAAGGGCGACCTCGACCAGCTCACGGTGGGCCCGCTGCCCGTACAGGAGGCGATCCTCGAAGCCCTCGGGCAGCTCGGCTTCGGCTTCCGGTCCGCCGATCTGGAGTACGGCCACATCGGCGGCACGGGGCAGCAGTTGCCCTTCTACCAGGAGATCGAGCTCACCCCGTCGCCCCAGTACGCCCACGCCGTCAACGAGATCGAGCTGACCTTCCTGGCCACGCCCGGCGGCGCGGAGGTGATCCTTGAGGCGGACAAGCGCGGCGGGCTCTTCTCCTCCGGCCAGGACGCGCTCACCCGCTTCATCGTCTCCCACGACGGGGTGGAGCACCAGGACTGGAACACCGTGGTCGACGGCTGGATCAGGCAGTTGGTCGAGCGCCGGACGGCCCACGACCCGCACACCGCGTACAGCCACGGCGAGCCCTACGGGCACGGGCACGGCGACCACCACGGGCACGACGAGCACCACCACGACGGCCACCGCTCCGGGCCGGGCATGGGCACCGTCGTCGCCGCGGGCGCGGCCGGACTCGCGGTGGGCGTCGTGGGCGGCATGGTGGCGGCCGAAGTCGTCGACGAGGTAGGCGACTTCTTCGAGGGCGACGAGGAGGGCGAAGAGGAGGAGTGATCCGGGAGGGAGTGACAGCTGGCCGGTCACTCCCTCCTCGCCACTCACTCACGCCCCATCACTCACGCCTGATAACTTCTACGCTGTTGTAGAAATAGGCGCCTGCCCGGACCGGCTCGGACCGGGCGCGCCTCTGATACGTACGGAGTTCCAATGGCCCTGTGGGACCGCTTCAAGGACTCTGCATCGACGATGCAGACCCAGTTGCTGGCGAAGAAGAACGACCTGAAGAGCGGCGCCTTCCGGGACGCCAGCATGGCGATGTGCGCGCTGGTCGCGGCCGCCGACGGCACCATCGACCCGGCCGAACGCCAGCGTGTGGCCCAGCTCATCGCCACCAATGAAGTACTGCAGAACTTCCCGCCCGCCGACCTCCAGCACCGCTTCGACGACAACCTCAACAAGTTGCTCGCCGACTTCCAGCTCTGCAAGGTCGGTGTCCTCCAGGAGATCGCCAAGGCCAAGAAGAAGCCCACCGAGGCGCGTGCCGTGATCCAGATCGGCATCGTCATCGGGGGCGCCGACGGCGACTTCGACGCGACCGAGAAGGCCGTCATCCGTGAGGCGTGTTTCGCCCTGGAACTGCAGCCGCACGAGTTCGATCTCTGACCGGACCGCGACGCACGAGCCGGGCCGACCCCCTTGTGGGGCTCGGCCCGGCTCGTCGTCTTCTCCGGTCCGTCATCCCTGTGTCAGGGGCTCGGCGTCACAGGATGTCGTCCGGGTCGAGGTCGGTTCCCACGACGAGGGTCACCACCCCCGCGACGGCGTCCGCCTCCTGGGTGGCTCGGGCGTCCGGCAGCCGCGAGGCGAGCACCTTCGCCGGATCCCCCATCTCCTGCGGGTAGGTGGCCGTGGTGGTGCCGGTCGTCTCCGGGGCGTTGCCCGTGCTGACGACGGTGAACCCGGCCTCGCGCAGCTTGGCCGCGACGGCGGCCGCACGCCCGGAGACGCCGGTGCCGTTGAGGACCTGCACGCGCACGCTCGACGCGTAGACCAAGTCCTTCGCGTCGGCCTGCAGTTCCTTCTTGTCCACCTCCTTGTCCTTGGCGAGGGAGGTGAACAGGTCGTCGGCCTGCGGGTACTGCCACACCACGTTGGCCTTGTCGGTGGCCACATCCGCCTCGCGCGGATAGTTGGGCACGGTGAGGAAGGTCAGCTTGTCGCTCGGGATGCCCTTCACCTCGGAGGCGAGGCTGTACAGCGGCTTGATGCCGGCCAGGTCCTTGTCCGTCGTCAGGGACTTGGTGGCCGACTGCAGGAAGTCGTACAGCGCGTTCGGACTGGTCAGCTTGGACTGCGCCTTGCTCGCCAGCGCCTCCATGAACTCCTGCTGACGGCCGATGCGTCCGAGGTCGGAGCCGTCACCGACGCTGTAGCGAGCCCGTACGTAGCCGAGCGCCTTCTCGTCCTTGATGGTCTGGCAGCCGGCTTCGAGCTCCAGGTGGGCCTTCTTGTCGCTGATGGCCTGCTCGGGGCAGACCTCGATGCCGCCCAGGGCGTTCACCATGCCTTTGAAGCCCTGGAAGTCGACCGACATGAAGTGGTCGATGCGCAGTCCGGTGTTCGCCTCGACCGTCTTGATGGTGCAGGCCGCGGCTCCGGCGACCTTGCCGCCGATGCCGCCGATCGCGAATGCCTCGTTGATCTTGGCGTGGTGCGGGGCCGAGGTGCCGCTGTCGCCCTTGTCGCACGCCGATATCTGCACCCATGAGTCACGTGGGAAGGACACCACGGTCGCCCATTTCCGGTTGGCCGGCACATGCATCACCATCAGGGTGTCCGACTGCATGGTGTTCAGGCCCTTGCCGTACTTCGCGTTGGCCCCGTCACGGCTGTCCGAGCCGACGACCAGGATGTTCTTCGAGCCCGGACTGAGGTTGGCGGGACGGTCCCCGCCGAGTTTGTTGTCGATGTCGGCGGCGCTGATGTTGCCGTTCAAGTCCTGGTATATCCAGGCGCCTACCCCGGCCACCCCGAGGATGAGCACCGCGAAGCCCCCCGCCGTCCACGCGAGGATCCGGCCGCGCCGTGTCAGCCTCGCCGGCTGCCGCGACCGCCTCGGCCCGTTTCCCGCCGGAGTCCCCCGCCGTTGCCCCCTGGTACCCACAGGCGCCCCTTTCTCCCACTCGGTCGTATGCGGCCGGTCCGTTACTCATGAGCGTTCGGTGCGCCTATGTACCGAACGGCGGAACTCTACAGTCATGTAGAGATACGGATGAAAGGTGGGTGCGTCTCACAGAGACCCCGGACCCGGCACCGCTCCCGCACCCGCACCCGCACCCGAGCCTTCAGCCGTCCCCTTCGGCCCTGGCCCGATCCAGCAGGTCGCGCAACAGCCGCTCGTCGTCCGGCTCCAGGCGGGTGACGAAGCTCGCCAGCACCGCCTCCCTGTCGCTCTCGGCGTCGAGCACCTTGCGCATCTTGTGCGCGGCCAGGCCCGCCTGGCCCGACGCGGGGGTCCACACGAAGGACCGGCCGACGCGCTCACGCGTCACCGCGCCCTTGGCCAGCAGCCGGGTCAGGATCGTGATCACCGTCGTGTAGGCGAGGTCGCCGCCGAGGCGCTCCTGCACCCACCCGGTGCCGACCGGGCCGTCCGCCTCACTCAGGGCCGACAGGACAAGGGCCTCCAACTCGCCCTGCCCCCGCCGCGGTGGACGCCGCCACTGGTCCGTCACGTCCTGCCACCCTTCCGCCGACCCCGAATTCACGGGCGGTCCATCGTAGACGCACCCGACACCCACGGCGCCGCCCACTCCTCCGGGCGCCGAGCCACCCCTTCCGCTTTTTCTACAGTGTTGTAGATTTCACCTCCGGGGTCCGCCGGGACCCCGGCCCGACGCAACGAGAAGGAGTTCGCAGTGGGAGTTTCCCTGGCCAAAGGCGGCAATGTCTCGCTCAGCAAGGAGGCGCCCGGTCTGACCGCCGTACTGGTGGGCCTCGGCTGGGACGTACGGACCACGACCGGCACCGACTACGACCTCGACGCGTCCGCCCTGCTGGTCGACGCGTCCGGCAAGGTCCTCTCCGACCAGCACTTCATCTTCTACAACAACCTCAAGAGCCCCGACGGCTCGGTCGAGCACACCGGCGACAACCTCACCGGTGAGGGCGAGGGCGACGACGAGTCCGTCAAGGTCGACCTCGCCACGGTGCCGGCCGAGGTCGCGAAGATCGTCTTCCCCGTGTCCATCCACGACGCCCAGAACCGCGGGCAGAGCTTCGGGCAGGTCAGGGGCGCGTTCATCCGGGTCGTGAACCAGGCGGGCGGCGCGGAGATCGCACGCTACGACCTGTCGGAGGACGCCGCCACCGAGACGGCGATGGTGTTCGGGGAGCTGTACCGCAACGGCGCGGAGTGGAAGTTCCGCGCGGTGGGCCAGGGATACGCCTCCGGCCTGGCCGGCATCGCGTCCGACTTCGGCGTCAACGTCTGACACCGACGCACGGTGCCCGCGTCCGAACCTAAGGCGTCGGCGTACGGCGTCGCAGTCCGGCCGCCGGCACCTGGCTGCGTGGCCCGGCGTCCGCGCCGACCCCGCCGTCCGGCTTCGGTGCCCGACCTCGCCGGTGTCCGACCCCGACATCCGGCTTCGGTGGCCCGACCCCGCCGGTGTCCGCCGCAGACCGCCCGCCCCCGGGCCTGATCCCCGGGGGCGGGCTCCGTGCCCGTTCGGTCAGCGTCGAAGCCGCCGTCCCCCATCCGTCAGGAGACCACATGGTTGATCCCTCCGGCCTGCGCCCCGAGGACCGGGCGGACTTCGAAGCCGTACTGCATCTGGCACTGAACACACCCGACGTCCGGGACGCACTGCGCGCCGACCCGACCGGCCGGACCGCCAGGCTCCTGCGCATCCGGGCACTCGCCGCCGCCGACGAGATCACGGCGGCGACCTACGACGAGTACCGCGCCTATCTCACCCGTGTCGCGCTGAGAGAGGCCGCCGAACAGGCGGCCCCGGCCACCCAGCGCCGATCCCCCGGCGCCGGCCCGCTCGCGGCGCTCGCCGTGCTCACCCCATCGGTGGCGGCCTCGGCCGCCGCCGCTCTGCTCGTACTCGGTTACGTGCTCCGACTGGCCGACGTGCGGGGCTCGTTGCCCGGTTCGCTCATATCCGTCGGCTGGGTCCTCGCACTGGTCGGGGCCGTGAGCACCCTCGTCGTCCTTGCCGCGCTGTTGGCCACGGCGATACGCGGGCATGGCGGCTCCGCCGCTCCCGCCCGGCTCGAACAGGCCCGCCTCGACTGGCAGTTGGCCCTGCTGGAGCACGGCATGCTGCCTCATCTGCGCCGGTCGATCGGCGAGGACGAGCGCCTGCGCCCCGCTCCCCCCAGGTCGGCGTCTCCCTCCACCGACACCCGCGGCCCTCACTCACGGGCCGACACCGGTGCCGTCGCGGACGGCTTCGAAGACGCTCCCGGATAGCCTCCCGAGCGGACGCCGGAGGCGATGGCACGACGGCCCGCCGCCGCGCCCGACCACCGACATCACATTCCGAACTACATTGCTGTAGAAGTTTCTCCTGGAGCGTGATCACTCAACTCACCCGCGTTCCGGCCTGGTTGGCCGGGGCTGGTGCGTTGCGCGAAGGAGCAGGAGAAGCAGGATGCCAGAGCACGACGACCGGACGGCACCGATCCCACCGGTCTCTACGGTCACAGCGGTCACAGCGGTCACAGCGGTCACAGCGGTCACAGCGAGTCAAGTGGCTCCGGCCCGGGTGGCGTTGGCGCACCGTTCGCGCACGATCACCGAGGCACGATGGTTCGCGGTCACCGTCTTCGCCCTGATCCTCACCAATGCCGCGCTGCTCGGCGTCGAGACGTACACGGGGCTGGTCGACGACTGGCACCACTGGTTACGCCTCGCCGAACACTGCTGCGTGGTCGCCTTCACCGTCGAGATCCTCCTGCGCGTGGCCGCCCACGCCGACCGCCCGAAGGACTTCTTCCGCGATCCGTGGAACCTCTTCGACCTCGCCGTCGTGCTGAGCACGTTCCTGCCCGTCGTACGCGAGAACACCACCGTGCTGCGGCTCCTGCGCCTCGCCCGCGTCCTGCGCACCGCCCGCTTCCTGCCGCAGCTGCGGATCGTCCTGGTCGCGGTCGGGCGCAGTCTGCCGGGCACACTCAGCTTCCTGCTCGTCGGCGCCCTGCTGCTGTACGTCTTCGCCATGGTCGGCTGGGTCTTCTTCGCCCACCACGACCCGGAGCACTACGGCTCCATCGGCCGCGCGGTGCTCACGCTCTTCCTCCTGATGACCCTGGACGGCATCGGCGACGCGGTCCGCGCGGGTCTGGAGATCTCCCGCTGGAGCATCCTCTACTACGCCACCTACGTCCTGCTCGCCTCCTTCGTCCTGGTCAACGTCCTCATCGGCGTGGTCATCACCTCGCTCGACGAGGCGCGGACCATGGAGGCGGAGGCCGACGCCCGGCCGGCCGACAACCCGCCGGTGCCGCCGGCAGCCTCACCGGTGGACCCGCTGCTCGTAAGGGACCGCATCGCCGCCGCCCGCCAGGCCCTCGACGACCTCGAACACAGCCTTCCGGCCCCCTCCGTTCCGCCTCCCGTCGACACGGAAGCGGTACGCGGCGGCCAGGTGCCCGCCGGGCTGCCGTAGGGCAGGTCACCTGATGAGGCGGCTGACCCGGGTGACGTGATGGAGCAGGTACTCCAGCGGGCCGCGTCGGAAGCGCCGGGTCCACAACGTCGCCACCAGCAGGGCGGTTCCCGTGAAACCGAGCAGCGCGACCAGTGCGGGGCCTGTCTCCTCCGCCATCCCCACGACGCGGATCGCGAGGATGTGCACGACGTAGGCGGTCAGCGCGATCATGCCGACCGCGCGGACGGGGACGGTCAGCCGCGTCAGGCGGGGCGTCCGGTCCGTGACCGCGACGCACCCGGCCACGACGGCGAGGGCGACGCCCGTGTTGCCGAGGACCGAGAACGTCGTCTGGCTGTGCGGTGCGGCCACCAGCAGCCAGGCGGCCGGGGTGCCGTCGGTCAGGTAGCCGACGCTGTCGGACCACCACGCCGAGGACACCGAGCCGCCGTCCGTGGCGTCGGCGACCGTGGTGAGCGCGTGCGGGACCAGACGCAGGGCCAGCCATGAACCGCCGTAGCCCACGACGGCCAGCGCGCCGCCGGCGAGGGCCAGCCGGGTGCGGACCCGGGCGCCGGTGAGGTCGAGGCGGGCCACCGCCATGCCCGCGACCATGAACGACATCCAGGTGAGCACCGGGTACTCGCCGGTGAACAGCAGTTCCATGAAGCCGTCGGTGCCGCTGACCCGGGCCAGCGGGTCCCCGGCGACGATCCGGTCCGCCCAGTCGCCGTGGTCGATCGACTGCCGGATCACGTAGAGCACTTGGGGCATGACCAGCGCGCCCGCCGCGGCGACGGCCATGAGCGTCCGGGCCCGCAGCCGGTACAGCGGCAGGATGACGAGGAAGATCAGGCCGTAGAAGGCGAGGATCACGTCGACGTCGGTGTCCAGGGCGGTCAGGGCGAAACCCAGCGCGATCAGGACGACGGAGCGGATGACGATCCTGCCCACCGCCTGCCGTCCCGCCCGTCCGGTCCTCGGGTGCGGGCGGCCGGTGATGAGGACGAGCGAGAACCCGGCGAGCAGGGCGAAGAGCGCGGAGGAACGGCCGCGGGCCACCTCCAGGACGAAGCCCGCCGGGCCGCCCACCGAAGGGTCGGGGCCCACATGGGCCGCGTACATGCCGAGGACGGCGAGTCCGCGGGCCAGGTCGATGCCGATGAGCCGCCCCGCCGAGGGCGACGCCGGTGACGCCGGTGACAGTGACGGCGACGACGTACAGGCGACGGGTTCGACGGCGGTGAGTGGTTCAACGGACGGTCGGGGAAAGGCCGGTGACATGTCGTGTGTCATGTGTTTCAGGGTTGCGGCGGCACCGGTACCGGGCCATCCGCCAGGTGGTCGAACCTCGCCCCGCCGACCGGCCGGAGCCGCCCCCGCCGCGCGGCGAGCCCCGATGCGACGGAACCGGAGGGCTCCCCCGGGCGTCGTAGCTGTCCGGCGGGGCCCGGGGCGAGGGGAGCGCGGGTGATCCGGGTATTGGTGGTCGACGACGAGGCGCTGATCCGGACGGGCTTCCGGCACATCCTCGACTCCGCGGCCGACATCGACGTGGTGGCGGCGGTTCCCGGCGGCGGGGCGCTCGACGCGGCGCGGGAACTGCGCCCCGACGTCGTGCTGCTGGACATCCGGATGCCGGACGTGGACGGGCTCACCGTCCTGGCCGAGCTGCGCCGGCTGCCGCACGCGCCGACGGTCGCGATGCTCACCACCTTCGACATGGACGAGTACGTGGCGACGGCGCTGCGCTCGGGAGCCGCCGGTTTCCTCCTGAAGGACACCGATCCCGTGCAACTGCCGATCCTGGTACGCACCTTGGCCGACGGCGGCGTCGTCCTGTCGTCCCGGGTCACCCGTACCGTGGTGGACGGCTTCCTGGACAACGGCCGCCACGAAGAGGCCATGTGCTGCGTCGCCCGGCTGACCGAACGCGAGCGCGCCGTCCTGGTCCTCGTCGCCGAGGGACTGTCCAACACCGGTATCGCGACGCGGATGCATCTGAGCATCGGCACGGTCAAGGACCATGTGAGCGCCGTGCTCGCCAAGTTGGAGGTGGGCAGCCGCGTCCGGGCGGCCCTGCTCGCGGAACGCGCGGGCCTGCTCAGGCTGCCCCGGGGCCGGGAGGACGGATGAGGTCCCTCGTGGTGCGCGGCGGCGAGCGGAGCGGACTCCGGCGCGTGCCCGCTCCCTTGATGGACGCGCTGCTCGTCGGGGTCTGCCTGCTGGACGTCTGGATCCACGTGGAAAGCGAGGAGTCGCTGCGGATGGCCTGCGCGCTGCTCGCCGCCTGCTCCCTCGTGCTCCGGCGCCGGCTGCCGCTGCCGGTCTTCCTGCTCGCCCTGCCTGCCACCCTGGTCAGCGACGCGGTACTCGCCACCCTGGTCGCCCTGTACACCCTCGCCTCCCTCAGCCGCCGTCGCGTACTTCTGGTCCTGTGCGCCCTGGCGTTCGCGGCCAGTGACATCACCGAATGGTCGCTGCCCGCACCGGAGTTCGCCGATCTGACGGACGCCTCCGAACTGGTCATGGTCACCTACAGCCTGGCCACCGCCGCCGCGCCGGTGTTCCTCGGCCAGCTCGTCCAGGCCACCCGCGAACTCTCGCTGCGGCTCACCGAGATAACCGAAGCACGCGACCACGAACGCAGGTTGCTGGCCCAGAGCGTGCTGGCCAGGGAGCGCGCACAGCTCGCCCGGGAGATGCACGACGTGGTCTCCCACCAGGTCAGCCTGATCGCGGTCCAGGCCGGAGTGCTCCAGATCGGCACCCGGGACCGGGAGACGAAGGACGCCGCGGCCACCATCCGGCGGCTCAGTGTGCAGACCCTGGACGAGCTGCGGCACATGGTCAGCGTCCTGCGCGCCTCCGGGAGCCGCCCCACCGAGCTGACCCCCCAGCCGTCCCTGGCCGACCTCCAGCGGCTGGTCGCCACCAGCGGCATCGACACCGACCTGCGCACCGACCTGACCGACGCGCTTCCGCCGGCCGTCCAGCGCGCCGTCTACCGCACCGTCCAGGAGGCACTGACCAACGTACGCAAGCACGCGCCCGGTGCCACCGCCACCATCCACGTCCACCACGCGGACGACACCGTCCACGCCACGGTCACCAACACCTCCCCGACCCGTCCCGCGCTCCCCCTGCCCGGCGCCCATCACGGTCTCGTCGGACTGCGCCAACGGGCCGAACTCCTCGGCGGCACCGTCACGTCGGGGCCCACGGCCGACGGCGGTTACGAGCTCCGCCTGCGGCTCCCCACCGACCGGACGCCGTAGCCCTCGCGCGTCACGGCAGGATGGAGTCCACGTATCCGCCGTCGACGCGCAACGCGCCCCCTGTGGTGGCCGAGGCCTGGTCGGAGCTCAGGTAGACGACCATGTGGGCGATCTCCTCCGGCTCGATCAGCCGCTGCAGCAGGGACTGCGGCCGGTACTCCCGCATGAAGGCACGCTGGGCCTCGTCCCAGGGCAGGTCACGGTCGACGAGCCCGTACACGAAGTCCTCCACTCCCCCGGTGTGGGTGGGCCCCGCGATGACCGAGTTCACCGTGACGCCGGTGCCCGCCGCGGCCTTCGCGAAGCCCCGGCCGACCGCGAGCAGGGCTGTCTTCGACATGCCGTAGTGGATCATCTCCGCGGGGATGACGACGGCCGAGTCACTGGCGATGTACTGGACGCGCCCCCATCCGCGCTCCGTCATGCCCGGCAGGTACAGCCGGGTCAGTCGCACGGCGGCCAGCACGTTGACCTCGAAGTAGCGGCGCCATTCGTCGTCGGTGATGTCGAGCGGGTCCGCGGACCCGAAGATCCCCAGGTTGTTGACGAGGATGTCCACCCGCGGCAGCTCGGCCACCACGCGCGCCGCCCCGTCCTCGGTGGCCACGTCCGCCGCCACGGGCACCACATCGGCGCCGGGCACCTGCTCGGCCAGTCGCGCGGCGCTCTCCTGGGCCCGTTGCGCGTCGCGGCCGTTGACGGCGACACAGGCGCCGGCGCGGGCGAGCCCGGTGGCGATCGCCGCCCCGATGCCCTGTGTGGAGCCGGTGACCAATGCCGTGCGCCCGGTCAGATCGATCTGCATCTCACACGCCCCTGTCCGTCTGCGTTCGGAGTCCGTCTGCGTTCGTCGTGCGCACTCCGCTGTCGTACGCACCCGTCGAATGTCCATGAGCCGTGTACCCATTCAGGCACTCCAGCCACGAGGGGCGCATGTCCACGACGTCCGTACGGCCGCTCCGCACACCCCGCACACTGTGCGCGAGGGGCATATGATCTTGCCCATGACGCAAGACGACGGTGACCTCGACAGCCTGGTGCGCCAGCGGATCCGCGCGCTGCGGGTGGCCCAGGGCTGGTCCCTCGACGAGCTGGCCGTCCGCGCCCGGCTCAGCCCTTCCACGCTCAGCCGGATCGAGACGGGCCGGCGCCGCCTGGCCCTGGACCAGCTCGTCACCCTCGCCCGCGCGCTGGACACCTCGCTCGACCAGCTCGTCGAGACGGCCACGGACGACGTCATCTCCAGCCCGATGATCGACGCGGCCCATCAGCTGATGCGGTGGACCCTGCGGGCGGACCCTGGCATGACGGTCGTACACCAGCGCATGACGGACCCACCGCCCGACAGCCCTTCCCGGATGCGCGCCCATCCCGGATGTGAATGGCTCGTCGTCCTCTCCGGCACCGCGGTCCTGCTCCTGGGCAACCGGCGCCTCCGGGTGGAGACCCATCAGGCCGCCGAGTTCCCCACCATGCTTCCGCATGCCATCGGGGCCGAGGGCGGCCCGTGCGAGATCCTGGGCATCTTCGACCGCGACGCCCGCCGCGGTCACCAGCGCGACGAGAGCGCGGGAGCGGTGGACCGTACCCCGCGATGACACGAGGATCTTGCCCGTCCGGCACGGTGCGCCGCCCTCGTCTTGCTCCGTACGAAAGCGACCGCGCCTCGGCCGCGTGATCCTCCTAGCGTGGACGCCATGACCCACACCTCACCGGCCCACGCGTCCCCGCACGCACCCCACGACCACGGCACGCCCTCGGACCACCGGCACGGACAGGACCACGGACCGGAGCAGGGCGTCGACGACCAGGTGGAGATCCTCGACCTGGACGCCGAAGTGCTCGCCGAGCACAACACCGCCATCGCAGAGTGGCTGCCTGCCGATGACTCCGTCCGGCACGTCGTGGATCTGGGCTGCGGCACCGGAGCCGGCACGCTCACCCTGCTCAAGCGCTTCCCGCGGGCCCGGGTGACCGCCGTGGACTCCTCGACGAGCCATCTGCGCCGCCTCCTCGAGAAGGCCGGGGCGCAGGGCCTGGCCGACCGGGTGCGGACCGTCCAGGCCGACCTCGACGCGGACTGGCCCGAACTCGGCACGCCCGACCTCGTATGGGCATCGGCCGCCATGCACCACATGGCCGACCCCGACCGGGCCCTGCGCCGGGTCCACGACCTGCTCGCGCCAGGCGGCCTCTTCGCCGTCGTCGAGCTGGCGGGCTTCCCGCGTTTCCTGCCCGAGGACGCCCCGGAGGACCGGCCCGGCGTCGAGGAACGCTGCCACGCCGCACTCGATCATCACCACGCGGAGCACGTGCCCCACCGCGGCGCCGACTGGGGACCCAAGCTGACCGCCGCCGGCTTCGCGGTCGAGGCCGAACGCACCGTCACCGTGGACCTCGGACCGCCCCACACCGATGCGGTCGGGCGCTACGCACTCGGCAGTCTGCGCCGGATGCGGGGCGGCGTCGCCGGGAAGCTGCCGGTCGAAGACCTGGCCGCGCTCGACCGGCTGCTCGACACCGACAGCCCGTACGGCGTTCTGCGCCGCGACGACCTGCGGGTACGGACCGAGCGCAGAGTGTGGGCCGCACGCCGCACCTGAGCGCCGCACCGCGCCCCACCAACTCCGTGCGACACCTAGCCGACGGCCTCCAGGGCCGCCCAGAGCAGCAGCGGGGCGGCCAGGCAGATCGCCGCGGTGTACGCGAGCATCTGGTTCTGGAACCGACGTCGGTTCGCGACCTGGGCGTTGGTCAGCACCAGGGCTCCGTTCGTCGAGAACGGGCTCACGTCGACGATGAGTGAGCAGGTGCTGATGGCGATGATGACTCCGGCAGCCGACAGCCCGCCGTCGTGCAGCAGGGGAAGCGCCAGCGGCAGCGCGATGCCGATCGTGGCGACCGACGAGCCGACCGCGGACAGGAGCGCCGCGATCAGCAGGATGAGCAGGATCGCCAGACTGGGCATGGAGAGGTCCGCCGCACCGTCGGCGATGTGGTCGACGGTGCCGTTGGCGGTCAGTACGGCCATCAGCGTCAGCATCCCGCAGATCAGGAGGATGACGTTCCAGCCGATGTCCTTGAACCCGTCGGAGTGCTCGCGCGGGGCCAGGAGGAGCAGCACGGCGGCTTCGACGAGCCCCATCACACCGACGTCCACGCCCAGGGCCGCGCCGACGACGAGTCCCAGCACGGCGAGCAACGTGAGAGCGCGCAGGGGGGTGATGCCGCCCTTCGCGGCGTCGAGGTCGAGGCCCGCGACGGCCGGTGTGCCGGTCGTGGTCCGGGAGCGAACCGCCCCCGCGGCGGACTCGGTCCCGGGCCCCGCCCCCGTGCCCGTGTCCGGGACCGTGTCGGCGCCGGTCGCGGTGGCGCTCCGGCCGCCCGTCAGCGTCAGGCTCTTGCCGTCGGCCTGCGCGGTCCGGCCCTCCCGCCCCTCCCGCGTCTCCTGTGCCTCCTCGGGCAGGGGCGTCCACAGTTCGCGGCCCCAGGCCAGGTAGATGACGACGGCGAACACGAGGTTGGCCAGGAAGCACGCGGCGAACATCGTCACCGAGCCCACGCCGATCTGCGCCTTGTCGGCGACCTGCCGGGTGAAGGCGGCGTAGACGGTCACGGGGGACAGTGACGCGGCCAGCGCCCCGTGGCTGACCATCATGGCCATGAGGAGCGGGCGGACCTTGAACCGGGCGGCCAGCGACATCGCCATCGGCGCGAGGATGCCCACAGCGAGGACGAAGCCGAAGGACATCAGGATCCCGGCGACGACGAAGACCAGCCAGGGCACCGCCCAGCGCCGATGTCCCACGAGGCGGAGCGAGGCGCGCAGGAACAACGCCATGGTGCCGTTCACGCGGGCGATGCCGAACAGCAGCGTGATGCCCACGACCAGCACGAACACCTGCCCGGGAAAGAAGGCGAAGACCTCGTCGCTGGAGAGGCCGGAGGCCGCGCCGAGGACGAACGCCGCGGTCAGGGCGAGCACGCCCATGTTGATGGGCAGCACCGTGGCGACGGCGAAGACCAGCAGCAGGCTGACGACGGAGGCGGCTTCGATCATGTCGGTTCCTTCGCGCTCTCGGCATCATGACCCGGCCTGCTTGCCGGGTGTCACGAAACCTAGAGGCAACACAGCCGCGCGGCCGACCTCCGTGTACGCCACGATCGGGCAACCAAAACTTTCCTACCGGGAAACCGTCGGGTCAGGCGGACCTGCCCAGCCGTCCCGGCAGGCGGGCCGCGAGGTGCTCGATCAGCTCGGTCACCCGCCGGGGGACGTGGCCGTCGTCCTCCAGCAGGGCATAGATGTCGGCCGCGGGCGTCGGGATGTGCGGGAGCACGCGCACCAGCTCACCGCGCTCGATGTGGGGGCGGACCTGCCACTCGGAGCGCATGATCACACCGCGGCCCTCCAGGGCCCAGTGGGTCACGATGTCCCCGTCGTTGCTCGACAGGGGGCCGCGCACCCGGACGTGCCGCGGATCGCTGATGTCACCGAACCGCCAGAGCGCGTAGTCCCCCTCGTTCTCGCGCAGCACGATGCAGTCGTGCCGCGCGAGATCCTCGACGCGTGTGGGCGCGCCCCGCCGTTCCAGGTACGA
Source organism: Streptomyces sp. CWNU-52B (assembly GCF_047444975.1). Classification (NCBI taxonomy): domain Bacteria; kingdom Bacillati; phylum Actinomycetota; class Actinomycetes; order Kitasatosporales; family Streptomycetaceae; genus Streptomyces; species Streptomyces sp. CWNU-52B. Next base: position 672,635 of record NZ_JBLFJV010000005.1, on the reverse strand, counting down.
GGGCGCCGCGCACGGTACGCGCCGGTTCTCCGCGAGCCGGCGCATCCGCAGCGAGGAGTCCGGCGGACTTCCCACGTGGACGGCCACGTCGAACTTCCGCCGGTGCGGGCGCAGGGGCAGCGCCGAGGTGTGCAACTGCGCCTGCAACTGGGGGTGCGCGGCGGCGAACTCCGCCAGCAGCGGCGCCACGTGAGCCCGCCCCAGGCCGAGGGTCGCCTGCACCACCAGGGAGCCTCGCAGATCCCCCGAGCGGTCGGTCACCAGGTCCTCCAGCTCGCGCAGCTGGTCGAGGATCGAGTCGAGCCCGCTCGCGTACAGGGCGCCCTCCGAGGTCAGCACCAGCCGGCGGGTGCCCCGCTGGACGAGTCGTACGTCGAGCCGGCCCTCCAGTGCGCTCAGCCGCTTGCTGACCACGGGAAGCGACCAGCCGAGTTGGCGCGATGCCGCCGTGAGCGTTTCGCTGGCTGCCACGACCTGGAAGAACTTCAGGTCGTCGACGGACATCTTCATGAGGTTCTCCGTCCCGGGCGGGTTTTCCGCTGGGGAAAGCATAGGTTGCCAGGACTCCTGTTGTGGCCGGCCTCGTCGGATACCAGAGTGGAGAGCCGCTGAGCCGGCGGGACCGGCGTACTCAGCGCGTCGAACAAGGAGCCGCAGTCGTGCCACAGCGTTATCGCATCGCCGCCGTGCCCGGGGACGGCATCGGCCGGGAAGTCGTTCCCGAAGGGCTGCGGTGCCTGCGCGCCGCGGCCGACGCGTACGACTTCGAACTCGACGTGGAGGAGTTCGACTTCGCCAGCGCCGACTACTGGGTGCGGCACGGGGAGATGATGCCGAAGGACTGGCGTGAGGTGCTGGGCGGCTTCGACGCGATCTTCTTCGGCGCGGTCGGCTGGCCCGAGGTCGTCCCCGACCATGTGTCGCTGTGGGGCAGTCTTCTGCAGCTGCGGCGCGGGTTCGACCAGTACGTCAATCTGCGGCCGGTCCGCCTGCTGCGGGGAGTGCGCAGCCCGCTGCGCGACCACGGTCCGGGAGACATCGACTTCTACGTGGTGCGCGAGAACACCGAGGGCGAGTACTCCAGCATCGGCGGGCGGATCTTCGAGGGCACCGAGCGCGAGACCGTGCTCCAGGAGACCGTGATGACCCGGGTCGGTGTCGATCGGGTGCTGCGGTACGCCTTCGAGCTCGCCGACGCACGACCGCGCAGGCAGCTGACCTGGGCGACCAAGAGCAACGGCATCTCGATCTCCATGCCGTACTGGGACGAGCGGGCGAGCGAGATGGCGCTGCGCTACCCGCGGGTGACCGCCGACAAGGACCACATCGACATCCTGGCGGCGAAGTTCGTGCTGCGGCCCGACCGGTACGACGTCGTCGTGGCGAGCAATCTGTTCGGCGACATCCTCTCCGACCTGGGCCCGGCCTGCACCGGCACGATCGGGATAGCGCCGAGTGCGAACATCAACCCCGAGCGGAACCATCCGAGCCTGTTCGAGCCCGTGCACGGATCCGCCCCCGACATCGCGGGGCGCGGCATCGCCAACCCGGTCGGCCAGATCTGGAGCGGAGCCATGATGCTGGAGCATCTGGGCGAGGCGGCGGCCGCCGCGGACACCGTGGCCGCCATCGAGTCGGTCCTGGAACAGCGGCCGGACGTCCTGACGCCGGACCTCGGCGGGAGCGCGACGACCACGGCGCTGGGATCCGCCATCGCCCGGCGGATCGGCGGCACGGGCCGGGCGCAGCCGCCCGGCCCACCGGCCGCGGCCCCCGCGCCCGAGCGGACGGGTGCCTCGTGACCGCCGGTGCCGCTCCCGGGCCGGCGGGGCGATCCGCCCAGGACCGAGCCGACCGCAGGGCCGCTCTCGACCCGATCGGCCTCGAAGTGCGCTGGGACCGGCTGGCCGCGGCCACGGACGAGGCCGCCTCGACCATGCTCCGTACCGCCTTCTCCACCATCATCCGCGAGTCGAACGACTACACGGTCGTGCTGATGGACCGGAGCGGTCGCACGATCGCCGAGTCACGTGCCGGCATCCCGGCCTTCGCCGCACTGATGAGTTCGCTCACCCACCTGGTGCTGGAACGGTTCCCGGCCGAGGAGTGGCAGGACGGCGACTGCGTCATCACGAACGACCCGTGGATCGCCACCGGGCACCTGCCGGACATCGCCATGATCACACCGGTGTTCCACCACGGCTCTCTCGTCGGCTTCGCCGGCACCGCGGCCCACTCCCCCGACATCGGCGGTGTCCCGACGCTCGGGGCGACCGACCTGCTGGCGGAGGGGATCCTGATCCCGCCCCTGCGGCTGTTCCGCGCGGGCCGGGTCGAGCAGGGCGTCAAGGACCTGCTGCTGGCCAACGTGCGGCTCGCCGACCAGGTGTGGGGCGACCTGGAGGCGCAGGCCGCCGCGCACGCCGTATGCCGTCGGCGCGCCCAGGAGTACCTCGTGGACTTCCGGGAGAGCGACTTCGAGGAGTTCGCCGCCGCGGTGCACACGCTCACCGACACCGCGATGCGCCGGGCGATCGCCGCGCTGCCCGACGGTGTCTACCGCTCCTCGGTGGACGCGGACGGAGCAGAGGGGCATCCGACCCACATCGAGTGCGCGGTCGAGATCCGCGGGGACGACGTGGTGATCGACTACACGGGCAGTTCGCAGCAGGTGCCGTTCGCGACGAACTCGACCCTCAACTACACCCGCGCGTACTCGATGTACCCGCTCAAGATCCTGCTCGACCCGGCGACCCGTACGAACTGGGGCTCCTACCGGTCGATCCGGGTCGGCGCCCCCGAGGGGACGATCCTCAACCCGAGGTTCCCGGCGCCCGTCCTGGCCCGGCACCTCACCGGGCACCTCCTGTCGTGCGCGGTGTACCAGGCGCTCGCCCCGGTGCTGCCGGACCGGGTCATCGCGGACAGCGGTGGCGCGCCCGCGCTGCGGGTGCGGTTCGCCGGTCTGGACGACGACGGCCGTCCGTTCGGGCTGATGCTCTTCGCCAACGCCGGTATGGGCGCCTCCCTGTCGGCCGACGGCCTGTCGACCACCGCCTTCCCCACCAATTCCGGGGTCGGCGGGATCGAGGCGCTCGAAGTCTCCTCACCCCTGCGTTTCGTGCGCAAGGAACTCCGTCCGGGATCGGGCGGGCAGGGCCGGCGGCGTGGCGGGCTGGGCCAGGACATCGAGGTGCACAACCCGACCGGCCGACCGGTCCAGATGGTTCTCCTCGGTGACCGGGAAAGCCACCCGGCGCTGGGACTGGCCGGCGGGCGGCCCGGCGCACCGGCCCAAGCAGTGCTGGACACCGGTGAACGCGTCCCGCTGAAGTCGATCTCCCAGCTCGCGCCCGGTGCCTCGGTGGTGATCTCGTTCGCCGGTGGCGGCGGGTTCGGAGCCCCCGAGGAACGTGAACCGGAGCTGCTCTCGGCGGACGAGGCCGCCGGGTACACCCACCCTGTCACTGTCACTGTCACAGAGGAGGCCCGTCCGTGAGCGGCTCGGTGAGGATCGGCGTCGACGTGGGCGGGACTTTCACCGACCTGCTCCTGCACGACCCGGACCGGGGACTGACGCATCCCGGCAAGCTGCCCACGACACCGCACGCGCCCAACGAGGCCATCACCACCGGCATCGCCCGGCTGCTGGACGAGACGGCCACCCGGCCGGCCGACGTCGCCGGGATCGTGCACGGTACGACGCTGGTGACCAACGCGCTGCTGGAGCGCACCGGTGCGGTCGTGGGCCTCCTGGCGACCGCGGGCTTCAGCGACGCCCTGGAGATGGGCCGTGAGACCAGGTTCGACACGACCGACCTCCTCGCCCGCCCCGCGGCCCCGCTCGTGCCCCGGCACCTGCGCCGCGGCGTCCGTGGCCGGCTGGCCGCGGACGGCTCCGAACTCGAACCGCTCGACGAGGCCGCGGTCCTGGCGCACGTCGCCGACCTCCTGGAACACGGTGTCGAGGCGCTGGCCGTGGCCTTCCTGCACTCCTACCGCAACCCCGGCCACGAACTGCGCGTACGGACTCTGGTGAACGCGGCGTACCCCGAGCTGCCGGTCACCCTCTCCAGCGCCGTCGCACCCGTGATCGGTGAGTTCGAACGCGCCAGTACAGCGTGTCTCAACGCCTATGTGCAGCCGCTGATGTCCCGCTACCTCGACGACCTGGACCGCGACCTGTCGGCGATGGGCATCGCCGCGCCGCTGCGGATCGTGCTCTCCAGCGGCGGGGTCACGAACCTGGACGACGCGAAACGGTTCCCGGTACGGCTTCTCGAATCGGGCCCGGCCGCCGGGGCGATCGCGGCGGCCGCCGTGGCGAAGCGAGCGCGCATCGACCACGTCATCTCGTTCGACATGGGCGGCACCACGGCCAAGATCGCCGTCGTCCAGGAGGGCGGAGCACGGGTCAAGCACGACTTCGAGGCGGGCCGGGTCGACAAGTTCAAGCCGGGGTCGGGACTGCCGGTCAGACTCACCGTCGTGGACATGATCGAGATCGGCTCGGGCGGCGGTTCGATCGCCGGCATCGATCAGCTGGGCCTGCTCAAGGTGGGCCCGCGCAGCGCCGGTTCGGTCCCCGGCCCCGTCGCCTACGGCCGGGGCGGCGAGCACCCCACGGTCACCGACGCCGACCTGGTGCTGGGCTACCTCGACCCGGAGACCTTCCTCGGCGGTGACATGCGGTTGCTGACGCCCGAGGTCCACAAGGCGGTACGCCACGACGTGGCCGACCCGCTCGGCCTGGACACGGTGACCGCCGCCGAGGGCATCGTCGAGGTCGTGACCCAGTCCATGGCGGCCGCGGCCCGGATGCACCTGTCCGAACAGGGGAAGGACCCGGCCGACTTCGCCCTGCTGGCCTTCGGGGGCGCGGGCCCGGTCCACGCGTACGGACTGGCCAAGGCGCTGAAGATCCCGCGGGTGGTGGTGCCGATGCGCGCCGGTGTCATGTCGGCGTACGGCTTCCTGGTGGCCGCGCCGTCCGTGGACGAGGTACGGAGCCTGCCCTCGCCGCTGACCGAGGTCGACTGGGACGGCGTCGCGGCCCTCTACGACGACATGACCGCCCGTGCCGAGTCGGTGCTGCGGCCGCCGGACCCGGGGGACGTACGACTGCTGCGCACCGCCGACATGCGGTACCTGGGCCAGGGATCCGAGATCGAGGTCACGCTGCCGCCGGGTGACCTCGGCCCGTCCGACGCGGACTCGATCCGGGCGGCGTTCGAGACGGCGTACCGGGACGTGTTCGGGCGCGGCCTCCCCGGTCAGGTGGAGGTCGTGAGCTGGCGGCTGTCGATGCGGCTGCCCACCCCCGAGGTGCCGCTGAGCACCACGCCGACCGGCGACGAACCACTGCGCGGTGTGCGCAGGGTGCACTTCCCCGGGCACGGTCCGCTGGACGCCGTGGTGTGGGACCGGTACGCGCTGCGCCCCGGTACCCAGATCCAGGGGCCGGCGGTGTTCGAGGAGCGGGAGTCCTCGTCGTCCTTCGGCCCCGACTGCCGCATCACGGTCGACGACGACCTGACCCTGTTCGTCGAGGTCGACGCGTGGCCGGCGAAGGACGAGAACCGATGAAAGCAGAGGAAGAACCGTGCCGCGCGTCCTGATCACCACTGACTACCTGCGCCCCGGCGACGAGGTCGACGCCTACCTCCGGGGCGCCGGTCTCGACACGCGTCACGCCCCGATGACCGGACGGCGCGATCCGGAGGAGCTCGTGTCCGCGCTCGCCGGGATCGACGCGGCGCTCATCGCGAACGAGCCCCTGACCGCCGACGTCCTCGCCCGCGTGCCGCGGCTGCGGGTGGTGGTGCGCACGGGTGTCGGGTACGACTCCGTCGACGTCGGGGCCGCGAACCGGCTCGGGATCAGCGTGAGCAACCTGCCCGGGATCAACGCGAACGCAGTGGCCGAGTACACGCTGGGCCTGCTGCTCGCGTCGGCGCGTCGCCTCGTCGAGAGTGCCACGGGTGTGGCCGCGGGCGGGTGGCCGCGTGGGGACGGGCATGAGCTCCGCGGGGCCACGCTCGGCCTGGTCGGGTACGGTGCGGCCGCTCGGGCCGTCGTACCTCTCGCCCGCGCGTTCGGGATGGACGTGGTGTGCGCCACCGGCGTCCCGGAGGGGCAACGTGACGATCCGGCGGTCCGGTTCGTTCCCTTCGCCGAGTTGCTGGCCGTCTCCGACTACGTCTCGGTCCACACCGCGCTGACCGACAGGACCCGGTCGCTGTTCGACACCTCCGCCTTCGCGGAGATGAAGCGGACGGCCGTGCTCGTCAACACCGCGCGCGGGGCCGTCGTCGACGAGGAGGCGCTCGCCGACGCGGTCCGTACCGGCTCCATCGCCGGCGCGGCGCTCGACGTGGCGACGCGGGAGCCCCTCCCCGCGGACAGTCCGCTGCGCGGCGTCGAGGGGATCACCGTCTACTCCCACCTCGCGGGCCAGACCGCCGAGGCCCGCAGGGCGGCGGGCCTCGCGGGCGCCGCCGAGCTGGTCGCGGCGCTGGAGGGGCGGGCCCGGTTCGCCGTCGGGTGACGGCCGGTGGCGGGTCCTGGGCACAGATCCGGGGGGATGCCGAAGGGGGAACGGCCGCGGCCGTTCCCCCTTCGGCATCCCCCCGGATCTGTGCCGCGTCCGCCGGGCCTATTCGAAGAGGTCCGGGTCCGTGCGCGAGATCTGGTCGAACAGGGGCTGGAACTGGAACCAGCCCGCCAGGTCGAAGCCCACCTGCCCGTAGGTGAACTTGGCCTCCTTGTGGGGGATCTCGATCGTGGGCCCCGCGGCCTTGGCGGCGAGCTGGGCCTGGGCCGATCGCTCCATGGTGATGAACCAGTACGCGGCGGCGTCCACCGAGCCCGCCGCGGTGAGCAGCCCGTGGTTGCGCAGGATGACCGCCTTGTAGCCGCCGAGCGCCTCGGCGATACGCCGGCCCTCTTCCGGGTCGTCGGCCACACCTGAGTAGTTCTCGTAGCAGCCGTGGTCCTCGTAGAACGCGCAGGCGTCCTGGGTGAGCGGTTCGAGCCGCTGGCCCGTCGCCGACAGGGCCTTGCCGTACACCGAGTGGCTGTGGGCGGCGCCGACCGCGTCGGGCCGTGCCGCGTGAACGGCCGCGTGGATGGCGAAGGCCGCCCGGTTCACCCGGTGGCGGCCCTGTACGACGTCGCCGTCGTGGTTGACGAGCAGCAGGTCGCTGACCCGCACGTGCTTGAAGGACATACCGAACGGGTTGACCCAGAAGTGATCGGTGAATTCCGGGTCGCGCGCGGTGATGTGGCCGGCGACGCCCTCCTCGAACCCGAACCGGCCGAAGAGGCGCAGTGCGCCGGCGAGCCGCTCCTTGCGGTGACGCCGCTCGACGGCCGGATCGGTGAACGGGGTGGGGAGCCGGAAGATGAGCTTCTCCTCCGGAATGGGCACGAGATCCTGCCGGCTCAACGGCTCGGCGATGGGATCGCTGCTCCGGATCGTTTCCTGCGTCATGCTCTTCTCCTCCACACGAGGGGCCGAAATCCGAATCGGACGGCCGTGGTCCCTGATATCAAGCCTGCTCGAACGGCGCTGCCGAGTCGATGTGCGCACCGACTTCGATCGCGCCCTTGTCTTGTCACCGCGCACAAGTTGTGACCGTGAGCCGGCGGGCACGGATCAAGGGGCTGGGAACACGTTCCCGCCCTGGTGCGTCAAGGTCTGCACGGCGAGGTACAACTGCGCGGAATCCCTTGGGTCCTTGAGGTGAAGGCCCGTGAGTTCTTCGATGTGCCTGAGCCGGTAACGAACGGTGTTGCGGTGGCAGAAGAGCGTGTGGGCCGCCGTGTCGACGGACCCACCGGAGTGGAACCAGGCGGTCAGGGTCTCCAGCAGTGACTCCTGCAATGCCGGTTGCAGGGCCATCAGTTCGCCGAGCACGATCCGGCACAGGTCGATCGAGTCGTCGGCCGACGCGGCGATCAGACAGCCCAACGGGTCGTCGCCGTAACGCCGTACGCCCTTTTCGGTGCGGGGAATGCTCTCGAACGCCATGAGTGCCTGATGCAGCGCGTGGGCCGCGTCCTCCACCGCGCTGAAGGCGCTGCTGACACCGAGGCGTCTCGCCTCTCCCACGTCCAGGTGGCGTGGGAGACCGGGCCACTCCGAGGCGGACGGACTCACACTGATCAGGCCGATGACCCGCCGCGGGGAGTGGCGCCACAGCACCCGTGCCCCGCGGAGTGCGAGCACGGAGTCCCAGGCCTCCCGCGTGGCCCGGGTGATGCCGTCGCCGGCGATCACCAGGAACCGTCCGGCCCTGGGCAGTCCCAGCATCTCCGCGCCGAGGAACTTGCGGCCGACCTCGACGGGTCCCGAGGCGAACAGGACGTCCAAGTGCTGCTCCCGTTCCTCCTCGGCGATACGGAGCAGCCCGGCGGCCCTGTCCCGGTAGCCGTCGCGCAACTGGGCGGAGTAGTCGTCGAGAAGAAGCCACATCCGGTCGGCTTCCTGGAACAGGGCGCGCATCGTCTCGGTGTCGTCGGGAGCCACCTGCTCGACGAGGAGATTCCAGACGCCCCGGAACCCGATGCGGAAACCGTGCAGGACGGCTGTCAGCGGTACGCCTTGTTGCGCTCGGCGACGGCCCACCTCTCGCACCGCGGCCAGGTCGGGAGGGACGCCTTCGGCGATGTGGAGGAAGAAGTTCCGGAGCAGTCGGGACGTGGTCTCCCTGATGTCGGCCCTGGGGACGAGCGACTCGTCGCCGAGGTCCTCCTCGGTCGCGATGACCTCTTCGGCGACCTGGCCGGCCGCGGCGTCGACACCCTCCAGCGCCGAGCGGCTCAGTTTCACGATGGCGGCATGCACGGGGTTTCCCTGGATGGTGTGGCCGGGTCCGGTGTCCGCGGCGGACGGCACGGGCGTCCGCCGCGGTGACCGCACCGAACCCGTCGGTTCAGCGGAACGAGGCGAGTCCTCCGGGCTCAGTCACGGTTGCCTGTCGCGGCGACGGCGGGCTCGGGCAGCCGCAGGGCCGCGAGAGGGACGTGATGCTGACCGGCGTGTATGTCCCGGTCGCGGAGGCCGGCCTGGGTCACCCGCCGCGGGAAGGAGATCTTCACGACGTTCAGGGCGGGGATGCGGAAGATCTGGACGTGCGCGGCGTCCACGCCGTAGAGGCCGGCGACGACCGCCTCGTCGATGAGGGACTCGTCGGCCGCGATCGCGTATCCGGCGCTGTCCTTCATGAAGGTCTCCAGGGTGACCCAGAAGGGGCCGGCGTTCTTGGAGCGGATCTCGATCGCGTGGTCGCCGAGGGTGGGCGGGCGGTGGGACTGCTCAGACATGGGACACCTCGCGGGAGTGGTGGATACGGAACATGCCGGTGGCCGAGTCGACGTCGACGACGTGGTTGAGGACGAACTCGTAGGCCGCCCCGCGCTCGGTCTCCGCCGGTGAGGTGGCGAAGGCGAAGCTGGGCAGGTACTCCATCTCCGGCAGCGGGAGGTGCAGCATGAGCGGGTTGGCGACCTTGGCGACCGCGGTCGCGGTGGCCTGGGAGGGCGCGTTGACGAGGAGCATGACGCCGACCTCCCGGGGCGGGGTGGCGCCGGCGTCCGGGTCGAGGCCTTCGAGGACGGCGTTGTGGCCGTAGAGGCGGATGTCCAGGCCGTAGTCGTCGTCGGCCAGTTCGAGGGTCTGGCGGACCCGGTCGGTGACGATGACGCGCAGCAGGTCGGCCCAGCGCTCGATGTGGGCGGTGATGTACGGGTCGCGGATGGCGGAGAACGAGACGGTCTCGTAGCCGGTGACCCGGGCGCCCTCCAGCTTGATGGTGTGCTGCTCGGCGAGCTCGAAGCGGGATCCTTCGACACGGACGCGGCGCTCGTCGAGTGCCGTGTAGACGGCGTCGGTGACGTCCAGGGTGCCGGCGGGTTCCCGCATCCGGTACGGGTTGGCCGTCTCGTACAGCATGTGCGCGGCGACCGAGTTGGGCGTGCAGGCGTTGCCCGGGGCGAGGGGCTCGATGACGAAGCCGTCGTGGTCGATCGTGGCGAGGACGCCGCCGGCCCGCGGATCCGTGGTGGCCTGTCCGCCGCATTCGACGATCTTGGAGGCGTGCCAGGTGGGTCCGGCCGGCATACCGAGCATCAGGGGCACCGCGGCGGCCAGCGCGGTGTCGGTGGCGCGTCCTGCGAGGACGACCTGTGCGCCGCCCTGGATGGCCTCGACGATGGGCTCATGGCCCATCATGCCGACGATGTGCGTGCAGCTTTCGAGTGTCTCCGCCTCCAGGGCGCCGTGCGGGGCCAAGGGGTGTACACGTCCGGCGTCGAGCTCCTCCTTGAGGAACGGGGCTTCCTGCTCGCTGTAGATCCGGGCGATCCGCAGGTCCAGGCCCTCCTCGGCCAGGATCCGCTCCGCGATCCCGGCGACCCAGTCGACACCCGAGTCGGTGCCGCTGGTGCCGCAGGAGCCGACGATCAGCGGGATGCCGGCGGAGGCGGCCGCCTTGAGGAGGATGCGCAGATCACGGCCGACCGCGGCCGCGGTGGTCTTCGCCACCCCGGCCCCCAGGTAGTGGGGGCCCGAGTCGGTGGAGCCACCGTCGATCGCGATGACGTCCGGGTTCAGGGTCAGACCACGCTCGATGGTCTCCGGGTCGAAACCGGCGCCGAGCATTCCGGACGGCGCCAGAACGCCGACCTGTGCGACGGCATCAGTGGACGGGGGCATGGGGGTTCTCCTCAGGGGAATCGGCTTCTTCGTGGAAGACTCGGATGTCTTCCGGCGGAAGGCTGACGGTGAGCTCGCCGGCGGTACTCGGGCGCGTGGTCGTCACGATCACCGGGGTGCCGCCGATGCGGAAGGTGTAGCGGTAGTGGTCACCGAGGTAGGCCTGGTTGTCGACCTTGGCCGTCAGGGTGGCGCCCGGCCGCTTCGCCGCACCCCCGCCGCGGTGGATGTCGATGTTCTCGGGCCGGACACAGATCCGTACCGGGCCCAGGCGTCTGTCGGTGTGCGGCACCCTCAGCGGTTCGCCGACGCCCTCGACGCGGAGCACCGCGTGGGTTCCGTCCGCCTCGACGACCGTGGCGGGCAGGATGTTGGCGGTGCCGACGAAGTCGGCGACGAACAGGTCGGCGGGGTGCTCGTAGATCTCCGCGGGGGTGCCTACCTGGCGTACCCTCCCCTGGTCCATGACGGCGACCCGGTCGCTCACCGACAGGGCCTCGTCCTGGTCGTGGGTCACGAAGACGGTGGTGACTCCGACCTGCGACTGGAGTGTCTTGAGCCACTGCCGGGACCGGTCGCGCAGCTTGGCGTCGAGGTTGGAGAAGGGTTCGTCCAGGAGCAGCATGTCGGGCGGGTGGGCGAGCGCCCGGGCCAGCGCGACCCGTTGCTGCTGGCCGCCGGACAGTTCGTGCGGGTAGCGGCCCGCGTGCCGGCCCAGTTCCACGAGTTCGAGGACCTCCTGGACGCGGCTTTCGCGTTGTGCCTTGGGGGTCTTGCGGAGCTTGAGGGGGTAACCCACGTTCTCCGCGACCGACATGTGCGGCCAGATCGCGTAGGACTGGAACACGACACCGCAATTGCGGTTCTCGGGTTCGACGTCGACCCGTCCGTGGTCGAAGACGACACGGTCACCGAACGCGATGCTGCCCGAGTCGGGCTTGTGCAGGCCGGCGATCGACCACAGGGTGGTGGACTTCCCGCAGCCACTGGGACCCAGCAGGGTGAAGATCTCGCCGTCCTGGACGGTCAGTGACACCTCGTGCAGGGCGGTGTGCTGGGTGAACTTCTTGGTGATCGCGTTCAGATGAAGACTAGGCACGAGGACGCACCCCCAACAGGGCGCGGCCCGCGCCCAGAACGACCAAGGTGATGACCATCTGGATGACTCCCAACGCGGCGACGGTCCCGCCGATACTTGTCGCTGCGAGTTGCAGCATGGTGAGGCCGAGCACGGGCGTCTCGTCGGTGACGAGGAACACCGCCGGTTCGGCGTCGTTGAGCATGGCCACGAAGAGCAGCACGAACGAGGCACCCATGGCGGGTGCGACGAGGCGGAGGACGACGGTGCGCATGGCCGTCCACCAGGTGGCACCGGACGTGCGGGCGGCGTTGTCGAGGTCGGCGCCGATGCCGGCCAGCGCCGGATAGAAGGCGCTGTATCCCAGAGCGAGGCTTCTCACCGCGAACGCGATACCGATGCCCCACAGGCTCGCGCGAATGGCACCGGACCGGTCGAGAAGGGCGAAGCTCCAGAAGAACGCCATTCCGGTGATGAGCGCCGGCATCATGCGCGGCCACAGCATGCCCTGCTGGAGGGAGCCGCGGAAACGGAACTGCGAGCGGTGCGCGATCACCGACAGGACGGCGATGACCAGGGTCGTCAGGGCCCCGCCGACAGCCGCGATGAGCAGGCTGTTGATGATGGAGTTGGTGTAGAGCTGGTTCTCGAAGACCGCGGAGAAGTTGCTGAAGGTCAGCACGCTCCAGGGCGAGATGAACGGCGACAGGATGGAGGTGAAGGCCGCCAGGAACACTCCGGCCAGCGGTACGACCACGAACACGACGAGGAAGAACGTGATCGCGGCGGCTATCACCCAGCGCACGGGCCCCAGCCTCAGGACGCGCACACCCGTCGGTTTCCCCGTGGTGGTGGTGAAGCGTGCGGTGTCCCCCACGAGCCGGTTGCGCAGGACGAGGAGCCCGGAGACGGCGACGAGCAGGAACACCGCGCCGGCCGACACCAGACCCTGCTGCGAGTCGTTGACCCAGTGGTCGTAGAGGTACGTGGAGATCAGGCTGATCTTGCTGGAGAACCCCAGGACGAGTGGCAGCCCGAGGACTTCCATCGAGAGGGCGAAGACCAGGAGCGCCGCGTTCGTGATGGCGGGGCGCATCAGGGGCAGGCTCACGGAGAGCAGGCTGCGCAGCGGGCTGGCCCCCGAGGTGCGGGCGGCGTCCTCCAGGGAGGGGTCGATCGCCAGCAGCGTGCCGCGGCACAGCAGGAAGACCGTGGGCGAGGCCACGCTCATGGCGACCATGGCCATGCCGGGAATGCTGTAGAGGTTGACCGGCATGCTCAGGAAGGTGTTGTTCTCCAGCCACGCGGAGGCGAATCCCGCCGGGGTCCACATGGCGGCCCAGCCGATGATGAGGACGAGGCCGGGCAGGGCGATCGGGACGAGCAGCAACGTCGTCAGGACGCGGCGCCCGGGTATGTCGGTGCGGGTGAGGAACACCGCGCAGGCCACACCGATCAGAATCGATCCGACGGTGTTGAGGGCGGCGAACAGTATCGAGTTGACGACCGCGGTCCACCAGCTGTCGTCGGTGAGCAGCGTGTGGAAGTTGTCCCAGGTGAAATGCCCGCCCGACTCGTACAGCGGGGTCGACCACACCGCGGCGGCCACGACCGGGACGACCGATCCGACGATGACCAGCAGCGCGAGCGCCCACAGGACGTAGTGACTCGCGTTCGTCGACAGCCACCGTCGGCGGGACGGTTTCGGTGGTGGAGGGGTGCGGGCCGCCGGCGGCCGCAGTTGGGTGGTGCTCATCGGTCGTAGGCCTTCTTCCAACGATCGACGATCGTCGGCTTGTTCTTGACGATGTCCTTCGGGTAGCCGCCGAGCATCATGTTGTCGGCGCCGACGACCTTTTCGACGGCCGGAAGTCCGTAGGCGCAGTCGACTCCGTCGCGGTACGGAGTGAATCCGCCCTTACAGGCGGCTTCCTGTCCCTCGACCGAGAGCGCGAAGTTCACGAAGAGCTTTCCCGCCTCGGGTGACTTCGCCTTCTTCGTGACGGCGACCGCCCTCGGGAGCAGTGGCGTTCCGTCCGTCAGGTACGTGTAGTTGAGGATCTTCGCCGCTTCCTCGCCCTCGATCAGCGCCCGGACCGAACCCGAGACGAAATACGTGGCCTGGTACTGCCCCTGGGCCAGTTTCTGCATGAGGTTGCCGTTGCCCGATTCGACGCCGGAGTTCGGGCCCAGGGCTTCGATGTTCTTCCATCCCGCGTCGCCGTTCTTGGTGACGTAACTGCTGACGGCACCGAAGGACTGCGGATTGCTTATGTCGGTCGCTCCGACTTTCCCTTTGAGGGACTTGGACAGTTCGGCGAGGGATTTGAGGTCCTTGGGCTGCTTCTCCTTGGGAATGAGCGCGGTGTTGTACACGGCGACGAGCGGGTCCTCCGACATGGCGGCCACACCGGGGGCGAGCTTCGCGTACGCGGGAAGGTGCTCGAGGTTGGGATCCTCGTAGTCGAGGACGTTGCCCTTGTCGACGAAGTTCAGGACCTCGACCGCGTCGGTGGCCATCACGACGTCCGCGGTGCGCACTCCGGTGGCGGTCTCGGTGGCGTAGCGCTGGAAGGTCTGCGCGTCGTTCATGTTCAGCACGCGTGCCTTGATGCCATACTTCGCCTCGAAGGCCTTGGTGAGCGGTGCCATCTGGTCGGCGTCCGCGTTGGTGTAGAGGAGGACCGACCCCTGCTTCTTGGCCTTGGCGATCGTCGCCGCGTCGAGCGGCGTGACGGGCGCCGCCTTGCCGACATCGACCGAGGACGTCGGTGTGGCTGACCCGTTCGGGTCCGTGGAGCCTCCGCACGCGGTCAGCACGACCGCGCAGGCGGCTGCCAGGGCGCAAGCTCTGGAGAGCGAGATCATCATTGATCCTCCACTATTTGCTATAGCACTAGTGCCGTAGGGAAACGGGTCGACTTCTCAGTGGGGTGCGGTGCGGCCGGGTCGGTGTGCCGCACCGAGTGACCTGCCGGGGAGGCGACTGCGTACACGCAGTTCTCAGGCGGGGGTCGATCCCGCCGCTCATCGGGGGTCCATGCAGGTGAGAGGCGTGGCGAGGGTCCCTCTAGCGCCTCGCCGCCGGCCTCGGGGCGGGGCTGCCGTGCCGGTCGCCCTCGGTCGGTGGCATCGCCGGGCGTCCACGCCTGGTGGTGGTGTTCGTGGCGGGAGCGCGGCTCACGCTTGGTTCCCGGGTGCCACAGGTGACGAGTGCTGCATCCGTCCCCTAGGAAATATGGTATTTGCTACAGCAGGATTGTCAACCAGTTGCGCCGGGCCAAAACGCGGGATCGGACGGAGGTCGCGGGCGAGGAACGGGCCGTCGGCTACGTCTCGCGCGTCCCCTCGTACATCTCGTCGAGCAGCCGCCGGTGCGCGTGCTCGACGACCGGCCGCTTCAGCTTCAGACTCGGGGTGATCTCGCCCCGCTCGACGTCGAGGTCGCGCGGCAGCAGGCGGAACTTCCTGATGCTCTGCCAGCGCTGGAGGCCCTCGTTGAGCACCGCGACATGGGCCTCGACGAGGGCGACCGTCTCGGGCGCGGCGACCACGTCGGCGTACGACCTGCCGGCCAGGCCGTTCTCCGCGGCCCAGGCCAGGACGGCCGGCTCGTCGAGGGCGATGAGCGCGGTGCAGAAGTTCCGCCCGGCGCCGTGCACGAGGATGTTGGAGACGTACGGGCAGACCGCCTTGAACCGGCCCTCTATCTCCGTCGGCGCGATGTACTTGCCGCCCGACGTCTTGAACATGTCCTTCTTGCGGTCGGTGATGCGCAGGTATCCGTCCGGGGACAGTTCGCCGATGTCACCGGTGTGGAACCAGCCGTCGGGCTCCAGGACCTCGGCGGTCTTCTCCGGCAGCCCGTGGTAGCCCTCCATGGTGCCGGGACCGCGCAGCAGGATCTCGCCGTCGTCCGCGATGCGCACCTCCGTGCCGGGCAGCGGCCGGCCGACCGTGCCGGTGCGGGACGCCTGAGGGGGGTTCACGAAGGAGGCCCCGGAGGACTCGGTCAGCCCGTACCCCTCCATCATCGGGATGCCGGCGCCGGCGAAGAAGTAGCCGATCTCGGGCGCGAGGGCCGCGCTGCCGGAGACGCAGACGCGCAGCCTGCCGCCGAACGCCGCACGGATCCTGGAGTACACGAGCGCGTCGGCGGCCCTGTGCTCGGCGGCCAGGCGGAAGGGCGCGCTCGCGGTGCCCCGGCGCCTGAGGTTGTCCTGGGTGACTCTGGCGTACTCGCGCGCCACACCGGCGGCCCACTGGAAGATCTTGTACTTGGCTCCGCCGTCCGCTCGGGCCTTCGCCGCGATGCCGTTGTAGACCTTCTCGAAGATCCGCGGCACGGCGGCCAGGTACGTGGGCCGCACGACCGGCAGATTCTCGATGATCCGGTCCGCCCGGCCGTCCACCGCCGTGACGTGCCCGACCTCTATGTGGCCGGACGTGAGCACCTTGCCGAAGACGTGCGCGAGCGGCAGCCACAGGTACAGCACGTCGCTGGTGACGATGGGGGTCGCGGCGACCGCCTTCGCCATGTACGACCAGTTGTCGTGCCGGAGGCGCACACCCTTGGGGCGGCCCGTGGTCCCGGAGGTGTAGATGAGGGTGGCGAGTCGGTCCTCGGTGATCGCCCCGACCTTGTCCTCGATCAGGCCGGGGTCCCGCTCCAGACACGCGGCACCCAGCCGCTCCAGTTCGGCGAGGGAGAGGATCCAGTCCTCGGTGAGGTCCACACCCTGCGGGTCGATGACGACGAAATGGGTGAGTTCCGGCAGCTCGGCGCGCTTCGCCACGGCCTTGGCGAGCTGCGCGGCGTCCTCCGCGATCAGGACGCGGCTCCCGGAGTCGTAGAGGATGTACGCGGATTCGTCGGCGTCGGTCGACGGGTAGACGGTCGTGGTGGCCGCGCCGGCGCACATGATGCCCAGGTCGACGAGGATCCACTCGACGCGCGTGGCGGAGGCGAGCGCGACGCGCTGCTCCGGCCGCACGCCCAGCTCGACCAGGCCGGCCGCGATGGTGCGGACGCGCTCGGCGGCCTGCGCCCAGGTCAGCGACCTCCACTCGTCCGGGCCCTCGCCGGACGCGGGCGGGACGGGGTAGCGGTAGGCCTCCGCGTCCGGCGTGGCCGCGACGCGCTCAAGGAACAGGGCCGGCACGGACGGCGGGCGGTCGTCGATCGGGCTCCGTGTGCGGCTCTGTGGCCGGCGCGGTGTGTGACTCCGCGTCTGGTGCTGTGTCTCGTTCATGACTTCCTCTCAGGACGCTTCGGGCAACTGGTCGAAGAAGGGACTGACAAGGGGACTCACGGGTGTCCCGCCCGGCACCACGACGCCGCTCTCGTAGGCGAAGGCGATGAGGTGGCCGCGCTGGCGGACCCCGAGCTTGGTGAACATGTTCGCGATGTGGGTCTTCACGGTGAGGGGGCTGATGCCGAGGGCGTGTGCGATGGCCGAGTTCTCGTGGCCGCTCGCCAGCAGGGCGAGGATCTCGCGCTCCCGTCCGGACAGCGTCGGGGCCGTGTCGGGGCTCGCTCCGCGCCGTTGGTGTGCCATGACGGAGGGCGCGGTCCCCAGGACGACGACGAGCCCTCCGCGGAGCACCGTCTCCATGGCCGAGACGAGCTGCACGGCGGTGATGTCGGCGGCGAGGACTCCCGTGGCGCCCGCTCTCAGGCACGCGTCGGACTCCTGGGCGTCCAGGACGCCGAAGACGACGGTGCGGGCGGCGGCGGAGGCGGCTCCGACGACCTCCGTGAACTCACGGAGGTCCGGACCCTGGATCGTACGGTCGAGCAGGATCACGTCGGGTCCCACGTCGGCCTCCAGCAGCTCCCGCAAGCGGGTGCCGTCGGCGGCCTGTGCGACGACGGACAGGGCCTGGCTTCCGCCGATGACCTCGGCCATCGCCGCGCGGACGAGCGTCGGGCCGCCGGCAAGGATCACCGAGTACATGAATGGCCTCTCTTCCTGGGATTCGCGTCGCCTCGCGGGCCGGGTCGGTCCCGGCCGGGGAGTCAGCTGCCGCGCGGTGCGTGCGGGAGCCGGATGGTGACCGCGGTACCGACTCCCACCTCCGACTGCACCTGCACCTGACCGTGGTGCGCGTGCACGATGGCCTCCACGATGGCCAGGCCGAGGCCCGAACCGCCGTACGCGCGGCTGCGGCTGGCCTCCGCGCGCCAGAAGCGTTCAAAGACTCGGGGCAGGTCCTGCGGGGAGATGCCGGGGCCGTCGTCCACGACGCGCAGGTGTACGCCCTCGTGGTCCCGGGTCATCTCGACCCGTACGGCGGTCTGGGCCGGGGTGTGCTGGACGGCGTTGCCGACGAGGTTGCGCAGGACCTGTTGCAGCCGGGCGGCGTCGCCGACGACGGGGGCGAAGGGTGCGGGCGCCATGGTGATGCTGCGCCGGGGGTAGATGATCTGGGCGTCCTCGACGACGCTCGCGGCCAGCCCGGTGAGGTCCACGTCCTGCTGCTCGACGGGACGGCCGGCGTCCAGGCGGGCCAGCAGGGCGAGGTCCTCGACGAGCAGGCGCATCCGTCCCACCTCGTTCTCGATGTGTTCGAGTGCCGTTTCCAGGCCCGGCCCCGAGACTCCGCCCTGACGGTGCAGGTCGAGCCAGCCGGAGATGGTGGAGAGCGGGGTGCGCAGCTCGTGGGACGTGTCGGCCGCCAGCGAGCGCACGGTCGCCTCCGCGCGGGCCTGGGCGTCGAAGGCCCGGTTGACGGCTTCGGCGAGCTGTCCCGCCTCACTGCCGTTCCGGGTGGTCGGCAGTCGTTCCGTGAGGTGGCCCTCGGCGATGGCGTCGGCGGTACGGGCCATCCGGGCCAGGGGCCGCAGGCCGAGCCGCAGGACGACGACGGCGAGTCCCAGCAGGAGCAGCAGCGCGCCTCCGACCAGGGCGAGTTGACGCCTGATGAGCGCGCCGACGGTGGAGTCGTCGACGGAGGTGTCGATGGTGAGGACGAGGGCGGCCGGTTCGATGTCGCCCTGGTCGGATCCGCGGTCGACGACGAGCCCGGGGCTGGGAATGCGGATGACCGCGAGGCCGTGCTGGTCGTTGTGCCCGTCGTAGTCGACGATGGTGCCGGCCGGCACGGTCGTGCTGAGTTCCGTGACCGGACCGGCCGCCGAGGAGGCGGAACCGGTGCTCAGCAGGATCTTGTTGTCCGCGTCCACGGCGACAAGGCCCATCGGCGGCCTGAGGAGGGTGCCGAGCTGGTCGGCGTCGGCGGTCTGCGGCCCGCGCGCGATGACCTCGGTGAAGCCGTCGGCGCTGGTCCGGAGGGTTTTCTCGTAGCGTCTGTCCAGGAAGTCCTCCAGGAGGAAGGCGCTGATCACGGAGCTGGCCGTCAGACCGAACACGAGCAGGACGGCCAGGCCGGCGAGCAGCCGCAGCCGGACGCTGGACAAGGACCAGGTACGGGGCCGGCGGAGCCTCACTTGTGGGCCTGCTCTCGGAGGGTGTACCCGACGCCCCGGACGGTGTGCAGCAGGGGTGTGTCGCCGTGGTCGATCTTGCGACGGAGGTTGGAGATGAACCGCTCGACGACGACGGTGTCCCCGCCGAAGTCGTACTGCCAGACGGCTTCGAGGATCTGGGCGCGGGAGAGGACCTGGCCCTGATGGCTCAGCAGGTAGTGCAGCAGGCGGTATTCGGTGGGTGAGAGTTCGAGCAGCCGGCCCGCCCGGCGGACCTCGTGGCGGGGATCGTCCATGGTGAGGTCCGCGCAGTTCAGCGGTGTCTCCTCGGTGGCGGGAGCGGCTCCGCTGCGGGCGCGCCGCAGGAGGGCCTGGAGGCGGGCGCCGACCTCGACGACGCTGAAGGGTTTGGTGACGTAGTCGTCGCCGCCCAGGCGCAGTCCGCGGACCCGGTCCTCGATCGCGTCACGTGCGGTGAGGAAGAGGACCGGTACGTCGATGCCTCGGTCGCGCAGCAGTTGGAGGATCTCGAAGCCGTCGGCGCCGGGGAGCATGACGTCGAGGACGATGACGTCCGGGGACCGGCGGGCGACCTGTTCGAGGGCTTCGGTCAGGTCGCCCGCCACGTCCACCTCGAATCCGGCGAATCCGAGGGCCGAGATCAGCAGGCGTCTGATACCGGGATCGTCATCGATGACAAGCACGCGGTCAGTGGTTCCCGGTGCGTCGATGGCGTTCATACGTGCTCCTTGTACGGGCGGGACGGTCTGCCCGACGTCCACCGCCTCCACCTGCGCGGCGAATGCGGGGTATGTCCCGGTATCAGCTGGGTAGTTCATTGCATCACAGGCTCACTGGAGCGGACTGCTCGCTGGGGACCTGAGGGGCCGCGTCGGGTGCGTGGAGGTTCTCGCCCTCGACGTCGAGGTGCGGCAGGAGGCGGTCCAGACGCCGGGGCAGCCACCAGGCCCGGTCACCGAGGAGAGCCAGCACCGCCGGCACGAGTGTCATACGGACCAGGAAGGCGTCCACCATGACTCCGAAGGCCAGGGCGAAAGCGATCGGCATGATATCCGCGTCGTGCGAGAACAGGAAGCTGATGAATACCGAGATCATGATGAGGGCGGCGGAGGTGACCACCCGGGCGGCGTTGCGGGCTCCGGTGAGGATGGCGGCGCGGGCGTTGCGGTGGTGGACGTAGTCCTCTCGCATGGCCGAGACGAGGAACACCTCGTAGTCCATGGCGAGTCCGAAGAGTACGGCCATGACGATGATGGGCATGAAGCTGGCCACCGGGCCCGTGCTCGCCACCCCCAGCAGACCGGCGAGCCAGCCCCACTGGAAGACCGCGACCGTGGCTCCGAAGGCGGCGCCGACGGACAGCAGGAACCCGACGGTGGCCTTGACGGGGATGGCGACGGACCGGAACGCGATCATCAGGAGCAGGACGGAGAGGCCGACCACGACGATCGCGAAGGGCACCAGGGCGCCGCTGAGCTTGTCGGAGACATCGATGCTGACGGCGGTCAGGCCGGTGACGGCGACATAGCTGCCGCTCGACTCGGCGAGGGGGCGCATCTCGGTGCGCAGGTGGGAGACCAGGCCGCTGGTCTCCGCGGTCCGCGGTCCGGTGTCGGGGATGATCTGGACGCGTGCGGCCGCCTTGTCCTCGGCCATGTCGACGCCGCTGATGTCGGCGATGCCCTCGACGTCACGCAGCTTGTCCTCGACGGCGGCCGCTGTCGACGCGACGGCGGCCGGGTCGTCGTCCTCGACGAGGATGACGAGGGGGCCGTTCGCGCCGGGCCCGAAGGCGTCACCGACCATGTCGTAGGCCTGGCGACTCGACGTGGTGGTGGGGCTGTTGCCTTCGTCGGTGACGGCGAGCTTGAGCTGGAGAGCCGGCAGCGCCAGGGCGACGAGGGCCACGCTTCCGACGATCAGCGTCCTCACCGGCCGACGCAGCACGCCCTCGACCCAGCGCTCCCCCATGGGTACCTGACTGCCGGACGCCACCCTGCGGCTCCCGCCGGCCTTGGCTCCGGGGACGGCCTTGCGGACGACTCGCCCGATCAAGGACCCGATCAGCCCGGCCAAGGAGAACAGCGCACCCAGCACCCGCACCGGAAGACGCAGCACACCGGGGATCCGGCGCCCACCCGAACGCGTACGTCCGTGCGCGCGCCTCTGTCCGTACCCGGACTGGGACCGAGGCTGGGGCTGGGGCTGGGACTGGGACTGGGGCTGAAACCGGGACTGGGGCTCGGACTTGGGGGTGAGCCTGCCACCGACCAGTCCCAGCAGCGCGGGCAGCAGGCCCAGCGCCAGGACGACGGCGACGGCGACGGCTCCCGCGGAGGCGAGGCCCATGGACGTCAGCATCGGGACACCCGCCACCGACAGACCGGCGAGCGCGATGACCACGGTGGCTCCGGCGAAGACGACGGCACTGCCCGCGGTCGCGTTGGCCTTGGCTATGGACTCCCTGACGGGCATACCCGCGGCGAGCTGGGCCCGGTGACGCGAGACGATGAACAGCGCGTAGTCGATGCCGACGGCGAGCCCCAGCATGATCGCCAGGGTGGGCGCGCTGTCGGTCACCCCGAGCACCGTGGCCGCGCCCATCATGGCCGCCATGGTGCCGACGACACCGAGGATCGCGGTGAGCAGCGGCAGTCCGGCGGCGAGCAGTGAACCGAACGTGATCACGAGAATGACCAGGGCCACACCCAGACCGACCATCTCGGGGGGACCGAAGGGTGAGGTCGACGGGGCGTAGGCGTCACCGCCGTACACGGTCCTGAGACCCGCCTGCTCGGCCGCGCTCCCCGCGGCCTTCACCGCGTCGAGGGTGCCGGCCGGTACGTCGTCGTCCTTCTTGGTGGTGAAAGTGACCTGCGCGACCGCGGTGCGTCCGTCCTCGGAGACGGTGTCGTCCTTCGCCGGGTCGCTGACCTCGCTCACCCCGCGCACATCCCCCGTCGCCCTCAGGGTGGACGCCAGCGACTTCCGCAGCTCGGTGTCGGTGATCTTGCGGCCGGGCGGGGCCTGGAACACGATGTCCGCGGACTGGACGTCCGGGGAGGGGAAGTGGCGGTCCATCTTGGTCAGCGCGGTCTGCGCCGGTGACCCGGGGATGGAGCCGCTGTCCTCGAAGGAGCCGGCGAACGAGAAGCCGAGGCCGATCACCGCGCCGAGCGCCAGGAGCCATCCGACCAACATCGTTCGCCACCGTCGAGCGCCGAACGCGCCCAGCCGGTACAAGAGCGTTGCCATGTCTGCGTCCCTCATTGGTAGTTGGTTGAGGTCCTGATGCTGCTCGGCGGACTTGACGGCAGCCCCACGGTGAACCTGAGGGTTTCTTGACGGTCGCGCCGTGAGTTCCTCAAGCACCGCCGGACGGGCCGGGACGGGACGCGCGCTGCGACGACGGGGACGACGGCGGGTGCGACGACCGTGAGCCGAGTGTGCCACCGGTTGACATTCATGCTGTAGCAAATACCATGTCCTGCATGGCTTTGCTCCCTCAGCTCTCGACCCCGGTCACCCTCGGCGACCAGGCGTACGCCGCCATTCGCGAGGCCATCGTCACCGGAGCCCTGAAGCGCGGCGAGAAGGTCACCGAGCGGGGTCTGGCGGAGTCCCTCAGCATCAGCGCGACGCCGGTCCGTGAGGCCCTCAGGCGCCTTGAGCAGGATCGGCTGGTGGAGCGGACGGGGCCCAGGTCGGTCCGTATCGCGCAGTTCGGCAAGGACGAGCTGCGCGAGTTCACCATGATGGAGGACACGCTGCGGGCGCTCGCCGCCCGGCTCGCCGCGGAGAAGTCGACGGCGGCCCAGCGGCGCGAGATGTCCGACTGCCTGGACCAGGCGGACGCGTTGCGCGGCCGGCTGCGCGGGGAGACCTCCGGGTCCGACGCCGAGCGGGACCTCGTCCTGGAGATCCAGGACCTCATGCGGCACTTCCACGCACTCGTGGACGAGGCCAGTGGCAACGCGACCCTGGTCCAGATGGTCCGTACCGTCAACGCCTTCGGTTCGCAGGAGCGGCGCGACTTCGTCCTGTCCGAGGTGCGCGGCGAGCGCTCGAAGGTGGTCGACGAGCGGTACAAGCAGCACCGGGTCATCTACGAGGCCATCGCCGCCGGCAACGGAGAGCGGGCCGAAGAGCTGATGCGCGCCCACAGCCACACGTCGAACGTCTCGCGGATCGCGACGCGCTTCCCGGGCTGACCCGGCGGCACTCCCCCGGGCCGACGCAATCACGTCCGGGCGGTCACATCCGGGCGGTCACGTCCGACGCGAACTCCCTTCAGCAGCCTCGCACTTCGCAACCCCCTCCGGGCGGAAGTCTCCCTCACTGAGCTATTGACTGCATGCTATAGCAACCACTAGACACGGTGGTCGGCTCTCAGCACCTGAAGGAGCAGTTCCTTGACCACACCCAGCACACCCCGCACACCCACGCGCCGTTCCCGGCGGCGGCCGGCCCGCCGACGCCGTCCGGCCGCCGCGCTCACGGCCGTGCTCGCCGCGCTGCTCCTGGGCACGCTCGGCAACGCGTCCGCCACCGGAGCGTCCATCACCGGTGCGGACGTCACGCGGCCCACGGTGGCCGACTGTCCCTCCGGCCTGGCCGGCAAGGCCACCTGTTACACGGGGCAGGACGCCTACGGCGCCTACTACACGATGGCGGTGCCGAAGCGCTGGAACGGCTCTCTCGTCGTGCACGCCCACGGCGGACCCGACTTCTCCTACGACTCCTCCAGCCCGACGGAGGACCTGGAGCGCTGGGAGGTGATGGTCGACGAGGGCTACGCCTGGGCCGCCTCCTCGTACCGGCGCGGCGGCTACGGGGTCAGGATGGCCGCCGCAGACACCGAGAACGTACGCCGTCTGTTCGCCGACCGCTTCGGCCGGCCCGACCGGACCTACCTCCACGGCCAGTCCTTCGGTGGCGACGTCGCGGCCAAGGTCGCCGAGACCTACGGCAGGAAGGCCGGCGCGTACGACGGAGTGCTGCTGACCAACGGCCTGCTGGGCGGCGGCTCGCGCGGGTACGACCACCGCGTGGACCTGCGCGTGGTCTACCAGTACTACTGCCGGAACCTCCCTCGCCCGACGGAGCCGCAGTACCCGCTGTGGCAGGGGCTGCCCGCGGACTCCACCCTGACGCCCGCTCAGGTCCAGGACCGCCTCCAGGAGTGCACGGGGATCGACTCCGAGCCCGGCGGCCGGACGGCGGCCCAGCAGCGCAAGCTCGACGACATCCTCGCCGTCACCCGCATTCCGGAGCGGTCACTGACGACGAACCTGCAGTACGCGACGTTCCTGTTCCAGGACATCGTGTCCAAGCGGCTCGACGGCCGTAACCCGTTCGGCAACCGCGGTGTCCACTACGACGGTTCGCACGACGACAAGGCGCTCAACGCCGGTGTGGCCCGCTTCCGGGCCGACCCGTCCGCAAGCCGTGACCTGTCCTACGACAGCGATCTCACCGGCCGGGTCTCCCTGCCGGTCCTCACCCTCCACGCGATCGACGACCCTCAGGTCGTCGTCGGACACGAGGCGGCCTACCGGGCCACCCTGCGCGGCGCCGGACAGGACGGTCATCTCGTCCAGACCTTCACCCGCGAGTCCGAGCACAGCGAACTGAGCACCGCCGAGTACGCCAACTCCCTCTCCTCCCTGGACACCTGGGTACGCACCGGCCGCAAGCCGACCCCACGTTCGATCGCACGGTCCTGCCCCGCGTTCGACAGCGCCTACGGCACCGGCTGCTTCTACGAACCGCGGTTCCGCCCCGCCCCGTACGCCACCCAGATCCGGCCCCGTCCCGGCGGCCTGCGCTGGCCCGCGATGACCGCGGCGCAGGAGCGGGCGTGGAGCCGGATCGACGGAGTGGGTATCGCGCCCTGAGAACCAGGGGTCGGCCCAGCCCCCGGGTCAGGACGAACGCCCGCCGAACTGCCAGGTGTGCACCTCGACGTCGGCGTACCGGTCCGGGGTCAGGACGGCGCGTGCCGTCTCCGGGTCCGGGGCTCGGAGCAAGACCGCCGTGCCCAGCCAGGTGGTGCCGTCGTCGGACAGCAGCGGTCCGTACGCGATCAGCTCGTCCCGGTCGGGCGGCACCACGAGGTCGGCTTCCTGCCCCTCGCCGAGGCCGGAACCCAGGCCGATGACCAGGTACCGGTCGCCGTCGGTCGGGCCGCCGGGGAAGTCCCACATGGTCCGGCCCAGCAGGTTGCGCCAGCGCCGCAGCAGCACGTCCCGGTAGACACCGGCCTGGTGATTCGGCTCGTCGAAGGCGAACGCGCGGGCGGCGGCCGGACCGGGCAGGTCGACGATGTGCACGCTGCCGGTCGGTGTGTCACCGTCGGCGGCGAGGGTCGGACCCCGGGCGATCATCTCGCGCGCGTACCAGTCCATGTAGGACCAGTGGTCCTCCAGCAACTCCTCACGCAGCGCTACGGATCCGGGCCGGTCACGGTGGTAACAGAAGAACTCCATGGCCGAAGGATCTCTTCCAGGGGGTCACCGGGTCGACCCGGTTTCGCCGGCTGCGAGCGGTCCCGGTGCCGCGGCTCGGCTACGGGGTCAGCACGATCCGGCCGAAGACCTCACCCGCGTCCATCTTGCGGTGCGCGAGCGCGGCCCGGTTCAGCGGCAGCACCTCGTGCACCACCGCTTCGAGCGCACCGCGGCTCGCGGCGGTGAACTGCTCGCCGCGCACAGCACTTCGGTCGGCCGCTGAGACGGTGGCCGTGCTGAAGGTGGCGAAGGACATCGACTTCTGGAACGCGGCCATCATCCTCATGCCGAAGTCCGCCGGCGGCTGCCCCCCGACCGCGCCCACGGCGACCATGCGGCCGTTGGGCCCCAGCCTGTCGAAGAACGACGGCAGGTCGTCGCCGGCGACGATGTCGACGATGACGTCGTACGCCGTGGGCGCGTCCGGCCCGCCCTTGCCGGTGCGGTCCAGCACATGGGTCGCGCCCAGCCGGCGCAGTCGCTCGCCGCGGTCGGCGGACGACGTGGTCACCGCCACCGCGGCGGCACCGCCCCGGGCCGCCAGTTGGACGGTCATGATGCCGATGCTGCCGGCCGCGCCACGGACCAGGACCGACTCTCCGGCGGTGAAGTGGGCGTGCGCGAGCCCGAAGTGGGCCACGACTCCGGAGCTGCCGAGCGTGACGGCGTCGACGGCGGACAGACCGGCGGGCAGGGGAAGGATCTCCTCTGCGCGGGCGACGGCCTCTTCGACATAACCGCCGCCCGTGCCGGTGAAGCCCCACACCTGTCGGCCGAGCCACGAGGGGTCGACGCCCTCGCCGACCGCCGTGACGGTCCCCGCGACCTCGCTGCCGGGCACATGCCCCGCCTTGAAGCCGTAGGCGGCCAGAGCACCGCTGCGGATCAAGGTGTCGGCACCGCTGACGCCCACCGCCTCCGTGGCGATCAGGACCTCTCCGGCCGCAGGTGCGGGGGCCGGCAGGTCGACGACCGCCAGCCCCTCGGGACCTCCGTACGTCTGGATCACGATGGCCTTCATTGTCGTCTCCACCCTCTCGGATCGATCGCGCCCG
This sequence comes from Streptomyces sp. CWNU-52B, assembly GCF_047444975.1. Lineage (NCBI taxonomy): Bacteria > Bacillati > Actinomycetota > Actinomycetes > Kitasatosporales > Streptomycetaceae > Streptomyces > Streptomyces sp. CWNU-52B. The sequence goes on along the minus strand of NZ_JBLFJV010000005.1, from coordinate 645,826 downwards.
GTCTCGCCGAGCTGCCGCGTCATGGACAGGGACGCTAACGGACGCCTGCGTCCACTTAGGTAAAGTGAGAGCGGTGACCGACGATTTGCCTCACCCTCACAGCCTGCGTTCCGACGCACGGGACAACCGCGGGCGCATCCTCGACGCGGCCCGGGTGCTGTTCGCCGCCGACGGCCTCGACGTGCCGATGCGCGAGGTCGCCCGACGTGCCGGAGTCGGACCCGCCACCTTGTACCGCCGCTTCCCGACCAAGCAGGACCTGGTCACCGCGGCCTTCGCGGACCAGATGAGCGCGTGCCGCGCCATCGTCGACGAGGGCTGTGCCGACCCCGATCCCTGGCACGGCTTCTGCCTGGTGATCGAGAAGGTCTGTGAGCTGCACGCACGCGACCGGGGCTTCACCGAAGCCTTCATGGCGAGCTTCCCGGGGGCGACGGACATCGCCTCGGGCCGTGCGTACACCGTGAGAGCGGTCGCCGCGCTGGCCCAGCGGGCCAAGGAGTCCGGACGGCTGCGTCCCGACTTCGTGCTGGACGACCTCATCCTCATGCTCATGGCCAACAAGGGGATCCACACCACGTCGACGGCCACCCAGGTCACCGCCTCCCGGCGCTTCGCGGGGTATGTGATCCAGGCGTTCGAAGCCCGGCCGCCGCACGCTCCGCTGCCTCCGGCGGCACGGCTTGCCTTCGCGGCCGCCGCGGGCGTCTGACGTCAGTCGGGCAGCAGGTCGGCGATCAGCTCCCGGACGCGTCGCCCGATCGCGTCACGGATCGGCCGGACGGCCGCCACACCCTGTCCGGCGGGGTCGTCGAGCCGCCAGTCGAGATAGGTCCTGCCGGGGAAGACGGGGCACGCGTCGCCGCATCCCATGGTGATCACCACGTCGGAGGCCCGTACCGCCTCGGCGGTGAGGACCTTCGGGGTCTCGGCGGCGATGTCGACACCGACCTCGGCCATCGCCTCGACCACCGCCGGGTTCACGTGGTCGGCGGGCGCCGATCCGGCGGAGCGGACCTCGACCCGGTCGCCCGCCAGGTGGGTGAGGAAGGCCGCGGCCATCTGGGAGCGGCCCGCGTTGTGGACACAGACGAACAGTACGGACGGGCGTGGGGCGGTGACGCTCATGGCAGGAGTCCTCGGGCGAAAGGCGGTCAGGAGACGGCGGGTTCGGGCTCGCCGTGCGGGGCGACGTCCGCCCCGGCTGGGGCGGGCTGCTCGGCAGACAGGTCGGCAGGCAGGTCGGCAGGCAGGTCGGCGAGGGGGCCGGCGGAGGGGCCGTACACCGTCGCGACGAGGGCCAGCCCGAGGGCCGCGCCGACCAGTTGGGCCGCGACGAACGGAAGGACGGAGGTGGGGGCGATCCCGGCGAAGGTGTCGGTGAACGCCCGCCCGACGGTCACCGCCGGGTTCGCGAACGAGGTGGACGAGGTGAACCAGTACGCGGCACCGATGTAGGCGGCCACCGCTGCCGGTGCCAGGGCGGCGCGGCCGACGCGCTCCAGACCGAGGACGAGGAGGACCAGGCCGGCCGTGGCGACGACCTCGCCCAGCCAGAGGTGCCCGGCGAACCGCTCGTGCGTGGAGAACCGTACGAGGGGCCGGCCGAACATGGCGTCGGCCAGCACCGCGCCGCCGATCGCCCCGGCCACCTGGGCGGGAACGTACGTGGCCACGTCGCGCGGGGACGGCCCGGTCCCGGTGCGGCGGCCCGTGAACCAGGCCGCCAGGGTGACGGCCGGGTTGAGGTGCGCGCCGGACACCGGCCCGAGCAGTGTGATCAGCACGGCCAGGCCGAAGACGGTGGCGAGGGAGTTGGCCAGCAGTTGCACGCCGCCGTCCCGCGACAGCTCGGCCGCCTGGATCCCGGAGCCGACGACGACCGCGACGAGCAGCCCGGTCCCGACCGCCTCAGCGGCGACGCGGCGGCCGAGGGAGGCGTTCACGCGGGCGCCGTGGCGGTGGTCCGCGGGGTGGCCTGCGGAGTGGTCCGCGCGGTGGCCAGGAATCCGGCGAGCCGGTCCAGGGCCTCGGGAAGCGCCCAGTAGTACACCCATGTCCCGCGGCGCTCGCAGTCGATCAGCCCGGCCTGGCGCAGCAGCTTGAGGTGGTGGGAGATCGTGGGCTGGGACAGGTCGAACGCGGGGGTCATCTCGCAGACGCAGACCTCGCCGCCCACCCGGGAGGCGATCATCGACAGCAGCTTCAGCCGGACCGGGTCGCCCAGGGCCTTGAACACCTTGGCCAGTTCCCCCGCGCGCTCGTCGCCCAGCGGCGCGGACGCCGGCTCTTGTTTCGACATTCCTCTATATTGACGCCTCTCGATTCAGGGCGCAAGGTTGTATCAACGAACTTCGATACAGGAGCCAGTCATGAGCGAGCAGTCCCCCGACCTGCGCGAAATCGTCCGCCGCCGGTACGCCGCCACGGCCTTGTCGGTCACCGACGGCGGTGCCGACGGCGGCACCGCATGTTGCGGTGCCCAGCCGGTCGAGGTCGACGAGAACTTCGGAGCCACCCTCTACGGAGCCGACGAGCGCGACACCCTGCCCGTGGAAGCGGTGGCCGCCTCCCTCGGCTGCGGCAACCCCACCGCGGTCGCCGGACTCCACGAGGGAGAACGCGTCCTCGACCTCGGCTCCGGCGGCGGCATCGACGTCCTGCTCTCGGCGCGCCGCGTCGGCCCCACGGGCAAGGTCTACGGGCTCGACATGACCGACGAGATGCTTCAACTCGCCCTGGCCAACGCCGAGAAGGCGGGTGCGTCCAACGTCGAGTTCCTCAAGGGCACGATCGAGGCCGTCCCCCTCCCGGCCGGCACCATCGACGTCGTGATCTCCAACTGCGTGATCAACCTGTCCGTCGACAAGCCCGCCGTCTTCGCCGAGACCTTCCGGGTCCTCAGGCCCGGTGGCCGCGTCGGCGTCTCGGACGTCGTCGCCGACGACACCCTCACTCCGCGCCAGCGCGCCGAACGCGGCGACCACGTCGGCTGTATCGCCGGCGCGCTGTCCTTCGCCGAGTACCGGGACGGGCTGCGAGCCGCGGGGTTCACCGACATCGAGATCACCCCGACCCACTCGGTCGCCGACGGCATGCACTCCGCCGTCGTCCGCGCCGCCAAGCCCGCCACCGGCCCGGCTGCCGACGGCCGGACGACGTGAGGTGCCTTGCGCTCGCTCCCCCTTGCCGCGATGAGCGCAAAGCACCTCACTGGTCCGGTGACCGGTCCGGTCAGGCCTCGGGCTGCCGCACCGGCTCCACTCCGATCACCTTGCGGTAGGCGCGGGCGCCGTCGCCGTAGTCGTCCACGGCGTAGTGCCAGGTCGCCCGGTTGTCCCAGAGCACGAAATCGCCCGGGTTCCAGCCGAACCGGATCGTGTAGTCCGGCGACGACGCGTGCCGCAGCAGATGGTCGAGCAGGATCTTCCCCTCCGGCGCGGTGACGCCGGTCAGGCCGATCACCGAGGTGCTGATGAACAGCCCCTTCCGGCCCGTCTCGGGGTGTTCGAGGACCACCGGATGCTCGACGGTCTCCGCGACCGCGGTCCGCCTGCTGCCCTGCGCGTAGTTCTCCGCGTTGCCGTCGTAGAGGGCGCCGACCGAGTCGAGCAGCACCTTGAACGGCTCCGACAGGTCGTCGTACGCCGCCTGGAGATCGGCCCAGAGCGTGTGCCCGCCCAGCTCGGGGACCACCTCGTAGGTCAGCGACTCGATCGCGAAGACCGGCCGGCGCCACAGACCGCCGATGTGCCAGGTGCTGGCCTTGCCCGTCTTCTGGACGTTGTACGGGTAGACCAGCGGCTCGGCCGGGTCCTTCACGGCGGTCGGGTGGTCGAAGGGTTCCGCGAAGACCCGTACGGCCCGCACGTGCTGATGGGGCGTCAGGTGCTGGTCGCGGAAGACCAGCACCTTGTGGTCCCGGAACGCCCGGCGCAGTTCCTCGGCGGTGCGGTCGTCGATGCCGGCCTTCAGATCGACGCCGGTCACCTCCGCACCGAACCGCGGTCCCACCCGTCGGATCTCATAGCTCGCGACAGTGCTCATGGCTCTCCCTCTGTGGGCTGTCGTACGGGGATGGAGTCGACGTCAGACGTATCGACACGCGGACGCGCCGAGGCGCGCCAGATCCACGTACAACCTGCGGTACAGCAGCACTGGGATGCTCACTCCACCATGTCTACCAGGGAAGCCCGGGACGGATCGTTGCAAGCGCATGAACCTTCCGAGGCCACGGCACGGCCCTGAGCGGGTCAGAAACCCAGCGTCTCGCGGTCGCCCGCGGCGGCCCGTACGGAGGTGAAGTCCCGTGAGCCGTCGATCCCTTCGGCGATCCCGGCCAGGCGCGGCTGGTCGCTCATGCGTGCGGTGTCGTGCGTGCGGTGACGGACATCTGATGCGGTGTCCGCGCCCCGACCCACGAAGGGGTGATCCGGCCACATCGTGCTGGTGCGCTGTCGTCATCTGTGGTTACCTGGGGTTATGACCGTGCTCGTGACCCGCCGCCGCGTTGACCACGTGCGTGTCACCACCGCGTGTTGTCCCGCCGTGAGCTGACACCGCGCTCAGGCAGCTGACCTCCTCTTCACCACCGCACCGCCCCCAGGCAGCTGCTTCCGGTCCCTCACCGCACCGCCCCTCTCCTCCGGCCTGCCCTGTTCGGGTCCGGACGGCAGCCGCGCGGTCTCTTCAGGCACCCCTTCAGGTGCCCCGCACATCCACGTTCCAGCGCCCCCGCACATCCGCACGCCCCGCACAAGGAGAACCATGAGCCAGCCGATCGACGCCGTCACCGCCGGCCACACCCCCGAGGACGAACCAGCCGGACCCGACACCTCGGCCTGGTCGTTCGAGACCAAGCAGGTCCACGCCGGCGCCACGCCGGACCCGACGACCGGAGCGCGGGCGGTGCCGATCTACCAGACCACCTCGTTCGTCTTCCGTGACACCCAGCACGCCGCCGACCTGTTCTCGCTCGCCGAACCGGGCAACATCTACACCCGGATCCACAACCCGACGCAGGACGTCTTCGAGCAGCGGATCGCCGCGCTCGAGGGCGGGGTCGCCGCGGTGGCCCTGGCCTCCGGGCAGGCGGCCGAGACCCTCGCCATCCTGACGCTGGCGAGGGCGGGCGACCACGTCGTCTCCAGCACGTCCCTGTACGGCGGCACGTACAACCTGTTCCGCCACACGCTGCCCAAGTTCGGCATCGAGGTGTCCTTCGTCGACGAACCGGACGACCTCGAGGCCTGGCGGGCGGCGATCCGGCCCGGCACGAAGGCCCTGTTCGCCGAGACACTCGGCAACCCGCGCGGCAACGTGCTCGACGTACGAGCGGTGGCCGATGTCGCGCACGAGGCGGGGGTCCCGCTGATCGTGGACAACACCGTGCCGACCCCGTACCTGCTGCGGCCCATCGAGCACGGCGCCGACATCGTCGTGCACTCCGCGACCAAGTTCCTCGGCGGCCACGGCACCACCATCGCCGGGGTCGTCGTGGACGGCGGCACCTTCGACTTCGGCGCGCACGCCGAGCGCTTCCCCGACTTCACCGAACCGGACCCCAGTTACCACGGTCTGCGGTACTGGCCGGCGCTCGGCCCTGGCGCCTTCGCGGTCAAGCTCCGTGTCCAGTTGCTCCGCGACCTCGGCCCCGCCCTCTCCCCGCACTCGGCCTTCCTGCTGCTGCAGGGCGTGGAGACACTCAGCCTGCGCATCGAACGGCACTCCGCCAACGCCCAGGCACTGGCCGAATGGCTGGAGCAGCGCGACGAGGTCGCCGTCGTCCACTACCCGGGCCTGGAGTCCAACCAGTGGTACGAGGCGGGGCAGCGCTATCTGCCGCGCGGCGCCGGCGCCGTCCTGGCCTTCGAACTGCGGGACGGTGTCGAGGCCGGCAAGCGGTTCGTCGACGCCGTCGAGCTGTTCAGCCATCTCGCCAACATCGGAGACGTACGCAGTCTCATCATCCATCCGGCGTCCACCACCCACAGCCAGCTGGACGAGACCCAGTTGACGGCCACCGGCACCTCGCCCGGCCTGGTGCGTCTGTCGGTCGGCATCGAGAGTCTCGCCGATCTCAAGGCGGACCTGGAGGCAGGCTTCCGCGCGGCGAAGGGCGCGTCCTGAACACCGTTCCGACGACCTCCGCGGTCCCCCTCCCGCCGCCGGCCTCCGGGGCCTGGCGGGAGGGGGACCCTCCGGGGCGCCGCCAGTGGTACACGCGGGAGAAGCCGCTGCCGTTGGAGGCCGGAGGTGAACTCCCCGGTGTGCGGCTCGCGTTCGAGACCTGGGGGCGGCTCTCAGCGGACGCCTCCAACGCCGTGCTGGTGCTCCACGCGCTCACCGGCGACAGCCATGTAGCCGGGCCCGCCGGACCCGGTCACCCCACTTCCGGCTGGTGGGACGGGCTCGTCGGGCCGGGCCTCGCCCTGGACACGGACCGCTGGTTCGTCGTCGCCCCCAATGTGCTGGGCGGCTGCCAGGGCAGCACCGGGCCGTCCTCGCCCCGCCCCGACGGACGGCGCTGGGGTGGCGCCTTCCCCGCCCTCACCCAGCGCGACCAGGTCGCGGCGGAGGCCGAGCTGGCCGACGCGCTCGGCATCGGCCGCTGGGCCCTGGTGGTCGGCGGTTCCATGGGCGGGATGCGTGCCGCCGAGTGGGCCGTCTCCCGACCGGAGCGCACCGGCGCGCTCCTCCTCCTCGCCACCGCAGCGGCGGCCGGTGCGGAACAGATCGCCTGGGCCGCCCTCCAGCTCCACGCCATCCGCGGCGACCCGCACTGGCTCGGCGGCGACTACCACGACACGGGCCGGGCCCCGGACGCGGGACTCGGGCTGGCCCGGCGCCTCGCCCATGTCACCTACCGCAGTGAGCCGGAACTGCAGGCACGCTTCGGTCGCACGCCCCAGGGCGCGGAGGACCCCTGGAACGGCGGCCGCTACCAGGTCGAGTCCTACCTCGACCACCATGCCGCCAAGCTGGTGCGCCGGTTCGACGCGGGCAGTTACGTCGTCCTGGCCGAGGCCATGAACACGCATGACATCGGGCGCGGCCGAGGAGGCACCCGTGCCGCCCTGCGCCGTGTGACCGCCAGGACGCTGGTCGCCGGGGTGCGTTCGGACCGGCTGTATCCACTCACCCAGCAGGCGGAGCTGGCCGCCGGGATCGGCACGGCTGATCACCTCCGGGTGATCGAGTCCCCGCACGGCCACGACGGCTTCCTCATCGAGGTGGAGCAGGTCGGCGCGCTCGTACGCGAACTGGTCGGCTAGCGACGGCCGTTCGGCTGCGCCGATGCGGCCGCTCCCCCGGCGGACGCCGGTGGCCGCCGGTGACTTGCCTCTGACGTGCGCGTCAGGGGTTAGCGTCCGCACGCCGAAGACGGCCGACACGAACCGGCTGTCCCAGCCCGCGCTCGCCCTCGAACCCGTTCAGGAGCCCCGACATGGCCACTGTCCTGCCCTCCACCACACGCGAGATCGTGTTGACCGACCTGCCCGACGGGCTGCCCGGACCCGAGCACTTCACCGTCACCCGGAAGCCGCTCCCCGTTCCCGGTCCGGGACAAGTCGTCGTCCGCAACCGTTGCTTCCTCGTGTTTCCCGGGCTGCGCACGCTGATCGGCGGCCAGGCCGACGGCGTACCACTCCCCCGTATCCACGTCGGCGACACGCTGTTCGGTCCGGCTTTCGGCGAGGTCGTCGCGGCCGCGCCCGACAGTCCGCTGCGCCTCGGGGACACGGTCACGCATCTGCTCGGCTGGCGCGAGCACGCGCTGGTGGCGGCGGCCGCCTGCACTCCGGCGGGTGACATCCTGCCCGATCCGGTGGCCCATCTGTCGTCCGGATCGTCCGCCTACGGAGCACTGACCCGCCTCGCCCACGTCCGCCCCGGCGACACCGTGTTCGTCACGGGCGCGGCGGGAGCCGTGGGAACTCTCGCGGGCCCCGTCGCGCGTCTGCTGGGTGCCACGAGGGTCATCGGGAGCACCCGTTCGCCGGACAAGGCCGAGCGGCTGCGGACCGGCCTCGGATACGACGCGGTCGTGGTGCCGGGGCGCGGGCCGGTCGACGAACAGCTCACCGCGGCGGCTCCGGACGGCATCGATGTCCTGCTGGACACCGTCGGTGGCGACCAACTGGCCGCCGCCGTTCGCGCCGCGCGCCGGGGTGCCCGCTTCGCTCTGGTCGGCGCGCTGTCCGGACAGTTGGCGTCCGGTGGGGACGGTACCGGCGCGCTCGCGGAGATCGACACGTTCCGGCTCGTCAACCAAGGTGTGTCGCTGCGGGGTTACAGCGGCCTGGACCATCCCGAGGTGACGGAGGAGTGGACCGAGCGCTTCGGGGGCTGGCTGCGCTCGGGCGAGATCACTTTCCCGCATGTGCGGATCCCGGGCATGGACAGCGCGCCGCGGGCGTTGCAGGAACTGTTCGAGGGGCGGCACTTCGGGACCGTTGTCGTGGAGTTGCCGTCGGAGTGACCCGTCGTCGCGCGCGGCCACGGCGGCGGCAGAGGCTGAGGCGCGAGGTGGGTCGGACATGCGGATCGGAGACGCGGCGGCAGCGGCGGGCACCACCCCGCGGGCACTGCGGTTCTACGAGGAACGGGGTCTGCTGCCGGCGCCGCGGCGCACCGCCACCGGGCAACGCGAGTACGGGCCGGGCGAGGTGGCCAGGGTCCGCGTCATCCGTGAACTGCTGGGGCTCGGGCTCACCGTCGAGGATCTGCGCGCCATCGCCGACCGGATCGACCTGCTCGTCGAGAACCCACGACGGCGGTGCGGGCGCGCCGGCTCCGACACAGACACAGACACCGACGCTGGCTCCGGGTCCGGGTCCGGGTCCGCGGTGGTCGACCGCAGGCTCGCCGCTCTCGACGCCGAGATCGACCGGCTGACCCGTATGCGTGCGCACCTGGCTCTGCACACATACGGGCGGCCGTGACGGCGACACATGGTGGCCGTCGAGGTCCCTCGTCTCCTCGTCGGCGTTCGGTTCAGGTCCCGTCGTGCACCGGGTCCTCCCGCCAGCTCCACGAGGAGACACCCATGCCTGTACCCGGCGAGACCGGTATGCCGGCTGCCGTCGAACTGCGGGGGGTGACCCGGACCTTCGGCCGCGGCGCGTCCGCGCACCCCGTCCTCGCCTCGATCGACCTGCGGATGGCCGCCGGCGAGACCGTCGCCGTACTCGGCCCCTCCGGTTCCGGGAAGTCCACGCTGCTGCGCCTCGTCGCGGGGCTCGACACACCCACCACCGGAACCGTACTGGTCGACGGTGAGCCGGTCCGTGACATGGACCGGCGTGCGGCCGTCGTCTTCCAGGACGCGCGCCTCATGGCCTGGCGCACGCTCGCCTCCAACGTGGCGTTCGGGCTGCCGGCCGGGACACCGCGCGCTGAGCGGCGAGCCGCGGTGGCGCGCTGGCTGGAGGTGGTCGGCCTGGACGGCTTCGGTCGGCACCGGCCCAGTCAGGTGTCCGGCGGCATGGCACAACGGGCAGCGCTGACCCGGCTGCGTATGCAGGACCTGGAGCGGCGGAACACCAGGTCGTACGCCGCTGGAGTTGGCCGATGGAGTTGGCCGATGGAGTCAGGGGCGTGCCGGGACTGCTACCGGCGACGTGGGCTGTCCTGCCGGGTGCCAGCCGAGTTCCGGTGCGATCAGATGGCGGACGTCGTGCAGGATCTGCTCGTACTCGGCTCGCTGGAACTCGTACGGCAGCTCCAGGCGCAGTTCCGACACGGCGGAGACCACGGGGTCCGCCGTCAGCTGCTCCAGGATCTGTTCCGCCGTACCCACCACGTCCGGGGCGAACAGCATCCGCTTCGGCCCCTGCGGTGCCAGGGTGCGCCGGTGGCGGGCGGCCGCGTAGTCCCGGTAGCGGGCCCGGGTGGCCGCGTCGGCGCTGTCGAACGGCACGATCACACGGCCCAGCGCCACCCGCGCCGGGCGGTCGGCCGGGACGGTGCGACGGTACTCGGAGATCAGGGTGAGCTGGGCGGTGGTGAAGTCGTCGGTGCCCTCACCGGTGACGATGTTGCCGGTCAGCAGGTTCAGGCCCTGCTCGGCGGCCCACCGGGTCGAGGGCAGCCGGCTTCCCCCGTACCAGGTCCGGTTCACCAGGGCCGGGTTGTGCGGTTGCAGGCGCGGCCGCTGGGTGTTGCCCGGTGACTGGATCACCGTGTCCGGACCGCCGAGGTAGTCGCCGCGCAGGTTGTCGATGACGCGGGCGACCCGGCCGTAGGAGAGGTCGTAGCCCCGCCAGTCGCCGTCGTACACCAGGTCCCCGAGCAGCTCGGCGTGCGGCATGCCGGTGCTGAACCCGACCTGCAGCCTGCCGCGGGACAGCACGTCGGCCAACGACAGGTCCTCGGCCAGCCGGAACGGGCTCTCGTACCCGATCGGGATGACCGCGGTCCCCAGCTCGACCCGCTCGGTGCGCTGGCCGGCCGCCGCGAGGAACACCGCGGCCGATCCGACACCGTGTTCCAGATGGCGTTGCCGGATCCAGGCGCCGTCGAAGTCGAGCCGCTCGCCGTACTCGAACAGCTGGAGCGTCTCCTCCAGGCCCGTGTACGGGTCGTCGTCGGCGAAGTTGCCCGGCGTGAGGAAGGCCAGCGAGCTGATGGCGGGGGCGCTCACGACCGGCTCCGCGCGTCGCGCTCGTAGGGGATCTTCTCCCCGGCCTCGATCGGCAGCGGCAGCCGGTTCTCCGCCGGCGGCAGCGGGCAGGTGGCCAGGTCCGTGTAGGCGCACGGCAGGTTCGCGGCCCGGTTGAAGTCCAGCTCGATCGTGCCGTCCGCGGCCGGCGCGTCCAGCGCGAGGACCCGGTTGGCCGCGTAGGTGGTGACTCCGGAGGTCGCGTCCGTGAACAGCACGATCAGACTGCCCGGCCCGTGCCCGGGAAACGCGGTCAGCGACAGCGCCAGCCCGTCCAGTGCGAACTCGATCCGCCCCGGCGCGTCGTACACGTGCTCCAGCCCCTCCACCGCGGCGCCCACGGTCGTCGGACGGGGCTCGTCGAAGGCCACGTAACGGCCGGACACGGCCCAGCGGGGGTGCGGGGTGTAGGCGGGCGTCCCGGCGAAGTCGGTGCGCAGCGGGTTGTCCGGGTGCCGGGGCCGGACGATGTCGTGCCCGCCGCGCTTGGCCACCTCGATCACGGCGTCGTTCCAGACCGCGTTGACGCTGGCGCGTTCCGCGAGCACGCCGAAGCGGTGCTCGCCGCGTACGGAGGTGCCGTCGACGACCAGTTCCTCACCGTCGTCCAGGACCACGAGGACGCCGTCGGCATCGGTCGACCAGCGGCCCGGAGCGTCCGTGAAGCGTCGGGGCTCGTCGGTCAGCCAGTGCAGGTCGGTGATGGCCAGGAACCCGTGCGGGTCGCCGATGCGGGCCTCCTGCCCGCGGTGCCACTCCTGCCAGGCGTGGGTGAATGCCTCGGTGTCGGCCGGGCTGTCCTGAACCGTCATGTCTGCTCCTGAGGGAAGGGAAGGGGAGACTCGGGTACGTCCTTGTGGCGGCCACCGGGTATCGCCGCGAGCAGTTCGCGGGTGTAGTCGTGGCCGGGGCGGGTGAACAGGTCCTCGGTGGCGCCCGTCTCGACGACGCGGCCGGCCTTCATGACGGCCACCTGGTGCGCGATCTGGCGTACGACGGCCAGGTCGTGCGAGATGAACAGATAGGCCACTCCGGTGTCGGCCTGGAGTTCGGCGAGCAGTTCGAGGACCTGGGCCTGGACGGAGACGTCGAGCGCCGACACGGGTTCGTCGCAGACCACCAGGTCGGGCGAGAGCGCGAGGGCGCGGGCGACGGCGACCCGCTGCCGCTGCCCTCCGGACAGCTCGGCGGGGCGGCGGTCCAGCACCGAGGCGGGCAGGGCGACCCGGCCGAGCAGGTCCCGGGCTCGGGCCAGCCGGGAGGCACGGTCGCCGACCTTGAAGGCGCGCAGCGGTTCGCTGATCACCTCGCCGATGGAGAACCGGGGGTCCAGCGAGGCGTACGGGTTCTGGTAGACGAGCTGGGCCCGGCGGCGCAGTTGTCTGGCCTGTGCTCCGCGGGCGGTGGTGACATCGGCGCCGTCGAAGAGGACGCGCCCTGCGGTGGGGTCGGTCAGGCGCAGTGCCAGGCGGGCGGTCGTGGACTTCCCGGAGCCGGACTCACCGACCAGGGCGAGCGTCCGGCCGCGGTGGACCGTGAGGCTGACGTCGTCGACGGCGCGTAGCGTACGGGCCGAACCCGCGGTGCGCGGCAGCCGGAACTCCTTGACCACGCCGCGGAGTTCGACCAGCGGTGCCACCGTCGTCGCAGCTGTCCTCGGTGCGGCGGCTGGCGCGGTGGAGACCGTGGCCCGCGCACGTGCGGTGGCCAGGCTGGGAGCGCTGGCCAGCAGGTGCCTGGTGTACTCGTGCTGGGGATCGGCGAGGATGTCGCGGGTCGGGCCGGTCTCGACGACCCTGCCCTGCGACATGACCACGATCCGGTCGGCCCGGTCGGCGGCGACACCGAGGTCGTGGGTCACCAGCAGCACCGAGGTGCCGGCCTCTTCGGCGAGGTGTTGCAGATGGTCGAGGATGACCCGTTGCACGGTGACGTCGAGCGCGCTGGTCGGCTCGTCGGCGATGATCAGCTTCGGCTTCGCGGCGATGGCGATGGCGATCAGGACGCGTTGCCGCATCCCGCCGGAGAGTTCGTGCGGGTACTGCCGGGCGCGGGTGGCCGCGTCGGGCAGCCCGGCCTGGTCGAGGACGGCGATCGCGTCCAGCGGCGCGGACCGCCGTGTCGCCAGCTGGTGGATGCGGAGCACCTCGGCGACCTGCTCACCGATGCGCTTGACCGGGTTGAGCGACACCGACGGGTCCTGCGGCACGAGGCCGATCCCGGCGCCCCGGATCGTACGCAGCTCCCGTTCCGACAGCGCGGTGAGGTCGTGCCGGCCGAAGCGGACCGTGCCGGCGTCGATGCGGCCGTTCGCCGCCAGGAGGCGGATGACGGCGTGCGCGGTCGTGCTCTTGCCGGATCCCGACTCCCCCACCACCGCGGTCACCTCACCCGGCCGCACCTCGAGGTCCACGCCCCGCACGGCGTGTACGACACCGCCGCGGGTGCGGTACGACACCGACAGGCCCCGCACTTCGAGGAGCGCGCCTCCTCCGCTCGGATCGGCGACGGCGGTGGTGCTGGTGGCCGTGGAGGTGGAGGTGGCGGTGGAGGTCGTCGCCGGGTCCTCCGCGGCTCCGGGCGGCGTGGCCCGGTTCTTCACAACTCTGTTCGTCACAGCTCTGTTCGTCACTGCTTCGTTCGTCACGGCCTCGTCCCTCTCGGGTTCGTTCGTCCGCCGGCCGGTCATCGCTGCCGTGACCATTCGCCGTCCAGCGCCCGCGCGATGCGGTTCGTGGCCAGCACCGTCGCGGCGATGACCAGTCCGGGCAGCGCGGTGAGCCACCAGGCGTTGCCCAGGTAGTTGCGTCCGTCGGAGATCAACGTGCCCCATTCCGGCGCCGGTGGCGGCGCTCCGTAACCGAGGAAGCTCAGCGACGAGACGGCCAGGACCGCGGTGCCGAACTCCAGGGTGGCCAGCACGATCACCGGGCCCAGCGCGTTGGGCAGCACGTGCCGGCCCAGTACCGAGTACCAGCGGGCCCCGCAGGAGCGGGACGCCTCGACGAAGACCGCCTGCCGTACGCGCAGCACCTCCGCGCGCATCACCCGGGCGAAGCCGGCGACACTGGCGATGCCGACCGCGACCGCGACCTTCACCGTCCCGTATCCCAGCGCGGTGACCAGGGCCAGGGAGAGGAACAGCGCCGGGATGGACAGCAGTACGTCGACGAAGCGCATCACCACGTCCTCGACCCAGCGGCCCACGAACCCGGCGACCAGACCGAGCAGACCGCCGACCACGAAGGCGACGCCCACCGCGATCAGGGTCGCCTTCAGCGACAGCTGCGCACCGTGCACCACCCGGGAGAACACGTCGCGGCCCAGTTCGTCGGTCCCGAACCAGTGTGCGCCGCTCGGGCCCTGAAAGTTCTGCGCCGGCACTCCCTTCAGAGGGTCGTCCGAGGTGAACAGGCCCGGCCAGAACGCGGCCAGGACCACCAGGACCACGACGAGGCCCGACACCAGCAGTCCCGGCCGCAGCAGGAGGAAGCGGGCGGCGCGCCTGGGTTCGAACCCGCGCCCCGGGTCGTCGCCCGGTCCGGTCCCGGGTGCGCTTCCCGGCTCGTCGTCCGGGGCGACCGGCCGGGCCAGGCCGAGCCCGGCGCCACCGGCGGCATCGTCGACAACGGTCTGGCTCATACGGGGCGCACCTTCCTGCTCGAAGCCACCACGATCCGCGGGTCCAGCAGCGGATAGACGAGATCGACGAGCAGGTTGGCCAGCACGAAGATCAGCGCGCCGAACACCACCACCCCCTGGACCAGCGGGATGTCCTGGGCCGTGACCGCCGCGGCCGTGACCCGGCCCAGTCCGTCGCGGGAGAACACCGTCTCGATGACCACCGACCCGGCGACGAGCTGTCCGGCCAGCAGTCCGACGATCGTCAGCGCGGGCAGTGCCGCGTTGCGCAGGGCGTGCCGCAGATGGATCCGCAGCCGGTCGGCGCCCTTGGCCCGCGCCGTCTCCACATAGGCCTGGTCCAGCGCCGTGAGCAGGCTCTTGGCCAGCACCTGGGCGACCAGTGCCCCGGTCGGGACGGCCAGGGTCACCGCCGGGAGCACCAGCCCCCGCAGCCCGTCGTTGCCGAACGCGGGGAACCACCGCGCCCGGAAGGAGAACAGCTCGACCAGCACGAGGCCGACCCAGAACGTCGGTACCGACACCCCCAACGGCGGCAACGACAGCAGCAGTTGCCGTAGCCAGCGCCGGGTGGTGTAGGTCGCGAGGACGGCCAGACCGCCGCCGAGGAGCACCGCGAGCAGCAGCGCCGCACCCGTCAGCTGCAGGGTCTGCGGGAGCGCGTCGGCGAGCGTCGAGGTCACCGGGCGGCCGGTGGAGACCGAGTCGCCGAAGTCCCCGCGCACCGCTTTGCCGAGGTGGTCGGCGTACTGCACGAGCACGGGCTTGTCGAAGCCGTACTGATGCCGGAGTTCGGCGATCTGCGCCGGGTCGACCTGGCCGGAGTCCGCTCCGGCGCCGGCCATCGCGGAGACCGGGTCACCGGGCAGGTAGTCCAGGACGAAGAACGACACCGTGTACGCCGCCCACAGCACCCCGAGCGCCTGCGCCAGGCGTTTGATCACATAGCCACGCATTCCCCGCTCACTTCCTTCGCCGACGCCGACGCCGACGCCGAGGCCGAGGCCGAGGCCGAGGCCGGTGCCGTGGGGGGCATCAGCCGATCCAGGTGTCGTGCAGCTGGATCCGGCTGGAGGCCTCGAAGTCGAGGTCGTGCACCTTCTTCGCCACCCCCAGCTGGGTCTGCAGTTCCACCACGGGGACGACGTACGCGTTCTGGACGATCAACTTCTGTGCCCGCTCGACCAGTTGCTGCCTCTTTGCCGTATCGGTGGTCGCCGCCTGCTCGGTCAGCGCCGCGTCCAGGTCGCTCGTGGGCAGGTGATAGAAGTTGGCCAGCCGGGTGGAGTACTGGCTGCGCAGGATGTCGGGGTCGGCGCGGGTCACGTTGCCCCACACCGCGTCGAACTCACCGGACTGCAACGTCGGTGCGAACTGGGCTATCTGCTGCTCCTTGAGCACCACGTCGACACCGACCGCCTTGAGCTGCTGCTGGATCAGCTCAAGGGCGGGCTGGTTGGTGGCCGCGTTGGCGAACCACTTGACGGTCAGGCGCAGCTTCGTGCCGCCCTTCGTCCTGCTGCCGTCCGCGGCGGCCTTCCAACCGGCCGATTCCAGCAGGGACTTGGCCTTCGCCGGGTCGAACGCCAGGTCCGGACCCAGGTCCGTGTAGTCCGGTGTGGTGTGCGCCAGGATGCTGGTCGCCGCCTTGGTCCCGGTCGGGAACACGGCGTCGACGATCTGCTGCCGGTCGATGGCGAGCCGGAGCGCCTGCCGTACCTTCACGTCCTTCAGCAGCGGACGGGAGTTGTTCAGCCCGAGGTTGAAGACGGCACCGGGATTGGCCCGTCCCTGCAACCCCACCTGGCCGCCCTTGAGGGCCGTCTCGTTGGCCTTGCCGACGCTGCCGATCGCGTCGACCTGCCCGGACTGGAGGCTGCCGGTACGCACCCCCGCCTCGGGCACCACCTTGAACACCAGCTTGTCCAGGTACGCCTCGCCCTTCTTGGTCCACAGCGAGGAGCCCCAGGCGTACTCGGCACGCTTGGCCAGGTTGATCGACTGGTTCTGCACATAGCTCTTCAGCACGAAGGGACCGGACCCGATCACGCCCTCGCTGCACTTGTCCTGCGGGCTCTTCCTCACGCTGGCCGAGGACTCGATGCCCAGTGAGTGCGTCGCCGTGGCCTGGAGGAACTGCGCGTTGGGCTGCTTGAACCTCACCCGCACCGTGAGCGGGTCGACCACGGTGGTCTTCTCCAGGCCGCTCAAGTAGCCCTGGGCCAGCGTGCCCAGCGCGCCGAGGTCGGGCACCGCGTCGAAGTTGTCCTTGACCACCTGTGCGGTCAGCGGTGACCCGTCGCTGAAGGTGACTCCCGAGCGCAGGTGGAACGTGAAGGTCGTGGCGTCCGCGTCGATGTCCCAGCTCTTCGCCAGCCACGGCACGATCTTGCCGGTCCTGGGATCCTGGTCGGTGAGTGAGTCCACCACCTGGCGGAGCGAGTAGATCGTGTCGTTGCTGCCCACCTGCTGCGGATCGACGCAGCCCGCGTCGGACCCCACCGCGAACGTCAGCGTGCCGCCGGACCGGGCCGGGCCCTCGCCGCCGCCCGCGCCGGAGCCGGTCCCGCTGCCCGACGAGCAGGCGCTCAGCGACAGCAGGGCGGCTGTCACGAGCGCGGCGGGCGCGGTCCACCGGGTGGCTCTGGAATCCGGATACGGTTTCACGGAATCGTTTCTCCTACTCGAAAATCACCAGACCCGCGCCCATGGATCTCCCGGCGCGCGCCCATGCGTACAAGGGGAACCGCAGGTGGTGCCGCCCCTGTTCGGGGCAGCTGGGTTCAGACAGGGAGGAAGGGAGGGAGGGAGGGAGGGAGGGAGGAAGGCGAGGGGGAGGAAGGGGAGGACGCCGATGACGGCGTGACATCGCTGTGGAGCCGACAGCCCCTGAGCGCCCGCGGAACACTGCCGCGGGAACCGGCCGGCCCAGGCGGCGCACGGGGGTCTGCGGACGTCAGCCGGCCGAGCGAAGCCCGGCAGCCGTGCGGTCAAGCGGCCGGCAGCGGGACCCGGTCAGCCGTGACAGAGACAGCTGGTGATGCGCTGCAGATCGATGTGGCGCCGGCGGGAGAACCGGAAGAACGCCGGCGCGGTCGCGATCGAGGCGTTCAGGTCGACACTGCGTCGCACCACGGTCCTCCAGATCGTCGGACCCCGGTCACGGGGTCACGCACTTGCAGAGCCGGCGGCCCTGCCGGGCTTTCACCTGGAGCACCCCACCGCGTACGAGGGTTGCCGGCCAGCGAGCCAGGGCTTGACGCTGACACTCAATGCCACATGCAACGGTACTGAGCTGCGTCCTGATCCGTCAATGGGTGATCGCGGCGGCGGTCACGGTCCGCTCGCCCGTCCCCTGCCCGTCCCTCGCCCGTCCCCGCGCGTCACGTGTCGACGCACGTCACGCGTCAAGCACAGGCGGTGGCGGTGCCGTTCGTGGACGCGTCGGACAGGGCGATGCGGGCCCTGATGCGTTTGCCGACCGGCTCCCTGCGGATCTCCAGGTCCTGGGCCACGGCCTTGACGATCTCCAGGCCGTGCTGACCGACCCTGTCGGGATCGGCGACGCGGGCCTCGGGAACCGTCGGGTCGCTGTCCCACACGACGACGTCCACGGCCTCGTGGGTGACGCGCAGCTCCATCAGAACAGGGCCCGGGGCGTATTTGCAGGCGTTGGTGACCAGTTCACTGACCACCAGCTGGATCAGCCCCACGACACGGGCCGTCACGGACGGCTGACGGCCACGGGCCCGCTCCAGGAAGGCCCTGGCGTGATGACGGGCATCGGCGATGCATCCGTCGTCGCCACCCGTGGCGTACCCGGTCTCCATCAGGTCGCCGTCGAGCCCCGCACAGCCGTCACCGTCGTCGTCGTTGGGTCCCACCCGCATCGCCCTCATTCTCCGTTCACAGGCGCTCCGTTACCCGCCCTCCCAGCATTCATGCGTCCTACATAGGTGCTCTCCGGCACATCGTCCCCCTTCGTCATCCGGGACAAGACCGGACACACCACCGCCGCGCGTCCAGCGGAGTGCGCCCCGTAGCATGCGTGCCATGCCGGACCCGACGACCGCACCAGAACCCTTCACCCCGCAGACCGGTCCCGCGGCGCTGGAGGACCTCCGCGCCAGGCTGCGCGCCACACGCTGGCCGGACGCGCCCGAGGACGCCGGGTGGTCGCTCGGGACCGATGTCGCCTATCTCCGTGAACTCGTCGCCCACTGGGCGGACACGTTCGACTGGCCGGCGCAGGAGGCGGCGCTCGCCCGGCTGCCCCGTTTCCGCGCCCGGCTCGGCGGCCTGGGCATCCACTTCGTGCACGCGCGGGCCGTCGCACCGGCCGGTCCCGTACTGCCACTGGTCCTCAGCCACGGCTGGCCGGACTCCTTCTGGCGCTACTCGAAGGTCGTCCCGCTGCTGACCGACCCCGGTGCGCACGGCGCCGACCCCGCCGACGCGTTCGACGTGGTCGTACCCGACATGCCGGGCTACGGGTACTCCGACCGCCCCACGGGCCCGCCTCTCGACTCCATCGCGGTCGCCGGACTGTGGGCCGAGCTCATGGACGTCCTCGGCTACGCGCGGTTCGGCGCGGCGGGCGGGGACATCGGCAGCCACGTGAGCCGCTATCTCGCGCTCGACCACCCCGACCGGGTCGTGGCCGTCCACCGTATGGACGGGGGTCTGCCCGTGTTCACCGGCGATCCGGCCGAGCTCGCGCCCGAGGAGCGCGCCTGGTTCGCGGACGTCGCTGCCTGGGGCGCGAGCGAGGGTGCCTACGGTGCCGTCCACCGCACGAGGCCCCAGACCGCCGCCGCCGGGCTCACCGACTCGCCGGCCGGGCTCGCCGCGTGGATCGTGGAGAAACTCCGGGCCTGGAGCGACTGTGACGGCGACGTCGAGCGGAGCTTCACGAAGGACGAGATCCTCACGAACGTCACGCTCTACTGGCTCACGGAGACGATCGGCTCGTCGATGCGCATGTACCACGCGAACTCCGCGATCCCGCCCGAGCAGCTCACCCGACGGGTCGAGGTGCCGTCCGGTTTCTCGCTCTTCCACGGCGACATCCTCCGGCCACCGCGGGCGTGGCTCGACCGCACGGCGAACACCGTGTACGTGAACGAGCCCGCGCGCGGCGGGCACTTCGCGCCGTTCGAGGAGCCGGAGCTCTACGCGGAGGAACTGCGCGCCTTCTTCCGGCCCTACCGGGCCGCGGCGAAGGGCTGAGGCCGAGGGATCATGGGCGTGCGCCGCGGGTAGGGTCGGGCGTCATGACCGTCGCTCGTTCCCTTGCCCTGTTCGTCGTCGCCGCGCTCTTCGAGATCGGCGGCGCCTGGCTGGTGTGGCAGGGCATCCGCGAGCACCGGGGCTGGATCTGGATCGGCGCGGGCGTCATCGCTCTCGGCCTGTACGGGGTGGTGGCCACTCTCCAGTCCGACGCCGACTTCGGGCGCATCCTCGCCGCCTACGGAGGCATCTTCGTCGCGGGATCCGTCGCCTGGGGCATGGTCGCCGACGGCTACCGCCCCGACCGCTACGACATCACCGGCGCCCTGATCTGCCTCGCCGGCATGGCCGTGATCATGTACGCCCCCCGCCCGCACTGACCACGTCCGGGCGCGCACCACGGCCCCACCACTGGGGCCGTGGGCGCCTAGGTCGAGAGGGAGGTCGCCGACTCCTTGGCCAGGGCTCGGTTGCGGCGTACCGAGGACCAGAAGGCCCAGCCGATCAGGATCACTCCGACGAGGCCGGTGATCACCTCGTTGATCTCGTACTGGATGGTGACCAGGAGGATGACGGACAGGGCGCCGATGGCGTAGTGGGCGCCGTGCTCCAGGTAGACGTAGTCGTCGAGGGTGCCCTGGCGGACCAGGTAGACGGTGAGCGACCTGACGTACATCGCGCCGGTGCCCAGGCCCAGCGCCATCACGACGATGTCGTTGGTGATGGCGAAGGCGCCGATGACGCCGTCGAAGGAGAAGGACGCGTCCAGGACCTCCAGGTACAGGAACATGAAGAACGCGGCCTTGCCCGCCAGGGCGACCGCCGAGCGGGGCCTGCCGGTGCGCTGGGCCTCGTCCTCCGCCTCGTGCTCGCGCTCCTCGTCCTCCTCGATCCTGTTCTCGAAGTGGCCGGAGAGGCCGCCCACGATCATGTAGGTGACCAGACCCGCGAGTCCGGAGAGAAGCACCGTCTCCGCCTTGTCGGCGTGCACACCGCCGTGCTGGTGGGCATGGGTCGCGAAGGTCATCGCGGTCACCAGCAGCACGATCAGCGCGATGCAGACCGACAGCATGTCGACCTTGCCGAGCTTGGCGAGCGGGCGTTCCAGCCAGCCCAGCCACTTGATGTCCCGGTCCTCGAAGATGAAGTCGAGGAAGATCATCATCAGGAACATGCCACCGAACGCGGCGATCGACGGGTGGGCGTCGGTCACCAGTTGCTGGTAGCGGTCCTTGTCCGTCAGCGCGAGGTCCACGGCCTTGATCGGGCCCATGGAGGCGCTGACGGCCACGATGAGGACGGGGAAGACCAGCCGCATGCCGAACACGGCGATGAGGACACCGATGGTGAGGAAGATCTTCTGCCAGAAGGCGTTCATCTTCTTCAGGATTCCGGCGTTGACCACGGCGTTGTCGAACGACAGGGAGATCTCGAGGATGGCGAGGATCGCCACGAGACCGAAGGCGGTCCACCCGTCGTAGAGGACCGCCGCGACCAGGGCGAGCGCGGTGACCGCGAACGACCAGCCGAAGGTTTTCAGAAGCACTGGTTACCCCATCGTGTGGTGAGGGCCGAGGGCCCCCCGTGGTGCGGTCCTGTAGGTGTGGTCGTGCAGGTGTGGCAGGCGTCTGGGTGGCGCGTGGGAGCACAACGATGCCACCGATGCCGACGGGCACGTCGATGGTACCCACGGCGTCCTTGCCGCTCCTGCGGGGAACAAGGAGCGGCGGCCACCGCACTGGCGGCACGGGGGCGAGGGCATCCGGCATGGGGGGGCGGGTCGCGGTCCGCCGGCCGGCGGACCGGCGGCTGGCGGACCGGCGGCCGGCGGTCACCGCGCCGTCAGCCGGCTCCCGGTGCGGCTGTCGTCACCCCGTCTCAGTGCGCTCCCGGATCTGCTCCGGGGTCAGATACGCGTTCGTGTACTCGAAGTCCCGCAGCGTCGCGGGGGTACGGGACTGGAACCCGGTGCGTACGAAATCGTCGCCCGCCAAGCCGTTCAGCGCCCAGTTCGTCGCCACCCGGGCCTTCGCCACATTGGTGCGCAGCGCCGACCAGTGGTACCCGCGGGCGGCGATCAGGGCGGGCAGCCCGCGCAGTTCGACCCCGAGCGGCTTGGACACGGCGTCGAGGCCGCCGAGGTCGACGACGAGTCCCAGGTCCTTGTGGACGTACGGCGTCATCCGCTGCCCGCGCAGCGCCGCGATCACGTTGTCGGCGACGTGCTTGCCCTGGCGCATCGCGTGCTGGGCGGTCGGCGGGCAGACGGCGCCCGCCACGTCCTTGGCCTCGTCCGGCACCGCGGCGGCGTCGCCGAGCGCGAAGACGCCGTCGTGTCCGCGCAGCGACATCTCCGAACTGACCGCGAGCCGCCCCTTGACCGTCTCGGCGCCCAGGGTCGCGATGAGCGGGCTCGCCGCCACTCCGGCGGTCCAGATCAGCGTGTGGGTGGGGATCACCCGGCCGTCGGTGAAGGTGACCTCCTCGGGGCCCGCCTTCTCGATGGACACGCCCAGCGAGACGTCGATGCCCCGCCTGCGCAGGATGTCCTGGGCGCTCCTGCCCAGCTTGTCGCCCAGTTCGGGCATCAGCTTGGGTGCGATGTCGATCAGATGCCACTTGATCAGCTTCGGGTCGAGCCTCGGGTAGCGCTTGATCGCGTTGTGCGTGAGGCGTTGCAGGCACGCGGCCGTCTCGGTACCGGCGTAGCCCCCGCCGACCACCACGAACTGGAGCCGGGCCGCCCGTTCGGCCTCGTCCAAGCTGGCGTCGGCGATGTCGAGCTGCGAGATCACGTGGTCACGGATGTACGCGGCCTCGGCGAGCGTCTTCATACCGCGGGCGTTGTCGGCCAGGCCCGGGATGTCGAAGGTGCGGGTGACGCTGCCCGGCGCCAGCACGATCTGGTCGTACCGCTCGTTCACGACCTCCCCCGTGATCTTGCGGACGACGCAGACCTTGGCCTTCACGTCCACGCCGATGGCACCGCCGGGGATGATCCGGGTGCGGTACCTGCGGCTGCGGCGCAACGACACGGCGATCGACTGCGGGGTGAGCACCCCCGAGGCGACCTGCGGCAGCAACGGCAGGTAGAGCTGGTAGGAGAAAGGTGTCACCAGCGCCAGGTCGGCCTCGGTGGGTCCAAGCTTGCGCTCCAGGCGGCGGACGCACTCCACTCCCGCGAAGCCCGCTCCCACCACCAAGATCTTCGGTCGTACCACGATGTTCATCCCTTCACCGGCCGCGTTCTGTCGGGCTTCCCCCACTCCCCTCTGCCCCCGAGTGCCCTCATCGCACATGGTGATCCCTCGATGAGACGAGCGGACGCACCTGCTCCGGTCGGCGAGTCGGCGGACCGGTCGTGTCGGCGCGCCGTCCGTTGCCCCTTCCTCGCCCTTCCCCTCCCTTCCCCGATCGATCGGCTCCTCGGTCGCCGGTCAGTTCCCCGGTTCCCCGGTTCCCCGGTTCCTCAGTTCCTCAGCTGCTTCAGCACGGCGCGCGCCATGGCCGCCTCGCCCTTGGCGTTGGGGTGGGCCGGGGCCGCGGGCGACGCGGGCTGCAGCGGCTCGATCCAGCGGACCGCCGGGTCCTTGCACATGTCGTGCCCGATCGTGGGGCCGTACGTGTCGACGTACTCGGCGCGGTTCAAGCGCGCCACCACACGCATCATCAGGTTGAGGCGCTTGCCGGTGTCGCGCAGATAGGGGAAGTCCTTCGCCGCGAACGGCACCGAGGGGTAGCAGCCGCTGCCGTCGTCCGGCAGGAGACCCGGGTAGCCGACGACGAGCACGCGGGCGTGCGGCGCCCTGGCGTGCACGGCGCGCAGCACTCGGGTCACCTCGGACGCGGTGTCGAGGATCTTCAGCGCCAGCTGGTCGGCCCCGGACGAGGTGTAGTGGCGCTGACACGGATTGCCCGCGGGGTCCTGCGCGCTCAGCTGGGCGCAGGTGCCGATGATGGAGCTGAACCCGATGTCGTTGCCGCCGATCTGCACCGTCACCAGGTCGGTGCTCCGTCGCAGGGCGTTGAGCTGGGGAGGGTTGGTCCCCTGTGCCTTCCACATGTGCTCGGTCGTGGCGCCGCTGCAGCTCGCGTCCTTGAACGAGGACGTTCTGCGTGCCGAGGCGACGATCGAGGGGTAGTTGTGGTCGGAACGGGCGCAGTTCGCGTCCACCTGCTCGGGTATCAGCGGTCCCGAGGTGTAGGAGTCGCCCAGCGCCACGTAGTCGGAGCCCTTGCCATGGCCCTGCCCGTGTCCGCTCCCGTGCCCCTGGCCGCGGTCGTGGCGGTCGCCGTGTGCCGCGACGGGGGCCGCGGACGCGATGACGAGGGCGCAGCCGCTCAGCGCCGCGGCGACGGCGGTCGCCCGGCGACGCCTCGATGCCGATACCGATGTCGATGCCGATACCGATACCGATGCTGTACTGCCGTACTGGGTGCGACGGTTCATCGGGTTCCCCCTGGGTCCGGGACGGCGTGCCGGGCCGTCGACGGCGCCCGCGCACGGTAACTGGACTTGTATACCGGCCAGTTCACTCCGCCGACCAGAGGCCCGGAGCAGGGGGACCGCTGAGGGGTGCCGCCGATGAGCGGGATGTGCGCCACGGAGTGGGCGCGCGGCCGCCGCCCCGGCGGGGCACCGGGAGCGGACACGGCACCGGGACCGTCGGCTCCGCGGGGCGGCGGAGCCGACGGCGACAGCGACGGCGGCTGTGTCAGACGCCGAACTCCGTGGGTGACAGACCGAGGGCGGTGCACGCGTCACGGATGACGTACTGCTCGGACGCCTCGAAGTGCCCGTCGGCGCCCGCGACCACCATGCCCGTCTGGACGACCGCGCGGGCCTCCGCCGGCTTCTTGGCCGCCTTGGCGATCTCCTTCAGGGCTTCGGCCTTGCCGTGCTCGAAGTTGGCCACGAGCCGGTCCACGTGCTGGTTGAACCGCTGGCGGAGCTGGTCCGCCGGGAAGTTCTGCAGCACTTCGTTCGAGACGATCAGCTCCTCCACGCGCTGCCGCTCCGCCGGCTCGACCTGTCCGTCGGCCGCCGCGACCAGTGCGCACATGGCCATGCTGGCGTCCCGGTAGGCGCCGCTCTTGAGCTCTGTCTTGACCGACGCGAGCTGGGACTTGAACAGCCCGAGCAGCTGGGCCTTGGAGCCGCCGGAGGACGAACCGGGCGCACGGCCGCCGTGCGCCCCCTGGCCTGCGGGGGCGTGTCCCTGCCCGGCGGGGGCGTGTTGCTGCCCGCTCCCTCCCCTGGCGCTCTGCGCCTGCTGGAGATTCTTGGCCTGGTCCTTGAGCCGGTCCCACATCGCCACTACTGCCACCTCGGCTTCTGCTGTTGCCTGTTGCCTGTCAGGTCGTGATCATTTCTCACGCCTGTTCGCGGTCCGCCAGATGAACGGCTCCCACGGTCGCAGAGGTTCCCGAATGGCAAAGGCACCGTAAAAAATTCACCCCCGGGCGACCACCCTCAGGACGCTGGGCTCAGCCGACCTGCGCCAGTACGGTCGTACGGCCCCCGAGCGCCGCGGAGAACTGGTCCGTGACCTGGGCCAGGGCCTCGGCGGCGCCCGGGGCCACGGTCAGCGTGCCGTCCTCCTGGGCGGTGATGTCCTTGTCGAGCGTGAACCAGCCCTGGACGATGTGCGCGGCGCCCATGGAACTCAGCACCGGGCGCAGCGCGTAGTCGATGGCCAGGACGTGGGCCGTGCTGCCGCCGGTGGCGAGCGGCAGCACCGTCTTGCCGGCCAGCGCGTACTGCGGGAGCAGGTCCAGCAGCGACTTCAGCAGCCCCGAGTAGGCGGCCTTGTAGACCGGGGTACCGATCACCACTCCGTCCACCTGCTCGAACAGCGCCGTGGCCTCGACGACGGCCGGGTGCCGGAAGTCGGCACCGAGCAACGCCTCGGCGGGCAGAGTGCGTACCTCCAGGGAGATGACGTCGTGGCCCTGGTCCCGGAGCCGGTCGTCCAGGTGACGCAGGAGTCGCGCGGTACGGGAGGTTGCCGAAGGACTTCCGGAAACGGACAGGATCGCGGCCATGAGGGGACCTTTCGGGAGTCGGGGTTCAGGACGTGACGGGTGCGGTACCGCTCACCAGGTGCTGGTCTCCACGGCGACCAGGGGCACCAGGTCGTTGCGCAGGGTCTCCAGGAAGGTGACGACCTCGGCCGCCGCCGAGCGGTGCTGAAGGTCGTTCAGGACGTCGTGGTGGGCGCCCCGGACGATCGAGAGCCGGGCGCGGGGACGGGACTTGGCCGTACGGACGAGTGCGTCGTGGTCCGCGAGGGGATCGGTGTCGCCCGCGAGGATCAGCGCCGGGACATCGGACTCGCTGTCGTAGGCGGCCGAGAGCAGGGCGTCCGGCACCGCCTCGCCGAGCGAGCCTCGCCGCACCCGGGTGTCGTCGGTGAGCCTGCCGCGGTGGGCGGGGCAGGAGGTCCGTACGTCGAGCTCCTCGTCCCAGGTGCCGACGGCGGTGGCGGTGCGGCCGGGAAGTCCGGCGAGTACGACGGCGTCGGGCCGTGCGGCGCCGGGGGCGTCCTCGCGGCCGAGGAGCGCGGCGACGGCGAGGGCCCCGGTGTCCGCACCCAGCAGTACGACCGGGTGTACGACACCGTCCTCCCCTGCCACCCCGTCCACTGCGGCCGTCAACCGGGCGCCGAGGTCCGCCAGTCGGCCGGACAGGTCGTCGGCGCCGAGGTCCGGGGCGTCGACCACGCGGACCCGGTAGGCGTCGGCGGCCAGCCGCCTGCCCAGCCGGGTGTAGGTCTCCCGGGTCTCTCCCCTGCCGGGCACCACGATGACGGTGCCGCGCGTGCGCAGGCCCTCGGGGGCGTGGTGGTCGGTGTACTCGGTCATCTCAGACTCCTGCGGGTACGGGGTCGGTCGCGGGCTTCCAGCCCAGGGCGGGTGCCACCTCGGTCGCGATGAGTTCGAGGGCGCGGACGGCGGTGTCGTGGTCGAGGACGGCGGGGTTGAACTGGGTGATCAGGTCGGTCGCGAGCGGCAGCACCTTCTCCTGGCGCAGCTCCGCGACGATCTCCTCGGTCGAGCCGTAGAAGCAGTGGAAGCGGCGCAGCGCCTCCTCCGGGGCGAGGTCCTTGGGGAAGGCGCCGCTCTCCGCCATGCGCAGCGCGGCCCGGTGGACGTCGTCACCGATGTGCCTCAGGGCCGTACGCCGGTCCTTCGCCGGGAACAGGAACCGGGACAGCCCGATCCGCGGGCGGCGTGGCCGGTCCCACGTGTCGAGGAACGTGTCGGCCCAGGGCCGCTGTATCGCGTCGGTGGGTGCGTCGAACCCGTACGCCGCACGGTTGAGCAGCAGGTTCGAGCCGCCGGCGGCGGCGTGCCGTGCGCCGGGTTCGCTGAAGACGCCCTGCCAGATCCGGTCGGTGAAGTCCCCGGCCGCGGGCTGGATGCGGAAACCGGGCGTACGGACCTCGTCGTTGGCCAGTGCCCGGCGCAGCACCGCGAGGTTCTCGGTGGTCAGCTCGCGCTTGCGGGCGGGGTCCTGGCCGAACGCGGCGTACTCCACCTCGCTGTAGCCGCTGCCGACGCCCACCTCGACGCGGCCGCCGCTCAGGGTGTCGACGACGGAGACGTCCTCGGCGAGGCGGACCGGGTCCTCCAGCGGCAGGACCGTGATGGCCGTGCCGAGCCGGATGCGGGTGGTCCGCGCGGCGGCGTGGGCGAGGAACGTCCACGGGGAGGAGAGGCCGCCACCGCTGTGGGAGACATGGTGCTGGGCGACCCAGCCGACGTCGAAGCCGAGTTCGTCGGCGACGACGAAGAGTTCGGCCGCGTCGCGGTAGGTCCGGGCCAGGTCGTCGCCCCGGCCCTGCACATGGGTGAGGAAGCCGAGTCTGAAGCGTGGCGCTGTCTCGATGGTCATGGGGTGCTGGCCTTCCAGGGGTCGGACGGTGCCGGGACGGTGACGGCCCCTCACCCGCGTGCCGGGGCACCGGCCGCCGCGGCGCTGCCCGCCGTGACGGGGCCAGGGGCGCCGGTTCCGTGCGGTGCGGCGCCCAGGACCCGGTCGAGGACCGCGCCGGCACCGCCGTCGGGCAGTTCCGTGCCGCGCCAGGCGATGTGCTGGTCGGGGCGTACGAGGACGTTGCCGGTGCCGTAGAGCGCGCGGGCTTCGGGGTGGGTGAGGTGGATGACGGCGAAGGGCAGCGCGCGGGCCGCGGCCTCGGCGGCGAAGGCCGCCTCCACGGCGCGGTCCTCGGTGAGCACGAGGAGCGCCAGTGAGGTGCCGGTGCGGTCGTGGAGTGTGCCGCCGTACGGATCGACGTGTCCGTCGGGTGCCCGGTGCCCCGGTCGTGGGTCGTCCTCGTAGTGGTCCGCGCGCCAGCGGGGCTCGGAGTCCAGCTGGCCGGGTTCGTACCAGATGGCGGTCGACGCGTCGTAGCGCTCGTCGAAGGTGACACCCGCCGCCGGGTTCCGGTCCCGGCTCAGCCGTTCGCCGATCTCCTTGCGGCGGCGCACCGCCTCGGGACCCAGGTCGGCGTCGTCGGGGATGCCGCCGCGGCGGATCTCCGCGAGGGTGGCCTGGGTGCGTCGGGCCCGCTGGAGGGAGTGGTCGGCGATCCGCCAGTTGTGCCGGCGGCGCTCCTCGTCGTAGGAGTCGAGCAGCGTGCGCGGAGCGTGGCCGCCGATCACCGCGGCCAGCTTCCAGCCGAGGTTGACCACGTCCCCGAAGCCCTCGCCGAGGTTGCCGCCGGGTGTCCGCACATGGGCGGCGTCGCCGGCCAGCAGGACCCGGCCGCGGTGGAACGTCTCGGCGATACGGGTGGCGTGGTAGAAGGTCGTGGCCGACACCAGTTCGAGGTCCAGGTCGAACCCGAACGCGGCACGGGCGATGTCCAGCAGCTCCTCCTCCGTGGGTTCGTGGGCGAGCGGGTACGGGCCTGCGTACACCCGCCATTCACGGGTGCTCACGGCCGCGAGGAAGCCGGACGCCTTCGGGTTGACGACGATGTTGCTGCCGCTCGGCGCGGCTCCGACCCGCTCGCTGATGTCGCCGGTGCGGACGATGAGCCGCAGCCGCTTCTCGGTGGCGTGCTCGCCCTCGCGGTCGATGCCGGCCAGCCGTCGGGTGGTGCTGCTGCCCCCGTCGGCGCCCAGGACATAGGCGGCGCGGACGGTGCGGCGCTCACCGGAGTCGACCCCGCCGACCTCGGCTTCGACGCCGTCGGCGTACTCGCGCAGGCCCCGCAGTTCCCAGCCGCCCGCGACGCTCACGCCCTGTTCGCGCAGGCGGTCCAGGAAGACCTGTTGCAGCACGGTCTGCGGTCGGCGCAGGGCTTCCTCCGACGCGTACGCCGTGCTGTGGCCCCGCCCGCTGAACGAGGGGCGCGGCACGGGGACCAGCTCATGTCCGGCCAGCGAGGTGACCAGCCTGGTGCCCTGGTTCCACTCCGGCGGGTAGGTCCAGGCGTCCCGGATGCGCTGGAGCAGACCCCAGCGGCGGAAGTGCTCGACCACGCGCGGGGTGTGTCCCATCGCGCCGGCCCGTACCAGGGTGGCGGTGCGGGCGCGGTCCACGACAGCCACGTGGAGGCCGCGTGCGGTCAGCTCGACGGCGGCGGAGAGGCCGACGGGGCCCGCGCCGACGATCAGCACGTCCACCGTGTCCGGCGGGGTGGCGGCCGGGAACCGGACCGTGTGGACGTCTCGCCCGCCCGTCACCGACAGTTCACTCATCGTCGTGTCCCTCAGTGGTCCACGAGGGGGGACTCGTGGGTGTGGCGGTTGGCGGGGATCGGCAGGCCCAGGTTGCCGCGCAGGGTGTCGGCCGCGTACTCGGTGCGGAACAGTCCGCGCTTCTGGAGGATCGGCACGACGCCGTCGACGAAGAGTTCCAGTTCGTCGTTGGTGCGGAAGGCGAGGTTGATGCCGTCGAAGGTGCCGGCGTCGAACCACTTCTCGATGGTGTCGGCGACGGTTCCGGGCGCTCCGACGAACGGTGAGCGGCGGAACTCGCTGACGGACTGCGCGACTTGACGCAGGGTCAGGTTCTCCGCCGTGGCCCGCTCGATCAGCTTGGCCGCGCCGGTGCGGCCGCCCTTCTCGGCGAGGTGCGCCACGTCGGGGAAGGGGGCGTCCAGGTCGTGCACGCTGAAGTCGTACGCGCCGAAGGAGCGGCCCAGGAGCGCGAGGTGGCGGTCGAAGTCGTTGTCCTCCTCGAAGATCTCCCGCTCGCGGAGCTTCGCCGCCTCGTCGGTGGCGGCGACCACGGGCCCGCCGTGGATGAAGATCTTGATGTGCTCGGGGTCGCGGCCGTAGGAGGCGGTGCGCTTCTTGATGTCGGCGTAGTAGTCCTGCGCCTGCTGCAGCGAGCCGCCCGGCGCGTAGATGCCCTCGGCGACCCGCGCGGCGAGGTCGCGGCCCTCCTCGGAGACCCCGGCCTGGAAGATCACCGGCTGGCCCTGCGGCGAACGGGACAGGTTGAGCGGGCCCGCCACCTTGAAGTGCTCGCCCTCGTGGCCCAGTTCGTGCAGCTTGGCGGGGTCGAGGAAGACGCCGCGCTCGACGTCGGCGGGGAACGCGTCGTCCTCGTAGGAGTCCCACAGGCCCCGGGCGACCTGGACGAACTCCAGCGCCCTGCCGTAGCGGGTGGAGTAGTCGAGGTGTTCGTCGAGCCCGTAGTTCTTGGAGGTGCCGGTGTCGAAGCTGGTCACCACGTTCCAGCCGGCCCGGCCCCCGCTGATGTGGTCGAGGGAGGCGAAGCGGCGGGCGAGGTTGAACGGCGAGTTGTACGTCGAACTGGCCGTGCCGACCAGGCCGATGTGCCGGGTGTGGGTGGCGACCGCGGACAGCAGCGTGAGCGGTTCGAGCCGGTTGAGGTAGTGCGCCGGGTAGGTCGCGTTGATGAACTGGCTGTCGACGACGAACAGGGCGTCGAAGAGGGCGTGTTCGGCCGCCTTGGCCTGGGCGATGTAGTAGTTGATGTCGATGCTGGCGTTCTTCGCGACCCGCGGGTCCTTCCAGAGACCGTGCTGGCCGGGGCCGCCGACCCCATAGGGGTGCAGCGCGAGGTGGATCGTGCGGGACATACGGATTCCTCTCGGTGGTTCGAACGTCTCGATGTCTCAGCGACTCGATGGCTCGGTGACTCGGTGACTGAGCGGCGTGACGGCTCGGCGGCTCGGCGGCTCGGCGGCTCGGCGGGCGGGTGACGTGCTCAGGCGTGCAGCAGCGCGCGCAGGCGGTCACGTTCGGACCGGTCGGCCGACGCCGTCCGCAGGGTGGGCGCGGAGCCGACGAGCAGACGGGTGTAGACGTGCCGGGGATCGGTGATGACGTCGCGGGCGGCGCCGACCTCGACGAGCTCGCCCTGGTAGAGGACCGCGATACGGTCGGCGACGCCGGCGACGGACCCCAGGTCGTGGGAGATGAAGACGAGGGCCACACCCTCGGCGCGCAGGTCCTTGAGGATCTGCAGGATCTGGACGCGGTTGGCGGAGTCGAGGGCGCTGACCGGCTCGTCGAGGATGACCAGCTTCGGCTCGGTGACCAACGCCCGCGCCACCGCGACCCGTTGGCGCTGACCGCCCGACAACTCGCCCGGCAGGCGGTCGAGCAGCTCCTCGGTGAGCTGGACGCGGGCGAGGAACGTACGGGCCCGGCCGGCCGCCTCCTGACGCGGGACGCCCTGCACGAGCAGCGGTTCGATCAGGGACTCCTCGACGGTGAGGTCCGGGTCGAGGCTGCGCAGCGGGTCCTGGAAAACGTACTGCACGACGCCCCGGCGGCGCAGGCGGCGCCACTGCCGGGTGCCGTACGCGCCGACGTCCTCGCCGCCGATGACGATCCGGCCCGCCGAGGGGCGTACGAGTCCGAGGACGGTGCGGGCGAAGGTGGACTTGCCCGACCCCGTCTCGCCGATGATGCCGACGGTTTCGCCCGGCGCGACGCTCAGGGAGACGCCGTGCAGCGCGCGGCGGCGCCCCCGGCGCGCTCCGTAGTGCACGTCGAGGCCGGTGACCTCCAGGACGGCACTCTCGTCGTTGGGACGGCCGGCCGGCTGCTCCCGCGCCCGCTCCGTGGTGGTCACGATGCCTCCTGGGGCGTGAGGAACTTGTCCAGGCCGTAGCTCTCGTGCTCGGCGATGAGCAATCGGGTGTACGCGTGGCGCGGGTGGTGGAGCACCTCCTGGGTCGTGCCCTGTTCCACCACCTCGCCCTCGCGCATGACGAGGACCTCGTCGCACAGCTGGGCGACGACGGCCAGGTCGTGGGAGACGACCACCAGGGCGAGCCCGGCCTGTTCGCTCAGTTCGGCGAGGAGGTCGAGGATCTCGGCCTGGACCGTGACGTCGAGCGCGGTCGTCGCCTCGTCGGCGATGAGGATCCGCGGGTCGGCGGCGATCGCGGCCGCGATCAGGACGCGCTGGAGCATGCCTCCGGAGAGTTCGTGGGTGTACTGGCCGTAGACCAGCTCCGGATCGCGCAGCTGGACCGCTTGGAGCAGTTCGACGGCTCGGTGGCGGGCCTCTCGGCGCTTCACGCCCTTCTTGACGCGGATGACCTCGGCGATCTGTGCGCCCACCCGGATCGAGGGGTTGAGATAGGACGCCGGGTCCTGGAAGACCGCGCTGATCGTCGCGCCGCGCAGGGCCGTCCACTGCTGGGTGGTCAGGTCCGCGATGTCGGTGCCGGTGATCTCGATCGAGCCGGCGGTGATCTCGAAGTGCGGGGGCAGGATGCCCAGCGTGGCGCGGCAGGTGAGGGTCTTGCCGCTGCCCGACTCGCCGACGATGCCGACCGTCTTCCCCGGGGTGAGTTCGAAGCTCACCCCGTGGACGATCTCGCGGTCGGTGACCTGGTCGCTGATGTGTACGTCGCGCACGGTGAGCACCGGGGCGTCCTGCGGGGCGGGCGCGCGGGGTGGCGCGGTCTTCAGCGCGGTGCCGGGAGCGGCGTTCTCGGACAGCTTCTCGGACAGCTTCGTCATCACGCACCTCCGGTGGATACGGGCTCGGGCTCGGACTTGTCGAGGCGATTGGCGCGGGCCCTGCGGTTGTTGACGAAGGCCCGGCCCGCTTCGCCGGAGACGTCGCGGATCGCGTCGGCGAGCAGGTTGCTGGCCCAGACGGTGATCATGATCAGCAGTGCGGGGGCCAGCGGCGCCCACGGCTGGTAGTCGAGGTAGCCGAGGTCGGAGGCGAGCAGGCCGCCCCAGGTGGGCGCGGGCGGCTGGATGCCGATGCCCAGGAAGGTCAGGCTCGACACGATGATGAAGCCGACGCCGACGGTCTGGGCCAGTGCGACGGCGATCGGCGGGAGCACCTTGACCCACACATGGCGGCGTACGACCCAGCCGACGGAGGCGCCGGAGATGAGCGCGGCCTCCACGTACGGGGAGCGTGCGACGGCCAGGGTCGCGGCGCGGGACACCCGGTAGAAGAGCGGGGAGACCAGGACGCCCGTGACGAGCATGGCCTGGGTGAGACCGTTGCCCAGCAGGGCGATCACGGCGACCGCGAACAGCAGGAACGGCAGGGCGACCAGGGTGTCCGCCAGCCGCAGGCTGATCCATTCGAAGGTCCGGCCGAGGTAGACCGACAGGATGCCCGGGACCACTCCGACGACCAGTGCCGTCAGGGCGACTTCGAGGGAGCCCAGCACGCTGACGCGGGAGCCGTCCAGGAGCCGGCTGAACACGTCACGGCCGAGGTAGTCGGTGCCCAGCCAGTGGGATCCCGAAGCCGCCGCGAGTGTGTTGTCGCTGGTGGCGAGGGGGTTCTGCGGGGCGAGCAGCGGACCGAGGAGGGCCAGGAGCGCGATCACGACGAGGATGGCCACGGCGATCCGGCCGGATGTCAGGGTGAGGACGCGGCGCACCATGGTCACACCCCCCGCTGGGATGCCGGCGTGACACGTGCCAGCACCAGGTTGACGATCAGGTTGAAGAGGACGACCAGGACGATCGACACCACCAGGACCCCCTGCACGGCCGGTACGTCGCCGGCCTGGGCGGAGTCGTTGGCGAACCTGCCGAAGCCCTGGAGGCCGAAGATCCACTCCGTGATGACGGAGGCACCGACCAGGGAGGGGAACTTCAGACCGAGGGTGGCCAGGGCGGGGCCGATGCCGTTGCGGAGCACATGGCCGAAGAAGATCCGGCGCGGGCTGAGGCCCCGTACCACCGCGCCCGTCACGTAGTTCTCGCGGAAGGCCGCGATGAGACTGGAGCGGAGCTGGCGCGCCACGTCCGCCACGACGTCGAAGCTGAGCGCGAGCGCCGGGAGCGTGATGTGCGCGAGCCACGGGCCGAGCCCCTGCTCCGCCGGGATGTACCCGGCGGAGGGGAACACATGGAGTCCCACGGCGAAGACGGCGACCAGCACGATGCCGACGACGAACGCGGGCATCACCGAGATCACGGTGACGAAGCCCGTGATGGCCCGGTCGATCCAGGTGGTGCGCCGCAGCGCCGCGAGCGCGCCCAGGGCGAAGCCGAGGACGATGCCGATGATCAGCGCGAACGTCGCGACGGACAGGCTCACGCCCAGGCCCAGGCCGATGAGCGTGGAGATGTCGGCGCCGTTGGTCCAGCTGGTGCCGAGCTGCCCGTGCAGGACACCGGTGAACCAGTCCCAGTACTGGACCAGGAAGGGCCGGTCCAGACCCCACTGTGCCTCGACCCGCTGGATCGCCTCGGGTGTCGCCTCCTCGCCCAGCTGGATGCGCGCCGGGCTCAGTCCGCTCATCGACCGCAGCGCGAACGTCACGAACGTCGCGACCAGGAAGACGGGCACGAAGATCGCGACCGACCGGGCCAGGGTGACCAGGAGGCGGCCGAGCGTGTGCCGCACCCTGGTCACGACGACCCCGCGACGGCGGGCAGGCGGGGCCTGTACCGCGGTCGTCGTCATGGGATTGCCCTCTCTGTCATGGACTCTGCGTCCTGGACTCTCTGTCGTGGACTCTGTGTCGTGGACCTGTGGTGGTCCCCGTCGTGCTTCTTCGTGCCGGACGGGGTCAGTTGCCGCCGATGGTCACGCCGGTCCAGTCGATGTGCGCCGGGTTCTTCGGCAGGTCGGAGATCGACTTGCTCTTGGCGATGAGGTTGGGCTGCGAGTAGAGGAAGACCAGTGCCTTGCTCTCCAGGCCCGCCCGGGTCGCCCCCTGCAGCACCTGCGCGTAGTCGGGCGAGTCCAGCGGGGTCTGCCGCACCTTGGCGATGGCGGCCTCGAAACCGGCCGGCTCGTAGGGCGTGCTGAGGTTCAGCGGGCCGTTGGGGCCGAAGTGGGCGGTGAGGGTCTGCGCCGCCGAGTCACGGCCGGTGGTCCCGTACAGCGAGAAGGTCAGGTTCTTCGCGAAGAACGGGGTGGCCCAGTTCTTGTCGATCTTGATGGTGACCTTGATGCCGACCTTCGCCAGCTGCGACTGGACGATCTCCGCCTGGGGGTCCTCCGCCGGGATGACCAGGTTCAGCTTGATGTCGCCCGGCTCGAAGCCGGCGTCCGCGAGGAGCTTCTTCGACTTCGCCGGGTCGTAGGGGTAGGCGTCCTGCGACTTCGGGTCGTAGGCCACGTATCCCTTCGGGAAGGGCTGGTCGGTCGCCTCGCCGTAGCCGAAGGTCAGCTTGTCGACGAACTCCTTGCGGTTGACCGCGTGGCGTACGGCGTCGACGACCTTGTCGTTGTCGAACGGCGCCTTGTTGACGTTGAGGCTGATGTTGTTGGCGTTGAAGCCAGGCTGCACGAAGACGTCCAGGCCTGCCTTCTTCGCCGCGGACGCCTGACTCGGGTCCAGGTCGGCGAAGTTGTAGACGCCGGTCTGCAGTCCGGAGACCACCGTGGAGGCGTCGGGGGCGGAGGTCAGCTCGACGTTGTCGATGTGGATGTTCTTCGCGTCCCAGTAGTCCGGGTTCTTCTTCAGGAGCGCCTTGGTGCCCGGAATCACCTGGGTGACGACGAACGGGCCCGCGCCGACCGGGTTCTGGTCCAGCTTCTCGGGGTTCTTCGCGGCCTTCGGGCTGGCGACCTGGAGGACGCGCTGACCGAGCAGCTGGGGTATCTGGTAGTCGACCTGGCTGAGGTGCAGGACCGCGTCCAGGCCGTTGGCGTCCACCGACTCGATGGAGGTCAGGTCACCGAAGAGCGCCGAGTTCTTCTGCTTCTGCGCCCGCACGATGGCGGACTTGACCGCGGCGGCGTCGACCGGCTCGCCGTCGCTGAACTTCAGGCCGGAGCGCAGGTGGAAGGTGACCTCGTCGCCCTTGTCGTTGTACTCCCAGCTCTCGGCGAGGTCGGGAACGGCCTTGCCGCTCTCGTCCGTGCGGGTCAACGAGGCGTAGGCGAGGGCGAGTTCACGGAACTGCGCGCCGCTGCCCCCGACGACCGGGTCCCAGTGGGTCGGGAAGTACGAGGAGGTCCACTTCAGCGTGGAGCCGCCCCCCGAGGCTGCGGAGTCACCGCCGCAGGCGCTCAGGACGGGGGTGAGCACGGCGACGAAGGCGGTCGCGAGGGCTGCGGCCCGCAGGCGGCCTGTCCCTCTGGACGGACCGTGGTCCGGTCCGGGGCGGCGGGCGATGAGGTGAGCGGGCATCTCGTTCTTCCTGTGGCGGGCCCCGGCCGGGGCCGAAGCGGAAGGAGCGTACGAACAGAGCAGTACGGAGGGAGCGGTACGGAGCGAGCAGTCCGAAGGGGCCGGCCCGCCCCGTGCGGAGGCTCGACCGGGAGCGGTCAGGGGTGACCTGGACGTGGGCATGCCGGAGTGGGAGGCGGCGCGCGCAGGGCACACGGCGCTCAGGGCAGGAGGCGGTCGACGTCGACGGGCTTCGCGGGCGGCGGGGCCGGGACGCGGAGAACGACGTGCGACGGAGCACGGGGACTGAGACACAGCGGCGAGCGCGGCACGGCCGGACACTGGGCGGGCCAGTGCGGGAGGCAGCGGTCAGGCGACTGCGGGCCGAGGGCGGCGAAGGGTCAGCGACAGAGTGCGCTGCTGGTGCGCCGCAGGTCCACGTAGCGGCACACCACACCGGGGTGCGTCGTAAGCATGGTGCTCATCCTGGGGGCTTCCGCAACCGACTGTCAATGGACACCAATTGGTGTCTCATTGGGCGGGACGGCGGCAGGGTGACGGCGCGGCGGCGGCCGGACGGCCCCCGACCGCAGATCACAGCCGTGGGACCGCCGCACGTCAGCGGACGGCGGGGTGTGTCGCGGCCTCGTCGGGGTGCAGCCACAGGGGGCCGTTGCCCGTGTCCACCCGCACCGCCTCCGGGGGCGGCCACGGGCCCCGCGTCAGCAGCAGCCGCTCCGGATCGGTCAGGCTCCGGTAGCGCTCCAGCGCGGCGGCCGGTGAGAGCGGCGCGGGGACCGTCACCAGCCCGGGGCTCAACTCCTCGACGGCGGCGGCGTACTCCTCGAAGGGCCGCCAGCCGGGTACGACGCGGTACTCCCCCGCGGTCCGGACGAGCAGCGTCGGCAGCGCGTACCGGTGCCCGCCCTCGGCGGTCTCCTTGGCCGCGCCGGGATGCGGCGAAGCGCCGTGCGCACCGAGTGTCTCGGCCACCGGGCGGCGCGCCTCCAGACGGTCGGCGCGCACGCGCTCCAGCACCGCCCCGGACGCGGCGTCGGCCGCCAGCCGTCGCACGTCCAGGCCCGGGACGCCCTCGGCCACGAACAGGGCCGACTCGGTGGTGTCCGCCGGTTCACCGAGCACGAAGACACTCTCCCGCAGCCGCCGCAGCACCCGCTCGGCCACGTCCGTGCCCTGCTGCGCGGCGGCTGCGGCGACGAGTGAGGCGGGCCAGGAACCGGCGGGCATCCGGCTGAGCCGGACCGCCCGCGGCGCCCGGCTGTGCGAGCTGATCTCCTCGACGTACCGCGCGTACCAGGCGGTCTCCGCCGCCGGGTCGGGCGGCGGGTCGTCGTCGTGGTCGAAGAGGATCGCGTACGCCCGCCGCCACCGGACCCGGCCGTCCAGTGCCGCCCGCAACCTGCGGAAGACGGGCTCCGACCCCCAGGCCCAAGGGCACAACGGGTCGGTGTACTCGACCACTTCGACCGCTCCACCCGCTTCGTCCGCCGACGGCGACAGTGCCGACGGGGGCGTCGGCGGGGGTGCGCCTGTCACGCGGCGCCCCGCCGGGCCAACCCCTCGGTCGCCCCCCTGGCCAGCAGCGAGGTCAGTGTCATTCCGCCCAGGACCGCGGCGGCGCCAGCCTCGACCTCGCGCCACACATCGGGCAACCCGCTCGCGGGGCCCGGGTAGTCGAGCCCGGCCAGCGGCTCACCGCGCAGAGTGATCAACTCGCCGTCGACAGCGCGCGTGACGTCCAGCAGGGTGATGTCCTCGGCGGGCCTGCCGAGCCAGTACCCGCCCTCGCAGCCGCGTTGGCTGCGCACCAGGCCCGCTCTGCGCAACTCACCCACCACGGACTTCAGGAACCGGAACGGAATCCCCTGCGAGGAGGCCATGACTTCACAGGTGAGCGGACGGGAAGGTTCGCGGGCGAGCTCCAGCAGCGCCCTCATGGCGTAGTCCGCCTTCGCGGAAATATGCATGCGCACATCATGCCTGAGGAGTCGGCGTCACGGCGGGCTTCGGCCGCTTGTTTCGAACATTGCGGGAACATTGCCGCAGGTGAAAGGCAATGGACACCTCTTGACATCCTTTTCGCACCGGCTCTAGCGTCGCCGCCATGAGCGAGCCGCTGACGACCCCGGGCGAGGGCTTCCACCCTCACCTCCACGACACCCCGGACCACCCGTCCACGCCACTGCGCAGCCGTCTGCACCACATCCGCGCCGACGCGCTGGACGGCGACACCGCGCAGAGCGGCGGCATGCGCAGGTTCGCGGCGGTCAGCGGAAGGACCGTCGGCTCGGAGAAGCTGTGGATGGGCCAGACCCATGTGGCCCCCTCGACCGCCTCCTCCGACCACCACCACGGCGAGTCCGAGACTGCCATCTACGTGGTGAGCGGGCACCCCGAGTTCGTCTTCGTCGACGACGAACCGGGCGACGGACCACGGGAGGTACGGCTGCGCACCTCCCCCGGCGACTACATCTTCGTCCCGCCGTTCGTACCGCACCGGGAGGAGAACCCCGACCCGGACGACGAGGCGGTCGTCGTCATCGCCCGCAGCACCCAGGAGGCGATCGTGGTCAACCTCCCCCAGCTGTACGCACTGTCGCCTGACGAGTCCTGACACAGCCCTGCGCGGCGTGCGGCACCATCGACTCCGTTCACACTGTTGACTGTCAGCCGACGGTCGGACGAACGGAGACGAAGTCATGAAGGTGGACGTCGACCAGGTGGGATGCGCCGGCGCCGGGCAGTGTGTGCTGAGCGCGCCGGAGGTCTTCGACCAGCGCGAGGACGACGGCGTGGTCGATCTCCTGACCGCGTCTCCGGAACCGGATCTGCACGAGAGGGTCCGTGAGGCGGCTCATCTCTGCCCGACCGCCTCCATCCGCCTGACGGAGGCGTGAACTGCCGGGGACCAGGCCGGGGAACCCTGTCCTGGAAGCCGTGCGGCGGCCTCCGAGGCGGCGCGTGGCATGCAAGAGGGCCCGGATCCATTGGATCCGGGCCCTCTTCATCAGTAGCGGGGACAGGATTTGAACCTGCGACCTCTGGGTTATGAGCCCAGCGAGCTACCGAGCTGCTCCACCCCGCGGCGATGTCTCTACCGTACGCCATGATCGCGGTCCCCCGTGACCACTCGCTTCCGCCCGGCCGCCGCAACAGGCTGTGAATCGGCTGAGAACGCGGGTAGTCGAACATCCGCACCCCGGGACAAGGGGTGTGGCGGCCGCCGTCTCCTGTCTGCGACGACGGCGGCCGCCAAGCGCGTGGACTCGCATCGTCCCCTGATGCGAGTCCACGCGCGGGATCGTCCTCACGGCACTTGGGACGCGCGGGAGTACGCCCCAACTCGAAAGGCCGCGAGGACGAGGGACCGGGGCCCGCACGGCGCATCGCGGGATGCGGGCCCCGGTTTCCCAGATGGCTCGGTGGTCTCTGCGGGCCCGGGGGCTGGGGGCCGGATCGTGGGACCCGCTCGGGCGGGCCGACCGGCCGCCGAAGAGGGAACCGGTGCTTCTGTCCGAGATCCTAGGACCTGGCGGGGGCGAGACAAGAACGCGATTCAGCCCCGCCGAGCGGTGCGTGGCGCGTCGTGCGAGGTCAGGCGCACGACAACGGGGCCCGTGTGCGGTGGCCGATGGCTGGGTCCGGTGCGTACCCGGCCGCCCCCGCATCGCCCCCGTACCGCTGCCGTCGGCCGCGGCGGAGTTGGACACGCTGACGGCCGCCGCCCTGTGCGACGGCGGCGGCGGCCGTCCTCCCCTCCCCCTGTCCCTCCGACGGGAGCAGGCCCCCCTTCCCCGTCGGACGGACGTCTCGCGGCACCCACACGGCCCCGGTACGCGGCTCAGGTCCTCGGCGCGGACCCGCGGCGCGGACCCGCTCCACGACGAACCCGCGGCTCCGATCCACCGGCGCCGTGACGGCGTGCACGTTCGGACGGCGTGACCGAGGACCGGCCGACGGAGGTGTTCCCAGCATGCCGGGCCCGGCCGCGCCCGGCCTTGTCAGTCCGCGCAGGGGTCTTGACGATCCGCGTAGGCCTGGGACGACAGGTTCCTGAAGTCGCGCGGCGGCAGCCCGTACACGGCCCGGAACAGGCGGCTGAAGTGCGTCGGATCGGTGAAGCCCCAACGGGCGGCGATGACGTGGACCGGCCGGCGGTTCAGACCGGGGTTGCCCAGGTCACGTCGGCAGCGCTCCAGCCGGCGGTGGCGTATCCAGGCAGCCGGCGAGGTGTCGTCCTCGGCGAGCAGTTGCTGGAGGCGCCGCACGGACAGGTGATGGGCGTCGGCGATCGCCCGGGGGGTGAGGGCCGGGTCGGCGAGACGCTCCTCGACGAACGCGCTGATCTGGGCCCGCAGCGCAGTTCTGCGGATCTCCGGACTCAGCGACGCCTCGGTCTCCAGGCAGCGGGACACCGCGGACGCGAGCAGGTCCAGGGTGACCGAGGCGAGGGCGGGGACGTCCGCGGGGGTGAACTCGGCGGCGCGCGCGTTGAGATCGGCCAGCCAACGGGCGAAGACACCGCCCATGCCGCTGCGTCCGTCGATCGGCACGGCGAGCAGCCGCCGCATCGCCCTCTCCGGCACCGGCAGCAGTTCACGCGGAAGCTGCAGGGTGACATGCGACCAGGTGTCCGGGTCGGCGCGGACGTCGCCGTGGTAGGGGCTGCTGCTGTCCATCACCACCAGGTCACCGGTGCGCAGCACCGCGTCATACCGGTTCGAGCAGACGACGCCCGCACCG
Source organism: Streptomyces sp. CWNU-52B (assembly GCF_047444975.1). Lineage (NCBI taxonomy): Bacteria > Bacillati > Actinomycetota > Actinomycetes > Kitasatosporales > Streptomycetaceae > Streptomyces > Streptomyces sp. CWNU-52B. The sequence continues at coordinate 604,984 of NZ_JBLFJV010000005.1, read as the reverse complement.
CCGGCGAGGTAGTTGATCTGATAGACCTCCGGGTCGGACTGCCGGATCAGCTTCTCGGTCCGTGCCATCCCCAGGTGCGGGTAGGCCAGCGCGGACACCTGGAGGTCCCCCAGGTCCAGGAGGCGCATCCCGGCACGGAAATCGTCCTGTTCGTCGCTGCGCAACCGGTTGCGCATGTGCGACTGTGCCGTGGCCTCCTCCCACAGCCCGAATCGCTCCGGCGCCTCCACGACCCCCGTACTGAACTCCGTCACCAGCATTCCCAGCCCCCCGGCAGCCGGTTCACCCCACAGCTTCGAACGTCGCACGGCGGGGCGTACGCCGTCCAGCGGCCCGTCAGCCACATACGGCGCTCTCACCCCCGGCCGACGCGGATACCAACCCACGGGTGCCCGAGTGGCCGCCCGGTGACCGGATCGGTCCGCTGCTGGGCCCGATGCGGTATGTCGTCACCCGCCCGCGTCGCAGAGACTCGGGACATGACCAGAGCACTGATCGTCATCGATGTCCAGGAGTCCTTCCGCGCCCGGCCGCTGTGGGCCGCCATCTCCGAACCGAAGATCGCGGACCGGGTGAACCGGCTGGTCCGGCTCGCCCGCGCGGCCGGGGACCTGGTGGTGTGGGTCCTGCACCACGAGCCCGGCAGCGGCGGTGTCTTCGATCCGGCCCTGGGCCAGGTGCGGCTCATGGAGGAACTGGACCGGGCGGAGGCGGAGCCGCTGATCCACAAGACCTCGCACAACGCCTTCACCACCACCGGCCTCCAGCAGCTGCTCACCGAACGCGGTATCCGCGAACTCGTCGTCTGCGGCATCCGCACCGAGCAGTGCGTGGAGACCACCACGCGGGTCGCGAGCGACCTCGGATACGAGGTCACGTTCGTCACCGACGCGACCGCGACCGACCCGATCCCGCACCGTGACGCTCCCGCCGGCCGGAGCGTCGCCGAGCTGCTGGCCGACCCGCGGACGCTGCCCGCCGACGAGGTCGTCAGGCGCACCGAGTACGCCCTCGCCGGACGCTTCGCCACCATCGCGACGATCGACGAACTGGAGGCCGCGGCAGCGCGTCGGGCATGATGACCGGATCGTGAGCCGCATCGTCTTCTTCCTGCTGCCCGGCGTCCATCTGCTGGACCTGGCCGGCCCCGCCCAGGCCTTCTCCACGGCCGCCGACTTCGGGTACCCGTACACGCTCTCCTACGTCGCCGAGCGGCCGCAGGTCCCCACCGCGCAGGGACTGCCGCTGGTCGCCGGGCTCGACTGGCCCGCGCTCGGGCCCGAGGACCTGATCGTGGTGCCCGGCTGGCGGGTCGGCACGCCGGCCGACAGCCCCTCGATCGGGGCCGGTTCCCTACGGGCACTGCGGGACCACCACGCCGCGGGCGGGACGGTGGCGAGCGTCTGCGCCGGGGCGGAGGCGCTCGGCAGGGCCGGCCTGCTCGACGGCCGGCGCTGCACCACCCACCACGGCGTGCAGGACGAGCTGGCCCGGCGCCACCCCCGGGCGACGGTCGTACGGGACGTCCTGTTCACCGTCGACGACCGCGTGATCACCTCGGCGGGCATCGCCAGCGGTATCGATCTGGCCCTGCATCTGATCGCGACCCGGCACGGGCCCGCCGTGGCCGCCCAGGTGGCCCGGGACATGGTCGTCTACGCCCGCCGCAACGGCCACGAGTCCCAGTCCAGCGCGATGCTCAGGCACCGTTCACACCTGGACGACACCGTGCACCGGGTCCAGAACCTCATCGACGCCCACTTCGACCGGCCGCTCCCGCTGACGGCCCTGGCCTCTGCGGTCGGCGTCAGCGAACGCACCCTCACCCGTCTCTTCGGCCGCGCCACCGGGCTCACACCGCTGCGCTACCAGCAGGCCCTCCGCCTCGAACGCGCCCAGCACCTCATCGATCACGGCGCGACGACGGACGCCGCCGCCCGCTCCGTGGGTTTCGAGGACCCGCGCATGCTGCGCCGTCTGCGCGCCCGCGCGACCTGACCGTACGACCTGACCACGGCGCCCGGCCACAGGGTCCGCCCGCGCGGCGGGGCCGTGCAGGTCGGCCGGACTCACCGCCCTGGAGACGCGTTCGTCCCGGTCGTCTCACCCCACAGCTCCCGCAGGGCGGCGTTGACCGCGGCGGGCTGCTGGGTGTGCGGGTAGTAGCCGGCCACGCGCAGCAGTCGGGCGCCGACCGTCCCGGCCAGGGCCTCGGCGCACGCCATCAGCGGTTCACCCACGTGCTCGCGGTACGCCTCCGGCGCGTCCTCCCACGTCCCGCAGATCACCAGCGTCGGCCACGGGGCGGCTCGCAGCGGCTCCAGGGGTGCGGTCGCCTCCCACACCGGGCGTTCGCGCATCGAGGTGGCCACGGCCCGCAGCCGCCGCGGTGTGGGGTCGGGCATCACCATCCCGATCCCTTCGGTGGAGGCCCGCAGATACTGCTCCGGGGTGACGGTGACCGACTCCGGTACGGCGGAGCCGTCCCGCACCCTGCGCAACAGCGCCTCGACCACCGGGTGGTGAGCGGCCGCGGAGAACACGGAGGGCTGGATCAGGGCGAGGGAGCGTACGAGGTCGGGGCGGCGCCCGGCGGCGAGCACGGCCGCCAGACCGCCGTTGCCGTGGCCGACCAGGTGCGCGCCGCCGTCCTGCCGCGCGAGCAGCTCCACCAGGTCGTCGGCGTCGGTGTCGAAGTCACTGCGCTCGGTGTCGGGGCTTCGGCCGTACCCGCGACGGTCCGCCAGCAGCAGGCGGTGCCGGTCGGCCAACGGCCGCTGCGCCGCGAACCCGTAGGTCTCGTCACTGCCCCAGGTGAAGATGTTGTGCACGAAGACCGCTGGCGCCCCCTTGCCTCCGCTCTCGTCCCACTCCGTCACATGAATGCCGGTCATCGGCGACCTCCTGGTCCCATGCTCCCGTCCCACCCCCACAGCATCGCCACGTCCGAGTCAGCGCGTCGGCCGGTCCGCGCACAAAGGCGGTTCGCATCCCCGCCGCCTGGGCTCCTCGCAGGTCCCAGGCGTGGGCGGCGACCCTCAGCACGTGCTCCGGCGGGCATCCGGCCGCGTCGATCGCGCGCGAGGCGCGTGAGTCCGTCGGCGGAGTCCCCCAGGGGCCGAGGCGCCGGCCCGCGGTCGACGACCTCGGCGTCACCTGCCTCGGCCACCACCCGGCGCCCTCTCCTCCTCCGTGGTCCCCTGTTCCGCCGGCGGTTCCGCGCGGCGCAAGTCGTTGTAGCGTTCCCACAGTTCGGGGCGCGTGTCGTCCATGTACCAGGCGCGCAGGAAGAGTTCGAGGAAGGCGCTCTCCGTCTCGGCACCGCCTCGGCGGTAGAGCTCCGGGTCCGACTCGACCCAGGCGGCCACCGGCTGCCAGCCGTCCCGGTCCTCGACCATCGCCACCCGGAAGATGCCGCGCCCGGTCCAACTGCGGTGCAGCGTCACCTGGTTGTCCGCCAGATACGCGTCCCACTTCTCGTCCATGCTCTGCGACCGCACGCCGTGCCGGACCCGCTGCCACTGCCCCGGGGTCAGCACCAGCTCCGGCACCGGAATCCGCTCGGGCCTGCGCAGCGGTGTCGCCGCGTCGCCCAGCTCCGCGCGGGTGAGGTCCTCGCCCAGCTCGTCCTCCGCCACCCACTCCGGGAGCGCTTCGCCCGCCGCGCGCCACGCCGCGGGGATCCCCTCGGTGCCGACGCGCGCGGCGATGATCCCGCCGACGATCGCGCAGGTCGTGTCCACGTCCCCGCCCACCGACGCGCACGCCCACAGCGCCTCCTCGAAGTCGTCCAGGTGCCGGGCCGCGCACCACAGGGCGAAGGGCACCGTGTCCGCCGCGCTGACCTGCCGTCCGTTGCCCAGCCGGTGCGCCGCGTACTCGGCGTGCGGCTGGCCCAGCAGTTCCCGCGCCTCGGTGATCCCGGCCCGGACCCGGCCGGCCGGTGTCAGTTTCTCGACCGCCGCCAGCAACTGGGCTCCGGTCATCGGGCCCACCCGGCCGCGGGCCGCGCAGGCCGCTCCCACCGCGACCGCGATCGCCCCGGCCGCCGCCTCCGGGTGAGTGTGCGTCACGCGTGCCTGCCGTCCGGCCTGCGCGGCCGCCTCGGCCAGGTCCACGGCGAACCACGCCCCCAGGGGCGCCACCCGCATCGCGGCCCCGTTGCCCCAGGACCCCTCGCCGTCGAACAGGCCCGCGGCCAGCTCCTGCCACCTGCCGCCCTCCCGGACCAGCCGCAACAGCCGGTTCATCGCCGGGCCGTAACCGCGGTCGAAGTCGTGCCGGCGGGCGAACTCCTGTGCCAGGTCGTACTGGTCCACGCTGCCGCGCCGGCGCAGGACCTCGAAGACCGAGCAGGCCATCTCCGTGTCGTCCGTCCACGGCCACGGCGCTGGGGGCAACCGCCGTTCCCGCAGCCCTGGAAGGTTCTCCGGTACGAAGAACTGGGCACCGAAGGCGTCACCCACCGCCAGACCGCGCAAGGCGTCGCGGGCGGCGGAACGGTGGTCGAAGGAACGGAGGGCGGAAAGGTCGGGGAAGGGGAGTTCGGCGGACATCTCGCTCATCCTGCCAACATGCCCGCCACACCGCCACCTCGTTCGCCGGCGCCGCGCGAGGTCGACTTCCCGAGAAGTCGTCGGACCGACGCCGAAAATCTTCGCGGTTGTCATTGACATGCCAGCGTCTACGCGCGTCATTATTGTGGGCATGAGATTCCCCCCACGGATCACTCGCATCGGCGCCACAGCCGCCGTCCTGTCCGCCCTCCTCGTCGGCGGAACCGTCACCGCCACCGCGTCGGACACGTCCGCCGCAGCCGTCGGCAGCATCTGCTACGGCAGTCTGCCGTCCCAGGCGCACGACACGCTGGATCTGATCGAGCAGGGCGGTCCCTACCCCTACTCGCAGGACGGCACCGTCTTCCAGAACCGGGAAGGCATCCTCCCCAGCCAGTCCAGCAGCTACTACCACGAGTACACGGTGATCACGCCTGGCTCGTCCACCCGCGGTGCCCGGCGCATCGTCACGGGCGAGGAGAACCAGGAGGACTACTACACGTCCGACCACTACGTCTCGTTCAGCCTGGTCAACTACGGCTGCTGACCGGCTGACCGACTGACCGTCACATACGGATCCGAGTTCCTCGTCCCGCGGACCCCCCACATCCATCCGCCGCGGGACGAGGTACACCCGTCACAGGTCGGCCGGCTCGGCCACCCGGTCCAGGGCGAGCGCCAGTGGCTGGGCCGCGTACGTGACGCGGACGACACCGTCCGGGTGTCTCTCCGTCTCTCCCCGCACGCCGAAGACCTCCTGCAGCAGGTCCGGGGTCAGGACCTCCAGGACCGGACCCGCCGCCACCACCACGCCCTCGTGGAGCACGACGAGGTGGTCGCAGAGCCGTGCGGCCAGGTCGAGGTCGTGCAGGGCCGCCAGGGTGGTGATCCCGGTGCTGCGGATCAGGTCCAGGAGCTCGAACCGGGCGCGGATGTCCAGGTGGTTGGTGAGTTCGTCCAGGACCAGGAGCCGCGGGCGCTGGGCGAGGGCGCGGGCCAGCAGGACGCGCTGGCGTTCGCCGCCGGACAGGGTGGCGTAGTCCCGCTCCGCGAAGGGTCCGACACCGCAGCGGTCGACGGCCTCGGCGACGGCCCGGTGGTCCTCGGCGCCGTCCCGGCCCAGCAGACCGTGGTGGGGCGTGCGTCCCAGGGCGACGATCTCGGTCACCTTCAGACCGGTCGTCGTACCGGCGTCCTGGAGTACGGCCGCCGTACGGCACGCCGCGGTACGCGAGGACAGCTCCCACACGTCGTCGCCGCCGACCCGGACCACCCCGTCGGCCGGGCGCAGCGAGCGGTAGACCGTGCGCAACAGCGTCGACTTCCCACTGCCGTTGGGGCCCACGAGCCCGACGATGTCGCCCTCGGCGGCCGCCAGGCTCACCTCGCGGAGGATCGGCCTGCGGTCCAGGGTGATGTGGAGGCGGTCCACGATCAGTCTCATACGGAGTCCAAGCCCTTGTTGCGGCGCAGCAGCCACAGGAAGAAGGGGGCGCCGAGCAGGGCCGTGAGAATGCCCAGCGGCAGTTCGTTGGGGCGGGTGAGGGTGCGGGAGAGCAGGTCGACGGCGACGAGGTAGACCGCGCCGAGCAGCGCGGTCAGGGGCAGCAGTCGGCGGTGGTCGGCGCCGGTCGTGAGGCGGACCAGGTGAGGGATCATCAGTCCGACGAAGCCGACCCCGCCCGCCACGGCGATGACGGTGCCGGTGAGCAGGGCGCTGATCACCAGCAGGGCGGCGCGCAGTCTGTTGACGTCCACTCCGAGCGCGGTGGCGGACTCGTCGCCGGCCAGCAGGGCGTTGAGCCGTCTCCCGAACAGGGTCAGCAGGACGGTGCTCGCCAGGACCACCACCGCGACGGTGGGCACCTGGTTCCACTGGGCACCGGCGACGCTGCCCAGCATCCAGAACATCACGGTACGCAGTTCGGTGGGCGTCGCCATCAGCTGAACGAAGCTGGTCATCGACAGCAGGACGTAGCCGACGGCGACCCCGGCCAGTACGAGCCGGGTCGGGGCCAGCCGGCCCTGGCGCTGCCCGAGGGCGAAGACCAGGGCCCCGGCCGCCAGGGCGCCGACGAACGCCGCGCCGGACACGCCGAGTCCGCCCAGGCCGCCGAGCGCGGCACCGCCAAGGGTGATGACCAGTACGGCGCCCAGGGAGGCCCCGTACGAGAAGCCCAGCACGACCGGGTCGGCCAGGGGGTTGGAGACCAGGGTCTGCAGGACCGCGCCGGCGACGGCCAGGCCCGCGCCGACGAGGGCGGCCAGGGCGACGCGGGGTGCTCTGAAGGTCCACACGATCTGGTCCAGTGCCGGGTCGCCGGTGGCCCCGCGGCCGGTGACGTGGTGCAGGAGGACCGACCAGACGTCCGCCACGGGGATGTTCACCGCCCCAATGCTCACCGCCACCACCATGACGGCGACGAGGAGCACCAGCAGGGCGACGATCGCGAGCGACAGCCGCAGCCGGCCGGGAACCCGGGCGGCGGCGAAAGAGGAGTCGGGTTTCAGAACGTGTCGGGGTGCAGCATCTCGGCGATCTTCTCGACGGCCAGGTCGTTGCTCGGGCCGAGATACATCGAGTCCGACACCGCCACGTACGTGTTGTTCTTCGCGGCCGGCCACTGGGGGAACTCCTTCAGCAGTTTCCTGGCGTAGGCCGCCGGGTTCGGGTCGTTGTAGCCGATGACGACGAGCGCGTCCACGTCGGTGGCGGCCACCTTCTCCTTGCTCAGGTCGGCGAAGGAGGTCCTGGAGGCCGACTCGAAGGCGTTGGTGCCGCCCGCCTTGGCGAGGATGTCGTTGTAGATGCCCTTGGCGACGACCGAGCTGAAGTCGTTGCCGCCCATGGTCATGTTGGAGAAGAGGACCATCACCTCGGGCCGCTTCTCGCCCTTCACCTTCGCGGTGACGTCGGCGATCCTCTTCTTCGACGCGGCGATCAGCTGCTCGGCCCGGTCGTCCTTGCCGAAGATCCTGCCCATGTCGCGCAGCAGCGTGTAGCTGTCCTCGACGGTCATCTTCGAGGTGTCCTGGTCGCAGCCCTGCGGGGAGACGTAGGTGGCGGCGCCCACCTCCTTGAGCTGCTCGCGGGTGGCGAAGCCGTTCTTCCCGTCGAAGCCGTAGGCGGTCGTGGACAGCACCAGGTCGGGGCGCAGCCCGATCATGGCCTCGCGCGGAACGTCGTACGCGTCGTTGAGCTCGACCCCTCCGTCGGGCAGGGCCTTGATGGCCTCGGCCCGGCCCGGCACCTCGGACCTGCCGTAGCTCTGCTGGTTGGCCACGATGCTGTCGCCGAGGCCGAGGGCGAGCAGGGTGGAGACCTCGGCGACCGAGGCTCCGTTCATGACGACCACCCTGCCGGGCGCCTTGGTGAACTTCTCGGTCGCCCCGCAGTTCTCGACGGTCACCGGGTAGCCCGACTTCGCCGCGGCGGCGGACGCGTCGCCCGCCGCGCCGGTCGTGCCGGTCGAGTCGGCGCAGGCCGCGGTGACCAGACAGAGGGCGCCGGCCAGGGCGACGGCGACCGGCCGTTTCTTCGACATGCGTGGCTCCTTGTTGCGTGGTTCAAAAGGCTGGTTCCGTTGCAGTAGTCGGGCGAGGGGACCTCGGAGTTCCAGCGGGCCGCCGAGTACTCGGGGACTACGCGGCGGGCGCGGGGAGCATCCCGGTGGTGACGCAGTGGTCGAGGTAGCGGAAGACGAGGTCCCGGTCGACGGGCGGGCAGGTGATGCCGCTGTCGCGCAGCCCGTCGACGAGGTTGTCGGAGCGGACGCGGCCCAGGCGGAGGTCCGGTTCGGCCTTCCCTGCCCCGGCGGTGGGCTCCGTGTCCCAGGAGTCGAAGAAGGCGAGCAGGGTGGCCGCGGTGTCCGACGGAGCGGCCGAGCGCGCCAGTTCGGCCCGCCACCGGGCCGGCGGCAGGCGCCGCAGTGGGTAGCCGTACTCCCCCAGCCAGTCGTAGAGGTCGCTCAGCCGTACCGGGGCGGTGGCGGCGTGGTGGAAGACGATGGCGTCGGACGGGCCCCGGACGAGGCAGAGGTGGACGAGCGCCTCGGCGACCTGGTCGACCGGTGTCCAGGTCTCCTCCTCGAACAGGTCGGGGACGATGCCGGCGGGCACTCCCGCGCGCAGCACGCTCCACAGGAAGTCCCGCTGGTTCACGTGACCGGTGGTGCGTGGCCCGACGATCCGGCCGAGCCGGTGCACGGTGACGGGCAGCCCCCGTTCGGCGGCCTGTTCCAGCAGGCGTTCGGACGCCCACTTCGACTGCTGGTAGCCGGAGCGCAGTCCGCGATGGGGGGCGAGGAACGCCTCGGGCACCTCGGGGCTGAGGGCGAGGGGCGGGGCGACGGAGAGGGTCGACACGTAGTGCAGGGGTGTCGACCGGGGGGCCGCCATCCGCAACAGCTCCCTGGTCGAACCGGTGTTGGCGGCGCTGAGGGTGGCGTACTCCCGCATGATGCTGACGGTCGCCGCGTTGTGGAAGATCGCCCCGCAGGTGTCGGCGAGTTCCGTGAAGAGGCCTTCGGCCAGGCCGAGTCGGGGGTGGGCGAGGTCCGCGGGGATCGCCGTGACGCGGCGCAGCGCCGGTCCCGGGAGGTCGAGGCGGTGGGAGGTCAGGGCCTCGTGGACGCGGGCGGTGGCCGCGTCGGGGTCCGGCGCCCGGACGGTGCACACGATCTCCGCGCGGGTACGGGCCAGGAGTTCGGCCAGCAGGTGTACGCCGACGAAGCCGGTGGCCCCGGTCAGGAGGATCCTGTCGGGTGTGCGGCCTGCTCCGGGTGCGACGCCGGGCCCGGGGCGGATGTCCGGGGCGAGAACGGTGTCCGCGAGCAGGGTCGCCGGGAGGGCGGGGACGGTGGGCGGCTCCGGTGCCCCGGCCCGCGCCCCGTCCTGGGTCCCGTCCTGCCGTGTCAGGAACGCCGCCAGCTCGGCGGGGGTCGGGTACTGGAAGAGCCAGGCGACCTTCACGTCACGGTGGAGTTCGGTACCGAGGCGGTTGGCGACCTGGATGGCCTGGAGGGACTGGGCGCCCAGGTCGAACACGTCGTCCAGAGCGGCGAGGGAGGTCACGCCGAGCGCCCGCTGCCAGACGGCGGCGACGGTGCGCTCCAGTGCGGTGCCGGAGGCGGTTCCCGCGCCGCCCCGGTTCCCGGCCGCCGGCGGACCGGGGCGGGGGGCCTTCAGGGCGAGCGCGTTCCTGTCGGTCTTCCCCGAGCCGGTCCGGGGCAGGCGGTCGAGGAACTCGACGGCCGAGGGGATCATCGCGGCGGGCAGCGTCGCCCGGAGGTGGTCCCTGAGCGGGGCCGTCGCCGGGGGTGGCCCGTCCGGCACGACGAACGCGACCAGGCGCCGCGTCCCGTCCTCCAGTGTCTGCCCGACGACGGCGCTGTCGCGGACCGCCGGGTGGGTGAGGAGCGCGTTCTCGACCTCGGCGGGGTGCACCCGGTGTCCGCTGATCTTGAACTCCGTGTCCGACCGGCCCAGATACCGCAGTTGACCGTCGTCGCCGATCCGCACCAGGTCGCCCGTGCGGTAGGCACGGGGGGCTCCGGGGAGGCGGTCGAGAGGGGCGAAGCGGGACGCGTCGGATGGCCGGGCCGCCCGCTCCCCCACCCGGTGGCCGGTCCGGTGGCCGGTCCGGTAGCCGAGGGCCAGGTTGTCGCCCAGGAGATGGAGTTCACCGTCGACGACGGCGGCGCGGGTGCCGGGGAGCGGCAGTCCGATCGGGACGTCCCCGTCGGCGAGGGACACGTCGTGCAGGTCGGCGACGGTGGCGACCACGGTCGCCTCGGTCGGTCCGTAGGTGTTCAGCAGCCGCACCGAGGTGCCGACCGCCTTGCGCCAGCGGTCGACCCGTTCGGGCAGGGCCGCCTCGCCGCCGATCACGACGGTGCGTATCGCGGTGGGCAGCGCGGCGGAGCCGGAGGAGAGGGCGTAGGCCAGTTCGTGCCAGTAGGCCGTGGGCAGGTCGAGGAAACTGACCCGCAGCCGGGCGCAGGCGTCCAGGAAGCCGGGGACCGAGTCGGTCATCTCGTCGCCGCGCACGACGAGCGTGGCGCCCCGGCACAGGGTGAGGAACACCTCCTCGATGCTGGTGTCGAAGTGCAGGGGGGCGAACTGGAGGACGCGGTCCTCGCGGTGGAGGCCGTAGCGGTGGGTGGCGCCGGCGACGAAGTGCGCGAGGGCGCCGTGGCCGATCTCCACCCCCTTGGGGCGCCCGGTGGAGCCAGAGGTGTGGATGACGTAGGCGAGGTCGCCCGCCGTGACCGTCGGTTCCGGGGCGCCGGAGCCGGGGTGCGGCTCGTCGCGCGACTCGTTCTGCCGTTCGTCGTGCGGCTCCTCCAGGACCAGCACGGCTCGGTCCGCGAAGGCGGCGGCGTGCGCCCCGGTCGTCAGGACGAGCGCCGGGCCCGTGTCGTCCAGGAGTTCCGCCGTGCGTGCCGAAGGCGCGGCCGGGTCGAGCGGGCAGTGGGCGGCCCCGGCGAGCAGGACGCCGAGGACCGCGGTGACGGCTTCGATGCCGCGCGGTACGACGACGGCGACCAGGTCGCCGCGGCCGACCCCGCGGGCGGCGAGTCGGCGGGCCGTCGCGCGGGCCGCGTCGAGCAGTCGCGCATAGGTGACGGCCCGGCCGTCGTGCTCGACGGCGACCGACCCGCCGCGCAGCGCGGCGTGTTCGGCGATCAGGTCGAGGACCGGCCGGGCGGCACCGGGCAGCGGCCCGCCGTCCAGGACCGGGACGGCGGCACGGGCCCGCAGGTCACCGAGCGCCCGGTCGGGAGCAGCGAGCGACTGCCTCAGCAGCTGGAGCAGTCCCTCCTGAAGGGCGACGACGTCCGCCTCGTCGTAGAGATCGGGGTTGGCGTCCACCGCGACGCGCAGGCCCCCGCCCTCGGAACGGTCGTAGACATTGACGGAGAGGTCGTCGACCGGGCCCGCGGAGACGTTGTGGACGGTGCTGGGGTGTCCGGCGAAACGCAGGTCGTAGGCGAAGGGCATGATGTTGACGCCGGGCCCCGACAGTCTGCGCCGTCCGCCGACGAGCTTGAGGTCGCGCCGCAGGTGTTCGTAGCGGTAGCGCTGGTGCGGCAGCCCGGCGCGCAGTTCGCGGGAGACCCGCCGGGCCAGGTCGCGCATGCTGTCCGACCCGGATACGGGAACGCGCAGCGGCAGGATGTTGCGGACCATGCAGGGCACGCGCAGGGCGACGGAGCCGAGGCGTCCCATCGCGGGCAGGCTGAGGACGATCTCCGGTGCGCCGGTCGCGTGGTGCAACCGGGCCGCCGTCACGGCCAGCAGGACCTCGGACCAGGTGACCTTCAGCTCGCGGGCGACGGTACGCAGGGCCGCCGTCTCCTGGGCGTCGAGGTCGGCCACCCGGCGGTGGAAGGTGCGGGCGGGCAGAGCCGTACGCCCGGCGGGTGTGGCGACGGGCGGCCGGTCCGCGAACCGGGCCGTCCAGTGGGCGCGGTCCTCGGCGAAACGGGGCGACCGCCGGTACGCGCGCTCCTCGTCCCGCACCGCGGCCAGGGTGCCGAAGCCGCTGTCCTCCATGGGCCCGCCCGTCACCAGCGCGGTGTAGACGTGGGCGGCCCGGCGGGCGAACAGCGACAGCCCGAAGCCGTCGAGGGCGATGTGGTGCACCCGGTGGTACCAGAGGAATTCCTCCGGTGCGATCCGCAGCAGGGCGTGGCCGAAGACGGGGCCGCGGGTGAGGTCGACCGGACGGGCCATGTCCTCGTCGATCCAGGCCAGGGCCGCCGCGTACGGGTCGGAGCCTGGCCCGTGGTCGACGGTGAGGTCGGCCGTGTGCAGGCGCCAGCCGTCGGCCGGGGTGTCCGTCTGCCAGGGCCTGCCGTCGTCGTCGGCCACGAAGGAGACGTTCAGGGCCGCTGTCTCCGCGACCACCTGGTGCAAGGCCCTGTCGAAGGCGGCCGTGTCCACCGGTCCGGCGATGTGCACGTACTCGGCCGTGTTGTACGCGGGGCTGTCCACGTCCAGTTGCTGACCGGTCCAGATGCCCTCCTGGGCGGCCAGCAGCGCGTGGCGTCCCACCCCGTCCACGTCCCCCGTGCCCGTGCCGCCGTCGTCGTCATGCGTCGGCACGGTCACCTCGCTCCTGGCGGGCGGAGAGCAGCTGCCACCACTGGGCGAAGGAGGTGCACTCGGCGAGGTCGACGAAGTTCACGTCCACGCCGGTCTCCCGCCACCGTTCGATGAGGGTGACGATGCGCAGGGAGTCCAGTCCCGCGTAGAGGGGGTGCTCTTCGAGGTCGACCTCGTCGGGCCGCTGGTACAGGAACTCCGCCAGGTCCGCGCGGAAGCCGTCCAGGGTGAGGGGCGCAGGCATGTCGTTCTCTCTCATGAGGGGTCGGTCGGCGGGTCAGTTGACCTGGCGTGCGGAGTCGGTCCAGAAGCGGTCGCGCAGTTCCCTGCGCAGGATCTTGCCGCTGGGGTTGCGCGGGACGCTGTCGATGAACTCGTAGCGGGCCGGCAGCTTGAAGCCCGCCAGCTGCGGGACCAGGAAGGTGTGCAGGTCACGGGGTGTGGGCCGGGGCCCGGCCGCGGGGACGACGAAGGCGTGCACGTACTCGCCCCACCGTTCGTCGGGGGCGCCGACGACGACGGCCTCGGCCACCTTGGGATGGCTCTCCAGGACGTTCTCGATCTCGGCGGGGTAGACGTTCTCCCCGGCGACGAGGACGGCGTCCTTGATGCGGTCGCGGATGAACACGTAACCGTCCTCGTCGATGAAGCCGGCGTCCCCGGTGTGGATCCAGCCGTCGACGAGCGTCTCGGCGGTCTTCCCGGGCAGTCCCCAGTACTCGACCATGCGGGCGGGCGTGGCCAGGCAGACCTCTCCGACCGCGCCCGGCGGCAGCTCGCGGCCCGCTCCGTCGATGACCTTGCCGCGCACGCCCGGGTAGGGCCGTCCCGCCGCCTGCATGAGGGGACCGCCCGGGACATGGGCGGCCGGTGGCAGACAGACCGCGGTGTTGCCCGTCTCGGTCAGTCCGTAGATCTGGGCGAACTCGCAGTCGAGGACGGCGAGGCTCTCCTCCAGGAGCGCCTCGGAGATCGGGGAACCGCCGTAGACCGTCTTGCGCAGGGTGGTGAACTCCTTTTCACTCACGCCGGGTTCGGCCAGCATCATGCGGAGCATGGCGGGCACGACGCAGGCGGTGGTGACGCGCAGGTCCCGGATGAGGTCGACGGCCTCGCGGGCGGCGAAGGCCCGCAGCACGACCACGGTCGTGCCCGCGTTGAAGTTCTGCGTGGCCCACCACAGGCCGCCGACGTGGAATCCCGGGATACCGACCAGTGCGATGTCGCCGGCCCGCCAGTCGATCCAGTCCAGATCCTCGCTCGCCAGGGCGTCACGGATCGCGAAGAAACTCCGGTGCGCGAGGACGACACCCTTGGGCAGTCCGGTGGTCCCGCTGGTGTAGAGCTGGGCGACCGGGGTGTCGGGGGTGACGTCGTGCGCCGCGGTGCCGGTGTCGAGGTCGAGGTCCGTGCCGGGGTGGGACTCCTTCCACGCGGCGAAGCGCTCGCCCAACGCGACGACGGCCTCGGGGGGCGCGCTCGGCAGCTTCGCCACCACGGGCCCGAACTCGTCCTCCAGGAAGAGCAGCCGGGTGCCGGAGTCCCGCAGGATGTGGCCGACCTCGGGCGCGGTGAGCCGCCAGTTGACGGGGACGAGGACGGTGCCGCTCTTGGCGCACCCGAAGAGCACCTCGTAGTAGTGCTCGGACTCCTTGCCGAGGTAGGCGACCCGGTCGCCCGGTTCGAGCCCGGCGGCCCGGATGCCGCGGGCGACGCGGTTGCTCTCGCGGTGCAGTTCCTCGTACGTCAGTGTGCGGCCCTCGCAGAGCACCGCGGGGGTGGTGGGCCGGTGGCGGGCATGGAAGCCCGTGGTCCTGACGAGTGTGTCGAGCTGCGGGTGGTGAAGCCTGTCCGTGGTCATGGATCTCTCGCCTGCTGTCGAGGGACGTTGCTGTCAGGGGATGTTGACGAACGCCAGGACCGCCTCGCCGTCGCACCGGCCCGATGCGGCGTCCCGGTAGCGGTAGGCGGTCTCGGCGTGGAGGAACGGATCGCCGCCCGCCGGGGCGCGCCGGGTGACGGACCGGAACTCCATCTCCCCGCTGAACGCACGGGGGTTGACGGGGCGCCGGAAATTCGAGGTGAACCGGGCGATGAGGATGTCGGGGAGCTGGTGTTTCCAGAAGTCGTCAAGGGTCCAGGACGCGAACCCCGTCAGCAGTCCTTCCCGCACGGACTTGGCGACGAGGTAATACATCATCTGGTTGAAGCAGATGTTCACCTCGACGGAATTCAGATGGCCCGTGTCGTCGATGTAGCACGACTCGGGGATCGCGAACGCGCAGCGGGCGGCGGCCCGTCCGTCGCCCGCCGCCAGGACGACGGCCGAGCGCAGGTACCGGCAGTGGGCCTTGTAGGGCGTCAGGACCCGCGCCAACAGGTCCTCGTCCGTGGGGTACTCGGCCGGACCCGAGGGCGCCGTCGTGTCGCCGAAGAGGGTCGTCATGCCGCCTTGATCCCGTCGTGGAGCCTGCGTTCGTCGTGCACGGTCACGCGGAAGGAGACGGTCGGCTCGGGCGTGGTGGTGTGCCGGGCCCGGTGGACGAGGCTGCGGTTGTCCCAGATCAGCAGGTCACCCCGCTCGAAGCCCTGCAGGTGGATGTTGTCGTGCTCGAAGGTCTCGTCGAGCTGGCCGGTGGCCTCGAACAGCCGCTTCAGCAGCTCCTCGTCGAGCGGCTCACCGTCCCGGTCCTCGATCCCTACGGTGAATCCCTCGCTGACGTAGAGGACCGTCTCCCCGGTCATGGGATGGGTGAACGTGGTCGGCTGCGCGACGGCCGGGGTCTTCCGCTCGACCTCCTCGATGATCTCGGAGATCGGCCGGTAGACGTCGTGCGGCCGGATCTTGAAGTACTTGCGCACGGAGTGCCGGCAGTACGTCCCGGCGATCTCCTTCTTGAGCTCCTCGGGCAGCCGGTCGTACGCCCGTCCCATGTCGATGAAATACGTACCGCGGTTCTTCTCCGGAACGACCTGGGGGTATATCAGGGTGATCCCGAAGGGGTCCGGCATGAACTGGTAGTCGGCGTGCCAGAACTTCCCGGTCTTCGGTACGCCTATCTGCTGTCCGTTCTCCGGGACGTTGGAGGAGACGAATATCTCCGTGACCTCCGGGTGGTGGTACATCGGCTCGTAGTAGGTCTCCGGACGGCCGAGGCGCTTGCCGAGCGCGAGGAACTCCCGAGGTGAGAGATCCTGCCCTTTCAGCACGGCGATCTTCTTCGTGTACACGGCGTTCTTGAGGGCGTCGACATCGGCGTCCGAGGCCTCGGCGTGGTCGAATCCCTCGACCGTCACACCGATCGCGTCTGCGGGCCGGCCTTTGATCTGCATGGGGGTACTGCCTTTCGTGTGCGGGAACGATCCGGGGCGGGGCGGTGCGGGGCGGGCCCGTCGGACGACCGTCAGACGACCGTCTGCCGGGCTTCGACGAGGCCGGTGAGGCCCGCGAGGGTGAGGTCGGGCTCGAGTTCGTCGTCCCCGACGGACACCCCGAGGTCCCGCTCGATACGGATGCTGATCTCGACGGTCGTCAGCGAGTCGACGTCCAGTTCGCCGAGGGTCGCCTCGGGGCGGATCCGGTGCGCCGGGGCGTCGTGAACCCTGGTCAGGATCTGGACCAGTTGCTCATAGGTGGTACTGCTCATGACGTGATCCGTTTCTCCGATTCTGTTCAGATGAGGGGCAGGGAGCAGGGGGGCAGGCCCTATCTGTGGGCCGGTTGCTCCTCCGGCCGGGCGGTCGCGGCGAGCGCGGGCCAGGTCAGCAGGCAGGATCCCCAGGTGAGGCCGCCGCCGAAGGCGGTGAGCAGCAGCCGCTCGCCGGGCCGGATCGCCTGCCGGGCGGCCCCGTCGGCGAGGGCGAGGGGGATGGACGCGGCGCCCGTGTTGCCGACGGACTCGACATGGGTCGCACAGCGTTCCCGCGGCAGCCCGAGGTCGTCGGCCACCGAGTGCAGGATCCGCAGATTGGCCTGGTGGGGTACGAAGTGGTCGACGTCGTCGATCTTCCAGCCGGCCCGGGACAGCGTGGCGCGCGCCGACCCGGCCATGCGCGTCACCGCGTGCCGGTAGACGCCCTTGCCCCGCATCGCGAAGTGCCGGTCCTGACGGCTGGGCTCTCCCGGCCGGGAACGCTGCCTCGACCCACCGGCCGCGACCATGATCAGGTCCTCGTGCGAGCCGTCGCTGCCGAGGTCGAAGTGGCCGACCGCGCCCGGCTCGTCGGGGTGTCCGGCCCGCAGGACGACGGCTCCGGCACCGTCGCCGAAGATGACCGCGTTGGCCCGGTCCAGCGGGTCCACGATCGTGGAGTACGTGTCGGCCCCGATGAGCAGGACCCGTTCGGCCGCACCGGCCGCGATCAGTCCGGCGGCCGAGGCGAGCCCGTACACGAAGCCGGTGCACACGGCGTTGACGTCGAAGGCGGCCGCCCCCGTCAGACCGAGCCGTGCGGCGACCGCGGGCGCGGTGGCCGGGCAGGTGTGGTCCGGGGTCGTCGTGGCGACGACGACGGCGTCGGCCGTGGCCGTCCCGGCGGACCCGAGCGCCCGGCGTCCCGCCTCGACCGCCAGGTCGGAGGTGGCCTGCCCGGGATCGACCACGTACCGCCGGCGGATCCCGGTCCTGGTACGGATCCACGCGTCGTCGGTGTCGAGCCGTCGCGCGAGGTCCTCGTTGGTCACCACACGGCGTGGCACCCATCCGGCCAGCCCGCAGAGGACGGCGGCGACAGGGGCGGAACCGGCGGAACCACCGGCGGCGGTAAGGGACATGGAAGTTCTCCTGGCATGACGCAAGACGACCGAAAGAGAGGGAGGGAAGGGAGGAAGGAAGGAGAAAGGAGGACGAGGGAGGACGGGGACAGGCAGGTGGGTGATGGCCTAGGCCCCGCCGGCCTCGCCGGACACGGTGGCCTCACCGGTCACGGCGGACACGGTGGACCCGGTCGGTCTGGTGGCCCCGGTCGCCCGCCGGAGGGCGAGCAGCACGAGTGCGCCGCAGCCGATGCCTCCCGCGATCACGAAGACCGCGGTGCGGATGCCGTCGAGGAGGCCGGGTCCTGAGGTGTTCTGCCCCACGCCGCCCGCGACCGCGACCAGGACGGCGAGGCCGACGGCGCCGCCGACCTGCAACGTGGTCGACGCCAGGCCGGAGGCGACGCCCTGGTCACCGGGGGCGACCCCGGCCGACGCGGCGATCCACATCCCCGTCCAGGCGGCACCTTGGCCGAGTCCCAGTAAAACGATCCCCGGCAGCAGCGCGGCATACGGGCCGCCCGAGGTGAGCGCCAGGGCGAGTGCCGCGGCTCCGGCGGCGCCCAGCGCCATCCCGCCCACAAGCATGCGGCGTACGCCGAGGACGGACACGGCGCGCCCGCCGGCCTGGGTACCGACGGCGACCACCACGGCGGGCACGAGGAACGCCAGCCCGGTCGCGGCCGCGCCGTATCCCCGGACGCTCTGGAAATACAGGGTCAGGAAGTACGGCACCGAACTGAACGTGGCGCTGAACAGGGCGGTGATCCCCATGGCACCGAGCAGACCACGGTGGGCGAGCAGCCGTGCCGGTACGAGCGGATCACGGGAGCGCCTCTCCACCACCGTGAACAGCGTGAGCAGTCCGAGGGAGAGCACCGCGCTCACCAGGACGGTGGGCGTCGCCCAGCCCTCGGCGGGTGCCTGCACCAGCACGAACACCAGGAGCGTGATCCCGCCCGTCGCGGCCAGCGCACCCGCCGCGTCGAAGTGCCGCGCGCGGTCCCGCGGTCCGTCCACGGGGAAGAGCAGCAGGCCGGCCACCGCGAGGGCCCCCGCCACGGGCACGTTGACGAAGAACACCGACGCCCAGCCGAACGTCTCCACCAGGACCCCGCCCAGGAGGGAGCCGAAGCAGAGCCCGCCGGCTCCCGCGGCACCCCAGACCGCCAGCGCCCGGTTCCGGTCGGGCCCCTCGTCGTACATGGTGCTGATCAGGGACAGCGTCGCCGGGAACAGCAGGGAGCCGCCGATGCCCTGGACCGCCCGGACGGCGACCAGGACGCCGGGTGACTCCGACAGGCCGCCCACGAGGGACGACGCCGCGTACAGCAGCGCCGCGACGACGAACATCCGGCGCCGCCCGAGCAGATCCGCGGCCCGGCCGCCGAGCAGCAGGAAGCCGCCCGTGACCACGACGTACGCGCTCACCACCCATTGCAGGTCGTGGTCGGAGAAGCCCAGCCCGGCGCCGATGTCCGGCAGCGCGACGTACACGATGTTGTAGTCGAGCGAGATGACGAGCTGCCCCAGCGCCAGCACGGTCAGCGGCAGTCCGAACGAGAACCGGCCGGCGAGGCGGTCGTTCGGGACGGAGTCACGGGTCATCCGTCCCCCATGAGACGACGGATCTCGGTGATGAGGGCCACCAGCGCCCGTCGCTCAGGAACCGTGGTCTGCGGGTGCCAGAGGTCGATGAGCAGGCAGGTCCGCGGCCTGCCGCCGTCGTTGCGTGCCGCGTGCTCGAAGGAGTAGTCGAAGAGCAGGCACTTGCCCTCCTCCCAGGAGCGTGTCTCGCCGGCGACCGTGATGCTGCACCCGTCGGGGATGTCCACGGCGAGATGCAGGTTGATGCTGAAGTTCCACAGGTCGCAGTGCGGTGCGATGGCGGCACCCGGCAGCAGGGTGGAGAAGTGACATTCGAGGAGCGGACATATCGTGTCCGTGTCCACGGCGAAGTCCTTCAGTACCTGATACGCGGTGGGCGCGAGCGCGGCCGACTTCTCGACGAGGCCGCCCGCACGGAAGAGGTAGAGGGCCTGCCAGTTCTCCTGGCGGGTCAGATAGTGCTCGTAGTCCGAGAACGCCTCCGGGCGGGCGTCCCACGCGGCGTTCAGTTCCTTCTTGATCGCCGGGTGACCGGCCTCCAGCGCGTGTACGACGGGGGTCAACTCGGCGTAGGCGTAGGGGTCGTGCCAGGGAGTGGGCGAGAGCCCCGGCATGATCCACTTGGCCGCCTTCTGCAACGGATGCCTCTCGTCCCTGCCCAGCTCCGTCATCTGCTCGACCCGGTCGATCGAGTCCTTGCCGAACTCGGCCCTGATCGCGGCGAAGGCGTTCTCTATCTCTGGTGTCATGCGGTTCTCCGCGCTGTTCGGTGTCCGCTTGCCGGTCGGCCGCACGGACGGTCGGCCTGACGGACAGGTAGTCGCGCCGAAGGACCGTGGAGTTCCCGTGCCGACGCGACCCTCTTCCCCGCCACCACGCGCCGCCGCCCGCCGGGAACCGGACGGGAACCAGCAAGGATCTCGCTCCGACCACTGGCACATGCAGCCGAGAAGCTTGATACGCGCCCTGCGGTCCGTCGCGGCGCCGGTGGGTGCCTCGTGTGCGGCGCTGGTCCTGTTGACGGCCTACACCTCGACCGGCGCGGCGGGGGACGCACCGCCGAGGATCACGGTGGGCTCCGCGCGCGTCGTCGCGGTGCCCGCCGGCTCGGGTTCCACCGCCGCGTACTTCGAGATCCGCAACACCGGCCCGTCGAAGGACACGCTGCTCTACGCGGACTCGACGGAGCTCGGCATCAGTGTGCTGCGGCGCACGGTGCGCCGGACCGGGACGGGGCGTACGGATCCCGTGTGGGCCGTCGAGGTCCCGGCGGGCGGCACGGTGCGCATGGCGCCGGGCGGCCTGGGGGTCGTGATCCTCGACCCCCCTGAACTCAGGGCCGGGCAGACGCTGCCGTACACCCTGTGGTTCCGCGAGAGCGGCAGGGTCGTCGTGCGGGCGACCGTGACCGAGGGGTGAGAGCGGGGGCCGGGCACCGCCGTGGTCCCTCCTCACCGGCGAGGAGTTCAGCGAGGATCACGCGGGCCCGGTCCTGCCACCGGACGGCCCTGGCCCGCGTGGTCCGCTCCCCTGTCACCGCGTGGTGCTACGCGCCGTCCTCGGACGAGAACGGGACGGTCCGCGCCCGGACTTCACGCCACGAGGGCCTTCCGCGCACCCACCACCGCCTCCACCAGCGCGTCGACGTGCTCCTCGCGCGTGGTGTAGTTGTTCACCGCGACGCGGAGGTACGTGGCGCCGCCGGGGCGGCAGACGGTGACGTGGAAGTCGCCCGACCGCGTCAGCGTCCGGTGCACCTCCGCGGTGAGCGTGTCGCTGTCACCCGCTCCGTCGGGCAGGACGCGGAAGCAGCACACCGGTACCACCGGGTCGGCCAGTAGTTCCAGACCACTGGTGGTGCGCACGCGCTCGGCCAGGTGCCGCGCCGTGGCGAGGTTCCGCGACAACAGGTCGGCGTAGCCCCTGCGGCCGAGCTGACGGAACGCGAGCCACAGGCCGAGCGATTTCCAGGGCCGGGCGCCCTCGGGCCCCAGGAACACGAAGTCGTCGCGGTCGTCGTGATTCCAGTAGTGCGCCCCGTCGGTGAAGCTCGTGGACAGGTGCCCCGGGTCCCGCAGGAGCAGGCAGCCGAGACCGTAGGACAGGAACATCCACTTGTGCGGGTCCAGCGTGACCGAGTCCGCCGCGGCCAGTCCGTCGAAGGCCGCCCTGGTCCCGGGAAGGTCGGCGAACACGGCCGCGGCCGCTCCGTCCACATGGAACCAGGCCCGGTGCTCGGCGGCGATGTCGGCGAGCTGTGCCAGCGGGTCCACCGCACCGGTGGCCGTCGCACCCGCGAGCCCGACGACGGCGACGGGGCGGAGACCGTCCTGTACGTCCCTCGCCATCCGCTCGCGGAGCCGGTCGACCATGATGCGCCCGGTGGCGTCGCAGGGGATGGTCCGCAGTGAGCGCCGGCCCATGCCGAGGATGTCGAGCGCGCGGGGGATCGAGTAGTGCGACTCGCTGGACGCGTAGACCACTCCGGTGCTCAGCGCGGAACCTCCGCGTTCCTGCGCGTCGGGCCCCAGCACGTGATCGCGGGCCACCTTCAGCGCGGCCAGGTTGGCCACGCTTCCGCCGGAGGTGAAGATGCCCCGCGGCGACGCGACAGCCGTGGACGCGCGGTACCCGATGAAGTCCGCCACCCAGGCCAGGGTCTCGATCTCCATGCTGGTTGCCCGCGGGCCCATCCGCCACGCGGCGGGACTCTGGTTGAGCAGCGAGGCGACCGCGTCCGCGAGCACCGCGACGGGCAGCGGGCGTGGGTGGAAGTAGCCGAAGTACTGCGGATGCGCGCCGTTGCAGTAGCCGCGCTCCAGCACGGTCTCCAGAAGTTCGGTCAGCAGTCCCGGGAGGGGTTCGCCGGTCTCCGGAGTGCGGCCCGGCTGACGGCTCCCGGTGAAGAACTCCTCGTCGTCGGAGGTCACCGGCCGGGTCCGCGGTGCCCGTTGGGTGTCGAGGAGAGTCGCGAGGTGCGGCGCGGTCGCCTCCACCAGGGCGTCCCAGTCCATGGACTGCTGGACCGCGTCGCTGCTCATCGCGGGCACCTCTCTCCCCTGGGGCCGGCGGACGGGACGACCGACGAGAGTGTTTCGTCGGCGTGTGCGGTGAGTTGGGACCGGACGTCCCACAACCGTGGGTAGAGGCGCCGGCCGGTGAGTTCGGCGAGCACGTGGATCGGCGTCCCCGCGACACCGACCGCGTCCACGCCGACCAGGCGTTCGATGACCTTGAGGTGACGCAGCCGCCACAGCATGCACTCCGTGTCGAAGGCCACGAGCGCTTCGGCGAACTGGAACAGGGCCTCGAACTCCAGGTGCCGCAGGTACACGTCCCGCAGTGCGACGGCCTCGTCGTCGAGGACGGCGAAGAACTCGACGCCGAGTGGTCCGGCCAGCCGGCGTACGTGCTGCCATCCCGGCGAGGAGAACCCCGAGCCGTCCTCCAGTTGGGTTCTGATCCTGTGGTACGACCACGGCGTGATGTTGTCGAGGACGTCCAGTTGCCGCGTCAGACCCGCCAGGGAGGAACGCGCTCTGTTCAGCAGGCGGACGGCGGTCAGAGGAGCCCGCTCGCGCGCCGCCTCCAGCGCGTTGTCCATGTCGTGGGCGATGAGTTTCAGCCACAGTTCCGACGACTGCTGGACGACGATGAAGGTCATTTCGTCCGGGTCGACCAGCCCCTCCACGTCCCGCTGCAGGTTCAGCAGGACGTCGGTCTTGAGATAACGCTCGTAGGCGGTGGGGTGAGTACGTTCCTCAGCGGTCATGTGCGTCCTCGGCGGTCTGTCGGCGGGATCGATGAGCGTCGGCCGCGACTGCCCGTGCAGACTCGCTGCGGATCCTGCGGAGGGGACGCCGCACTCGCCGTCTGCACACCCGCGATGGACATACGGCCGGAGGATGATCCGACAACCTCCGGCCGTCCGGGCGCTACCGGATCTTGTGAAGAAAACGTGAACTCACTCACCGTGTGCCTGCGGATACGGATTCACGCGGCCCGCGCGTCAGGTTCCGCCCCGGCCCGGCCGGTCCACCACCGCGAAGCCCTGCACGGCACCGCTGTACTCGAAGTGCAGGGTGAACGTGATGAGATCACCGGCCTGCCAGTCGGCGTTCGCGGGCACGATCACGTCGACGCTGTCCGGAGACATGGCGATGCTCTCGCCCGCCGCGACCCGCACCGAGTCCACGGTCCGCGCGGAGGCCGAGGCGGTGCCGGCCATGCGGTGCCGGCTGAGCCTGGTGGCACCGTCGAGCTGGGCCGATGTCACCTTCAGCAGCCGGTCCGCCGAGCCGCCGCGGTTGGTGATCCGGAAGAAGGCCGCCGTGTCCGGGGTGTCACCGGTCGGCAGGTACACCTGTCCGCCGGTGACCGCGATCCGGGCCGGGCTGCCCGCGTTCCCGTGCACGGTCCATGTGCTCAGGCCGCCGAGGGCCAGCGCGCACCCGGCGACGGGCGCGAGCGCGGCGAGCAGGGAGTCGGTGAGCCGGCGGCGCGTCGGCCGCCACAGGGCCTGGCCGGTCATCGGGTACGCCTCCCGGCCGAGGGCTGCCAGGCGCGCAGCCGCAGGCTGTTGGCGACGACCAGCACCGAACTGGCCGACATGGCCGCCGCGGCGAGCATCGGATTGAGCAGTCCGACCATGGCGAGCGGCACGGTGACGACGTTGTAGCCGAAGGCCCACACGAGGTTGGCGCGGATGGTGCCCAGGGTGCGCCGGGCGAGCAGGACCGCGTCCGCGAGAGCCTCGATGTCGCCGCGTACGAGCGTGACGTCGGCGGCTCCGATGGCCACGTCGGTGCCGGTGCCCATGGCGATGCCCAGGTCGGCGCCGGCCAGCGCGGCGGCGTCGTTCACGCCGTCGCCGACGACCGCGACCCGAAGTCCCTTCTCCTGCAGGTCCCGTACGAGTTCGGCCTTCTCCTCCGGGGTGCGGCGGGCGTGCACCTCGTCGATGCGCAGCGCGGACGCGACGGCCCGCGCGGGTGCCTCACGGTCGCCGGTCGCGAGCACCGGGCGTACGCCGAGCCGCCGCAGTCGCTCGACGGCCCGGTAGCTGCCGGGCCGTACGACGTCGCCGATCTCGATCAGGGCTTCGACCGTGCCGTCCACCCGGACCGTGACGGACGTGCGGGCGGCGCCCTCGGCCCCCGCCAGGGCGTCCGCGAGCGCGGCGGGAATCCCGTCGTCCGGGGCGAGCACTTCGACGAGCCGCCCTTCGACCCGGCCTCGCACCCCCTTCCCCGGCAGCGCGCCGAACTCGCGCACGTCCGGCAGCTGTCGACCGTCCGACTGCTTGCGCGCGTACGCGGCGACGGCCCGGCCGAGCGGATGCTCCGAGCCCTGCTCGACGGCCCCCGCCAGGCGCAGCACCGCGTCCCGTCCGAGTCCGTCGGGGACGGCGGTGACCGCGGCGACGCTCATCCGGCCCGAGGTGAGCGTGCCGGTCTTGTCCAGGACGACGGCGTCGACGTGCTGCAGTCCCTCAAGGGCCTGCGGTCCGGTGACCAGGACGCCCAGTTGGGCACCCCGCCCGGTCGCGGCCAGCAGCGCGGTCGGGGTGGCGAGGCCCAGCGCGCAGGGGCAGGCCACGACCAGGACGGCCACACAGGCGGTGACGGCCGCCTGCGGGTCGGCACCGGCGCCCAGCCAGAACCCGAGGGCGGTCACGGCCAGCGCCAGGACGACCGGCACGAACACCCCGGCCACCGTGTCGGCCAGCCGCTGGGCGCGCGCCTTGCCGGCCTGCGCGTCGGTGACCAGCCGGGTGATGCGGGCGAGCTGGGTGTCCGCGCCGACGGCCGTGGCCCGTACGAGCAGCAGCCCGCCGGAGTTGACGGCTCCGCCGACCACGGCCGAGTCCGGGCCGACCTCGACCGGCTCGGTCTCACCGGTGACCAGTGACAGATCCACCGCGGAACTGCCCTCCACCACCTCGCCGTCGGTGGCGACCCGCTCCCCCGGCCGCACGACGAAGACCTGACCGGTCCGCAACTCCTCGATACGGACGAGCCGTTCGGTGCCGTGCTCGCGTACCGCCACCTCCTTGGCCGCGAGGTGGGCGAGCGAGCGCAGCGCGGCCCCGGTCCCGCGCCGGGCCCGCGCTTCCAGGAAGCGGCCCGCCAGCACGAACAGCGGTACGCCGACGGCCGCTTCGAGGTAGAGGTGCGCGATGCCGTCCGGGGCGGCGGGCACCAGGGTGAACGGCATCCGCATCCAGGGGTCGCCGGCCCCGCCGAGGAAGAGCGCGTACGCGGACCAGGCGAAGGAGGCCACCACGCCCAGTGACACCAGGGTGTCCATGGTGGCCGTGGAGTGCCGCAGGCCGCGTACCGCACGGGTGTGGAAGGGCCAGGAGCTCCATACGGCGACCGGCGCGGTGAGGGCGAAGCACAGCCACTGCCAGTTGCGGAACTGCAGGGCGGGCGCCATCGACAGGACGAGCACGGGCATCGCGAGGGCGGCCGTGACGAGCAGCCGGTCCCGCTCCGTCCTCGTCTGTGCCGACTCGCCGTCGCGCTCGGACGCGTCGCCGTCCGCGGCGTCCCGGTGCTCGCGCTCGGGAGGCGCGGGTACGGCGGCCGTGTAGCCGGCCTTCTCCACGGCCGCGACGAGTTCGCCGGTGCCGATGCCCGCCGGATGGGTCACCCGGGCCGTCCCGGTGGCCAGGTTGACGGTCGCCGTGACCCCGTCCAGTCTGCCCAGCTTCTTCTCGACGCGGTTGACGCAGGCCGCGCAGGTCATCCCGCCGACCGTCAGATCGGTGGTGACCAGGGCGATGTCCCCAAAGGCGTCGGAGGCATCGGAGGCATCAGGGAGAGCGGAGGCATCAGGATCCCCAGAGGTCCCATGAGACACAGGGGTACCGGAGGTGACGGGCTGCCCGCTCATCAGCGGCCCCCCTCGTGCGTGCCGCCCATGTCCCCCATGTCGTCGGCCCCTCCGCCGTCACCGCCGCCGCTGCCGCTCGTGGCGGTGCCGTGCATTCCGGGCGCGACGGGTCCGGCTCCCGTTCCGGCGGCGTAGGACGCCGTGAAGATCAGGGCCAGCAGCAGGAGGAACCCGCAGAGGGCGGGCGGGGGCAGAGGGGATGTGCGGGGCTCGTCCATCAACCGTGTCTCCAGGTCACGTCGTACCGCGTCGTACGGCAGCGCACGGCGTCACTCGGATCGCGCCGTACCGACCCAGTGGTCGGGCCGGCCGCGGGCCGAGTTCCTCGACACCCCTGTGGCCCACGTCACACGCGCCCCGTGACCCGCGCCCCGTCGCGCGCCCGGTGAGGCGGAGATCACCGAAGGCGCGAGGGCAAGGTCACAGCCTCGTCCTCTGCTCCGACCCGAGCGATCTGGCCTAGCATCCCCCCATGACGGTACTGCCCGACGACGGGCTCTCGCTGGCCGCCGAGTTTCCCTCCGCGACACATGAACAGTGGCGACGCCTGGTGGCGGGCGTGCTGAGCAAGTCCGGCAAGGAGGTCTCGGAGGAGACGGCGGAGGCAGCCCTGTCCACCGCGCTGGAGGACGGGCTCGCCACCCGGCCTCTGTACACGGCGCACGACGACGCTCCCGATCCCGGTCTGCCCGGCTTCCCGCCCTTCGTCCGGGGCGGCAGGGCCGAGGGGAACACCGTGGGCGGCTGGGGTGTCCGCCAGCGGCACACGGCGCCCGACGGCGCCGCGGTGCTGGCGGACCTGGAGAACGGCGTCACCTCGCTCTGGCTGGTCGTCGGCGAGGGCGGCTTCCCCGTGTCCTCCCTCGCCCGGGTCCTCGACGGCGTCCACCTCGACCTGGCACCGGTCGCGCTCGACGCGGGACGTGACACCGAGGCCGCCGCGCACGAGCTGCTGCGGCTGGCCGAGGAGCGAGGGGTCGCCGCGGACGCGGTGCGCGGCACTCTCGGCGCGGACCCGCTGGGCCATGAGGCCCGTACCGGCGAGACCCTGGACTTCGCCCCGGCCGCCGCCCTCGCCCGGCGGTGCGCCGAGAGGTACCCGGGGCTGCGGGCGCTGACCGTGGACGCGCTGCCGTACCACGAGGCCGGCGGCTCGGCCGCGCAGGAGCTGGGCGCCGCCCTGGCGACCGGAGTGGCCTACCTGCGGGAGCTGACGGAGACCGGGCTCTCGGTCGAACAGGCCTGCGGGCAGCTGGAGTTCCGGTACGCGGCCACCGCCGACCAGTTCCTCACCATGGCCAAGCTGCGCGCCGCCCGCCGGCTGTGGGCGCGGGTCGCCGAGGTGAGCGGGGCACCGGCGGCGGGGGCACAGGTGCAGCACGCCGTGACCTCGCCGGTGATGATGTCGCGCCGCGATCCGTGGGTGAACATGCTGCGCACGACGATCGCCACACTGGCCGCCGGGGTCGGCGGCGCCGACAGCGTCACCGTGCTCCCCTTCGACCACGCGCTCGGGCTGTCGGACGCCTTCGCCCGCCGCATCGCCCGCAACACCTCGACGATCCTGGTCGAGGAGTCGCATCTGGCCCGGGTGACCGACCCGGCGGGCGGCTCCTGGTACGTGGAGCGGCTCACGGACGAACTCGCCCACGCGGGCTGGGAGTTCTTCCAGCACATCGAGGGCCTCGGCGGTCAGTCCGCCGCCCTGCGCTCGGGCCGTCTGGGCCAGGACCTCGCGGACACCTGGGAGGCGCGCAGCAAGCAGCTCGCCGAGCGGCGCGAGCCCATCACCGGGGTCAGCGAGTTCCCGAACCTGGACGAACGGGTCGTGGAGCGTGCGCCCGCGCCCGAACCGCCGCCCGGCGGGCTGCCGAAGGTGCGCCGCGACGAGGCGTACGAGGCCCTGCGCGCCCGCTCGGACGCGCATCTGGCCGCCACCGGCGCCCGGCCGCGGGTCTACCTGGCCACCATCGGCCCGGCCGCCGCCCACAGCGCCCGGACGGCCTTCGTCTCGAACCTCTTCCAGGCCGGCGGCATCGAGCCCGTCACCGAGGGCGCCTTCGAGGACAGCGGGACCACCGAGGTCTGCCTGTGCTCCAGCGACGCGCTCTACGCGGAACAGGCCGCCGGCACGGCACAGGCCCTCAGGGCGGCAGGTGCCGGCCATGTGTTCCTCGCCGGCCGCCCGGGGCAGTACCCGGACGTGGACGCCTATGTCTTCGCGGGCTGCGACGCCGTCGCCGTGCTCTCCACCACCCTCGACCGCATGGGAGTGTCCTGATGGGAATCCCCGACTTCTCCGGGATAGAGCTGGGGACCCCGAAGCCCGAGGCCGGTGCCGACGACTGGCGCGGGGCCGTCAAGAAGGCGACCGGCGGCGACGAGGCGTTCTGGGAGACCCCGGAGGGCATCGCGGTCAAGCCGCTGTACACCGGCCGTGATCTGGAGGGCCTGGACTTCCTGGGGACCTACCCGGGCGTCGCGCCGTACCTGCGCGGCCCGTACCCCACGATGTACGTCAACCAGCCCTGGACGATCCGTCAGTACGCGGGCTTCTCCACGGCCGAGGAGTCCAACGCCTTCTACCGCCGCAACCTGGCCGCCGGGCAGAAGGGTCTGTCGGTCGCCTTCGACCTGCCGACCCACCGCGGCTACGACAGCGACCACCCGCGGGTGACGGGTGACGTCGGTATGGCGGGCGTGGCCATCGACTCGATCCTCGACATGCGTCAGCTGTTCGACGGCATCCCGCTCGACAGGATGACCGTCTCGATGACGATGAACGGCGCCGTGCTGCCCGTGCTCGCGCTGTACATCGTGGCGGCGGAGGAGCAGGGCGTACCGCCGGAGAAGCTGGCCGGGACCATCCAGAACGACATCCTCAAGGAGTTCATGGTCCGCAACACCTACATCTATCCGCCGAAGCCGTCGATGCGGATCATCTCCGACATCTTCGCCTTCACCTCGCAGCGGATGCCCCGCTACAACTCCATCTCCATCTCGGGCTATCACATCCAGGAGGCGGGCGCGACGGCCGACCTGGAGCTGGCGTACACCCTCGCGGACGGCGTCGAGTACATCCGGGCGGGCCGCGAAGTGGGCCTGGACGTGGACGCGTTCGCGCCGCGGCTGTCCTTCTTCTGGGCGATCGGCATGAACTTCTTCATGGAGGTCGCCAAGATGCGCGCGGCGCGCCTGCTGTGGGCGAAGCTGGTGCGGCAGTTCGACCCGAAGAACGCCAAGTCCCTCTCCCTGCGCACCCATTCGCAGACCTCCGGCTGGTCGCTGACCGCGCAGGACGTCTTCAACAACGTGACGCGCACGTGTGTGGAGGCGATGGCGGCGACGCAGGGCCACACCCAGTCGCTGCACACCAACGCCCTCGACGAGGCGCTCGCCCTGCCCACCGACTTCTCGGCGCGCATCGCCCGCAACACCCAGCTGCTGATCCAGCAGGAGTCGGGCACGACCCGGGTCATCGACCCGTGGGGCGGCAGCGCGTACGTCGAGAAGCTGACGTACGACCTGGCCCGCCGGGCCTGGCAGCACATCGAGGAGGTCGAGGCGGCGGGCGGTATGGCCAAGGCCATCGACGCGGGCATCCCCAAGCTGCGCATCGAGGAGGCCGCGGCCCGCACCCAGGCGCGGATCGACTCCGGGCGTCAGCCGGTCGTCGGCGTCAACAAGTACCGCGTGGCGACCGACGAGCAGATCGACGTGCTCACCGTCGACAACTCCTCCGTGCGCACCCAGCAGATCGAGAAGCTGCGGCGGCTGCGGGCCGAGCGCGACCCGCGGGCGTGCCAGGACGCCCTGGACGATCTGACCCGGGCGGCCGGGGGCGAGGGCAACCTGCTGGAGCTGGCGGTGCGCGCGGCCCGCGCCAAGGCCACCGTCGGGGAGATCTCCGACGCCCTGGAGAAGGTGTACGGGCGGCACGCGGGCCAGATCCGTACGATCGCCGGTGTGTACCGCAACGAAGCAGGCGACTCCCCGTCCGTGGACCGCACCCGGACCCTCGTGGACTCCTTCGAGGAGGCCGAGGGGCGCCGTCCGCGCATCCTGGTCGCCAAGATGGGCCAGGACGGCCACGACCGCGGCCAGAAGGTGATCGCCACGGCCTTCGCCGACCTCGGCTTCGACGTCGACGTCGGCCCGCTGTTCCAGACGCCGGGTGAGGTGGCCCGCCAGGCGGTGGAGGCGGACGTGCACATCGTGGGCGTCTCGTCGCTGGCCGCCGGGCACCTCACGCTGGTACCGGCGCTGCGGGAGGAGCTGGCGGCGGAGGGCCGCGAGGACATCATGGTCGTCGTCGGCGGCGTGATCCCGCCTCAGGACGTGCCGACCCTGCTGGAGATGGGCGCGGCGGCCGTGTTCCCGCCCGGGACGGTGATCCCGGAGGCGGCGTACGACCTCGTGCGGCGGCTCTCGGCCGGCCTCGGGCACGACCTGTGATCGAACTCGACACCTATGTGAAGGGCGTGCTCGACGGGAAGCGCGCCCTGGTCGCGCGCGCCATCACGCTCGTCGAGTCCACCCGCCCCCAGCACCGGGCGCTGGCACAGGAGTTGCTGACCGAGCTGCTCCCGCACAGCGGGCGGGCCCGGCGGATCGGCGTCAGCGGTGTCCCCGGTGTCGGCAAGTCGACGTTCATCGACGCGTTCGGCACGATGCTGACCGCGCTCGGCCACCGGGTGGCGGTGCTCGCCGTGGACCCGTCGTCCAGCCGTACCGGCGGCTCCATCCTGGGCGACAAGACCCGGATGGAACGCCTGGCCGTGGACCCGGCCGCCTTCATCCGCCCCTCCCCCACCGCGGGCACGCTCGGCGGGGTGGCGAAGGCGACGCGCGAGTCGATCGTCGTCATGGAGGCCGCGGGCTACGACGTGGTGCTGGTGGAGACGGTCGGGGTCGGCCAGTCGGAGACCGCGGTCGCGAACATGGTCGACACCTTCCTGCTGCTGACGCTGGCCCGCACCGGCGATCAGCTCCAGGGCATCAAGAAGGGCGTCCTGGAGCTGGCGGACGTGATCGCCGTCAACAAGGCGGACGGCCCCCACCAGCGCGACGCGCAGGCCGCCGCACGGGAGCTGGCGGGTGCTCTGCGGCTGATGCACGGCAAGGACGCGGCCTGGACGCCGCCCGTGCTGAGCTGCAGCGCCCGCGAGTCGGCCGGCCTGGACACCGTCTGGGAGCGCCTCCAGCAGCACCGCACGCTCCTCGACTCCACGGGCCGGCTCGCCGCCAAGCGCCGTGACCAGCAGGTCGACTGGACGTGGACCATGGTCCGCGACGAGCTGCTCGGCCGCCTGCACGCCGATCCGGCCGTACGCGCCCTCGCGCCCGCCCTCGAACAGCGGGTGCGGGACGGCGAGTTGACGGCGACGCTCGCGGCCGAGCGGATCCTGCGGGCGTTCGGGGACACGGCGGGCTGAGCCGTCGGCGGCCCGGGGCCGCGCCGGTCAGCGGGTCGACAGGTCAGTGCGCGGCGGAGCGGGTCACTGGCTGCTGTCCCGTACGTCGAGGTGGGCCCACGGGTCGTCGACCTGCTGCGCCCCGGCGGCCTCCTCCTCGGCGGCCGCTTCGGCGGCGGCCGCCTGGGTCCGCTTCGAGAACGCCACCGCCCGGCGGGCCTTGGCGATCACCTCGTCGTGGTCCCAGCCGAACGTCGCGGCGTCGAGCCGGGCGTTGAAAGCGATCAGCACCTCGGGGTTGATCACCGCGAGTGCGGCGCGCAGCTCTGCGAGTGTCTGCGGTCCCTGGGCGAACTCGAACTCGTACGGGTCCGAGGATGCCTCTGAGCTCGGCTCGTGCGGTAGCGCGGACATGTGTGTGACCTCCGGTCGTGATGTCACCACGGTACGCGGTGGCTGTGGCGGCCGTGCAGGGAGGACCGCACACAGGTGCCCCGCCACGGGTCCGGCGCCCTCTCCCGCGGCCCGGCTCACCGCGGTCGGCGAGGGGGTATGCCAGAGCCGTTTGCCAGGGCTGTTTGCCCCGCATCGGGCCCGCCACGACCCGGTGACGAGCGCATCACGATGGCCTCCGCGGGCGTAGCCGCCGGTGGGGCCTCTCGTTGAACGTGCCATGACGACGTGTGACGAGGGCGGGCCATCGGTGGTCTTCGCACGAGTACCGGGCGTGTCCTGGCCGGACGACGAGAGCGACTGCCGCTGGTGCAGCATCCTGCTCGGCCCCGGCTCCGCCGCGGGCCCCGCTCCGGCGGAACGCGCCCTCGGCCGGCACCCCCGGTACCGCGCCACGGGCTTGCGTACATGGCTGGAGCGGGCCCGGACGGTGATGCTGCCGTTGGCCGCGGTCACCGTGGTGGTGGCACTGGCCCTGGCCGCCCTGAGCTGACCGCACACCGGTACGGCGGACCGAGTGTGTCCATGTCCGCCCGCACGAGCCCGACCCGGACGGCCGCCGCCATCGCCGACCACGGCGGCGACCGCCCGTTCAGCCTCCCAGGGGCGTGCGGGCCGCGTCCCGCCTTCTCGGGTGGGCATTTCGTGGCACTTGGCGTCCGACACGAGCGGGGCCGGCAGGGCCGGCACTCTAGGGTGCAGGGGTGGCCACCTTGCTGATCGTGCATCACACGCCCTCGCCCACCTGTCAGGCGATGTTCGAAGCCGTCGTCTCCGGCGCGGGCGACCCCGCGATCGAAGGCGTGCGGGTCGTCCGGCGGGCGGCGCTGGCCGCCACGGCCGCCGACGTGCTGGCCGCCGACGGATATCTGCTCGGGACGCCGGCGAACCTGGGGTACATGTCCGGCGCGCTGAAGCATTTCTTCGACCAGGTCTACTACCCGTGCCTGGACACGACCCGGGGCAGGCCGTTCGGCTACTACGTGCACGGGGGCAACGACGTCACCGGTGCGGTGCGCGCCGTCGAGTCGGTCACCAAGGGCCTGGGCTGGCGACGGACCGCCGAGGCCGTGACCGTGACGGGCGAGCCGGACAAGGCCGCCATCGAGGCCTGCCGGGAGCTGGGAGCCACCGTCGCCGCGGGGCTGATGAGCTGACCCGGGCCTGTCCGGGGTGGCCCGTTCACGGCCCGTCGCGGTCACTGGCCCGCCGCGGTCACTGCGTCAGGGCGCGAGGAGCAGGCTGTCGCCGCGTCCCTTGGCGGCGGCGTAGCGCTTCGCCACGTCCTGCCAGTTGACGACGGCCCACATGGCGTCGATGAAGTCGACCTTCTGATTCTTGTACTGCAGATAGAAGGCGTGCTCCCAGGCGTCGAAGACCAGGATCGGGGTCGAACCCTGCCCGACGTTGCCCTGGTGGTCGTAGACCTGCTCGACGATCAGGCGGCCGCTGAGCGGCTCGTAGGCCAGGACGCCCCAGCCCGAACCCTGCGTGGTCGCGGAGGCCTTGGTGAGCTGCGCCTTGAACTTGGCGAAGGAGCCGAAGGACTCGGCGATCGCGTCCGCGAGGTCGCCCACGCCGTCCTTGTCGAGGGGTTCGCCGCCCCCGTCGCCCGTCATGTTGTGCCAGTAGATGGAGTGCAGGATGTGGCCCGAGAGGTGGAAGGCCAGGTTCTTCTCCAGGCCGTTGACCGAGCCCCACGCCTCCTTGTCCCGTGCCTCAGCGAGCTGCTCCAGGGTGTCGTTCGCGCCCTTCACGTACGCCGCGTGGTGCTTGTCGTGGTGCAGTTCGACGATCTGCGGGTTGATGACCGGCTCGAGCGCCGCGTAGTCGTACGGAAGCTCCGGGAGTGAGTAAACCGCCATGTCCAACATCCTTCGGCCGTGTTATTGCAACTCATGTGCAGTTGCACGCTACCAGCAGAAGTGCGGCGAGGGCCGGAGGGAAACCCCTCCGGCCCTCGGGCGGACTCAGTCACCGGTTCTCGGGCGGCGGTTACTCCTCGCCCTCCAGGTCCCCCTCCGTCTCCAGGTACACCTGGCGCAGCGCTTCGAGGACCGCCGGGTCCGGCTTCTCCCACATACCGCGGGACTCCGCCTCCAGGAGCCGCTCGGCGATGCCGTGCAGCGCCCAGGGGTTGGCCTGCTGGAGGAACTCGCGGTTGGTCGGGTCCAGGACGTAGGTCTCGGTGAGCTTGTCGTACATCCAGTCGGCGATCACCCCCGTCGTGGCGTCGTACCCGAAGAGGTAGTCGACGGTCGCGGCGAGTTCGAAGGCGCCCTTGTAGCCGTGGCGGCGCATCGCCTCGATCCACCGGGGGTTGACGACACGGGCGCGGAAGACGCGGGACGTCTCCTCGACGAGCGTGCGGGTGCGGACCGTCTCGGGGCGGGTCGAGTCGCCGATGTACGCCTCGGGGGCGGTGCCGCGCAGCGCCCGGACCGTGGCGACCATGCCGCCGTGGTACTGGAAGTAGTCGTCCGAGTCCGCGATGTCGTGCTCGCGGGTGTCCGTGTTCTTGGCGGCGACCGCGATCCGCTTGTACGCGGTCTCCATCTCGTCCCGGGCCGGGCGGCCGTCGAGTTCACGGCCGTAGGCGTAGCCGCCCCACACCGTGTAGACCTCGGCGAGGTCGGCGTCGGTGCGCCAGTCCCGGGAGTCGATGAGCTGGAGCAGCCCCGCGCCGTACGTACCGGGCCGGGAGCCGAAGATACGGGTGGTGGCGCGGCGTTCGTCGCCGTGCTCGGCCAGGTCGGCCTGGGTGTGGGCACGGACGAAGTTGGCCTCGGCCGGTTCGTCGAGCGAGGCGGCGAGGCGTACGGCGTCGTCGAGCAGGCCGATGGTGTGCGGGAACGCGTCACGGAAGAAGCCCGAGATGCGCAGCGTCACATCGATG
The DNA here is from genome assembly GCF_047444975.1 of Streptomyces sp. CWNU-52B. Classification (NCBI taxonomy): domain Bacteria; kingdom Bacillati; phylum Actinomycetota; class Actinomycetes; order Kitasatosporales; family Streptomycetaceae; genus Streptomyces; species Streptomyces sp. CWNU-52B. The sequence goes on along the minus strand of NZ_JBLFJV010000005.1, from coordinate 570,295 downwards.
CGGGGGCGGCCCAGTTCCTCGTACGGAATGGGCTCCAGGCCCGTCACCCGGCGCGAGGCGTCGTCCCAGACGGGGCGCACGCCGAGCAGGGCGAGGGCCTCGGCCACGTCGTCGCCCGCCGTGCGCATCGCGCTGGTGCCCCACAGGGAGAGGCCGACGGAGGTGGGCCAGTCGCCGTTGTCGGTGCGATAGCGCTCCAGGAGGGAGTCGGCGAGGGACTGGCCGGTCTCCCAGGCGAGGCGGGACGGGACGGCCTTGGGGTCGACCGAGTAGAAGTTCCGGCCGGTCGGCAGGACGTTGACCAGGCCGCGCAGCGGTGAGCCGGAGGGCCCGGCCGGGACGAAGCCGCCGTTCAGGGCGTGCACGGTGTGGTCGAGTTCGGCGGTGGTCCCGGCGAGCCGCGGGACGACCTCGCGGGCGGCGAACTCCAGGATGGCGGCGACCTGTTCGCCCTGGTCTGTGGGGACGGCGGCCGGGTCCCAGTCCGCGTCGTCCATCGCCTGGACCAGGGCGCGGGCCCGCGCCTCCACCTCGTCGGCGGTGGTGCGGGTCGCGGCCGACTCGTCGAGGCCGAGGGCCTCGCGCAGGCCGGGCAGGGCGGCGGCGCCGCCCCAGATCTGGCGGGCGCGGAGGATGGCGAGGACGAGGTTGACCCGGTCGGTGCCCTGCGGCGGGTTGCCGAGCACGTGCAGGCCGTCGCGGATCTGGGCGTCCTTGATCTCGCACAGCCAGCCGTCGACGTGGAGCAGGAAGTCGTCGAAGCCGTCGTCCTCGGGCCGGTCCTCCAGGCCCAGGTCGTGGTCGAGCTTCGCGGCCTGGATGAGGGTCCAGATCTGGGCGCGGATCGCGGGCAGCTTCGCCGGGTCCATGGCGGCGATCTGGGCGTGCTCGTCGAGGAGTTGCTCCAGGCGCGCGATGTCGCCGTAGGACTCCGCGCGGGCCATCGGCGGCACCAGGTGGTCGACGAGCGTGGCGTGCGCCCGGCGCTTGGCCTGGGTGCCCTCGCCCGGGTCGTTGACCAGGAACGGGTAGACGAGGGGCAGGTCGCCCAGGGCGGCGTCGGGGCCGCAGGCGGCGGACAGGCCGGCGTTCTTGCCGGGGAGCCACTCCAGGTTGCCGTGCTTGCCGAGGTGGATCATCGCGTCGGCGCCGAAACCGCCGTCCGCGTGCGCGGCGGCGATCCAGCGGTAGGCGGCGAGGTAGTGGTGCGAGGGCGGCAGATCGGGGTCGTGGTAGATCGCGATCGGGTTCTCGCCGAAGCCGCGCGGCGGCTGGATGAGGACCAGCAGGTTCCCGCGGCGCAGGGCCGCGAGCACGATGTCGCCCTCCGGGTTGCGGCTGCGGTCGACGAACATCTCGCCGGGCGCCGGGCCCCAGTGCTCCTCGACGGCGGTGCGCAGGGCGGCGGGCAGGGTCGCGTACCAGCGCCGGTAGTCGGCGGCCGCGATACGGACCGGGTTGCGGGCCAGCTGCTCCTCGGTGAGCCAGTCCTGGTCGTGGCCGCCCGCCTCGATCAGCGCGCGGATCAGTTCGTCGCCGTCCCCCGAGACCAGTCCGGGGATGTCGTCCGCGGGCCCGAAGTCGTACCCCTCGTCGAGGAGCCGGCGCAGGATCGCGACGGCGCTCGCGGGGGTGTCGAGCCCGACGGCGTTGCCGATCCTGGAGTGCTTGGTCGGGTACGCGGACAGGACGAGGGCCAGCCGCTTCTCGGCGGCCGGGATGTGCCTGAGCCGCGCGTGGCGTACGGCGATCCCGGCCACCCGGGCCGCCCGCTCGGGGTCGGCGACGTACGCCGGGAGCCCGTCCTTGTCGATCTCCTTGAAGGAGAACGGCACGGTGATCAGCCGGCCGTCGAACTCCGGCACGGCGATCTGGCTCGCCGCGTCCAGCGGGGAGACGCCCTCGTCGCTGTCCTCCCAGGCGCTCCGCGAGCCGGTCAGGCACAGGGCCTGGAGGATCGGGACGTCAAGGCCCGTGAGGGCGCCGGCGTCCCAGGACTCGTCGTCGCCGCCCGCGGACGCCTCGGCGGGCTTGGTGCCGCCGGCCGCGAGGACGGTGGTGACGATCGCGTCGGCGGCCCGCAGCTCCTCGATCAGCTCCGGCTCGGGGGCGCGCAGGGAGGCGACGTACAGGGGAAGCGCGCGAGCGCCCGCGTCCTCGACGGCGTCGCACAGGACGTCGATGAACGCCGTGTTGCCGCTCATGTGGTGGGCCCGGTAGTAGAGCACGGCGACGGTCGGGCCCTCGACGCCCTCACGGGCCGTGCGCTCCAGCGGACCCCAGGTCGGGGCGGGGGCGGGCGGGTCGAAGCCGTGGCCGGTCAGCAGGACCGTGTCGGAGAGGAAGCGGGCGAGCTGCCCGAGGTTGGCGGGGCCGCCGTGGGCGAGGTAGGCGTGCGCCTCGGCGGCGATGCCGATGGGCACGGTGGAGGCGGCCATCAGCTGGGCGTCGGGGGCCTGTTCGCCGGTGAGGACGACGACCGGGCGGCCGTCGGCGAGCAGCAGTCCGAGGCCGTCCTCCCAGGCGCGCAGACCGCCGAGGAGGCGTACGACGATCAGGTCGACGCCGTCCAGGAGGGCGGGGAGGTCGTCGATGGTGAGGCGGGACGGGTTGCCGAAGCGGTAGGGCACCTCACCGCCCGCCGCGCGAGCGCTCAGCAGGTCGGTGTCGGACGTCGACAGCAGCAGGATCATGTGGCGTCGGGCCTTCCTCGGGGTCCGCGCCCCGGGCGGTGTCGGAATGGGTCTTCCCCGCGCTCACCGGGTCGGCTAGCAACTCGTGAGCTGGGGAAAGGGAGTTCCTGGCTCACCCGGCCCCTCAGGCCGGGCTCACAGTGGCGGGACCGCGCCGGCTTCACACCGGCTTCCTCCCCTGTCGCCGTCGTGGCGGTGGCGGACCGGATGATCCACCGAAGAAGATAGTAAGGGCCGGGGGGAAAGGGCGGGGCATACAGCCTGCGGGAACGTGGGTATGCTCGCCGCCATGTCCACGCCTGCCCTCCGCCCATCGCCCCAGGCCACAGCGGTCTCACGGGACCGCGGTGACGCCTGCCCGGGGACCCTGCGGCTGCACGCGGCGGACGACGGGGCGCTGGCCCGTATCCGGATTCCGGGCGGTGTGCTGACCGTCTCCCAGGCCGAGGTGATCGCGGAGGCGACGCGGCGGCTGGGCGACGGTGAGGTGCATCTCACCTCACGCGGCAACGTGCAGGTGCGCGGTCTCGCGGACGGCTGCGGGGCCGAGCTGGCCGCACTGCTGACCGCCGCCGGGCTGCTGCCCTCGCACGGGCACGAGCGGGTGCGCAACATCGTCGCCACTCCCCTGTCGGGCCTCGACGGGCGGGGGTTGCGGGACGTACGCCCCTGGCTGTCCGCCCTCGACGCCGCGTTGTGTGCGAGCGAGGCGGCACGGGCCCTGTCGGGACGGTTCCTGTTCGCGCTCGACGACGGGCGCGGGGATCTGGCCGGACTCGGTGCCGACGTGACACTGCGGGCCGTGGCGGACGGCGGCGCGCAGCTCGCTCTCGGGGCCGGCGGTCAGGCACTGCGCGTGTCCGGCCAGGACGCGCCCCGGGCCGCGCTGGCGGCGGCGGAAACGTTCCTGGAGGCCGCGCGGGCGAGCGGATCACACGTCTGGCGGGTGGCCGAGCTGGCGCTCCCGGACGGTGAGTTGCTCACCTCACTCGGTCGTCGGCTGACCGCCGACGGCATCGGCCACGAGCCGGGGCCGCGGGAGGGCGCCCGCACCGCGGGACCGCTCCCGGGAGCGGTCGGCGAGGCCGTGTCCGTGCATGTTCCGCTGGGCCGGCTCTCGGCTCCCCAGTGGCGGGAGCTGACCCGGGTCGCCACCGGTGAGCTGCGACTGACCCCGTGGCGCGGTGTGGTTCTTCCCACTTGGGGGGCGAGCGCCGCACAGGCCGCCGAGTCCCTCGCCCGCCTCGCCGCCGTCGGCCTCGTCACCGACGCCGCCTCGCCCTGGCTGCGCGTCGGTGCCTGCGTCGGCCGGCCCGGCTGCGCGAAGTCGCGCGCCGACGTACGGGCGGACGCCGCGGGCGCGCTCGCGGCGGTCGAGGCGGCCGGCCCCGCGCACCTTCCCCTGTACTGGTCCGGCTGCGAGCGCCGCTGCGGGCACCCCCGGGGCGAGCACGTCGACGTCGTCGCCGCTCCCGAGGGCGGCTACCGGCTCTCCGCCACCCCGGCGGGACAGGAACCGCGCACCACCACCATGGACGACCCTGCCCTGCTCGCCACCGCCCTGGCGACGATCACTTCGTGACCCCGGACCTGAACCAGTACCCGAGCCCGAGCCGTTCGACGACCGAGAGCAGTGAGAAGAACACCGTGACCACGTACGACTACGAGAAGGACGGCGCGGCGATCTACCGCCGGTCCTTCGCCACGATCCGCGCGGAGGCCGACCTCGCGGCGCTGCCCGCCGACGTCAGCCAGGTCGCCGTACGCATGATCCACGCCTGCGGGATGGTCGACCTGGTACGCGATCTCGCCTACACGCCGGACGTGGTGGCGCGGGCCCGTGAAGCCCTGCGCTCCGGCGCGCCGATCCTCTGCGACGTCCAGATGGTGGCCAGCGGTGTGACCCGCAAGCGGCTGCCCGCCGGCAACGACGTGCTCTGCATGCTGTCCGAGCCGGGCGTTCCGGAGCTGGCGGCGAAGCTGGGCACCACGCGCAGCGCCGCCGCCCTGGAACTGTGGCGGGACCGGCTGGAGGGTTCCGTGGTCGCCGTCGGCAACGCGCCCACCGCCCTCTTCCGTCTCCTGGAGATGATCGACGAGGGCGCGCCCCGTCCCGCCGCCGTCATCGGCGTCCCGGTCGGCTTCGTGGGCGCCGCCGAGTCGAAGGACGCGCTCGCCGCGCACCCGTCGGGCCTCGACCACCTGGTCGTACGCGGCCGTCGCGGAGGCAGCGCCCTGGCCGCGTCCGCTCTCAACGCGATCGCGAGCGAGGAAGAGTGAGCGGCAAGCTGTACGGGGTGGGGCTCGGCCCCGGTGACCCGTCCCTGATGACCGTGCGGGCCGTCCAGGTCATCGCAGAGGCGGACGTGATCGCCTATCACAGTGCCCGGCACGGGCGGTCCATCGCCCGCTCGATCGCGGCCGGGCACATCCGTGCCGACCACGTCGAGGAGCCGCTGGTCTACCCGCTCACGACGGAGACCACCGACCACCCGGGCGGCTACCAGGGCGCCATGGACGACTTCTACGCCGAGGCGTCGGCCAAGCTGGCCGCGCATCTCGACGCGGGGCGCACGGTCGCGGTCCTCGCCGAGGGCGACCCGCTGTTCTACGGCTCCTACATGCACATGCACAAGCGGCTCGTCGACCGGTACGACACCGAGGTGATCCCCGGTGTGACGTCCGTGTCCGCCGCCGCGGCGCGGCTCGGCACCCCGCTCGCCGAGGGCGAGGAGGTGCTGACCATCCTGCCGGGCACGCTGCCCGAGGAGGAGCTGACCGCGCGGCTCGCCGCGACGGACGTGGCCGTGGTGATGAAGCTGGGGCGCACCTTCCCCAAGGTGCGGCGCGCCCTGGAGAGTTCGGGGCGGCTGGACGAGGCCCGCTATGTCGAGCGGGCCACCATGAGCGGCGAACGGGTCGGCGAACTGGCCGACGTGGACCCGCAGTCCGTGCCGTACTTCTCGGTGGCCGTGCTGCCCAGCCGGGTCGACGCCGAGCGGCCCGTGCGGGAGCGGGGTGAGGTCGTCGTGGTGGGGACCGGGCCCGCGGGGCCGCTGTGGCTGACTCCGGAGACCCGGGGCGCCCTCGCCGCCGCCGACGACCTGGTCGGTTACACCACCTACCTCGACCGGGTGCCGCGGCGGGCCGGGCAGTCGCGGCACGGCTCGGACAACCGGGTCGAGGCCGAGCGTGCCGAGTTCGCGCTGCAACTCGCCCAGCGGGGGCGGCGGGTGGCCGTCGTCTCCGGCGGTGACCCGGGCGTCTTCGCGATGGCGACCGCCGTGCTGGAGGCCGCCTCGCAGAAGGAGTACGCGGACGTCCCGGTGCGGGTGCTGCCGGGGGTGACGGCCGCCAACGCCGCCGCCGCCCGCGCGGGCGCCCCGCTCGGCCACGACTACGCCACGCTCTCCTTGTCGGACCGGCTCAAGCCGTGGGAGGTCATCGCCGGGCGGCTCGGCGCCGCCGCGGCGGCGGACCTGGTGCTGGCCCTCTACAACCCCGGTTCCCGCAGCCGCACCTGGCAGGTGGGCAAGGCCCGCGAGCTGCTCCTCGAGCACCGGGCCCCGGACACACCCGTCGTGGTCGCCCGGGACGTGGGCGGCTCCGGCGAACGCGTACGGATCGTGCGGCTGGCCGATCTGGACCCGGCCGAAGTGGACATGCGTACGGTCCTGCTGGTCGGCTCCTCGCAGACCCGGGTCGTGCGGCGCGGGGACGGCGAGGAGATCGTGTGGACGCCGCGGAGGTATCCGGAGGAGTGAGCGGGTGCGGCGCCGCGACGGGTCAGGCCGGTGAGGTGTCCGTGGGTGCGTCGTGGCCGGTCGCGCGGTTCCCCGCGCCCCGCGCGGCGTGCTCCGCGATCCAGTGCGCCGCCGCCTCGGGACCGGTCACCACGGGGACCCCGTCCGGAGCGGGCGGCCGGCGGACGACGACCACGGGCACGGCCGCCTCGCGGGCCGCTGTCAGCTTCGGTGCGGTGGCGGCGCCCCCGCTGTCCTTGGTCACCAGGACGTCGATCCGGTGGCGCCGCAGCAGCTCGCGTTCCCCGTCGAGGGTGAAGGGGCCCCGGTCGAGCACCACCTCCGTGCGGGCCGGGTACGGGGGCTCGGGTGCGTCGACGGACCGTACGAGGAACCACAGCCCGTCCAGGTCCGCGAACGTGGCCAGGCCCATGCGTCCGGTGGTGAGGAAGACCCGCCGTCCGAGCGCGGGCAGCAGCCCCGCGGCCTCCGCCAGCGAACCGGCCTCGTACCAGTCGTCGCCCTCGGCCCGGACCCAGCCGGGGCGGCGCAGCGCGAGCAGAGGAACATGGGCGCGGGCCGCCGCGCTCGCCGCGTGGAAGCTGATCGTCCCGGCGAAGGGGTGGGTGGCGTCGACGAGTACGTCCACCGCGTGCTCGCGCAGCCACGCGGTCATCCCCTCGGTCCCGCCGAAACCGCCGACACGCACGTCGCCCGGGGGCAGCCGGGGGCTGGCGACCCGCCCGGCCAGGGAACTGGTCAGCCGCAGTCCGGGGGTACCGTGCAGGAGCCCGGCCAACTGCCGGGCTTCCGTGGTTCCGCCGAGTATCAGTACGTGCATGGAGATCCGGGTCCGTTCATGAACAGCGAAGCGCAAGGTGCCGGCGAGGCCAAGGGTGGCCGGGGCGCCCAACTCAAGCACACCGGTCTGCGGTCCGGCTGGACCACGGGTGCCTGTGCGACCGCGGCCACGACGGCCGCGTACACCGCTCTGCTGACCGGGGAGTTCCCCGACCCGGTCGGTATCACGCTGCCCAAGGGGCAGACGCCGTCCTTCGCGCTCGCGGTCGAGGAGCTGGGCGAGGGGCCGACCGGCCCGTACGCGACGGCGGGGATCGTGAAGGACGCGGGCGACGATCCGGACGTCACGCACGGCGCGCTGGTGCGGGTCACGGTCCGGCACCTGAGCGCGGGTGCCGGGGTGGTCTTCAGGGCGGGCCCCGGGGTGGGCACGGTCACCCGTCCCGGGCTGCCGCTGTCCGTCGGTGAGCCCGCAGTCAACCCGGTCCCCCGCCGGATGATGCGCGAGCACGTCGCCGAGGTCGCCGGCCTGCACGGCGGCACCGGTGATGTGGAGATCACCGTCTCCGTCGACCACGGCGAGGAGATCGCCCGTTCCACCTGGAATCCCCGGCTCGGCATCCTCGGCGGTCTGTCCATCCTCGGCACCACCGGCATCGTGGTGCCTTACTCCTGCTCGGCCTGGATCGACTCGATCCGCCGGGGTGTGGACGTGGCGCGGGCGGCGGGCCGTACGCATCTCGCCGGGTGCACCGGATCCACGTCGGAGAGGACGGTCGTCGCCGAGTACGGGCTGCCCGAGGACGCGCTGCTGGACATGGGCGACTTCGCGGGCGCTGTGCTCAAGTACGTCCGCCGGCACCCCGTGGACCGGCTGACCGTCTGCGGCGGGTTCGCCAAGCTGTCCAAGCTGGCGGCGGGACACCTGGATCTGCACTCGGGCCGTTCCCAGGTCGACAAGGGGTTCCTGGCCGAGCTCGCCCGGCGGGGTGGCGCGAGCGAGGCGCTGGCCGCCGAGATCGCCGAGGCCAACACCGGCCTTGCCGCGCTCCAGCTGTGCATGGCGGCCGGGGTGCCGCTGGGCACGCTGGTCGCGACGGCGGCCCGCGACCAGGCGCTGGCCGTGCTGCGGGGCGCACCGGTCGCGGTCGACGTCATCTGCGTCGACCGGGCCGGCACCGTGGTGGGGCGCAGCGCGGTGGCCTGAGCGCCACGCGTCGGCGTTCGGTGGGCCCGGCCCCCGGTGCCCGCTCAGCGGACAGGGCGCTCGCGTTCGGTCGAGTACAGGTGGCTGTCGCCGAACTGTTCCGCGCCCAGGGTGCGCCCCACCATGATCACGGCGGTCCGCTCCACCCCGGCCTCCTTCATCTTCCCGGCGATCTCGTCGAGCGTGCCGCGCAGGATCAGCTCGTCGGGGCGGGACGCGTAGGCGACGACCGCTGCGGGGCAGTCGGCGCCGTAGTGCGGAAGCAGTTCGCCGACCACGCGGTCCACGTGCTTGGCGGCGAGGTGCAGCACGATCAGCGCGCCGCCGCGGCCGAGGGTGGCCAGGTCCTCCCCCTCGGGCATGGCGGTGGCGCTGTGGGCGATCCGGGTGAGGATGACCGTCTGGCCGACCGTCGGCACGGTCAGCTCCCGCTTCAGGGAGGCGGCCGCGGCGGCGAAGGCCGGGACCCCGGGGACGACCTCGTAGGGCACCCCGGCCGCGTCGAGGCGCCGCATCTGCTCGGCCATCGCGCTGAACACCGACGGGTCCCCGGAGTGCAGCCGGGCCACGTCGTGCCCCTCCTCGTGCGCGCGCAGCGACTCGGCGGTGATCTCGTCCAGGTCGAGCTGCGCGGTGTCGATCAGACGGGCGTCCGGCGGGCACTCGGCCAGCAGTTCGCGCGGGACCAGGCTGCCCGCGTACAGGCAGACGTGGCAGGCGGCGAGCGTGCGGGCGCCACGCACCGTGATCAGGTCGGCGGCACCGGGTCCGGCGCCGATGAAGTACACGGTCATCTGGCTTCTCCTGCTTCTCCTGCGAGGTCGTCGGCCGCGTCGGCGGCGTCGGACGTCTTCCGTACGGCCCACTGGGTCACCGGCATCGCCTGCCGCCACCCGGTGAATCCGCCCACCGGCACGGCGTGCGCGACCGCGAGCCGCACCAGTTCCCCGCCGTGGCGCCGGTGGGCGTCGGCGAGCACCGCCTCCGACTCCAGCGTCACCGTGTTGGCGACCAGGCGTCCGCCGGCGGGCAGCGCCGCCCAGCACGCGTCGAGGAGGCCGGGCGCGGTGAGGCCGCCGCCGATGAACACGGCGTCCGGCGGCGGGAGTTCGGCCAGGGCGGCGGGCGCCGCTCCGGTGACGACCCGCAGTCCTGGGACACCCAGCCGGTCGGCGTTGCGGGTGATGCGCTCGGCCCGTACCGGATCGCGCTCCACGGAGAGGGCCCGGCACGAGGGGTGCGTACGCATCCACTCGACGGCGATCGAGCCCGAGCCGCCGCCGATGTCCCACAGCAGCTCACCGGGTGCCGGGGCGAGCACACCGAGCGTGGCGGCGCGCACGTGCCGCTTGGTGAGCTGCCCGTCGTGCTCGTACGCCTCGTCCGGCAGTCCGGGTACGGCGCCGAGCCGCAGGGCGCCCGGGGCGCGGCGGCATGCGACGGCGACGATGTTGAGGGGGTCGCCGGGCGGGTGCGGCCAGTCGTCGGCGGTGGCCTCGTCGGTCGTACGTTCCCTCGCGCCGCCGAGCTGTTCCAGCACCCGCATCCGGCTCGGGCCGAAGCCGCTCCCGCGCAGCAGGGCGGCGACCTCACCGGGGGTGGCGGCGTCCGCGCTGAGCACCAGGAGCCGCCGGCCCTCGTGCAGGGCGGCGGCGAGGCGGGCGCCCGGCCTGCCGACGAGCGTGACGACCTCGACGTCCTCCACGGGCCAGCCGAGGCGCGCGGCGGCGTAGGAGACGGAGGAGGGGTGCGGCAGGACCCGCAGTTCGCCGCCGGGCACCTCGCCCAGCACCTCGGTGAGGGCGCGCCCGATGCCGTGGAACATCGGGTCGCCGCTGGCCACGACGGCGATCCGGCGCCCTGCGTGCGACGCGAGAAGGCCGGGGACGGCGGGGCGCAGGGGCGAGGGCCAGGTGACCCGTTCCCCGGCGCACTCCGGCGGCAGCAGGTCCAGCTGGCGCACGGCGCCGATCAGGACCTCGGCGGCGCGCAGTGCCGTGCGGGAGGGGCCGGGAAGGCCCTCCCACCCGTCGGCCCCGATCCCGACGACGGTGACAGCGGTGGTGCCCGCGGCGGCGGTGGCGGAGGGCGGCGGTCCGGGTCGGGCGGGCGTCACTGCTCGGTACCTCGGGGTTCGGGGGGCGGGGGCCTTGAGGGGCTGCAGATCGCACTGTACTGGGCGCCGACCTGCGCACCTGTGCTCGGGTCGATGACATGAGCCCGGCCGTGAGCCCTGGAGTTCATGGCCCGAAGCCGTCCGCCCGAGATCGAGGAGCGCCGTGGAAGACCCGGCAGAGCAGGAACAGGCGAGCCCCGAGGTGCGGGCCCGTATCCGGACCAGTTTCGACCGCCAGGGTCTGATGGCGCACCTCGGCGCCCGGCTGGCGCACATCGGACCGGGGCGGGTGCACATCGTGCTCCCCGCCCGGCCCGAAGTGACCCAGCAGCACGGCTACTTCCACGCGGGGGCGACCAGCGCCGTCGCCGACAGCGCGGGCGGTTACGCGGCGTTCACGCTGTTCCCGGAGGGCACGTCCGTGCTCACGGTCGAGTACAAGATCAACCTCCTGGCGCCCGCCGTCGGCGACCACATCGAGGCGGTGGGGACGGTCCTGAAGTCGGGGCGCACGCTGACCGTGTGCCGGCTGGACGTCTTCGGCGTCCGGGACGGCGGCCGGACGCTCGTCGCGGCGGGCCAGCAGACGCTGATCCGCCTGAACACACCGGAGCAGTGACGTAGTGAAGTACCGGGCCCGTACGCCGACTTGAGCGCCCGGGGAGGAGGGCGAACCCGGTGGCCCGGACGCCCCGCCGGGCCCTCGCACCGCACCGTCTAAGCTCCGGCCATGCGCATATTGGTCTTGGAGGACGATCCCGAACTGGGGCCCGTCGTCGCAGCTCAGCTGCGTGACGCGGGGTTCGCGGTCGACCTCGCGCGGACACTGGCCGCAGCCGATCTCAAGCTCTCGGTCAACGACTACGACTGTGTCGTGGCCGACCGCTCGGTGCCGGACGGCGACTCGCTCACGCTGCTCGCCGAACACCGCAGGGCCGGATCGGCGCTGCCCTTCCTGATGTTGACGGCGCTGGACGCGGTGAGCGACCGTGTGGCCGGCTTCGAACACGGCGCGGACGACTATCTGGTGAAGCCCTTCGCGTTCGCCGAACTGGTCGTACGGGTGCGGGCGTTGTGCCGCAGGGAGCGGTCCGCGCGGCTGCCGGTCCTGCGGGCCGGCGACCTGGAGGTCGATCTTCCCCGGCGTCGGGTGTCCAGAGCCGGGGTCCTGCTCAGTCTGTCCGCGAAGGAGTTCGCCGTGCTGGAGGTGCTGATGCTGCGCGCGGGCGAGGTGGTGACGCGCACCGAGCTGATCGAGAGCTGCTGGGACGAGGCGAGCGAGCCCATGTCCAACGTGGTGGACGTCCTGATCGGCCAGTTGCGGCGACGGCTCGGGCCGCCCGATCCGATCGGGACGGTGCGCGGCGTCGGTTACCGGCTGGGCGGAGCCGGCCAGGGGCCGGCCGCCGGGGCACGCGCGTGAACCGCCGGCAGGCGCTCGCGAGCGCGCACCGGCTGCGCGCACTCGTCGGCGCGAAGGGACTGCGTCAACTCACGGGCGTGGGCGGGCTCCGCGACATCGCCGACGCGATCCGCCCGGACCCTCGGCGCCCCGCGGAGGGGACGGCCGACCGCGGTGGTCCGACAGCCCCGCACCCCGTCACGTACTCCGCCACGTCACCCGCCGCGGTCCGGCTGCGGCGCACCCGCCGGCTGATGACGATCCTCTTCGCCTCGACGACCGCGGCCTGTCTCGTCGTACTCGCCACCGTCGCGATCCGCATCGACTCCGAGTCCCGCAGGTCCGGCCTCGACCACGAGGTCGACAGCCGCGCGGTCGGCCTGTCGCGGGCGATCTGGTTCGACGACGGCGCACTGCACCTCGACCCGCTCCGCGAGGACGAACTCGCCCGGAGCGCGGAGGTGTTGGCCGTCCTGCAGGCGGCTCCCGGAGAGTCGCCCTCGGTGTGGAACGTCGTGCCCGCCCGGTCCGCGCTGCCCGAGAAGGACTGGCTCGACCATGTCTGGCGGAGCGTCCGGGAAGAGGAGGACACCGTGGTCCTCAGCGCCCCCTCCGAGCGGGGCGGGCGGTTCCGGTGGGCGGCGGCCCCCGTCTGGGACGACGACCGGGTCGGTGGGGCCGTGCTCGTGGGTACGGAGCTGACCCGCAGCGAGGACGATCACAACGACCTCGTGCGGTGGCTGGCGCTCGGCTGCACGGCTCTGGTCTGCTGTGCGGCGGCGGTCGGCCATCTGCTGTCCGGCCGGGCCATGCGTCCGGCCCTGGTCGGGCTGGGGCAGCAGGAGCAGTTCCTGGCCGAGGCGGCGCACGAGCTGCGTACACCGCTGGCGACGCTGCGGCTCGTGGTGGAGCGGCAGGGTTCCTCCGAGGAGGCCCTCCGGCTGGTGGACCGGCTGAGCCGGCTGGTCACGGGGCTGCTGGCGCGGGCTCGTGCGGAGTCCGGTGCGCAGCGGGTCGAGCTGGTGCCGCTGCGGCTCGACCAGTTGGTGGAGACCACGGTGGAGGAACTGCCGGACCACGGGAGCGTGTCGGTGCGCTCCGAACCGGTGGTGGTGCTCGGCGATCCGGATCTGCTGGCCCAGGCGGTACGGAACCTGGTGGAGAACGCCCAGCGGCACGGTGGCCCGGCCGGCTCGCCCGTGGAGGTCACCGTGGCACCGGGGCTGGTCACGGTCCGGGACCACGGAGCGGGCGTGCCTCACGCGGACCGGGAGCGGGTCTTCGCCCGGGGTGTGACCGGCACCGGGGTATCCAGGGCCGCCGGGGTGACGGGAGCCGCCTCAGGGCCGGGACCGAGGCCGGGATCAGGGTCCGGGTCGGGGGCGGAGACTCACGCGGGATCGGGCAGCGTCCCTGGCCCCGGAACCGAGGCCGTCCCGGGAACGGGTGCGGGGCTCGCCATCGTCCGCTGGGTCGCCGAGCTGCATCACGGCACCGCTCAGCTCGTGGACGCCCCCGGCGGCGGTCTGACCGCCGAGCTCCGACTGCCGGGTCATCTGCCCGGGACGCCCCCGTCCTCGCCGTCGTCCTCATCCTCGTCTCATGAAGGTTCCGACATCGTGGGCGCATGAACTCTCCGCGCGGTCGCCGAACTCCTGCTCGCCGAGCGCGACATGCCGGACCTGGCCGAGCTGTCGGCGGAGGCCTCGCACGGGCTGGCCTGGTTGGACAAGATGTGGGACGGGGACGGCGAGACCCTCTACGCGCAGGTCGGCATCGGCGTGGGCAACGAGTCCGTACGCACGGATCACGACGTGTGGCGGCTGCCGGAGGCCGACGACCGGCTCGACGTGTCGCCGGGTGACCCGGACTTCACGATCAAGCACCGGCCCGTCTTCCGCGCGGCCGAGCCGGGCGAGGCGATCAGTCCCAGCCTGGCGGGGCGGGTCGCCGCCGCCTTCGCCCTCGCCGCACAGCGCGCGGCAGGCCCGGACTCGGCGGCCGGGGCCGACCCGGAGGAGGCCCAGGGCTGGCTGGACAAGGCAGCCGCCGTCTACGCCCTGGCCGACACCGATCCCGACGAGCCGCCTCTCACCGCGTTCCCGCCCACCTTCTATCCGGAGGACTCGTGGCAGGACGACCTGGAGTTCGCCGCGGCCGAACTGGCGCTGGCCGCGCGGGAGACCGGGGACGAACGAGAGGGTGCCTGGGCCGACGAAGCGGCCCGCTGGGCGGGGGCGTATCTGCGCTCCGACGTCCGGGGCACGCTGGGTGTCGCGGACGTCAGTGCCCTCGCCCACGTCGACCTGGCCACCGTCCTGGACGGCGCCCGCGCGCACGGGATCGGGGCCGCTGAGCTGTACGGGGATCTGCGCCGCCAGGTGGACGACGGTGTCGCCCGCGCCGGGCACGACCCGTTCGGGGCCGGTGCCGTCTATGACGACTTCGACGCCGTCCCGCACACCTTCGGGCTGGTCGCCACCGCCCGGCTCTACGCGAGGGCCACCGGGGACACGCGCTACACGGCCTTCAGCGGGCGGCAGCGGGGCTGGGCCCTCGGCGCCAACCCGTGGGGTACCAGTTTCGTGATCGGTGCGGGTGAGGTCTACCCGCACTGCCCGGAACACCAGTTGGCCAACCTCGCGGGCAGCCACGACGGGACGGGCGCGATCCTGCGGGGCGCGGTGGTCAACGGCCCCAACGCCGCGTCGAAACTGGCGGAGTTGAACGGCTTCCCCACCATGGAGAAGTGCGCGGCCGCCCCGCCCGCGGGGGCCTGGACCGACTTCGACGGCAGGGGCGCACGGTACCTCGACCACGTGGGCGCCTGGCAGACCGTGGAACCCGCGCTGGACTTCACCACGACGGCGCTGCTGGCCTTCACCCTGACCGCGCGGACCGCGTAGCCGGCGCGGTCCGGCGGACGGGAAGTGTTCGTCGTGGAATCATCGATCCGCCACAGCGCTCCGTCACAGCGGACCGTGATCCTCGTGAAGGGGCGGCAGACGGACATGACCGCCGGCTGGGAGTGGGACGACACGCTGTTCCTGGGTACGGCAGCCCACTACCGGCGCGGGAGACTCCCGTACGCCCCCGGGCTGGCGGACGCGGTCGCCGAAGCGCTGGAACCGGCACCGCCGCCGACACCGGACGAACGGCTCGACGGACTCGCCGAACCCGACGGGCGGGGGCGTCTCATCGACGTGGGATGCGGACCCGGCACCGTCGCGCTGCCCCTGGCTCACCTGTTCGACGAGATCGTCGGCGTGGACCCGGACAGCGGGATGATCGCCGAAGCCACGCGTGCGGCCGCCGAGCACGGGCTGAGCGGGAAGACGCGGTGGGTGCGGGCCCGTGGCGAGGATCTGCCCGCCGGTCTCGGGACGTTCACCGTCGCGGTCCTCGCCCAGTCCTTCCACTGGATGGACCGCGATCTGGTGGCGGCGACCGTCAGGGGCATGCTGCGGCCCGGCGGTGCGCTGGTGCACATCTCCGACGTGGAGACGGAAACCCGGACCGTCGAAGGTCTGCCGCATCCGGCGGTGCCCTACCGGGCCTTGGACGAACTGGTCAGACGCTACCTGGGGCCCGTACGGCGAGCCGGCCGGAGCCTGCTGCCGCAGGGAACACCGGGCAACGAGGCGGCGGTGTACTCCCGGGCGGGATTCACCGGTCCCCGACGGCACGTCGTTCCCGGCGGGCAGTCGCTGGAGCGCACGAGTGACGACGTCGTCGCGGGAGTCTTCTCGATGTCGTTCTCGGCTCCCCACCTGTTCGGCACGCACCGGGACGACTTCGAGTCGGACGTACGCCGACTGCTGCGACGGGTCTCCCCGTCGGGCCGGTTCTCCGAACGCGGGCCGAGCACGGAGATCCTCGTCTGGCGCTAGGTGTATTGCCCTGTAAGGGCAGCCTCCCTCTTCAGCCGCAGCCGATAGCGGGCGGAGCGACCACAGAGCCGCAGGCGTGGCACGAAGGGGATCCGTAATTTAGGAACGATCGTTCTTGACTGATCGTTCTTCAATTGTCTACCGTCGTGGTCATGGGCAGGCCAAGAGCCTTCGCCGAGGACGAAGCGGTGCGTGCCGCCGTGGATGTACAGAGGAGTTGAGCCGATGTTTCGCCACTTGGCAGCAGCCGTCATGGCGCTGGCCGTCGTCACCGCCACCCCGGCCGAGGCAACACCCGGGCTCGTGCCCGCCGCCGACCGCGAGGTCGTGTTCACGGCTGACGGGACGACCGCGTACGGCACCCTGCACGTTCCCGAGCATCGCGCCGGGCAACGACTGCGGGCGGCTCTGCTGCTGCCCGGCAGCGGCCCCACCGACCGCGACGGCAACCAGCCGCCCGCCTCCTCGCCCGACACCCTGGCCCAGTTGGCCGACACCCTCGACAGAGACAAGATCGCCACACTGCGGTTCGACAAGTACGGCACCGGCCGCACCGGGCTCGGCGCCTACCAGGAGCACCCGGAGGAACTCGACCTTCCCGCGTTCGTCCGCCAGGCACGGGCCGCCTACGAGTCGCTGCGCGACCAGCCGGAGACCGACCCGCACGCTCTGCTGATCGTCGGGCACAGCGAGGGCGCGATGACGGGACTGCTGCTGGGCGGCAGCGTCCGCCCCCGCCCGGCCGGCCTGGCCCTTCTGCAACCGCAGGCGATCCGCATGCTGGACCTGGTCGCACTCCAGCTCAAGGCCCAGATCGCCGAAGCGACCAGGCAGGGCCAGTTCACACCGGAACAGCGACGCACCATCGACACGGCCATCGACGCCGCCGTGGCCGCACTGCGCGAGCACCGGCCGGTCGAGACCACCGACCTGCCCTCCCCCATAGCCCGGCTCTTCGAGGCGTTCCAGGGCACGAGCGCCCGGTTCGTCGACAGCGATGACGCGGTCTACCCGCCGGACACCGCCGCCGCGCTACGGCCGGGCACCGACGTGCTGTTGACCTGCGGGACGAACGACGCCCAGGTCCCTTGTGCCACCACGAACCACCTGACGACCGCCCTGCGTCACGCGCGTGCCGGCGGGCCGGGCCGAGTGGTGCTGCCGGGAGCGGACCACCTGATGCACGACGCCGACCACCCGGACACGCTCGCGCCGTCCGTCGTCCACGCCCTGCACCGGCTCGCCCGACGCTGACGCCGGCCGAGCACGCCCCCCGACCTCCGGTAGTGCCGCCGTTCCGAGCGTCCCGTCGTTCACCTGCTCCGTCGGCCGGTCAGCGGTGGGACCGGCGCCATGTGGCGTGGATGGAGCCGAGCAGGTCCAGGGACTGGGCGCTGGGGCTGCCCGGTTCAGCGAAGAGGTGTGGGACCGCGTCATCGACGTGAACCAGAAAGGCACCTGGCTCGGCATGAAGGCGGCGTTGCCGCTCCTGCGCGCGAGCGGCGGCCGGACGTCCGACGCACTCCCATGCGCAGGGCCGGCCGCGCCGACGAGGTCGCACCCGCGATCCTCTTCCTCGCTTGCGACAACTCCTCGTTCGTCACCGGCTCGGAGGTGCTGGGTCGACGGCGGCCTCACCGCGCACTGAACAACCCGGCCGCGCGACGACGACCGACGGCGAGCCTCTTCGCCCAGTCCGGTCAGATCTGGTTCGCGCCGCCGTCGACGTACAGGTTGGCGCCCAGGACGAAGCTGCTGTCCGCGGAGGCGAGGAAGGCCACTGCGGCGGCGACCTCCTCCGGGCGTCCGATCCGGCCGATCGGAAGGTCGGTTCCCATCTGCGCCTTGTAGGCGGCCGCGTTCTCCTCCCCGACGAGTTCGGTGACGCCTGAGGTGTCGATCGGCCCGGGTGAGACGGCGTTGACGCGGATGCCCCGGCCGGCGAGCTCGTTGGCCCAGGTCCGTGCGAAGGACCGGAGGGCGGCCTTGGACGCCGCGTACAGGCCGAACGCCGGAGCGCCGCGGTCGGCGTTCGTGGAGGCGTTCAGGATGACCGAAGCGCCGTCGTTGAGGTGCGGCAGCGCCTTCTGCACGGTCAGCAGCGTGCCCTTGACATTGACCTCGAAGATGCGGTCGAAGTCCTCACCGGTGATCTGCTCCAGCGTCGCGAACGAGGCGGTGGCCGCGTTGGCGAACAGTACGTCCAGGCCCTGCCCGCGTTCACGCACCAGCTCGTACAGCCGGTCCAGGTCGGCCGGCCTCGTGATGTCGCCCGGCACCGCGGTGACCGCGGAGCCGATGGACTCGGCCGCCTCCTTCAGTTCGGCCTCGCGCCGACCGGTGATGAACACGTGCGCCCCCTCGGCCGCCAGCCGTGCGGCCGTGGCCCGGCCGATGCCCCGCGTTCCGCCGCCCGTGACCACAGCCGTCTTGCCTTCGAGCGTTCCCATGACGTGCCCTCCCGCCTTACCGTTCACCTTTCTGTTCCGGTCGGAACGGAAGGGTAGGGTGGACGCGTGGAAGCGACGCGGAAGACAACGACACGAACGGCGGCGACGGGACAGGCGCCGATCGGGCGGCCGCGGGGGTTCGACACCGAAGAGGCCCTGGAACGGGCCATGATGACCTTCTGGGAACACGGCTACGACGGCGTCAGCCTCACCGACCTGACCCGCGCCATGGGAATCACCAAGACGAGCATGTACGCGGCCTTCGGCAACAAGGAGGACCTGTTCCGGAAGGCCCTGGAGCACTACGCCGAAAGCCGAACCGCCTACAGCGCCCAGGTACGGGAGAAGCCCACCGCCCTGGAGGTGGCCACCGCCTACCTCACCGCCTCCGTCCAGGGCACCACCCAGGACGACTGCCCGGCCGGATGCCTCGGCGTCCAGGCCTCCCTCGTCGCGAACCACCTCGGGCGGACCGCCGCCGACGCGCTCGCCGCGTGGCAAGACGGCAACCGCGCGTCCTTCCGTGACCGCTTCCGCCGAGCCGTCGACGAAGGCGACCTGCCCGCGGGCACCGACCCGGACGTCCTCGCCCACTACCTCATGACCCTGGGGAACGGCATCGCGGTCCAGGCCGCAGCGGGCGCCACCCGCGAAGAACTCCAACGCGTCGCGGACGCCGCCCTCCGCAACTGGCCACCCGCCTGACGATCTGCGGGGCGGCGAGCGGTCGGTGCAGCGTCGGCGGCGTGCCTGGCGAGCGGGAGCAGGTGGCGCGGGAGCGGGCTCAGGGCTCGATGGCGAGGTGTTCGATGAGGTCGCCGCGCAGCGTGAACCGATAGCGGAGGTCGATGGTGCCGCCGGGGAAGTCGCCTTCGAGGTGGTGCGTGGCGATGTAGTGGGCCGCGTCGGCCTGCTGAGCGTTCGACAGGTCGATGGTGTACGTGAACTCGGTGGCGGCCCGGTCCAGCCAGCGCTCGATCGCGACGGCGCCCTGATATGTGTTGCCGTCGTCGAGCACCGTGGCGTCGTCGATGAACGTCGTGACCGCCGTGGCGGTGTCGTGAGCGCGGTGCGCCGTGAGGTAGCGGGTGATCACCTCGGGCAGGTCGTCCGGGTCGATGGTCCGGGGCTGGTTGTCGTGCACAACGCTCCTGACGGTGGTGGCGGATTCAGACGGTGGGCTGATGGCGGGTTCACACGGTGGGTGTGGTGCCGCCGTCGATGACGTGTTCGGCGCCGACGATGGCCGAGGCGCGGTCGGAGACGAGGAAGGCGACGAGCTCGGCGACCTCCTCGGGCCGGTTGGGACGGCCGAGGGGGATGCCTCCCAGGGAGTCCATGAGCCGGCCCAGCGCCGCTTCCCGGCCGATGCCTGCGTCGTCGGCGATCCGGGTGACGAGGTGGTCGGCGGCCGAGGTCCGGACGAAGCCGGGCGAGACGGCGTTGACGCGGACGCCGTCCGGGGCGACCTGGTTGGCCAGGCCCTTGCTGTACGTGGCCAGGGCGGCCTTGGCGGCGGCGTAGGCCAGGGTGCCGTTCCACAACGGCATGCGGCGCTGGATCGAGGTGACGTGCACGACCGCGCCCTTGCCCGTGGCGATCATGTGCGGCAGGAGTGCGCGGTCCAGCCGGACGGCGGCCAGCAGGTTCGTGTTCAGCTCCCTGGCCCAGTCGTCCTCGCCGAGCGCGGCGAATCCTCCTGCCGGCGCCTGGGAGCCACCGAGGGTGTTGACCAGGATGTCGACGCCTCCCACGCGGGCGTCCACCTCGGCGGCGACGTGGGCGGCGCCCTCGGCGGTGGACAGGTCGGCGGTGATGAACGTCTTCTCCTCGACGTCGTCGGGACGGCTGCGGGCGGTGACCAGCACGGTCGCGCCGGCCTCGGCGAGCCGCCGGGCGATCGCGGCGCCGGTGCCCTTGGTGCCGCCGGTGACCAGGGCGCGTCGGCCTTCGAGGGATTCGCTGATGGCTGGGGTCACGTGGTGCTCCGTTTCCGGGCGCGGGCATGCGAAGCACCGCCCCCGTCATGACTGCTAGAATAGAAGCTACTAACTTCGACTTTAGCAGTAACTAAGGGGATGGTCGCCGTGGCAAGCCGGATCAGGCTGGAGGACCGGGAGTGCCCGCTGTCCACGACGGTGGAACACGTCGGCGAGTGGTGGACCCTGCTGATCCTCCACGACGCCTTCGACGGCTACACCCGCTTCGACCAGTTCCAGGAGAACCTGGGCATCTCCTCCAGCATGCTCACCACCCGGCTGAAGACCCTGGTCGCGGACGGCCTGCTGGAACGCCGGCCGTACCGGACGAACCCCGTACGGCACGAGTACGTACTCACCGAACTCGGGCTCTCACTGCGCCCGGTGATCGTCGCCCTGGCCGCGTGGGGCAATGCCCGGCTCGCCCCGACGGAGCGCACCATGATCCTCGTCGACGCACGGAGCGGCGAGGAGGTCGAGCCCGTCGTCGTCGACGCCAAGACCGGCCGCCGGCTCGACGACAGCGCCGCCTACGTCTTCACCGCGGGCCCCGCAGCCAGCGACGCGATGCGCAGCCGCTACCCCGCGCGGCCGGCCGCTCCCACGGAAGAGGTGGCCGGTTGACACCCTGGGCATCCCGCGCGGGGTGGACGTCGCAGCGGGCTCAGTGGTGGGTGGTGGTGGCGACGGCGAGCCCGAGGCCGATCAGTGCGATGCCGCCGGCGCCGCCGATCATCGACAGGCGCCGGTCGGAGCCGGCGAACCAGGTTCGGGCCGCCGAGGCACCCAGGCCCCAGGCGGTGTCGCAGACCAGGCCGATCCCGGCCGGGATCAGGCCGAGGACCATCATCTGCAACGGGATGTTCCCCGCGTCGTGGTTCACGAACTGTGGCAGGACCGCGGCGAAGAAGACCAGGCCCTTGGGGTTCGTGGCGCCCACCAGCAGGCCGTCCAGGACGGTGCGCAGATCACCGCGCCGTTCGCCCTCCCCCGTCGTCAGATCGGCGCGCAGCCGGCCACGGTGACGGTACGCCTGGACGCCGAGGTGGACGAGGTACACGGCGCCGGCCAGCTGCACGGCGGTGAACACGGTGGTCGAGCTCTGGACCAGCGCGCCGACGCCGAGTGCGACGGCGAGGATGAGGGCGTAGCAGCCCAGGAGGTTGCCCAGGACGGTGGCGAGCGCGGTGCGGCGGCCGTGCGCGAGGGCGCGGCCGACGACGAACAGGACGCTCGGACCGGGGATCACGATCACGACGAGGGACATCGCGGCGAACGCGAGAAGGCTTTCCGTCTTCACCATGAGCTGGGACTTCCTGATCTGTGCCGCGCAACCGGCGAAGGGCGGTGCGGTGGTGTGAGCAGTGACGAGGGGCGGGCCCGGCGCGCGGGTGGGGCGGCTACCGAGAGAGGGCGCCCACCTGGGCGCGGGGGAGGCGGGCCAGGTCGGCGGAGTTGATCCGGAGGGTGCGGTCGGCCGATCCGGCACCGCAGTAGACGGGCCTGCCCGGGTGGGCGACCGCGGCATCGATCAGGCACGGCACCCCGGGCCGGTGGCTGACCGGAGGCACGCCACCGGGCACCAGGCCCTCCGCGGCGAGCAGGTCGGCGTCCGCCACGCGCAGCCGGGAACGGCTGGTGCCCGAAAGAGCCGCCAGACGGGCGAAGTCCACCCGGTCCTCCGCCCGCAGCACCACGAGCAACAGCGGGAAGTCCGACGTGGCGAAGGCGAGCGTCTTCACCGCCTGCGACCAGGGGAACGGCAGGGCCTGGCGCTCGGCGACACTGTGCGCGGCGGCATGCTGGTGGACGGTGTACGGGCAGCCGTCGGAGTCCAGTACGGCCTGCCAGGGTGCTTCGGGCGTACTCATGGAGTCACCTGCGGCCTTCGCTCGAAACGGAGGGGAGTCGACCTGCGGCCGGACGGCACGCGATCCGCTCCAGAGCCTGACCGGGACGACCGGTTCCGATCAACTGATTGTGAAATCCTGCAATCGTGATCACCCTGCGCTTCGCCGAAACGGCCGAGGAGGACATCGCCTTCTCCGTCTCCCCCCTGCTCGAAGCCGTCCACTCCTGGCACGTCCTCACCGACCCCGGCCACCACGCGCTGCACGTCCCCTGGGTCAGGCGGTGCCGCCGCCTGCCCGCCGCCCTGCGCCGGCGTCTACGCAGGCACGACTTCGTCGTGGCCGACTACATCCCCGCCCTCTTCGAAAGCCGCATCGGTGATCACGACGCCGACTTCGCGGCCCAGATCGCGGCCGTACGGGGCCTGCCGCCCGCTCTGCTGGCCGCCGAACTCGCCCGAACGCTCGTCGACACCACCCGCCACACCGGCGACGACCTCGACGACCGCGCCACCCGCGACGCGGTACTCACCGAGTACCGCAACAGCGACCCAAGTCGGGCGGCACGCCTGGAGAGCATCCTCACCGACCCCCTCCCCGTCCTCGACGACGCGCTCACCGTGCTGGAGGACTACTGGGACGCCGCCTTCGCCCAGGAGTGGGAGCGCATCGAGCCCTCCTTGTACGAGTCGATCACCCGCTCGGGCGCCCGGATCGCCCACCACGGCCTGTTCCCGATGCTCCGCACCCTCGCTCCCCAGATCCGCGTGGACCCCGGCCGCCGGACCCTGCGCCTCGACCGTCCGCACGACCACGACATCTCCGTCACACGCGACCACCCCGTGACGTTCACCGCCAGCCACTACGTCTGGCCCCACGTCCGCGTCACCTGCGACGCCCCCTGGCCCCTGCGGATCACCTACCCCGCTCTGCCCCTCGCGCCCGCCTCGACCGCCCGCCCCGCCAGTCAGGAAGACACCCTCACCGCACTCCGGGCTCTGGCCGCCGCCCCACGCCTGCGGATCGTCACCCACCTCGCCGCCCAGAGCCGCACCACGCAAGAACTCGCCTCTCTCCTCGGCCTGTCCCCCTCCGTCACCTCCCGCCACCTCCATCAGCTCACCCAGGCAGGACTCACCACCACCCAGCGCGAGGGCTACTACGTTCTCTACGCCCTCGCCCCCGCCCGCCTCGACCAGATCGCCACCGCCCTCATCACCCTGGCCCCCAGGCCCGAGGACTGAGCGAACGCTGCCGCAAGCCCCCGCGGGCAGCGCCGGAAAGAGGCCCTGCGTCATTCGTGCAGGGGCGAGCAGAAGCCCGGAAAACCTCTCAGCCGGCCCGGCCCAGGGTCACGGTGCGGGATCCGGGGGTGAAGTCGCCGAAGGACTGTTGCCAGGACTCGCCGGGCCAGTAGTACGTCACGCGGCCCTCGACGGGCCGGTAGTGGGCGGTGTAGAGCGTTCTCGACCCCTGCTCGTCGACGGGTCGATACAGCGGCGGCTTCAGCATCGCCGCCACGTCGGCACCCGCGGCGCGAACGGCGCGCAGCCGCTCCTGCGTCCGCAGGGCCTGCTCCTGCTCGTCGGTCACCGGCAGGTGCTGGTGATTGGCGGCGCAGGCGTCCGGCGCCACCGTCGGCGACATGTCCGGTCCCACGAACACCGTCATCGCCTGCACGGGATCGACAAGGGTGAGGTTCTGGGGGACGGCGACCGGCAGGGACCGCAGCCTGTCGACCGCCTCGTCGACGGTGTCGCACGTCTCCAGCAGGTAGCGCACCAGGATGAGAATGGCGAAGCCGCGTCCGTAGGCGGAACGTCCACCCCAGGTGAGCGAGATCGCGAGACCGGCGTCGTTCATTCCGTCCAGCAAGCCCCACAGCATGTCCTGCATCCCGATCACGGGGCGCAGGAAGCAGGAGGAGACGATGGTCCCCTCGCATTGATCGGGCCGTAAGTCGTAGTTGCGCAGCAGAGTGCCGTTCTGGCCGATCTGGGTGCAGGCCG
The DNA here is from genome assembly GCF_047444975.1 of Streptomyces sp. CWNU-52B. Lineage (NCBI taxonomy): Bacteria > Bacillati > Actinomycetota > Actinomycetes > Kitasatosporales > Streptomycetaceae > Streptomyces > Streptomyces sp. CWNU-52B. Next base: position 546,155 of record NZ_JBLFJV010000005.1, on the reverse strand, counting down.
GGGAGAACGGCCGCAGTGCCGCGTGGGTGAGGAAGGCTTCCGCCTCGGGCCGGTCGAGTCGGCCGGCCAGGCGGTCCAGAACCGGGACCAGTTCCGGCATGTGCGCCCGGAACAGCGCCCGAACACGATCCGCGCCCTCCGGAGTGCGGCCCTCCTCGGTCAGCAGGCCCTCCATCTCCTGCCACAGGGTCCGGGCGTAGGCGGCCCACCGCCCGTCGCTGCCGTCGCCGACCTCGATCGCCTGGAAGGTCTTGTGCTGTTGCCGCACGGCTGCCACTCTCCCTGCGGGAATCGGACGAGGAGAGGGCAACCTAGCCAATTGGGCAGGTAATCACCAGGTGGCCACCCTCGCCGACAAGGGAGGCGCCGGTGATCGCGCGCCGGCGTTCCCGGGCGGACTCGACCGGCTTGAACACCGTCTCGATGTATCCCGCATGCGTGCGCTGGACGCGCATGCAGAAGGACGCCCCCGCTCCGTCGGCCGAAATCCGGTACTGCGCCTGCTCGGACGTCTTGTGAGTGAGTGCGGCGTCCACGCCGAACTGCGGGGCGTCACCACCACCGTGCTCAACGACCTCGTCCTCGACCTTCCTGGCGTATTCGCCGCCGAAGTCGGCGGGAGCGTCGCCCTCAAAGGCACCGTAGGTGAAGCTGCCGTCCAGGGCGTCCGTGGCTCCCTCGACCGCGCTCGTCAGCTCGTCGTCGCTCCAGCCGCCGTTGTCCTCCACGGCGATGCCCTGGAACGCGATGACGACGCCGACGACGGCCATGGCAACCAGGACCAGGCGGGCGACCATGAAGCCCGCGTCGGGGATCTCCGGAGCCGAGGGGTTCAATGACGCGCGCCAGGAGCGGACGCGGTCCGCCTTGACGCAGGCCATGAGGATCAGCAGGGCGGAGAGTACGAAAATGAAGACGCTCATCCCCGTCACGCCTGGCTCTCCAGCCCTGGACGCCTCTGCGGCGCATCCCGTACAGCCCATCGCCGTACCACCGAAGCCCGCCACCGGGACCAGGACCAGGACCAGCTTCTCCGAGCGCGGCGCCGGGGGCCGGATCCCCGGTGGCCGGGGCGGAGATCGACGCTCATCAGGGAATGACGACAGAACCGACGCACGGGGTCCGCCTTTTCACTCGGGGAGGGAAGCACCGTCCGCCCAGGTCCCCGCACTTGGGCTCGGTCGAGCAAGGCGGCCGCGCGCACCGCCCACCGACCGCGTGCTCTCCCGTACGACCAGTTCGTACCCCGCCGTGAGCCGCGTGTGCGGGGCCTCCGCGTCGGTGGTGATCCTGTGCAGCACGGCGTCCACGGCCAGTTCGGCGATCTCCCGCTTGTCCGGCGACACGGTGGTCAGTGACGGCACGCTGTAGCGGGTCTCCTGGATGTCGTCGAAGCCCACGACCGCCAGGTCCTCAGGTACCCGCAGCCCGTGTTCGTGCGCCGCGCGCATCGCGCCCGAGGCGAGCAGGTCGCTGAAGCAGAACACCGCGTCCGGCGGATCCTCCAGCGCGAGCAGGACACGCATGGCGGCGGCTCCGTCGGCGCGGGTGAACTCCCCGGTGTCCGGGACGAGTCGGGGGTCGTGCGGCACGCCCGCGGCATGCAGTGCGGTGAGGAATCCGTGCATGCGCTGGACCGTGGTCGCATGGGCGCGGTCGGCCGGCTGGCCGATGACCCCGATGCGCCGCCGCCCGAGCTGGAGCAGGTGCTCGGTCGCCTCCCGGGCCGCCGCGGAGTTGTCGATCAGTACGTGGTCCGCCGGGATCTTGTACGACTGCTCGCCCAACAGCACAAGGGGCACCCGGCGTTCGCGGTTGGCGAGCATCGTCTCGTCGAGGCAGAGCGGGCTGAGCAGCACTCCGTCGATGAGCGGGTCGCTGAGTCCGCAGGCGATGCGCAGTTCCTCCGCGGGGTCTCCCCCGGTGTCCTCGATGAGGACGGTGCAGCCGCGTTTCTTCGCGGCCGCGATGACCTCCGCGGCCAGCTCCGCGAAGTACGGCGCGACCAGTTCGGGAACGGCCAGCGCGATGATTCCGCTGCGGCCGGTGCGCAGATGGCGGGCGGATGCGTTGGGCTGGTAGTCGAGTTCGGCTATGGCGCGCAGCACCCGTTCCCGGGTCTGTTCCGCGACCCGGACCTCACCCCTGACGACGTTCGAGACCGTCTTGATCGATACGCCCGCGCGTTGCGCCACGTCCTTGAGGCGTGCTCCTGCCATGGTGGTCGCTCTCCCTCCCCCGGCTTCCGTCCGGCCGCCCTCCGCGGGGACGCGTCGATACGTTGCCGCGCCGAGGCGCCGAGGCATCACGCGATTCGGACCGGTGCGCTGCTCAGCGTAAGCCACGTTGCAACGTTGTAAGAGCTTCGCTTCCCGCTTGGGTGATATGCCCCGATAAGGCGTCGAGGGGCCGTCGGACAGGAAGTTCGTACAGAAGTGTTGACGCCGCATTTCCGCAGGGATACAACGTTGTAACTGCCTCAGCCCAGCGATCGAGATGATCAGTCCGGTCGCCTATTACAACGTTGTAGTCATGGAGTTCCCTGCCGTGGAAGGACGCATGCCCATGCGGGACCGCACGCCGCACCTCTCCCCGCCCGGCCCGTCCCGGCGACGACTGCTGCGCGGCACCCTGTCGCTCGGTGCCGCCGCGGCCTCGGCCGCCGCTCTCAGTGGCTGTGACAGCACCCTCGCGCAGGGGTTCACCGGCGGAGCGCCCACCTCGTCGCGGCTGAACTTCTGGAACCCCTTCACCGGCGGCGACGGTGAGCGGCTGCTGGCGATGGAGGCCGCCTACCGGGCCGGACACCGGGCCACGGACCTGAAGTCGGCGACCTTCGTGTGGGGCAACCCGTACTACACCAAGCTCACCCTGGCGACGCTCGGCGACCGGCCCCCGCAGGTCGCCATCAGCCACCTGTCGAAGGTGCCCACACTCGCCGAGGCCGGGCTGCTCACCGAGCTGCGGCCGGCCGATCTGGCCGAACACGGCCTGACCGAGGACAAGTTCGACGCGCGCCCCTGGAAGAAGTCCCAGCTGGACGGGAAGCTGTACGCCGTCCCGCTCGACACACATCCCTTCGTGCTCTATTTCCGAACCGACATAGCCGAGAAGGCCGGACTGCTCGACGGCCGGGGCCGGTTGACGGACGTGGACGGGCCGGACGAGTTCATCGACGCCCTGCGCGCCGCCAAGGAGGTGACCGGGCAGTGGGGCGGCTCGGTCGCCTCGGTGAAGGACGCCTCGACGCAGTTCCGGCTCTTCTGGTCGTTCTACCGGCAGATCGGCGGCGGTGACCTCGTCGCCGACCAGGGCAAGAAGGTCGTCATCGACACGGCTGCCGCGGCCGAGGCCCTCGCGTACATCCGGCGCCTCACCCAGGAGAAGGTCGTCCCCACGACCACCGACGGTCCGGGTGCCATCACGATGCTCACCACCGGCAAGGCCGGATTCCTGATGGACGGTGTCTGGCAGGTCCTCACCGTCCAGGGCGCCAAGGTGAAGTTCGACATGCGGCCGCTGCCGAGGATCTTCGACGACGCGCCCTACGCCTGCGCCGCCGACTCCCACGCCCTGGTCCTGCCCAAGGCACCCTCCGAGGCGGCACAACGGCTCGATCTCTCCCTGGGCTTCGCCGCCTCCCTGCTCGGCTCCAGCAAGCTGTGGGCGGAGGGCGGACACATCCCCGCCTGGCTGCCCACCCAGCGGTCGGCCGCCTACCGGGCCCTGGAACCGCAGTCGCACTACGCCGCCGCCGCGGACGGGGCCGCCTACGACCCGGTCGCCTGGTACGGGGGCGCGGGCAGTTCCCTGCAGAACATCATCGGCGACGCGGTGACCTCCGTGTTCACCGGCGCCGCCAGTCCCACGGCCGGCGCCGCCCGGATGCGCCGTGAACTGCGCGACATCGCGAGCCGGCCCTCACCCCTGTAGCCCGCCGCGTCCCGCCGCCTCCCGGCACGGCGCAGTACAGCCAGGCGGCCGAACGCACCTGGCCGGCAGGCCGTCAACCGACCCTCCCCCGGCCCTCATCGGGCCCCCGTACGTCGTGAGATCCCGTATGTCCTGACTGAAAGGGCCGTCCCATGGCCACGACAACCGCACCGACCGAGACCCGAGGCAGAGGTGACCGCTGGGCCGGTCCGGGGATGCTGTTGCCCTTCTCCCTGTTCTATCTGCTCTTCCTGGTGGGGCCGCTGATCTACACCGTCGTGGCCGGCTTCTTCGACACCAGCCTGCTCAAGTCGGGTCTCGGTGACTTCGCCGGTCTGTCCAACTACTCGGCCGTGCTGAGCGACAGCGAGTTCTGGCGCACCCTCAGGAACACCCTGTGGTTCACCGTCCTGACGACGGTCCCACTGGTGCTGCTGAGTCTGGTCCTGGCGATCCTCGCCGACCGCTTCGTCCGCGGCCGCTGGTTCTTCCGCTTCGCCTTCTTCGCACCGTTCGTGCTGCCCTCGGCGGTCGTCTCGCTGATGTTCACGTTCATCTACGCCGACCAGGTGGGCCTCGCCCAGCAGGTCGCCAAGTGGGTCGGCGTGGACACCCCGCCGTCCTGGCTCGGCGACCCGGACTGGGCGATGATCTCCATCGCCGCCGCCACCGTGTGGTGGACCCTCGGCTTCAACTTCATCCTCTACCTGGCCGGTCTGCAGGACATCCCGCGCTCCGTGCACGAGGCCGCGGCCCTCGACGGAGCCGGGCCCTGGCAGCGCATCCGCCATGTGATCGTGCCGATGCTCGGCCGCACCACCACCCTCGTCACGGTCCTCCAGGTGGTCGCCTCACTGAAGGTCTTCGACCAGATCTACATGCTGACCATGGGCGGCCCGGACGGCAGCACCCGGTCCTCCCTCCAGCTCATCTACGACACGGGCTTCGTCGAAGGCCGCGTCGGATACGCGTCGACCGTCTCGCTGCTGCTCTTCGTGGTGATCCTGCTGGTCTCGCTCGTCTGGTTCGCCCTGGTACGCCGCGCCGAGAAGGAGCGCTGAACATGACCGCCATCGCCACACCGCCCGTGACCGAGCAGAAGACACCCGCGGCCGGACCGCCCCGGCGGTACGACGCCGAGCGGCTCTTCAACCGAGTGGCCCTGGGAGCCGTCATCGCGTTCGCGGTGCTGTGGCTGGTGCCGCTCGCCTGGGCGCTCGCCACCTCGATCCGGCCCTCGCAGGAGGTCATCACCGACCCCACCAGCTGGTTCACCTCCCACCCCACCCTCTCGGCGTACAAGGACCTCTTCGACGCGGGGAAGCTGCCCTACTGGTACGCGAACAGCTTCATCACCTCGATCCTGACGACCGTGCTCACGGTGGTGGCCGGGTCGCTCGCCGCCTTCGCCCTCTCGCAGACCCGGTTCAGGGCGCGCCGCGCCGCGTTCGTACTGCTCCTCGCCGGGATCATGATCCCGGGGCAGGTCCTCATGATCCCCCAGTTCCTGGCGCTGCAGCAGGTCGGTCTGCTCAACACCTACTGGGGAGTCGTCCTGCCCCAGGTCCCCAACGTCGTCGCCGTGTTCGTCTTCAAGCAGTTCTTCGACGGCATCCCCAGGGAACTGATCGACGCCGCACGCGCGGACGGCGCGTCCTGGCTGCGGACGTACGGGCAGATCGTCATGCCCATCTCGCGTCCGGTGATCTCCGCGGTCACGATCTTCGTGTTCGTCGGGGTCTGGAACAACTTCCTGTGGCCCCTGCTGGTGGTCACCGACCCGGAGATGATGACCCTCCCCGTCGGACTGACCTCCGTCCAGGACGTGTTCGGCGTGCCCTACGCCCAGTTGATGGCCTCCGCCGTGCTCGGCGCCGTCCCGCTCCTCGCCGTGTTCATGCTGTTCCAGCGCCGCATCGTCGAGGGCATCGCCGGAACCGGCCTCAAGTAGCCCCACCGGCCGGGCCGTTCACCACGCCGGGCGCTTCACCCCCTCCCGCTCCCCTCCTCCCCCGCTCCCCCGAAGAAAGGCCCCAGCATGCCGCACACCGCACGGTTCACCGTCGACCCCGAGTTCACCATCGGGGAGGTGGACCCGCGCCTGTACGGAACGTTCGTCGAGCACATGGGGCGCTGCGTCTACACCGGCATCCACGAGCCGGACCACCCCTCGGCGGACGCCGCCGGATTCCGTACCGACGTGGCCGACCTGGTACGGGAACTGGGCACCGGACTGGTCCGCTACCCCGGCGGCAACTTCGTCTCCGGCTACCACTGGGAGGACGGGGTCGGCCCGGCCTCCGAGCGGCCGCGCCGGCTCGACCTGGCCTGGCGCTCCATCGAGACCAACCAGGTGGGCACCAACGAGTTCCTCACCTGGGCCAAGCAGCTCGGTCTCGACCCGATGATGGCGGTCAACCTCGGCACCCGCGGCATCGACGCCGCCCGCGCCCTGGTGGAGTACTGCAACCAGCCCGGTGGCACCGCCTGGTCCGATCTGCGGATCAAGCACGGCGTCACCGCACCGCACGACGTCAAGCTGTGGTGCCTGGGCAACGAGATGGACGGCCCCTGGCAGACCGGCCACAAGACGGCCACCGAGTACGGACGGCTCGCCGCCGAGACCGGCAAGGCGATGCGCCAGGTCGACCCGACCATCGAGCTGGTCGCCTGCGGCAGCTCCAACGCCGAGATGCCGACCTTCGGCACCTGGGAGCGCGAGGTCCTGGAGCAGACGTACGACGAAATCGACTACCTCTCGCTGCACGCCTACTACGAGGAGTTCGACGGCGACCGCGCCAGCTTCCTGGCGTCCGGGGCGCACATGGACCGGTACATCCGTGACGTGGTCGCCACCGCGGACCACGTACGGGCCGCGCGTGGCGCCAAGAAGCACATCAGGCTCTCGTTCGACGAGTGGAACGTCTGGTACGCCGCCCGCTTCGTCGGCGAGCGGAACCTGGAGACCGCCGAGACGCCCCGGCTGATCGAGGACACCTACAGCGTGACCGACGCCGTCGTCGTCGGCTCGCTGCTCATCACGCTCCTGAAGAACGCCGACCGGGTGGCCATCGCGTGCCTGGCCCAGCTGGTCAACGTCATCGCCCCGATCCGCAGCGAACCGGGCGGCGCGAGCTGGCGGCAGACCACCTTCCACCCGTTCGCCCAGGCGGCCCGGTTCGCCACCGGGAAGGTGCTGCGCACCGAGGTCACCGGGTCCCGTATCGACACACCCCGGCACGGGGACGTACCGGCGCTCGACACCGTGGTGACGTACGACGAGGAGAGCGGCGCGGTGACCGTCCTCGCCGTCAACCGCGGCCAGGAGGAGTCGCTGAGTCTGCGGGCCGAGCTGCGCGGCGCGCTGTCCGGTTACCGGGTCCTCGAACACCTCGTCCTGGCCGACCAGGACCCGGACGCCGTGAACACCGAGGCCGACCCGCACCGCGTCACGCCGCGCGCCGGGGGCGGAGCCCAGGTCTCCGCCGACGGCGCGCTCGAAGCGGAACTGGCCCCGGTGTCCTGGAACGTCATCCGGCTCACTCCTGACGCCTGACACCTGACCCCTGGCTCCCGCCCCTACTGCCACCGATACCACCGGTATCACCGACCGAACCGAACAGATCCAGCCCCCACCCCATTGGGAGAAATCTGATGTCGGCAAGACCCCTCACCCCCACACGTCCGTTCCGCCTGGCCGCTCTCGTGTCGGCGCTGATCGCGCTCCTGGCAGCCCTGCTCACCGCACAGACCGGGCCGGCCGACGCCGCGACCGGCACCGTGTTGCGCAATGACACCGGTCTGTACCCCCGAGCGATCCGTCTCGCGCACAACTCGGGCGCCAACGGCCGCGTCCTGTCGTCGGTGGTCACGTTCTCCGGGAACAACGGACTGGGCACGGTCTACGAGAGCACCGACTCCGGCGCGTCCTTCCACCAGGTCGGCGCGGTCGCCGACCCGGAGGCGGCCGGCGGCCAGGGACTCTGCTGCTCCACGCTCTTCGAACTCCCGCAGAAGGTCGGGGAGCTGCCCGCGGGCACCCTGCTGTGGGCGGCCTCGGTCGGCCAGGACGAGACGAACCGGCGGATGGCCCTGCGCGTCTTCAAGAGCAACGACGTGGGGCGCACCTGGAGTTATCTGTCCACCGTCGCGACCGCGGGCGGCACCGGGGGCCTGTGGGAGCCCGAGTTCTCCGTGGACGCCTCCGGGCAGCTGGTCGCCCACTACTCGGACGAGACCGACGTCGCCCACAGCCAGAAGCTGATGGCCGCGCGCTCCTCGAACGGCCTGACGTGGACCGGACACCGGGCCACCGTCGTCAGCCCTGTCGTCGCCGACCGGCCCGGCATGGCGGTCGTCCGCAAGCTCGGCAACGGCACCTACTTCATGTCGTACGAGATCTGCTCGGCCCCCGGGCAGTACCAGTGCGTCGTGCACTACCGGACCTCGGCCGACGGCTGGGACTGGTCGAGCGGGCCGTTCCTCGGCTACCGGCCCGAGACGGCCGACGGCAAGTACTTCAAGCACGCCCCGACCGTGGCCTGGGCACCGGAGGCCGGCAATCCGCTGGGCCGGCTCTTCCTGATCGGCCAGGTCCTCTACAACAAGGACGGCACGGTGGCCGCGGGCAGCGGCAGGACGGTCTGGGTCAACAGCGCGGGCGGCAGCGGCACCTGGCGGGAGATCCCGGCGCCCGTCACCGTCGGGTCGACGGTCGTCGACTACTGCCCCAACTACAGCTCGGCGCTGCTCCCGTCGACGGACGGCAACAGCCTGCTGGAGATCGCCACCGACTGGTCCGGCGGCGTCTGCAAGCCGTACTTCGCGACGAAGTCCGTGCCGTCGGTCTGAGTTCTGCCTGGGTTCGGCCTGAGTTCTGCCGGGGGCCGACCCGCGGGCCGATCACGACGAGATCCGTCGTGATCGGCCCGTCGTGATCGGCGCGTCATGAGGGCGCGTCATGAAAGGTCTTCGCCAAATGACGGATCGGGTGGTTTGAGCTCCTCGTCCGTGTGAATGTGCTGGCTCCGCGCCGGTCGGACGCCAAGCATGATCACGATGAGTACACACGACATGAGCACTCCGGACGCGGGCCTTCCGAGCAGGAAGAGCACGGACACATCGAGCGAACAGCACCTCACGCCGGAGGCCTCACACAACTCGCCCGCCGCACCTCCCGCGCCTCGGTCGCCCGGCGCGCGGCCCACCCGGCGCTTCGTGGTCACGGCGACCGGCACCACGGCACTCGCCGCCGGACTCACGGCCGCCACCGCCGCGCCCGCGACCGCGCTGCGCCCCGCCGTCGCGCCCGCCACGGCGCCGGCCGCGGTGCCGCCCGGCATCGACCCCGCGTCGTTCACCACGGTCGCCCGCGCCATCGTCGTCTACGACCAGCAGGACAAGTCGCTGGTCCCGTCCTACCTGAAGGCCATCGAGGACGGGCTGCCGCCGCGCCGGGCCAGGGCCACGAAGCGGGTCCTGATCGTCGGGGCCGGCCCCGCCGGGCTGCTCGCCGCCGACCTGCTCAAGCGCGCCGGCCACGACGTCGTCGTGATCGAGGCCAACGACAACCGCGTCGGCGGCCGCATCAAGACCTTCCGCAAGGGCGGCCACGAGAACGGGGAACAGCCCTTCGCCGACCCCAAGCAGTACGCCGAGGCCGGGGCGATGCGACTGCCCGAGAGCCACCCGCTCCTGATGGCGCTGATCAAGAAGTTCGACCTCCCGCGCCAGGAGTTCCTCCTGGTGGACGTGGACGTCGACGACCCGACGAAGCGGGCCAACCGCACCTGGATGCACATCAACGGCGTCCATATGCGCCGGGCGGACTACGAGAAGAACCCCGAGAAGATCAACGACACCTTCGGCATCACGGGCGCCAACCGTACGAGGACCGCCGCCGCCATCCTCGCGGACGCCCTCGAACCCGCCCACCAGCTCATCCGCGGCAAGGAGGGCACCGCCCTCGTCGAAGGATGGGTCAAGGTCCTCAAGCGGTACGGCCACTGGTCCATGTACCGGTATCTCACGGAGGCCGCCGGGTTCGACACCAGGACGATCGACCTCGTCGGGACCGTCCAGAACCTCACCTCACGACTGCATCTCTCCTTCCTGCACAGCTTCCTGGGCAGCGCCCTGATCGACCCGAAGACCAAGTTCTGGGAGCTCAAGGGCGGCACCGCGACACTCGTCGACGCGCTGTACGCGCCCGTGAAGAGCAAGGTGCGGCTCGACAGGCGTGCCGTACGCGTCGAGCGCGGCGACGGCAAGGTCAGGGTGCACACCGTCTCCGAGGAGAGCCAGACCGGGAAGGGCGGTGCCACGGAGGTCTTCGAGGGCGACGAGGTGATCGTCACCGTGCCCTTCTCCGGACTGCGCCACGTGGCCTTCGACCCTCCGCTGACCTACGGCAAGCGCAGGGCCATCACCGAACTGCACTACGACGCGGCGACCAAGGTGCTGCTGGAGTTCTCCCAGCGCTGGTGGGAGTTCACCGAGGAGCAGTGGAAGGACGCGCTGAACTCCATCGAGGACAACCTCTACGCCAAGTACCGGTCGGGCGGGGTCAAGGACGGCAGACACCTCGGCGCGCACCGGTCGGTGAAGGATCTGGGGGTGACCGTCCCGGGCGGGCTCAAGGAGTGCTTCAGCGCGTTCCGCCCCGCGGGGAACGACGACCCCGAGGCCGCTCATGTCCGCGGCGGCGGCTCCGTGAGCGACAACGCCAACCGCTTCATGTTCTTCGAGCACGCCCATCCGATGGAGGACAGCGCCGGCGGAGGCATCGTCCTCGCCTCCTACAGCTGGTCCGACGACGCCCTGAAGTGGGACGCGTACGCGGACGAGGAGCGGTATCTGCGCGCGCTCGCCGGTGTGCAGGCCGTCTTCGGCCGGCGCTGCGAGGTGTTCTTCACCACCAAGTGCAAGACCCAGTCGTGGATGCGTGACCACTACGCGTACGGCGAGGCCTCCGTGCTGTTCCCCGGCCAGCACGCGGAGCTGTTCCCCGACATCCCCACGTCGGAGGGGCCGCTGCACTTCGCGGGGTGCCACACGTCCATCAAGCCCGCCTGGATCGAGGGTGCCCTCGAATCCGCCGTCCGGACGGCGTTGAAGGTCCACACCGACTGACGCGGACCGTCATGAACTGACACGGACTCGCCCGGCCCGACGCGGTTCGCGGGGTCGACCGGCGTGCCACAGCCGGCCGGGGCCCTCTCCGCCCCGGCCCGTTGTCGCCGGTTCACGGCGTGAGGCAGGCCTGTACCGCGGGTGCGTAGCGTGTGACGACGTCGTCGAGCACCGCCGTGCGCAGCTCTCCGCCTCGCGCGATGCCGTACATCACGCCGAGGCCGAGCAGCATGCTCACGGCGAGTTCGGCGCGCAGCCCGGCGTCGGGGCCGTCGAGGCGCCGGGCGAGCCGCTCGCTCACCTGGGTACGGAAGTTGGTGCGGAGCGTGTCTCCGCGGCTGCCGTGCAACGGGGCGAAGACGATCCGCGCCAGCGGGTCGGCGCCCCGTTCGCTCTGGCTGACGAGTACGTGCCGGACCATGTGCCGCCCGAGGTCCGGCAGAGGCGCGTCCAGCAGGGCGGCGGCGTCCTCCTCGAAGGACATCACCCGGGCGAAGAGGGCTTCCTTGTTGCCGAAGTACTTCACGATCAGGGGCGGGCTGACCCCGGCCCGGTCGGCCACGGCCTTGAGGGTGATGTCCCCGTGGGCGTGTCGCGCGAGGAGGTGGCGGGCCGCGCGCAGGATCGCCGCCTTGGTGGCCTCGGCGTCCCGCCGCCCCGGGCCGCCGTCCGTCGCCGCCGCACCCATCGCGACCGCGGCCGCGCCCGCCTCCGTACTCACACCCGCGCCCGGTCTCGATCCCGATTCCACGGTGGCCGTGGCGGTCGGGGGCTCCTGTGTCGTGAGTGCTCCGTCAGGTCCGGTGGTGTCGGGGGACTTCGAGGACCTCATGACTCTCCTGCTCCCTCCAGCATCTTGTCCGCGGCCGCTCCACCGCGCCGCCCGCGGGTCAGCCGGCCGGCCCGCTCCGGCTCGCTGCCGCTCTTCGGTATCGCCATGGCCATCGCGCACCCGGCCAGTGCGACCGCCCCCGCCATGGCGAAGGCCAGCAGGTAACCCCGCAGGCTGGGCAGGAACAGTCCGCCGACCGGGCCGGCGTGATGCACCAGTATGGCGGCCACGGCAGCACTGCACACCGCCTGGCCGATGGTCCGCATCAGCACGTTGACGCCGCTCGCGGAGCCGGTCTGCGCGGCGGGTACGGCACCCAGGATCAGGGTCGGAAGCGCCGAGTAGGCCAGAGCCGTACCGGCCGACACGATCGCTCCGCCCAGGACGATCACCCACAGGTCGCGGCTGTCCACGATCCGCACGCCGTACCCGAACGCGATGACGACGGCTCCGAGCATGAGCGTCACCCGTGGGCCGCGGGCCGTCGAGATGCGGGCCGACACCGGTGAGAGGAACAGCATGGTCACGCCGCTGGGCAGCAGGCACAGCCCCGCGCCGACGATCGAGAGGCCGAGCCCGTACCCGGTGCCCTTGGGAGCCTGCACGAGCTGGGCCGTGACCAGGGAGTTGGCGTAGAAGGAGAATCCGACGAGCAGTGCGGTCAGATGCGGCAGCGCGACGCGTGGCTGAGCCGCCAGCCTGAGGTCGACCAGCGGTCGCTCGGCCCGCAGCTGCTGCCACCACCACAGGGCAAGGAAGAGCGCGAAGCCCGCGAACAGGGCGACGATCCGCGCACTGGTCCAGCCCCACTCACCTCCCTGCGAGACCGCGAGGAGCAGACAGATGAGCACGGTGGCCAGGCCGAGCGCCCCGAGCGTGTCGAACCGGCCGGGCTGCCGTACGGGCGACTCGTCCACCGCCCACCAGGCGAGCGCGATCCCCACCGCCCCCAGCCCCGCGGACACCCAGAACATGGTGTGCCAGTCCGCGTACTCGACGATGAACGCGGCGAGCGGCAGGCCGAGCGCCGCGCCGATACCGACCGTGGAACTCATCAGGGACACGGCGGAGGTGGTGCGCTCGGGCGGCAGTTCGTCGCGGAGGATGCTGATGGACAGGGGCACCACGGCCGCGGCGGCGCCCTGCAGCGCCCGCGCCGCGATGAGCACCCGGATGTCCGAGGTCAGCGCCGACAGCACCGAGCCGGCTGTCATCAGCCCGAGGGCGAGGAGCAGGACGCGCTTCTTGCCGTACATGTCCCCGGCGCGGCCCAGTACCGGAGTGAGCACCGCGCCCGAGAGGAGCGTCGCGGTGACGGTCCACGACACGGTGGCCGCGGAGGAGCCGGTCAGCCGTGGCAGGTCGGGGAGCAGCGGTACGACGGCGGTCTGCATGACCGCCATCAGGATGCCGCCGTACGCGAGGACCGGGACCGTCAGACGAGAGCGCAGCCTCTCCAAGGGGGTGGATCCCCCGGTGCGGGAGAACTCCCTGGGTGGCGGATCCTGCATGGGCACTTCCCTGAACACGAGGCACGACGAGGTGAATAACAATTCACCTTAAGTGATGAATGGCTATTCACCAACTGCCGCCCGGCCCCCTACGAGGTACTGGGGACGGGGCCCGTGGTGCGCGTGGCGTCCAGGTCCTGGAGGGTCCCGCCGACCTGCGTGCGCAGGCGCGCGAGTGTCTTCGGCTTCGCGCTGATGGCCCACTGCGGGCCGACGAGGTACGTGCCCCCGTAGACGGCGGCGCTGTCGAGCCAGGTCAGCTTGTACTTCTCCGCCGGGAAGGTCGTGATGAGGTAGTCGCCCTCCTCGGTGTCGCAGACGCCCTCACGCAGTTCGTCCGCGTCGGTTCGGATCGTCACCTTGCAGCCGGTCAGATCGGCGATCACCTCGACCTTGGCCGGTGCCACGACACCGGCGGAGGGGGCGGACATCGCGGAGCTCTCCGCCCGCCGGCCCGCCGCGGCGCCACCGCCCTCGTCCCCGCCGCAGGCCGTGGCCAGCGACAGCAGAGTGAGGCCGCCGGCCAGGGCGGCACCGCGCGCTCCACGCATCCGGCGGACCCGGCGCGTCCGCCGGGCGATGAGGGGGTGGCCGGTACGTCCTGGCTGTCGCTGCTGTGCCACGTGCCTCTCCGTGTCCGTCGTACGGGTCCCGCGTGTGCGGACCTGCGATCGACAAGGGATACGGCGGGGGCGCGTCGGCTGTTCATCCCGGGCGCGACGACGGCCCGGACGGACGGCCCGATGCGGGGACCGCCGTTCGTCCGGGCCGCCGCAGGCGTCCCTCCTACCGCCTCACCGCCGCACGGCTCCCGTCCCTCAGCTGAACGGGTCGAGCGTGATGTACGCCGTCGTCGGGTTGCTGTCGTTGACCAGCGACTCGTGGGCACCGACGTCGTCGAAGGCGAAGCCGTAGGCCTTGCCGTCGGCCATCTGCGCGTGGATCTTCTTGGCGTACTGGTTGGTCACGGAGTCCTGGTAGAAGCCCGCGTCACTGGAGTCGGGCTGGTTGGGGTTGGTGAGGAGCGTGGAGCGGTTGTACCCCGCGCACAGGGTGCGCGAGATCGGGCCGCGTACCAGGTCGTTCGGCGCGTCCAGGTACTTGTAGCAGCCGAAGACGCTGTCGGAGTCCGGCTTCTGGAACGAGGTGACGACCGCGCCGGAGCTGTTGGTGAAGTTCATGACGTTCCCGGAGACCCGGCCGAAGTACTTGGTGGCGGGCTGGTCCGCGAACGGCGTCACCGTCAGCGTGGAGGAGGCGTACTTGGTCCACACACGGTTGATGTAGTCGTTCAGGACGGTGCTCGGCAGGGCGCCGGCCTCGATGCCGTGGCCGGGTGCGAGGGCCCGCAGGACGGTGCCGTCGGACCGCGTCCTGATGAGACCGGCCCAGCCGCCGGACTGGTTCCTCAGCGAGTCGAAGAAGCCCGTGTAGCCGCCGGCCTTCAGGTGCCCGGTGGTCTTGACGGTACCGGCGGTGTTCTTGACGCCGACCGCGTACGGGGCCGAGAACATGTCGACCTGTGTGCTGTTGATCCACAGACCGGAGTCGTTGAGGGTGTACTCGGTCCAGTTGAAGAGGATGTTCGCGTTCGGGTCGCTCGGGTTCTGCACCGCGGGCTGCACGAGACCGCCGGTGGTCAGCTTGAACACGAGCTTCTGGCCGTAGGAGAAGTAGACCCGGCCGGAGAACTTCGGCATCCGGATCGTCTTGGTCTGGCCGGCCGCCGGCCCGGCGATGGACGCGTCGGGCGCGGGGGTCGGCGGGTTGCCGCCGGCGGGCCAGGCGTGGAAGGCGCCGCTCTCGTCGGCCCAGCCCTGCTGGCCGGTCGAGAGCAGGGTCCCGATGGTGTAGACGTAGATCTGGTCGCCACGCCCGGAGTTGTTCTTGATCTCGAGCGGGATGGTGGTGGGGACCGCGGCTTCGGCGTCGGCCACGGGACCCACTGTCGTGAGTCCTGTGGCGACGGCCGCCGCGGCGACCATGGCAACCAGTACTTTCCGTAGGGCTAGCACGCTCGTCCTCCTGCCAGGTGGGCATGCCACCGGAGTTGAGTTACGACGGACGGACGGTTGGGGGGCCGCACTCCGACAAGTGGAGGAAAAGAGAAAGCGGACCCTTCTGGTCCATGAGAGCGCTCTCAGAGTGCCCGCGTGAACAGAACACGTCAAGGTCTAGACCAACATCGCCTACGGGTGTGCGGTGGCGCACACAGTGGTGCGCCGCCGCCGGTGCCGTCCGCCGGTGCCGTCCGCGTCAGCCGCGGGCCACCGCGATGGCGCCCTTGAGGCGCTCCCCCGCCTCGTAGACCATGTACGGGACGCCGCCGTCCGTGCCGAACGACGGGGCGGCCGCGCGGCCGTTCTCCGGTGCGGTGTCCCGGGAGTTGTAGAAGACGCCGAGGTGGTTGCGCTTGCTGAAGTCGTTGCCCACCTCGGTGATCATCAGGTCGCCGCCGCTCTCCTTGTCCTTGTTGTAGACGACGTACGTCGTGTTGTTGCGGTACAGCAGGTGGGGCCCGCCGACGTTGACCGCGCCGACGTCGGCGTGCCGGATCAGCGGCGTCTGGGAGTAGGTCCAGGTGAGCCCGTTGGCCGACCAGCCCCAGTAGATGTCCCGGTGGTTGGAGGTGTTGTTCACCATGAAGACCATCACGAAGTGGGCGCCGTGGGAGGGCAGTTCGTGCGCGAAGACCCGGGCGTACGACGTCTCGGTCGTGCCGCTGGGCAGCATCGACGTGTTCAGGACGACCTTCTCGTAGGTGAAGTGGATGCCGTCCTTGGACTTGGCCACCCGCGTCGTGTTGTTCTCTCCGTGGAAGTACATCCACAGTTCCTTGGACGCCTCCATCCAGATCACGTGCGGCGACGCGACGTGGGAGACGGAGTAGTGGGGAGCCCAGTTGTTCGACACGATCGGGTTGTTCGGGTACTCCGTGAAGGGGCCCTCCAGGGAGTCCCCGTAGGCCAGGCAGATACCGCCGGGCGGGTCGTGCGGCCCGTAGTACAGGTAGTACCTGGCCAGCGGGTCGGCGATGCGTCCGGCCACGCCCCGGATGCACGGGAAGATGATCTCGTTCGTCGGGTGGTACTTCAGCTCGGACGCCACGAGCAGGGTGCGCACGTACCGGTAGTCGGGGAACCCGCCGGGAGCGGCGGCAGCGGCCGGGGCCGCAGCGGCACCTTCCGCGGTGAGGGGGGACGCGGCCGGCGCGGTGAGCCCGCCCACGGTCAGCGCGGCTCCGGTGGCGGCACCGGCTCGGAGGAACAGACGACGGCCGGGATGCGGCTCATTCATGGTCGACTCCAGTGAGAGAAGGGATGACACACAGAGACGGAAGGACGGAGGGGAGTTGAGGTGCCGAGGACCGGACCGGCGCAGAGGTGACCGCCGGTCGGAGACGGTCAGAGATAGGACGCGGCGGTGACGCACAGCCCGCCGAGGGCGACGGCCCACACGTACGGCAGCGTGCGCACCATGACCTGCTGCGGGGAGACACCGGCGTACTGGGCGGCCCACACGGTCTGCGTACTGGTGGGGTCGGCGACACCGAAGACCTGGTTGTACGAGGTGGCCATGCCGAGGACGACCGCGGCGGGGTAGATCCCGGTCGAGATGAGGACCCCGGCGATCCCCGCGCCGAGTCCGAACACGTTCAGCGGCCCGCGGTACAGGCACAGCGGCACCAGCAGGGTGAACACGGCCACGAACAGCACGGGGTTCTGCGGGCTGACGTCCTTCATGAGCGGTTCGAGCGCGTCGACGGCGCCGGGCAGTTTCACCGCGGCCAGCAGGATGCCGATGGCGATGAACAGGGCGATCGGCGGGGCGGCCACCTCGAATCCGCCGTACAGCGTGCGCAGGAGCCGCTTGTTCATGTCCCGGGGGCGGGTGGTGGTGACCAGCGCGAACAGGACGCCCGCCAACAGCGAGGGAATGATGGCCAGTTCGAAGCCCAGCGCGAGGATCAGCGGCACGGCCGGGGTGAGCAGCGCGTACCAGGGCGCGTCGCCGAGGCGCTGCCGGCGGCTCGGCGAACGGGGCTTGTCCTGGACGGACTTGAGGGACCAGGTGTGCTCCACACCCCGGCGGCGCGACTCGACGAACACGTACAGGAGGGCGGCCACCAGGGCGAAGGGGAACAGCTTCACCATGAAGTCGCGGACCTCCGACACCGGCAGTTCCAGGGCGGTGGAGAAGAACTGCCACAGGGGCAGTTCGAAGGGGATGCCCACGGCGATGCCCATGAGGATGGTGCCGGCGGCGGTCACCTTCGGGATGCCCACCGCGATCATGGCGGGGATCCCGATGAGGCCCGCGAGCATCGCGGCGGGAGCGGACCCGGTGACGGTGCCGACGAGCGCGGAGACCGCCAGCACGCCGAGCGCCACCACGACCGGGCGGTCACCGCCGAACTCGACGATCTTGCGTACGAGGGTGGCGGCGACGCCCGTCTCCTCGAGGAGCTTGCCGAGCCACGACCCCAGCACGATGGCGATCATGGTGGCGGCCAGCGCGGGCGCGCCCTCCTGGAGCACCGTGTCGAGGACGCTGTTCTTGCCGGTCAGCGGGGCGCCGGCGACGAAGGCGATGACGACGGCGAGGATGACGAGCGCGAACGCCGTGGGCAGCTTGCGGGTGAGCATGGCGGCGACACCCGCGGCCATGACGAGCAGGATGACGACACCCATGGCTCAGTTCTCTCTTCCGGGTGCGCCGACCGCGGCGGCGAGCGCGGCGGTCAGCAGGAGTGGGCTGCGGCCGAGTCCGCAGACGGTACGGGCGTAGGCGTGGGCGGCGATCTCCTCGGCCCCGGCGACATGGGCCAGGACGCGGAGGCGGCCGAGCCTCAGCGCGTGATGCCCGATCGCCTCCTTGAGGGCGGTCCTGGTCTCCTTGTGGTGGAAGTGCTCGTGCGCGGTCTCATGGGCGAGGGCCGCGGCACGCACGGATCCCACGGGATACCAGGAGCGCCAGCCGAGTTCGTCGATCAGCTTCTCCGCCCGGTCCACGGTGTCGACGCAGATCTCGACGGTGGGCGGGCGCGAGGTGTAGCGGGCGAGCAGCAGTTCGTCGAGCCCGTCGTCGCGTTCCACGATCCGGGCGCGGCACGGCCCTGGTGCGAGGGCCGCGCCGAACGCGTCGGCGGCACGGGCCCAGCGGAGCAGCAGCGCGGGGTCCCGTCCCTCGTGGGTGGGGGTGGCGGCGAGCAGCCGTACGGCGAGATCGAGGTCATCGGTCTCGGCGATGGCGGTGGCAGTTGCGGTAGCGGTGGCCGTGGTGGCCTGTTCGACGACGGACGCGCGGGCTCGCCGCGCGCCGGACGCGAGGGCGCCGGTCATGTCCGCACCTCCACCACGGCCACCACGGGCTCGTCGGCGCCGCGGTCCCGCATCTCGCTGCGGGCCAGGGCCAGCAGCGGCTGCGGTTCGAGGACCCCGGAGAGGTCGGCGATGCGGGACCCGAGGAGCAGCCGCAGCGCGGGGGCCCGGACGCCGCCGTCCCCGTACGAGGTCGCGTCGCGTACGAGGTGGGCGAGGAGTTCGGGGGCGGCCCCCACGGTGGTGGCGGCCACCTGTGCGTCGGCGGCGTGCAGGCGTACGACTCCGTCGGCGTCCACGACGCGCACGGGATGCCGTGCCGCCCGCAGCCGGCGCCGGACCTCGGTGCCGTAGACCGTGTGGGCGGAGGTGCCGGCGAGGACGCGGACCCGGTCGGGGTCGGTCTTGAGGCTGGCGGCCGCCGCGGCGAGGCGTTCGGTGTCGTCGGCGCTGTGCGAGCGGTCCTGGGTACGCAGTTCGGTGGCGCCGGTGGCGATGGCGCGGACGGTGCTGGTCTGCGGGTCGACGGTCACCTCGACCTCGACTCCGTCGGCGGCGGCGCCCTGGGCGACGACGGCCTGCTCGGCCTCGGCCCGCACGGCGAGGATCTGTTCCTGGGTGGCGCCGGGGATGATCCGCTCGATCTGCTCGCGGACCAGGGCCAGGGCCACGCCGATCGGGCTGATGACCTCGTTGTGCCGGGCGATCCGGCCCTCCATGCCCATGAGGGCCGCGAGGTGCGGGGTGACGGTGGCCGCTCCTCCCCCGCCGCCGACGAGGACCGCGGTGTCGGTGTCGAGGCGGTAGTCGCGCACGATCTTGTCCACCACCGACTTCACCTGCTCGGCGCCCGCGTCCAGGACACGGGCGGCGGCCGTGGGCACGTCCACGCCGAGAGCGGCGGCGAGCGGGGCGAGCGCTGCCTTCGCCACGTCCTGGTCGCAGTGGGCGAAGTCCCCTTCGGGGACCCGGCCGAGCGCGTTGGCGGCACACGTCATGGTGAGGGCGTACCGGCCGCCCGCCGCGTCCAGGACGGCGTAGTCGGCCGGGTCGTCGGGCATCGGACGCACCGTGGCCAGGGTCGCCCCGCTCAGTTCGGCCGGGTCGGCGAAGCAGGCGTAGGGCAGTCCTGCGATATGGGCGCTGCGCGGTCCGACGGCGGTGACGCGGGCCTGGCCGGGGCGGTCCAGGTCGACGCGGACCATCGAGCCGCCGCCGACGCCGACGGTGCGGACGTCGAGGGCGTTGAGGTACGAGCTCTTGCCGAGCATCGTGGCGTGCCGGACGGCGACCTTGCCGCGGCGCACGACGCTGATGTCGGTGGAGGTGCCGCCGGTCTCCAGGAAGACGCCCTCGCTGATCCGTTCCTGCATCAGGGCCCCGGCGACGCCGGCCGCCGGGCCGGACAGCACGGTCAGCAGCGGGCGCCGGCGCATCTCGTCGAGGGCCATGACGCCGCCGTCGCAGCGCATGACCATGAGCGGCGCGGTGATGCCCGCCTTGGTGATGGACGCGTCGACGAGGTCGGCGGTGGCCAGCATGCGCGGCAGGATGGCCGCGTTGACGACGGCGGTACGGGTCCGCTTGTGCAGTCCGTACAGCGAGGTGATCTCGTGGGCGGCCGTCACCGGGAGCCCGGCGGAGCGGGCGGCGGCCACGACGGACCGCTCGCCCTCGGGGCGGTCGACGGCGAACGGCTCGGTGGCGACGACGACGTCGGCACCGGCCGCCGTGACCTCCTCGATGGCGGCGCGGACGGCGTTCGCGTCGTCCGGGTGGGCTACATGGGCGTAGGCGAGCGGAAGCCGTTTGCCGGGGGCGAGTTCGAGCCGGCCGAGGGCGGTTAGCCGGCGGGTGAGCACGGCGCCGGGGCCGGTGCCGACGCCGATCAGGCCGACGGTGGCGACATCGCCCTCCAGCAGGGCGTTGGTCGCCTGGGTCGTGCCGTGTGCGAGGAACGCGACGTCGGCGGGGTCGCGGCCGACCTGCTGGAGCAGCCGGTCCAGCGCCTCGACGATGCCGTGGGCGACGCCGTCCTCGTGGTGGTGGCTGGTGGGGACCTTGACCTGTCCCAGCAGGCTCAGTGTCGTGGCGTCCACGGCGACGGCGTCGGTGAAGGTTCCGCCGACGTCGATGCCGACGCGAATTCTGTGAGTGGTCATGTCTGGGCACCTCCTTGTGCTGTGTCAGTCATGCGCGGGCGCCGGCCGGGCGGGGTCGGCTGAGCAGCCGGCCCGCCCGGCTCGGGCACGCGGTACGGCGACCGGGGGCCGCCGTGTGCACCGTGGTTCTGTGACCCTGCGGGGTCGGTGGCCTTGCGAGGCGGTGGCCCCTGCGGGGTCAGTAGCCCCGTACGTCCGGCCAGTGGCGCTGGATCCCGTCGCGGTCGAGGCCGCGCGCGAACTCCTCGAACCGCTTGTCCTCGGCCTGGACCTGGTGGGGTTCGACGTCCTCGGTCAGGCAGTGGGCGGCGAGAGCTCCCGCGACCTCGCCGATGTTCCACTCCACCGGGTGGAGCCGGTAGCAGCCGTTGGTGATGTGTGTGGTGCCGATGTTCTTGCCTGCGGGCAGCAGATTGCGGACCCGCCGTGGCAGGAGCGCGCCGAGCGGGATCTCGAACGGCACCGAGCCGATGTCGATGTAGTTGTCGCCGCCGGTCGAGGGGTGCAGGTCGATGCGGTAGTTGCCGACGCCGACGGAGTCGCGGTGCTTGGTGCCTCCGTAGGGCCCGACCAGGTCGATCGCCACGTCGTGCTCGGTGACGGTCGTGACGGCCTTGATCCGGCGCGACTCACGGACGTACGGCGCCTTGGCGAGGCCGTCCGGCGTGCCGGTCACGTCCGGGCGCGGGCGCAGGCCGGGGAACCCGGTGCCCCCGTCCTGGCGAGGCGCCTCGGTCTGCAGCCAGTACAGGACCGACAGGGACAACTGCCGTGCCCCGGCGACCGCTTCGGCCCCGGTCCGCGCTCCGGCCCCGACGAGCGGCTTCAACCAGTAGTCGTTGAGGGGCCAGTTGGCGAGGGTGATGTCGGAGTCGAAGGATCCGGGGCGATGCATCCTGCGCGCCAGGATCCGGCGGAAGCCCCACAGTTCCTTGTCACCGGCGTCGGCGCTCTGGTCCGCGCTCACGGCCAGCGGGTCGAGTTCCGGATTGGGTTCGAACGTCCGCGGTACGGACTCAAGGGACCGCGGGTCCGGCGCCTGGAAGCCCAGCAGCGGTCCGGGCCAGAAGTCGGGCCGGTACTTCCGCCAGAAGTCGTAGTCGGCGGGCCGGTCGATCGTGTGGTCCTCGCCCTCGTGGTGGGAGACCGCGAAGCACACGGTGATGCCCTGCTGGTTGAGCGGCTGGGCCTGGTCCGGGGCGTGCGGTTCGTCGTACTCGGACCGGGACTCGGCTCCGACCACGTGCTCCACGCCCGCGAGTTCGAGGAGTTCGCCGGTCTCGGTGGCGTCGATCACGTACCGGGCGGGGAGGGTGACCCGCTGCCCGTCGTGGCGGTGCTCCAGGGTCACGGAGCGTACGACATCGTTGTCGGCCTCGGCCGCGACGGGCCGGTGGTCGGTGAGGACGGTCAGCCGCCCGGAGGCCCGGTGGGGCGCGAGCATCGCCTCGATGACGGCCAGTGCCACGCGCGGCTCGTGGCAGAGCTTGCTCACGCGCCCGGCGCCCGGGTTGAGGTTCGTCAGAGCGAGCGCCTCGGACCGCAGCGGGTACCACTGCCGGTAGAACTGCCGTATGCCTTCGCGCAGTTGCCGGTACGAGGCGGTGGTGCCGAACTGCTCCACCCAGGGATGCTCGTCGGGTGGCACGGCCTGGGAGGTGAGCTGTCCGCCGAGCCAGTCGGTCTCCTCGGTGAGCACGACGCTGCGTCCGGCGCGGCAGGCCGCCAGCGCGGCGGCCACGCCGCCGAGTCCGCCGCCCACGATGAGGATGTCGGCTTTCGGTTTCACGCTTCTCCTTGCTGGTGGTTCCCGCTCACGGTTCTCGCTCGCGGTTCTTGCCGGTGGTTCTCGCTGTCGGTTGTCGCCGTCGGTCGTCACCGGTGGTGCCCGGCTGTGGTTCTCGTGGCTCAGCCGGACGTCCCGGGTGGGGCCCCGGTGGTCGCACCGGCCCGGAAGGCGCAGACCACCAGGGGCTCTTCGGCCTCCTCCCCCGCCACGAGCGAGGCCAGCATCCGGACCGCCGCCGCACCCAACTGGTGCCGGGGCACGTCGAACCCGGTGGGCTGCGGATCCGCGACGAGGTCGGGCGGGGGACTCCCCAGGAGTGCGAGGGAGACGTCGGCGGGGCAACTGAGGCCCGCTTCCCCGGCGGCCGCGCGCAGGGCGCGCCAGGCGGCCCCGGTGTCGGTCTCCTCCGCGACGAAGGCGGTGACACCCTCGGCGACCCAGCGGCGCAGCCGTTCGGGGGTGACCTCGCGCCGGGGGTCGGCGCTGCGGAGGACGGCGTCCGCCCCGCCGGGCAGTCCGGCTGCCGCCAGCCCTTCCAGGAAGCCCTGTTGACGGTCCGTGGAGGCCGGTGCGTCGTCGTCCTCACGGACCAGGACGATCTTGCGGTGGCCCAGCTCCGCCAGGTGCCGGACCACTTCGCTGCTGGCGCTCACGTAGTCGGCGCCGACCCAGGACAGACCTTCCAGCTCCTCACGGCGGCCGAGGTGCACCACCGGGAAGCCGTCCGCGACCATCCGCTTCAGCTCGGCGATCGGCACGTGCCGGCCCAGGAACAGACATCCGTCCGCGAGCCTGACCCGGTTCAACGCCTCGGGCCCGGCGGCTTTGGCACCGCCCGAGCTCGACCCGGTGAACAGCACCAGGTCGTAACCGCGCGCGGCGGCCTCTCGCTCCACCCCGACGAGGAAGGGGTAGTACGAGTGCTCCACGTCCGTCGGGAAGGTGGCCGTGAAGCTGTAGACCCCGAGCAGGTTGTTGCGCGCCGCCGCCAGCCGCTGTGCGGCCGGGTCCGGTACGTAGCCCAGGCTGCGGGCCGCGTCGAGCACCCGCTGCCGTGTCTCGTCCGAGATCGCCGACCCCTGCGCCTTGTCCGACAGCACGAGCGACACCGTGGCCTGGGACACTCCGGCCAGCCGGGCGACCTCCGCCTGCCGCGGCCGGGAGGTACGTCCGGTCGCCGCGGGGGTCCGCCCTCGCCTGGGTCGCTTGCTGGGCTGTTCCACCGTGCTCCTCACCCGGCCGCTCAGGGCCGACACCGTTTTATTAATGCGTATAAGTAATGCGCATAAGCAGAACTCTGGGGTGCCTCCACGGCGGCGGTCAAGGGGTGTGACACGACTTTCTCGGGCCGGCGCGGAAGCCGATCGGCCCCAGGCACGGGGCCTACGGCGCCGGCGCGTACGGCGACTCACGGTTGAACATTCATCTGGAGCATTGACCTGCCCTCCGGTTCCGGTTAGCGTCCACGCCGACCTGTCCAAGGATCAGCCCCTGTGCCCCCACCGCAGTGTTAGGCAAGCCTCGGAGGTTCTTCCATGCGCGTCAGACGATCGCCGCTCGCCGTACTCGCACTCGCCTTGACAACGATGTCGGCCCTCCTGCTCCAGGCCGCTCCGCCCTCCGCCGCCGCCCCTTCGCCCGCCGCCCCCTCGGCCGCCGCGGCGACGATCTGCAACACGTACTGCGACGCGCGCGATCCGGCGCTCAGCGGCCAGGACCGCAGACCCGTCACCGCCACGCTCTTCTCGCGCACGTTCGAGCTGCACTTCGACGACGCCGACGCCATGGGCTGGGCCTCCGTCGGCAACGGCAGCCCCGGGGACGAGGTGTGGCTGGACCGCTCGTTCGACGGCGGCCGTACCTGGTCCGCGAACAGCCGGCTCGGCGCCACGAAGATCCCGGCGGGCCGGACCGGCTGGCGGACCCTGATGTACAACGTCGACGACTGGGCCGGCCACGGTGTCGGCGCCCTGCGGGCCTGCGGCAAGGCCGCCGACCGTACCGACGTCGTCTGCACGCCGTGGGCCAGGTCCACCTGGAACGCCGGCGACCGGCGCACCGCGGCGGCCACCGCGCAGATGCAGTTCTACAACTACGGCACCGGCCTGTTCGACACCACCGGCTGGTGGAACTCCGCCAACGCGCTGCACGCCGTCATCGACAACATCAGGGTCACCGGCATGCAGAGCTACGCGTACGCCGTCGGCCGGACCTACGACCTGCAACTCGACTCCGCCGAAGGGCAGTTCCGCAACGACTACATCGACGACACCGGTTGGTGGGGCCTGACCTGGATCGCGGCCTACGACCTCACCGGCGACCCCCGCTATCTGGCGACGGCGCGGGCCGACGCGGACCACATGGCCGGCTACTGGGACAGCACCTGCGGGGGCGGGGTGTACTGGAGCACCGCGAAGACGGTGAAGAACGCCATCCCCAACTCCCTCTACATCGAGCTGAACGCGGCCCTGCACAACCGTATCCCGGGCGACACCACGTACCTCCAGCGCGCGAAGGCGGACTGGAGCTGGTTCCAGGGCACCGGCATGATCAACTCGGACGGTACGGTGAGCGACGGCCTCAGTCTGAGCACCTGCAAGGTCGGCGACAGCACGGTCTGGTCCTACAACCAGGGCCAACTCATCGGTGGACTCACCGAGTTGCACAAGGCCACGGGTGATTCCGCCGTGCTCGCCGCCGCCCGCCGGATCGCCGACGCCAACACCGTCTCCAGCAGGCTCAACACCTCGACCGGCATCCTCAGGGACCCCTGCGAGTCGGGTGACTGCGGCGCCGACGGCCCGTCCTTCAAGGGCGCGGACGTACGCGGCCTGGCGAAGCTCAACGCGGCCCTGTCCGACCGCCCCTACTCGGCCTATCTCACCAAGCAGGCCGCACAGGCCCACGCCGCCGACCGCAACGCCCTCGACCAGTACGGCCTGCGCTGGTACGGCCCCGTGGACAGGACGGACGCCGCTCGCCAGCACAGCGCCCTGGACCTGATGAACGCCGCGCCCTGAGCCAGGCAAGCGGTGCGCCCGGGATCAAAGGGCCGTCGGCGCCGCCGTGACCCCCATGACCAGCGAGTAGAGCGTGTCGTTGGCCGCGATGAAGAGGCGGTTGCGCCGCGGGCCGCCGAAGCGGATGTTGGCGACCGTGTTGGGGACCAGGAGGCGGCCGATGAGGGTGCCGTCCGGGGCGTAGCAGTGCACCCCGTCGTCCATGGCGGCGGCCCAGAGGTGGCCCTGGTCGTCGAAGCGGATGTTGTCGAAGCGGCCGTCGCTCCCCTCCGGGATCTCGGCGAAGACCTTGCCGTCGGAGAGGGTGCCGTCCGCCTGCACCCCGAAGACGCGGATCTGGCCGGCCCCGGTGTCGGAGACGTACAACTCGCTCTCGTCCGGCGAGAAGACGAGGCCGTTGGGCGCGCCGAAGCCCTCGGCGGCGAGCCGCACCTCACCGGTGGCCGGGTCGATCCGGTAGACGTTGTCGGCGCCGATCTCGCTCTCACCGCGGACGCCCTCGTAGTCGCTGGTGATCCCGAAGTCCGGGTCGGAGAACCAGATCGAACCGTCGGACTTCACGGCCGCGTCGTTCGGGCTGTTGAGCCGCTTGCCGCGGTAGCGGTCGGCGAGCACCGTGACCGAGCCGTCGTGCTCGGTGCGGGTGACCCGGCGGTTGCCCTGTTCGCAGCTGACCAGCCGGCCCTCGCGGTCCAGGGTGTTGCCGTTGGAGTGTCCCGCGGGCGAGCGGAACACCCCGACCGCACCGGTCTGCTCGTCCCAGCGCAGCATCCGGTCGTTCGGGATGTCGCTCCAGATCAGCTGCCGCCAGGCCGGCACGTACAACGGCCCCTCCGCCCAGCGCGAGCCCACGTGGAGTGTCTCCAGCTGCAGATCCCCAGCGGTGCACTTCTCCGTGCGGAACCTGTCGTCGAGTACTTCGTACAGCGCGGGGCGACCGGTGGCCATGTGTCCGTTCTCCTTCAGTCGTTCCGACTCATACGCCTCGAACAGTATCCCGACTGATCCCCTTTTCACAGGATGACATATGGTCACCGAAGAGATCTGTAGGGACTGGTTCGGAGGAGAGTGACGTGGACGATGTGGACCGGAAGCTGCTGAGCCTGCTGCAGGCGGACGCCACCCAGGCGTACGCCGCCCTGGGCAAGGCGGTCGGGCTCTCCGGGGGCGCCGCCCATGAACGGGTGCGCAAGCTGCGCGAGTCGGGGGTGATCCGCCGCACGACCGTCGAGGTGGACCCCGCCGCGGTCGGCAGCGGGGTGCTGGCCTTCGTCATGGTCGACTCGTCCGCCTGGATGGGCGACCGCGGCGCGCGTTTCGCCGCGATTCCCGAACTGCAGGAGGCTCACGTCATCGCGGGGGACGCTTCGGTCCTGGTCAAGGTCAGGGCCGGGTCGACCGAGCAACTCCAGGACGTGCTGCGCCGGTTGTACGAGATCGAGGGTGTGAGTGGCACCCGGGCGACGGTGGCTCTGGAGACGTTCTTCGAGAGGCCGGTGGCCACCCAGGTCTGAGATCCGGCCGTACGTCGGGAGGCGACGGCGGTAGCGTTCCCACGCGGCCCGGCCGCACGCCACTTCTCCCGAGCTCCTGCCGAGCTCCTCCCGAACCTCTACCGATGCTTCTGCCGGACTTGACTCCTCAGCACTCTCCAGGGGCGGCCATGGTGTTCTTCGACAATCCCGTCATACCGGGGTTCAGCCCGGACCCGAGCGTCTGCCGGGTCGGTGACGACTACTACCTGGCGACGTCCAGTTTCGAGTACGCGCCGGGCGTTCCCCTGTGGCACAGCCGCGATCTGGTGCACTGGCGACTGATCGGGCACGCCTTGGACCGGCCCTCTCAGCTGGCGCTGCCCGACACGGCCGCCGCCTCCACGGGGGTGTACGCGCCCACCCTGCGCCACCACGACGGCCTCTTCTGGCTGATCACGACCGTGGTCGCCGGAGCGGGCACCATCCTGGTGACCGCCGAGGATCCGGCAGGCCCCTGGTCGGATCCCGTGCCGGTCGGCGTTCCGGGCATCGACCCCGATCTGGCCTGGGAGGAGGACGGAACCTGCTGGTGCGTGTTCTCGGCGGACGGGATCCGCGGGGTCCGTATCGACCCGCAGTCCGGCCGGCCGCTGGGCGAGCCGGTTCCGATGTGGTCGGGCAGCGGACTGCAGTATCCCGAGGGCCCGCACCTGTACCGGATCGGCGGCTGGTGGTACCTGCTGCTGTCGGAGGGCGGCACGGAACGCGGCCACGCCCTGTCGGTGGCCAGGGCCCGTACGCTGCCCGGACCGTTCGCGCCGCATCCGGCCAACCCCGTGCTGTCCCACCGCAGTACCGGTCATCCGGTGCAGAACACCGGCCACGGCGACCTCGTACAGGCACAGGACGACACCTGGTGGATGGTGCTGCTGGGCACCAGGCCCCGGGGTGACACACCGATGTACCACGGCATGGGCCGGGAAACGTTCCTGGCAGCCGTACGGTGGGAGGAGGAGTGGCCGCTGCCCGGACCGCTGGACCTGCGCGCACCGGCTCCGGCGCTCGTGCCGCACCCCTGGCCGCCGGAGCCGCACCGGGACGACTTCGACTCCCCCGCGCTCGCACCGTGCTGGGTGTCGCCGCGACGGAGCGACCCGGAGGCCGTACGTCTCGACGAGCGGACGGGCCACCTGGTCCTGCACGCCCGCGCGGACAGTCTCGACACACCGGGCGCGCTCTTCGTCGGGCGCCGCCAGCGCGACCCCGACTGCGGCGCGCGCACGCTGGTCGACGTCGGCGAGGACGGCCGGGGCGGGCTCGCGGTGCGCATGGACGAGGCGCACCACTACGAGGTGGAGGTGGGCGACGGCACGGTCCGCGCGGTCGCCAGGATCGGCCCGCTGCGCCACGCCATTGCCGAACGAGCCCTGCCCGTCGGGCCGTTGACCCTGCGGATCGACGTCACGACCTCCGACGTCCTGCCGCCCACGGTCACCTCGCGCGACCCTGGGGCGCCTCCCCCGCCCGGTCTGCGCGGCGGGGGCCCCGACACCCTCCGTCTGGGGTACGAGAGGGACGGCGGCGGGTTCGAGATCCTCGCCGAACTCGACGGGCGCTATCTCACCACCGAGGTCGCGGGCGGTTTCACCGGCCGTGTGATCGGCATGTACGCCACGCGGGGCAGCGTGGCGTTCGACTGGTTCGAGCTGCGCCCGGCCCTCGCCTGACCAGCCGACCACTGCTTCCGCTCCCGCTCCCGCTCCCCGCCGCCGTTCGCGGCTCGCAGTTCGCGGCTCGTGGCTCGTGGCTGCGTCAGCCGGTGGCAGTGGGGGTGACAGCGGAGGTGGAGGCGGCAGCCCCGTCGTCCTCCTGGCTCCGCCGGTTGGCGTGGTCGATCTCGGCCATGTGCTCCTCGGCCCAGGCCCGGACCATGGCCAACGGCTCTTCCAGCGACAGGCCGAGCGGAGTGAGGCGGTAGTACACGCGGGGCGGCACCGTCGGTTCCACCCGGCGGCCGACCAGCCCGTCGCGGACCATCGCCTGAAGCGTGACCGACAGCATCTTCTGCGAGACACCGGCCATCCTGCGCTGCAGTTCCGCGAAGCGGACCTCGTCCGGGGACGCCTCCGCCAGCACCTTGACGGCCATCGACATCCACTTCGTGCCGATCCGGTCGAGCAGACGCCGGGTCGGGCACAGCGGGTCGAAGAGGTCCCCACGGCGTCCGCGGGGCGGAGGTCCATCGGGCGAGGCGGTCACCTCGGGCTCACCACCTGTGTCGAAAGTGCGGTCTTGGTGCCCCCACCGTACTTACCTATCGTTCTGTTGTCACCATTGGTAACAGCCCCGGAGGACCTTGTGCCGACCGCACCGAGCAGTACGCCCCGCACACCCGACCGTGCGGCCGGACGTCCCCGGCCCGCCGTGGAGCTGCGGCAGGTCACGGCCAACGGTGTCGGCCTCAATGTGGCCCTGGCCGGAGAGGGCCCGGCCGTGCTGCTGCTCCACGGCTTCCCGCACACGTGGGAGCTGTGGACCGACGTGATGGACGGGCTGGCCGATCGCTACCGGGTGATCGCACCGGACCTCCGGGGACTCGGCGCGAGCGCGCGAACGGCGGGCGGCTACGACGCGGGCACCCTCGCGGCCGACGCCGAAGCCCTCCTCGACGCCCTCGGGGTGAGTTCCGCCGCCGTGGTCGGCATCGACGCGGGTACTCCGCCGGCCTTCCTGCTCGCCATGCGCCGCCCCGACCTCGTACGGCGGCTCGTGGTCATGGAGTCGCTCCTCGGCGGGCTGCCGGGCGCCGAGGAGTTCCTCGCCCACGGGGCACCCTGGTGGTTCGGCTTCCACGCGGAACCGGGTCTCGCGGAGTCCGTACTCACCGGACACGAAGCCGAGTACATCGACTGGTTCCTCGCCGCCGGCACCCTCGGGCAGGGCGTGGCGCCCGCCGTCCGGGACGCCTTCGTCGACGCGTACACCGGCACCGAGGCCCTGCGCTGTGCCTTCTCCTACTACCGCGCGATGCCGTCGAGCGCCCGGCAGATCCAGGAGGCCGTCCGTACGGCCCGGCTGACCGTGCCCACCCTGGCCGTCGGCGCCCGGCCGGTGGGCGGAACGCTCGCACAGCAGCTGCGGCCCGTGGCCGATCAGCTCGTCGGCCACGTCATCGAGGACTGCGGGCACATCATCCCGCTGCACCGCCCCGCCCGACTGCTCGGCCTGCTGGAGCCGTTCCTCGCGGAAGCCGCCATGACCGAATAGGCCCGGACAGGAGCGGACAGGACCGGTAAGAGAACATCAACTACCGGACGCCGACGTGCCCACCTCCATCCGCAGCGCCGACGTCCCGTCGTCCACGGGTCCGTCGCGGACCGGGACGCGGTCCGCCACAGCCGGCTCGGCGCGGCACGGCGGTACGAATACGCTTGCCCGCCGTCGCCGTCCCGCATTACCGTGCCGCGGTGGATCTCTTCTCGCATGCTTGGACGGCCTTGCGCACGGCGGTCGCCGACGTCCCGGACGAGGACTTCGAGCGGCCGTCCGGCTGCGCCGGATGGCTCGTACGGGACCTGGTCTGTCATCTGGTCATCGACGCCCAGGACGTCCTGATCACCCTGGTCACGCCCGCCGACACGGAACCGACGGTGGACCAGGTCACCTACTGGCAGCTCGTCGAACCCCCGACCGGGGAGGATCCCCTCGACGCGCTGATCCCCCGGCTGGCCGCCGCGTACGGGGAGCCCCGCTGGCTCAAGTTCCACTTCGACGACGTGGGCTCCGCCGCGGGCCGCGCCGCCGTCCTCGCCGATCCCACCGCCCGTGTCGGCACCCGCGACGAGGTGCTGACCGTCGGCGACTACCTCGCCGTGTACGTACTCGAATGGACGCTGCACCACCTCGACCTCGTCGCGCAGCTGCCCTCGGCAGCCGGGCCGCCCGCCGAGACCCTCGCGGCGGCCCGTGCGGCGCTGGAGAGGATCGCCGGGACCCCGTTCCCCGCCTCGTTCTCCGACAGGGACGCGCTGCTGGTCGGCACCGGGCGACGGACGCCTACCGGCACGGAAGCGGCCGCGCTGGGCGAGTTCGCCGCGCGGCTCCCACTCGTCCTGGGCTGACCCGTCGCGTACGTGCTCCCGGGTACCGCCGTTAGGGTGCCGCCATGGACTCGCAGCACTACCTCTCAGAACTGTTCTCCCTGGAAGGCCGGGTCGCCCTGGTCACCGGTGGCAGCTCCGGTATCGGCCGTGCCATCTCCGAGGCCCTGGCCCGCGCCGGGGCCCGCGTGGTGATCGTGGCGCGCAAGGAGGCCGAACTGACAGCGACGGTCGAGGAGTTGAGCGAACTCGGCGGCCGTGCGGCCTGGGTCAGCGCGGACCTGAGCACCCGTCCGGGCGTGCACGAGGCCGCCGAGCGGGCAGCCGGGATCTTCGGAGAGCCCGACATCCTCGTCAACTGCGCCGGGATCAACCTGCGGCCGCCGATGAGCGAGCTGAGCGAAGAGGTCTGGGACAGCGTCATGGCCCTGAACCTGGACGCGCCCTTCCTGCTGGGCCGCCGGTTCGGCCCCGCGATGGCGGAGCGGGGCTTCGGACGGATCATCCACATCAGCTCGCAACAGGCCCACCGCGCCTTCGTCCAGAGCGGCGCGTACGGCGTCTCCAAGGGAGGGCTGGAGTCACTGGCCCGTTCGCAGGCGGAGGCCTGGTCGCCGCACGGTGTCACCGTCAACACACTGGTCCCGGGCTTCGTGATGACCCCGCTGAACCAGCGCCTGTCGTCGGACCCCGAGAAGGTGGCGGCCCTGGCGGCGCGCACGCTGACCGGGCGCAACGGGCTGGCCGAGGACTTCGCGGGCGCGGCGGTCTTCCTGGCGAGCGGCGCGTCGGCGTACGTCACCGGGCAGGCGATCCACGTCGACGGCGGCTTCTCGGTCCACTGAGCGCCGGCCGCGCCGCGTACCGGACCCACCCGGGCTCACGCCCGCCCGGCGGACGGGCAGGGGGCGACAGGCCCTAGACTGGCCGGCGCAGCTGGTTCGCCCCGTCCGCCAGGCGGGATGCGTCGTAAGAGGGAACCCGGTGGGAATCCGGGACTGCCCCGCAGCGGTGAGTGGGAACGACCGCCGTCACACGCACTGGGCCCGGCCGGGCCTGGGAAGCGACGGCCAGTAGGTGTCTCCCGCGGATTTCCGTGTTCGGAACTCCGCGCAGGGGGACGTGCTCGCGAGTCCGAAGACCTGCCAACTGCCCGTGTACGAACCATTCGTGCGCGGACATCCCGGTGACCTCGTGGGCGGGTCGGCGTACAGGTTCGGCGGTCGGCCGCGGTGTCTCACGCGGGT
Source organism: Streptomyces sp. CWNU-52B (assembly GCF_047444975.1). NCBI lineage: Bacteria > Bacillati > Actinomycetota > Actinomycetes > Kitasatosporales > Streptomycetaceae > Streptomyces > Streptomyces sp. CWNU-52B. Next base: position 513,634 of record NZ_JBLFJV010000005.1, on the reverse strand, counting down.
TCGTCCCCGTCGGACTCGTCACCCTTCGCGCTCGCGTCCCGTCGCCGGGATCTCAGGGATTCGTCTCGCGAAGGAGATCTCCGTGACAGCCAAGCCCGCAGCCGCGGCAGCACGGGCCACCGTGTACGGCTACCCCCGTCAGGGACAGCACCGGGAACTGAAGAAGGCCATCGAGGGCTACTGGAAGGGCCGCGTCGACGCCGACGCCCTCCGGGCCACCGCCAACGGCCTGCGCCGCACGAACTGGCGGCAGCTGGCCGAGGCCGGCATCCACGAGGTGCCCACCGGCGACTTCTCGTACTACGACCACGTCCTGGACACCTGCGTCATGGTCGGCGCGATCCCCGAGCGGCACCGCGCCGCCGTCGAGGCCGACGCGCTGGACGGCTACTTCGCCATGGCGCGCGGCACCCAGGAGGTGGCGCCGCTGGAGATGACCAAGTGGTTCGACACCAACTACCACTACCTGGTGCCGGAGTTGGGCCCGGACACCGTCTTCACGGCCGACTCCGCCAAGCAGGTAGCCGAGTTGCGGGAGGCCCTCGCGCTCGGCCTGGCCGCCCGGCCCGTCCTCGTCGGACCGGTCACGTACCTCCTGCTCGCCAAGCCCGCGCCCGGGGTGGCCGCCGACTTCGACCCGCTGACCCTCCTCGACCGGCTGCTGCCCGTGTACGCCGAGATCCTCGCCGATCTGCGTGCCGCGGGCGCCGGTTGGGTCCAGCTCGACGAACCCGCCCTGGTCCAGGACCGCACACCCGCCGAGCTCGACGCCGCCACGCTCGCCTACCGCGGCCTCGGCGCCCTGACCGACCGTCCGAAGCTGCTGGTCGCCTCGTACTTCGACCGGCTCGGCGACGCCCTGCCCGTACTGGCCAAGGCACCCGTCGAGGGACTGGCGCTGGACTTCACCGAGGCGGCCGCCGCCAACCTGGACGCGCTCGCCGCCGTGGGCGGGCTGCCCGGCAAGCGTCTGGTCGCCGGTGTCGTCAACGGCCGCAACATCTGGGTCAACGACCTGGAGAAGTCTCTCGCCACACTCGGTACCCTCCTCGGTCTCGCCGACCGGGTCGACGTGGCCGCCTCCTGCTCCCTGCTCCACGTCCCCCTGGACGCCAGCGCCGAACGTGACGTCGAGCCGCAGATCCTGCGCTGGCTGGCCTTCGCCCGTCAGAAGACCGCCGAGATCGTGACCCTCGCCAGGGGGCTCACCGGCGGCACCGACACGATCGCCGCCCAACTGGCCGCCAACCGGGCCGACCTGGCCTCGCGCGCCGACTCGGCGATCACCCGCGACCCCGCCGTACGGGCCAGGACCGGCGCCGTCACGAACGCCGACACCCGCCGTTCCCAGCCGTACGCCGAGCGGGCCGCGGCCCAGCGCGCCCACCTCGGTCTGCCGCTGCTGCCGACGACCACCATCGGCTCGTTCCCGCAGACCACCGAGTTGCGCACCGCACGGGCCGACCTGCGCGCCGGGCGGCTCGACAGCGCCGGGTACGAGGAGCGCATCAGGGACGAGATCGGCAAGGTGATCTCCTTCCAGGAGGAGACCGGTCTGGACGTGCTCGTGCACGGTGAGCCCGAACGCAACGACATGGTCCAGTACTTCGCCGAGCAACTCACCGGATACCTCGCCACGCGGCACGGCTGGGTCCAGTCCTACGGCACCCGGTACGTCCGCCCGCCGGTCCTGGCCGGCGACGTCTCCCGCCCCGCGCCGATGACGGTGCGCTGGACGGCGTACGCCCAGTCGCTCACCTCGAAGCCGGTCAAGGGCATGCTCACCGGCCCGGTCACCATGCTCGCCTGGTCCTTCGTCCGCGACGACCAGCCGCTCGGTGACACCGCGCGCCAGGTCGCCCTCGCGCTGCGCGACGAGGTGAACGACCTGGAGGCGGCCGGGACTTCGGTCATCCAGGTGGACGAACCGGCGCTGCGCGAGACACTGCCGTTGCGCGCCGCCGACCGCCCGGCCTATCTGGCGTGGGCCACGGAGGCGTTCCGCCTCAGCACCGCCGGCGTACGTCCGGACACACAGGTCCACACGCACATGTGCTACGCCGAATTCGGCGACATCGTCCAGGCCATCGACGACCTCGACGCCGACGTCATCAGCCTGGAGGCGGCCCGCTCGCACATGCAGGTCGCCCGCGAACTGGCCGAGCACGGCTATCCGCGGGAGGCCGGGCCCGGCGTGTACGACATCCACTCGCCGCGCGTACCGGGCGCGGACGAGGCCGCGGCCCTGCTGCGCAAGGGACTTGCGGCCATCCCCGCCGAACGCCTGTGGGTCAACCCCGACTGCGGCCTGAAGACCCGCGCCTGGCCCGAGACCCGGGCGTCCCTGCGGAACCTGGTCGCCGCGGCCCGAACGGTCCGCACGGAACTGACCGCGCCCTGATCCGAACGGCGGGCCGGGAGGCGGGCCGAGCCCCGCCTCCCGGCCCGCCGGCCACCCGCCGCCCGCCGAGCAAGGGAATTCGCGGATAACGGCCCCAACTGCCCCTGGCTGCCTCTATGTTCACAGCGGCACGTTGTCGCACAGCCCCACGAACCCGGAGGCCCTGCCCATGCGTACCTCGCTTCGCACCGCGGTGGTCGGTGCCGTCGCCGCCGTCACCGTCCTGGCCGGGGGAACCGCCCGGGCGACCCCGCCCGGCCCCGGGGTCACCGGAACGGTGATCGCGCAGAAGACGGTCGGCGACACCGACTACGTACTCCGGGAGATCACTCTGCCGCCCGGTCAGGCGACCGGCTGGCACTACCACGACGGGCCGCTCCACGCGTACGTGAAGCAGGGCACGCTCAGCCACTTCGACGCCACGTGCGCCTCGGACGGCGTCTATCCGCGAGGGAGCAAGGTCCAGGAACCGGCCGGTGCGGGCAACGTCCACATCGGCCGCAACCTGGGATCCACGCCGGTCGTGCTCACCGTGCTCTACGTCCTGCCGCACGGCGCCCCGTTCTCCGAGGACGCCCCGAATCCCGGGTGCCCCTTCGAGTGAGCTTCGAGTGACCCCGGTCAGACCGTGGCGGCCCGGTCCCGGTTCAGCCGCTTGCGCAGCGTCTGCCTGAACTCCTCGGCCTGCGTCAGCTGGGTGCGGAGCCTGTCCACCTGCCAGGCGGCGCTCTGCTCGTACTCCCGGACCCGCCTCAGCAACGACTGCCGTTCGTACGCCGTCAGCTCCTCGTCGGAGTCCAGGCGGTCGGTGACGGCGAGCAGGTCGCGGATCTGGTCCAGGGTGAAGTCGAGCGGCTGCATACGGCGGATGGCCTGCAGCCGGGCGACATCGGCCCTGGTGTAGAGGCGGAAACCGCCCTTGGAACAGGCGGAGGGGGTGACCAGGCCCGTCGTCTCGTAGTACCTGATGGTGCGCAGCGGCAGCTCCGTCCGCGCACCGACCTCGCCGATCTGCATGTGCTCGCTGCTCATGCGGGCGCCTTTCCTCGTCTGTGCGGGCCGCCCGGAGCATGGGCGGCCCCCGTCGATCGCTGCCGGAACGTCTTTGCAGAGTATGTGATCATTGGGTCGGTTACGTGCCGTTCCCACCCCGTGGTACGGGAAAGATCCTCCACCTGGCCGTCCGGTGCTCCGACGCCGCGCCCTCTTCCTCAGCCCTTCACCGCGCCGGCCGTGAGGCCCTGGACGATGTGCCGGCTGGCGAAGGCGAACAGCACCATCGTGGGCAGGATGGTGAGGACCGCCGCCGCGGACATCGAGCCCCAGTCGATGTTGAAGCTGGAGATGAACCCGTTCAGCGCCGTGGGCACGGTCTTGTTGCTGTCGCTGTTCATCAGCGTCACCGACAGGAACAGCTCGTTCCAGCAGTTGACGAAGTTGAAGATGAACGCGGCCACGATCCCCGGACGCATCACCGGCAGCAGCACCCGGAACAGCGCTCCGAACCGGGACAGACCGTCGATCATCGCGGCCTCCTCCAGCGCGTCCGGGATGTTCTCGAAGAAGCCGCGGAGCATCACCGTGCAGAACGGGATGCACACGGCGATGTAGACGAGGATGAGCCCGAGCCGGTTGTCGACCATCTTGAGGTCGGTCATCAGCAGGTACAGCGGACCCAGCGCGATGAACGTCGGGATCATCTGGGTCACCAGGGCGGCCATCAGCAGCGCGGACTTGGTGCGGAACTCGAACCGGGCCAGCACGTACGCCGACAGCATCGAGATGACGGTGGCGACCACACCCGCGACGGTGGCCACGATGAGGCTGTTGGTGAGGTAGACGCCGAAGTCGGCCTTGCCGAACAGCCCGCTGTAGTTCTCCAGCGAGAAGTGCTCGGGCCAGTAGGCGATCGGGAAGGCGAAGATGTCACCGGGCGCCTTCAGCGACGTGATGGTGATCCAGTAGAGGGGAAAGACGGTGAAGACCAGCCACAGCCCCAGGAAGGTGAACTTGGTGATCCGGCCCGCCGTGGACTCCTTGCCGATCACGACCTCACCTCTCGCTTCTCGCGCGTGGCCAGCAGGAAGAAGGTCGCGAACACCAGCAGGGTGGCGACGACGATGAGACCGAGCGCGGAGGCCCTGCCGTAGTCGCCCTGCTGAGTGATCTTGATCATCCAGGTGGTCACGATGTGCGTCTCGTTGTTCGGCCCGCCCCCGGTCATCCCGAAGATCAGGTCGGGGAAGTTGAAGATCCAGATGATCCGCAGCAGCACGGTCAGCGCGAGGGTGACCCGGATGTACGGAACGGTGATCTGGAAGAGCGTGCGCACCTTGCCGGCGCCGTCGAGCGCCGACGCCTCGTACAGCTCCTCGGGGATGGACTGCAGGGCCGCCAGGATCATGATCGTGAAGAAGGTGACCCCGTACCAGACGTTGGCGACCAGGACGGCGAACATCGCCGTCTTCGGGTCGGCCAGCCAGGCGACCGGCTCGTCGATCAGACCGACCTTCTGGAGCAGGTCGTTGACGACGCCGAACTCGCTGTTGAACATCCAGCGGAACAGGATGCCGATGAGGAACCCGGAGATCGCCCAGGGGAAGAAGATCAGCGCCTGGTAGAGCCCGCGGAAGCGGAACCTGCGGCGCAGCCACAGGGCGAGGGCGAAGCCGATCACCAGCTGGGGCACGATCGAGCCGACCACCCAGATCCCGGTGTTGCTCAGCACGGTGCCCCAGGCGGGGTCGGCGAAGACGTCCTGGAAGTTCTTCAGGCCCACCCAGGAGGTGTCGCTCAGGTCCGTCAGCTTCCAGTTGCGGAAGGCCATCTGACTGCCGGCGATCATCGGGTAGTACGTGAAGACCGCCACGAAGACCGCGGCCGGGGCCATGAACAGGGCGATCATGAAGCCGCGCCGCGCGGTGAACTCCGGCTTGCGGCGGCCCGGCTGAACCTTGCGGACGGGCCGGGCACCCCCGTTGCCGGAGGCCCCGTTGCCGGCGGCCCCCGCCTGCGCCGCCCGGCCCGTCTTCGTCGTTTCCGTCGCTTCGGACGCGGTGGGCATGGCTACTTCTCCTGCTGCCGCTTCTCGGTCCAGTACGTGTCCCAGCCGGCCAGCAGTTCCTTGGGCGTCGTCTTGCCGAGCGCCATCTTCTGGATGTCGGCGTCGGCCTTCTGCTGCCACTCGGCCCACCAGGCGACCCCGCGCGGCTGGCTGACGTTGAGGTAGGTGTCCGGGTGCTCCGTCATGGTGACGTAGCTGGACCACGGGCCGGTCTTGTAGAACGAGTCGTCGGCTGCCGACTTGAGGATCGGCACCAGGCTGTTCTTCTTGGTGAAGTCGGTCGACGCCTCCCCCTCGGAGAGGAACTCGACCAGCTTCACGGCCTCGGCCTTGTGCTTGCTGCCGTCCGCGACGCCCCATCCGGCGGTGGCCAGCGGCTGGACCGTCTTGCCCGAGGGACCCGCGACCAGCGGGGCGGTGCTCCACTGGTCCTTCTTGATGGACTTGGACTCCGAGACGGTGGCGATCACCTCGGGGTCCTGGAGCAGGAAGGCCGTGGAGCCGTTGGAGAATCCCTCGACCATCTCCGGATAGCCCCAGGAGACGGACGACTTGGGCGACGCCTCCTTGAAGAGCTTCAGATAGGTCTGCATGGCGTCGAGCGCCTCGGGCGCGGCGAAGATCGTGCTGCCGTCCTTCAGCTTGAAGCCGTCGGCGGGGTCGATCTCGTCGGCGACGTACGCCTCGATGACGGCGGTGGCGTTGCCCTGGGCGTTGGCTCCGCCGCGGAAGGCGTATCCGTACCGGCGCTTGCCCGGGTCGTGGATGGCCGAGGCCTGTTCGAGCAGCTCGTCCCAGGTGGCCGGCGGCTTGCTGAAGCCGGCCTCCTTGATCAGGTCGGTGCGGTAGAAGACGCTCAGGCCGTAGAAGCCGTACGGGACGAAGTACGTCTTGCCCTCGGCGTCCTCGGAGGCCTTGACGGCGTTCTCCGTCATCGCCTCCCAGCCCTTCCAGGCCTTGAGGTCCGACTTCATGTCGTAGATCCAGCCGTTGTTCGACCAGGGGCCCACGGTCGTGTCCCGCACTTCGAGGGTGTCGACTCCGCTGCCGGACTGGAGCATCTGCTGGATCTTCTGGTCGGCCTGCTCGGTGGGCGGCGAGATCAGATTGACCTTTATCTTGGGGTTCTGCTTCTCGAAGTCCCCCAGGAGGTCCTTCAGCAGGTCCGTGCGCGCCGGGTTCGTCAGGCTCTCGACCATGTTGAGGGTGACCGTGCCGTCGGCCGCCGAGCCGCTCATGCTGGAACAGCCCGTCAGGACCATCGTGGCGGCTGTGCCGAGGGCCAGAGCTGCCGTCCTTCTTCTCATCGTGCCGACCTCTTTCGTTGAAACAGCTGATACCGCTGACACCGCAGATACGACCGCGGAGCGCCTACGACGCCTCGGGGTCTTCATGGGCCGCGCGGGCCCACCGGCCGAGGAGGGGGACGCAGTCCTCGGCGAAGTACTCGTAGTCGGCGGCCGTGTTGTAGACGTGCGCCGACAGCCGCATGTAGCCGACGCCGCCGAAACTCGTGAAGGCCGCCTCCACTCCCAGCTCGCGGGCCGCCCGGTCGCGCAGCGCGTCGGCCTCCACGCGGCTGCCCGCCAGGCCCGCCGGGAGCCGGACCAGCCGCATCCCGGGCACCGGCATGCCCACGTCGACGGTGCTGGAGGTGCCGGACAGTTCGGCGAAGGCGTCGCCGATGACGCGCTCGCCGTAGCCGGCCAGATCGTCCATGTACCGGCGGGCCGTGTCCCAGCCCCAGGTGTCCTCGACGAGGTCCAGGGCGGTGGAGGCCGCGAGATAGGCGGTGGCGTCCACCGTGCCCTGCTGGTCGAAGCGGTCGGGGTAGGGGTCGGGGGCGCCCCACGAGTCGATCAGGGGGTAGAGCTCCTCGCGCAGTTCGCCGCGGGCGACCAGCGTGGCGGTACCGCGTGGCGTGCAGCCCCACTTGTGCAGGTTGCCGACCCAGAAGTCACAGGCCAGGCCGTCCAGCGGGGCCTCGATCAGACCGGGGGCGTGGGCGGCGTCCACGAGCAGGGGGATGCCGCGCCGCCGGGCCTCGGCGCCGATCAGCTCCACCGGCAGCCTGCGGGCGGTAGCGGAGGTGATCTGGTCCAGGACGATCAGGTCCGTGGCGTCGTCGATCGCGGCGACGACAGCCTCGTACGCCTGCTCCTCGCTCGCGTCCAGCGGCACCCGCGCGGTGCGCACCTCGCCGCCCCAGCGCCGGGCGAGACGTTCGGCGCCCATGGTCACGGCGCCGTAGCCGTGATCGGTGACGAGGATCCCGCCACCGCGGCACCGCTGGAGCGAGGCGAACACGACACTGATGCCGGCGCTCGCGTTCGGTACCAGGGCGACGTCGTCGGGGGCGACCCGCAGGAAGGCGGCGAGGTCGACCCGGGCGGCGGCGATCCGCTGCGGCAGGGCCGGAAACCACACCACCGGCGAGCTCTCCATCTCGGCGCGGAACTCGTTCTGCCGCTCCTGGGCCACCAGGGGGACCGCTCCGAACGAGCCGTGGTTGAGGTGCTTCATGACGGGGTCGAGCGACCACGCCCGAGCGGCGGGCCTGCCGTCTGCCAGCAGCAAGGGGCGCGGGGCGGTGGTGACCTCGGTCTCGCTCACATCACTCCACATCTACCGAACCCGAATGTCCGCGAGACATCAGACTCTCAGCGGGACACGTATGATGACTCGGCATCCTGCACGGCATTTTTGCGCCACGCAAGGGTTGTGGAGCGATAGTCATCAGATGACTTTTGACCGATACATCGGAGACATCTGATGACTCGCTAGAGTGCCCGAGGGTTTCGGCGGTGGTTGCCACCGGCCCGCCAGGGGAGGAATCGGATGTCCGCAGTCGACAAGGCGTTCCACGGTCTGCGTCACATGATCGCGACGGGGCGTCTCGGTCCGGGAGAGCGCATTCCGCCCGAGGCCGAGCTCGGCGAGGAACTCGGCGTCTCCCGGGGCCCGTTGCGCGAGGCGGTACGGATGCTCGCGGCGCTGGGTGTGGTCGAACCGCGGCACGGCTCGGGGACCTATGTGTCCCAGCTCAGGCCGGAGGACATCATCGGCAGCCTGTCGCTGACGCTCGAACTGCTGCCTCTGACGGGGCTGTTGGAGGTGTACGAGATCCGGCGGGTCCTCGAGGCGCATGTCGCGGCCAAGGCCGCCGCGCGCCGGACCCCCGAGGCGGTGGAGTCGCTCTTCTCCCTCATCGAGGCCATGGAGGCCACCGAGGACCCCGGCGAGGCCTCGGACCTCGACCACCGCTTCCACGCCGAGATCGCCAGGGCCGCCGAGAACCCCACCCTCGCCTCCCTGCTCGCGGTCTTCCGGGCCCGCTCCCGCAAGTACCAGATCTTCACGCTCCCCGAGGGGCCGGAGCTGCGGCGCAAGAGCGACGCGGACCATCGCGTGCTGGCCGGCGCGATCGCCGACCGCGACCCCGGCGCCGCCGCCGGCGCGGCCGAGGCCCATGTCGCCCAGACGGAGCGCTGGCTGCGGGCCTTCATGCCCCCCGTGGAGGAGGTCGAGGAGGCCGAGGCCGTGGCGGACCCGGCAGTCCCGGCGAAAACGGCTGCTCCGTCGGCAACGGACGAGGGAGCCGACGGAGCAGACGCCGACGCGAGCTGACCCCGCCCCGGCAGTCGCCGCGGGGCGGACGGGGAGAGGTTCGGCCTCTCTCCCCGTCCGCCCCGCGGCGCCTCGGCGTCCGCTCTCACGCCGCTCGCCGCGAGAGCCGCCGCGCCAGCGGGGGAATGATCACGGCCGCGGCCACCACATGGGACACGGCGAGGACGATCTGTGTGGACGTGGCGGTGTGCGGGGCGACTGCGGGGCCGGCGAGGGACAGCGCGGTCAACGCGACGGTGACCACCAGGAAGGTGCGGGCGGGCCGCCTGGCCCAGCGGGCGAGGGCCAGGGCGAGGACGACTCCGGCGACCGACCAGAACAGCACGCCTCCGGCGAAGCCGCCCACCGGAATCTCGGCGGCCTCGGTGGCCCCCGGACTGGCCGCGGCCATCGGCACGCCGGCGGCTCGGGCGACGAGCGCGAAGGCCTCGGTCACGACGGCGCCGGCGAGGACCGCCAGGGCGCCGACCTGCCACACGGGGCGCGTGGCGGGGGACTTGGCGGTGGTGGTCCGGCTCTGAGAAGTGAGGGCGCTCATGGCGGGTCTCCTGTCGGTCGTTCGCGGCTGGTCACCTTTCACAGAGTCAGACCGTGAGACCGCCGAAAACTCAGCGGTCCGCGGACGGTGAATCGGGACCAGGACGCGTCGACCGGTCCGGTGCGTGGCCGGTACCGGCAGGCACCGGACCGGCACGCACCGGCACGCACGGCTAGGCGCCCGTCGCCTCCGCCGCCGCCCGGCCCGCCGCGCGGCCCGAGAAGAGGCAGCCGCCGAGGAACGTGCCTTCCAGGGAGCGGTATCCGTGGACGCCGCCACCGCCGAAGCCGGAGACCTCGCCCGCCGCGTACAGTCCGGCGACCGGGGTGCCGCTCGCGTCCAGGACCCGGCCCGAGAGGTCGGTCTGGAGGCCGCCGAGGGTCTTGCGGGTGAGGATGTTGAGGCGTACGGCGATGAGCGGTCCGGCGCTCGAATCCATGATCTTGTGGGCGGGTGCCGTACGGCTGAGGGTGTCCCCCGGGTACGAGAGGGCGTTGCGGATGCCCATGACCTGGACGTCCTTGGTGTACGGGTTCTCCATCTCCCGGTCGCGCGCCTCGATCTGGCGGGTCAGGTCCGCCAGGTCGATCAGGCCGTCACCGGTCAGTTTGTTCATGCCCCGGACCAGTTCGGACAGGGACGTGGCGACGACGAAGTCCACGCCGTTCTTCTTGAACTTCTCGATCGGTTCGGGGGTCTGCCAGATGCGTGACAGCAGCATCCAGATGTTCTTCTCGGTGAGGTCCGGGTTCTGCTCGGAGCCGGAGAGCGCGAACTCCTTGGCGAGGATCTTCTGGGTGGTGACGAACCATGAGTAGTCGTACCCGGACTCGGTGATCGACTTGAGCGTGTGCAGGGTGTCGTAGCCGGGCATGTCGGGCGCGCCGAAGCGTCTGCCGGTGGCGTCGAACCACATCGACGACGGGCCCGGCAGGATGCGGATGCCGTGGTCCGGCCAGATGGGGTCGTAGTTCCTGAGGCCCTCGGTGTAGTGCCACATCCGGTCCGGGTTGACGATCCGGCCGCCCGCCTTCTCGGTGATCGCGAGCATCCGGCCGTCCACATGGGCCGGAACGCCGGTGATCATCGTCTTGGGCGGGGTGCCGAGGCGGGCCGGCCAGTTCTGCCGTACGAGATCGTGGTTGGCGCCGATGCCGCCCGAGGTGACGACGACGACCGGGGCGCGCAGTTCGAAGTCGCCGACGACCGTGCGCGAACTGGGCTTGCCGCGGGCGGCGTCGCTCGGCTCCAGGACGGCCCCGCGGACGCCGGTGACGGCTCCGCCGGTCGTCACGAGCCCGTCCACCCGGTGCCGGAACTTGAGGGTGACCTTGCCAGCCGCGACCGCCGCGCGCACCTTCTTCTCGAACGGTTCCACGACCGCGGGTCCCGTGCCCCAGGTGACGTGGAAACGGGGCACCGAGTTGCCGTGTCCGTCCGCGAGACCCCCGCCGCGCTCCGCCCAGCCGACGATCGGGAACCACTGCACGCCCAGGCCCGCGAGCCAGGATCGCTTCTCCCCCGACGCGAAGTCGACGTACGCCTCGGCCCACTTGTACGCCCAGTGGTCCTGCCCCGACGGGTCGGCGATGCCGCGGTCGAAGCCGGCCGTGCCCAGCCAGTCCTGCCAGGCCAGCTCCTGGGAGTCCTTGATGCCCATCAGCCGCTGCTCGGCGGAGTCGACGAGGAACAGCCCGCCGAAGGACCAGAACGCCTGTCCGCCGAGGTTCGTGGCGGGTTCCTGGTCGAGCAGCAGCACCTTGCGGCCCGCCGCGGCCAGTTCCGCCGTGGCGACCAGACCGGCGAGCCCGCCGCCCACGACGATCGCGTCCGCGTCCGCCGACGAGGCCGAGGCGGCGAAGGCCGGGGCCGTCGCCTGGGCGAGGGCGGTGCCGGCGATCGCACCGCCTGCCACTGTCAGGGCGTGGCGCCGTGTGATCGCGGACCGGGCCGGGAAGTTCTCCATGGACTGCCTTCCGAAGGAGACGTGAGGAGACGGGAACGGATGGACAGCCACGCTGTTACCGTCGGTAGCCCACAGGGAACCAGGTCGTCACATCAACGTGGTAGTGGCCGGACACCAACACGAGGGCGGCCTCGTTGTGGCCCGGCGACAGCACGGACACGGAACGGACGGAGAATCACCCCATGACGGTCGTCCACCAGCGCGAGCCGGTCACCGAGATCCTGCGGGCGATGGCCGGCGACGGCGACGTGTGCGGCGAACTCGTCCGCGCGGCCCGCGCCCACTCCCCCGAGGTCGCCCGGCTCACCGAGGCGGAGAGCCTCTCCCATGTCACCGCCATGATCCGGGCCGCCGGGGAGTGGTTCGCGACCTTCGACGGGGTCGAGCAACAGGACTTCACCGCCGCCCTGTTACTGGGCGCCGACCGGGCGGGGCAGGGCGTCGCGATGACCGCGGTCCTGCGCGGCGTCCAGGCCGGTCTGCAGCGCGCCGTGGAGATCGGCGTCGACCGCTGCCGGGCGGCGGGGGTGCCGGACAGCACCCTGATCGGCGTGGTCCTGCGGTTCAACGAGTACAGCGCCGCGGTCGAGCGCCATGTCATCAACGGGTATCGGGCCGCGGAGCGGACCACACCGCACGAGACCGCCGAGGTCCGTACGAACGTGCTCCGCAGGCTGCTGGTCGGCGGCGTCGTGCCGTCCCCCCTGGAGATGGCCGGGGCCGGGATGCGACCGGGTGACGGACCGCACCACTGCGTCGTCGCGGACACCGGCGACCTGGCGGCGGCGCGCCTTCTCACCGACCGGTTCTCCGGACTCGGCGCGGTCTTCGGCCCCGTGGAGGGCCGGCTGGCCGGTCTGTGCCGGCGGCTGCCCGACGGCCCGGGGGACGAGGGGGCGGGGGCGTCGGCTCTGGTCGTGGCCTCGCCGGCCGCTCGGCTGGAGGAGATCAGGCCCCTGTACCGGCTCTGCGTCCGGGCCCTGGACATCGGGGTGCGGCAAGGACGTCAGGGCCTGTACGAACTGACGGACTTCGCCGCGGAGATCGCCCTCGCGGACCAGCCGCTCCTCGGCTCGCACCTGAGCGCCCGGCTCCTGTCCGCCCTCGACGAGTCGAACGCCTTTCACCGGCAACTCGCGCTCACCGCGCTGACGTTCCTCGACAACGGCCGCCGGCTCGACCAGAGCGCGACGGCCCTGTTCACCCACCCCAACACCGTCCGCTACCGGCTCGGCCGGCTCCAGCAGATCACCGGGCACTCGCCGGCCGACCCGTCGTCCGGGCCGCTCGCCGAACCGCTGAGCACGCTGCACTGGTGGTGGGCCCTGACCACCTGGCTCGGGCAGGACCAGGAGCCGCCGTCACCGTCGTGACCCGCCGGACCGTCAGGCCGGGCGCGGCTCCGTCCGGGTGGGCTCGGGCCGGCCGCGGTCGCCCTCGCACACCTCGGCCAGCCGTTTGAGCATGGCCCGGTGCCTCAGCTGGATGACCCCCTCCACGGCCACGTTGTGCAGCAGGCCACCGACGCCCTGCAGGGGATGCTCGTCGATGATCACCAGCGTGTGGTCGCCCCAGGGACGCAGTTCGACGGCGATGCGGGCGGTGCCGAGGGGGCCTGCTTTCGCCTCAAGCTCCAGCTCGCGCTCCTCGTCGCACGCGCGTACGACCGTCTCGTTGGTGAGCTTGAGGAACCCGACGCGCACCTCGTAGCCGATGGCGGAGTGGACCTGCGGCCACCGGCCGCGCACCGGGTACGAGGACGCCGTCCCGACCACCCAGTCCGCGAACCGCGTGCCGTCGGCCAGGACGGCCCACACCTCGCGGGGGCTCCTCTTGATCAGTCTGTGCCGTGCGGCCACGCCTGCCTCCCTCGTCGTGGGGCGGCCGGCCCCGGATCCGGGCGAAAACGCCCGATTTCATCGGACCACGATTCGGGCGGGGGCACACCGCGGACGGACCGGGCCCACCGCCCCCGACAACCCCGGAGCTCCCGGCGACGACAGAGTCATTGACGCGCACCGCCAGGCACTCTACTTTCTGACCGACCTTCCGAACCGCGTTCGAAATACCGACCACTGCACCATCTGCCTGGTCGCACCCTTCACGCCTCAGGTCCCCCGCACCGCACCGCACCACTCGCCTGCTTGCTCGCTCGCTCCAGACGCCGACTCAGGCCGCTCTCTCCACCCCCGCACCCGCTTGGAGACCACGATGAGCGCAAGACCCCAGCCGTCCCGACGCCTCGTCCTCGGCATGGCCGCCGCCACACCCGTGGCCCTGTCCGGTGCGCTGGCCCTCGGCGCCGGCACCGCCCACGCGGCGGACTCGGCCTATGTGATGTGCTACTTCACCGAGTCGACCAGCCTCGGCCTCGGCACCGACTACGGTCTCCATCTCGCCGTCAGCACCGACTCGCTCGACTGGACGCCGCTCAACCAGAACAACCCGCTGGTCACCCCCACCGCGGGCGCCCTCGGCCTGCGCGACCCGTTCCTCCTGCGCAAGCAGGACGGCACCTTCGTGGTCATCGCCACCGACCTCAAGGGCACCGACTGGAGCTACAACAGCCAGTACATCCATGTCTGGGACTCCGCCGACCTGCGCACCTTCACCGGCTACCGCCGTCTCAAGCTCCACGACATGGCCACCCACAGCTGGGCGCCCGAGGCGTTCTGGGACGCGGGCCGGGGCAAGTACGCGGTCATCTACTCCTCGGTCGACTCCAGCGGCCACAACGTGATCATGGTGAACCACACCAGCGACTTCGTGACCGCGTCGGCCCCTCAGGTCTTCTTCGACCCCGGCTACGACGTCATCGACGGCGACATGGCCGTCGGCGTCAACGGCGTCAACTACCTCTTCTTCAAGAAGAACCAGACCCTGGTGGCCGCGCGGTCGGCCTCCCTGGACCCGGGCAGTTTCACGGAGTTCGGCGCGGGTGTGGCGCACGGCGGCACCGAGGCCCCGACCGTGTACAAGTCGCTGACCTCGAACACCTGGTACCTGTGGGGTGACACCTACACACCGAACGGCGTCTTCTACGCCTGGCAGTCGAGCAACCTGGCCTCGGGCACCTGGACCGCGCTCGACCAGAGGACCTACACCCAGCCGGTCAACTCCAAGCACTGCGGCATCGCGACGATCACCACGACCGAGTACGCCAACCTGCTCGCCAAGTGGGGCGCGCCCGCCTGGAACCGGCTCAAGTCGTACAACTTCCCGGACCGTTACGTCCGTCACGCGAACTATCTCGCCCGCGTCGACGCGTACCCCTTCGACCTGTACACCGACTCCCAGTGGAAGCTCGTCCCGGGCCTGGCCGACAGCTCCGGGGTCTCCTTCCAGTCGGTGAACTACCCGACCCGCTATCTGCGGCACTACGACTACGCGCTCCGACTCGACGCCGCCGACGGCACGTCGACGTTCGCGGGCGATGCCACCTTCTACCGCACGGCGGGCCTCGCCGACAGCTCCTGGTCGTCGTTCCGCTCGTACAACAACCCCACCCGCTACATCCGCCACTCCAACTACGTGCTGCGCATCGATCCGGTCTCCACCGCCACGGAGCGGCAGGACGCGACGTTCCGCGTCGGGTACTGACGACCCGGCGCGTCGCGTACGGCACGCCGATGATCGCCTATCTTGGCGCGTATGCAGTCATACACGATCGGCCAGGCCGCGCGTCTGCTCGGGGTGAGCCCGGACACCGCGCGGCGCTGGGCGGACGCGGGCCGGATGGTCACCCACCGCGACGAGGGCGGACGCCGCCTCATCGACGGCAAGGACCTGGCCGCCTTCTCCGTCGAGCTGGCCAAGGGCGGTGGCGGCGAGGAGGACCCCTCGTACACCTCCGTCCGCAACGCCTTCCCCGGCATCGTCACCGCCGTGAAACTCGGTGACGTCGCCGCCCAGGTGGAGATCCAGGCCGGGCCCCACCGGCTGGTGTCGCTGCTGACCCGGGAGGCCGTGGAGGAGCTGGGTCTCGAGGTCGGGGTGGAGGCCACCGCCCGGGTGAAGTCGACGAACGTGCACATCGACCGGGCCTGACCGCACAGCCGAGCACAGGCGGCCTCCACCGGATCTCACCCGGTGACCGAGTACGAGTGCGCGCCCGTGCCCGCCAGTGCGCCGCCGTCCACGATGAGGTACTCCTCGCGGATCGGGCGGCCCGCCAGCCAGGACTCCAGGATCTCGCGGGTGCCCGCCGCGTAGCGGGCCTGCGCGGAGAGCAGGGCCGGGCGCAGGTTCTCCTCGGCCAGCGGGTCGCCGGGGTCCGGGGCGCGGCCGTGTCTGGCGGCGCGTTCGGCGCGCCCTGAGGGGTGGAAGAGCAGGAGGACTCCGCCCTGGGCTGCCACCCGGGCCCATTCGCGCAGGGCCGCCTCGGGGTCGGGGACATGGTCGACCAGGCCCGCGCTGAAGATGCCGTCCAACGATCCGGCCGGCAGCGGCAGCCGGCACGCGTCGGCCAGCAGCAGGCCCGTGCGGCCCTCCCGGGCGGCGGCCGTGAGCATCGCCGGGGTGAGGTCCGCGCCGAGCACGACGCCCGCGGCCCCGACCTCGGCGCGCAGCGCGGGCAGGGCACGGCCGCTGCCGCAGCCCACGTCCAGGACCCGCTGTCCCGGGCGCAGTCGCATGCGCGCGACGGCCGCGGTGTAGCGGGGTCCGTCGACGGCGAAGCGCTCCTCCCACGCGGCTGCCCGGGGCGTGAAGAAGGCGCGGGTCGTGGTCGCCGTCGCCCGGCGTGCCGCCAGGGCGGCGAAGCGCTCGAAGACGTCGTCGCGGTGCGGCGCCAGGGCCGTCAGCGCGGCAGGAGCGCAGTCCTGGAGGTCGGGTGCGGTGGCCGCCTCCCCCGGCGGGGCCGTCGCGAAGGCGTCGACCGCTGCCTTGTCCGCCTCCAGGTGGAACCGCACGCCCCAGGCGGAGCCGCCGATCCGGAATGCCTGGACCCGGTGGCGGTCGCAGGAGGCGAGCAGGGTCGCGCCGGGCGGGAGATCCACCGTGTCGCCGTGTCCGTGCAGCACCCGCAGCCGCTCGGGCACGTCGGCGAACAGCGGGTCGGCGGACGCGACCGGAGCCGTCCGCACCTCGCCCCAGCCGATCCGCCGGGCCGTGCCGGGACCGGAGGTGCCGCCCGCCGCCACCGCCAGCAGTCGCGCGCCGAGGCACACGCCGAGCACCGGGACCTCGGAGTCCAGCGCGGCGCGCAGCAGGGTCAGTTCGGCCGCGCGGGTGGCGAAGGCCGGGGAGTCGTCGTACGCGGCCATGGGCCCGCCCAGCACCACCAGCGCGGCAAGTCCGGCCGGCGACTCCGGGACCGGGTCGCCCGCCCAGGTCCGGCACACCCGCACCGGCAGCCCCGCCGCCGCCAGTGCGGTACCGATGGCGTACGGGCCCTCGTGGGGCAGGTGTTCGACGACCAGGACGCCCGTGGGCCCGGACCAGCTCACCGGTCCGTCCACGAGGGGTAGCCGCCGTCCACGCGGATCGCGTCGATGCCGCTGATGTGCCGGGCGCCGCAGCGGTCCTGGGGCAGGACGAGCTGAGGGCCCGTGCGGTCGAGCGGGCGGTCGTCGATGGTGGCCGCGAGCAGGACGGGGGCGCGGCCGAAGTCGGGGTCGATCTCCGCCCAGGACAGCAGCGCGTGGTGGCCGTCCCGGCCGGAGACCGCGATCAGGAAGCGCAGACGCTCCTTGCGGCGTGCGGGGTCGAAACCGGGACCGGCCGCCGCGAGGACGTCGTGCAGCAGCGGTCCGGTGAAGCGATGGCGCTGGACCCCGCTGGTGGCGCACTCGAAGCTGACCTCGGCCTCGTGCTGCGGCCAGGACAGCAGGTCGGACACCGTCAGCAGGGCGGGCCGGGAAACATCACCGACGAGGGCGAGTTCCGCGACCGGTCCTGCGGCCGTGCCGGCTGTGGTGAGGGACTGACTCACGGGTTACCACCTCCCGGGTGACCGTACCCGGACGCGGGTCCCGTGCAAACGCACATGCCACCCACCCCGAGCAGGGGTCCAGCTCATGCGAAGCAACAAGAGGCTTTACCCTCGCATCTGCGGCAGTATCATCAGCGGATGCACACCTACCGGATCGGGGACGCCGCCGCCCTGCTCGGTGTCAGCGCCGACACCGTGCGGCGTCTGGTGGACGGCGGGAAACTCACCGCCGGGCGCGACGAGCAGGGCCGCCGGATCATCCCCGGCCCGGCTCTCGCGGCGTACGCCCGGTACGCGCACCGGGCGGAGCGGGGGTCGACCGGTTCCTCGGCGCGCAACCGCCTCTCCGGC
Source organism: Streptomyces sp. CWNU-52B (assembly GCF_047444975.1). Taxonomy (NCBI): domain Bacteria; kingdom Bacillati; phylum Actinomycetota; class Actinomycetes; order Kitasatosporales; family Streptomycetaceae; genus Streptomyces; species Streptomyces sp. CWNU-52B. The sequence continues at coordinate 495,755 of NZ_JBLFJV010000005.1, read as the reverse complement.
ATCGTCACCGACGTGCTGCTCGGAGACGTGTCGGCGCAGGTGGAGATCCAGGCCGGGCCGTTCCGGGTGGTGGCGCTGGTCAGCCGTGAGTCGGCCGACGAGCTGGAACTGGAGCCCGGCGTTCCGGCCGTTGCCGTGATCAAGTCGACCAACGTGGTCGTCGAAAGACCGTAGACGGTCCGTCAGGACCACTGGTGAACGAGTCCGTCAGGACCAGAGGGAGTGGAACCGTAATGACCCGTACCGCGCGCCGGACCCGTCGGACCCTGCAGATGGCCGGTGCAGGCACCGCCGCTCTGCTGGCGCTGAGCGCCTGCTCGTCCTCCGACGACTCCTCGTCGGCGTCGGCCGACTCCTCCGCGTCCGCCGGCTCGTCGGACAAGCTGTCCGGCACGGTGACCGTGTTCGCCGCCGCCTCCCTAAAGGAGAGCTTCACGGCACTGGGCGAGGAGTTCGAGAAGGAACACCCCGGCACGAAGGTCACCTTCAGCTTCGGCGGCAGCGACTCGCTGGCCGCGAGCATCACGGGCGGCGCCCCGGCGGACGTGTTCGCCTCCGCGAGCCCCAAGACCATGAAGATCGTCACCGACGCCGGCGACGGCTCGGGGACACCGGCCACCTTCGTCCGCAACGAGCTGGAGATCGCCACCCTGCCGGGCAACCCCGACAAGATCGCCTCGCTCAAGGACCTCACCAGGTCGGGCCTGAAGGTCGTGCTGTGCGACAAGGAGGTGCCCTGCGGCGCCGCCGCCGAGAAGGCCCTCGCCGCCAGCAAGCTGAAGCTCACCCCCGTCTCCTACGAGCAGGACGTGAAGGCGGCGCTGACGAAGGTCGAGCTGAAGGAGGCCGACGCGGCCGTCGTCTACAAGACCGATGTGCACGCTGCGGGTGACAAGGTGGAGGGCGTGGAGTTCCCCGAGTCCGACGACGCCATCAACGACTACCCGATCGTCCAGCTCAAGGACGCACAGAACAGCGCGGGCGCCGAGGCGTTCATCGCCCTGGTCCAGTCCGCCGCGGGCCAGCGGGTCCTGACCGAGGCCGGGTTCCTCAAGCCGTGACCGTACCGATCGGCAAGTCCGACGCCGCGGCCGACACCCTCCGGGGCGGTCCGCGGCGCCGGCGTGCCCGCACGAAGGGGGACGGCGGACACCGGGGCGGCGGCCGGGGCGTGCCGCTGCCCCTGCTGGTGCCCGCCCTGATCGGTCTGGCGTTCCTCATCGTGCCGCTGCTCGCCCTGCTCGTACGGGCCCCTTGGCGCAGCCTGCCCGACCTGCTGACCAGCTCCGAGGTGTGGCAGGCGCTCCAGCTGTCCCTGGTCTGCGCCACGGCGGCGACCGCGGTGAGCCTGGTCATCGGGGTGCCGCTGGCCTGGCTGCTGGCCCGGGTCGAGTTCCCCGGGCGGGGCCTCGTACGCGCCCTGGTCACCCTGCCCCTCGTGCTGCCGCCGGTCGTCGGCGGTGTGGCCCTGCTGATGGCCCTCGGCCGCAACGGCATCGTCGGGAAGTGGCTGGACTCCTGGTTCGGGGTCACGCTGCCCTTCACGACCGCCGGGGTCGTCATCGCCGAGGCGTTCGTCGCCATGCCGTTCCTCGTCATCAGCGTCGAGGGCACCCTGCGCGCCGCCGACCCGCGCTACGAGGAGGCCGCCGCCACCCTGGGCGCCTCCCGCTTCACCGCGTTCCGCCGGGTCACGCTGCCGCTGATCGCGCCCGGCATCGCGGCCGGCGCGGTCCTCGCGTGGGCCCGCGCGCTCGGCGAGTTCGGCGCGACGATCACCTTCGCGGGCAACTTCCCCGGCCGTACCCAGACCATGCCGCTGGCCGTGTACCTGGCCCTGCAGAGCGACCCCGAAGCCGCCATCGCCCTCAGTCTGGTCCTGCTGGCCGTGTCCATCGCGGTACTGGCCGGCCTGCGCGACCGTTGGATGACCACAGGATGACCGAGATCCACGACGCCGCCCATGACCCCGCCCATGACCCCGTCCCCGACGCTCGCGCCGGCGCCGCCGCCGCTGCGGGCGCGTCCGCGAAGGGCGCCTCCGCGGAAGGGCTCGACGCCCATCTCGTCGTCGAGCGCGGCGCCTTCCGTCTCGATGTGGAGCTGACCGTCGCGCCCGGCGAGGTCGTCGCCCTGCTCGGCCCGAACGGCGCAGGCAAGACCACCGCCCTGCGTGCCCTCGCCGGTCTGACACCGCTCACCGGCGGCCGGCTGCGGCTGGACGGCGCCGCGTTGGAGCGTACGCCGCCGGAGTCCCGTCCGGTCGGTGTCGTCTTCCAGGACTACCTGCTCTTCCCTCATCTGACCGCGCTGGACAACGTGGCCTTCGGACCGCGCTGTCAGGGCGCGACCAAGGCGCGGGCGCGGGCACTGGCAGCCGAGTGGCTGGACCGCCTGGGACTCGGCGAACACGTCGGCGCCAAGCCCCGCAGGCTCTCCGGCGGTCAGGCCCAGCGGGTCGCCCTGGCCCGCGCGCTCGCCACCCGCCCCCGGCTGCTCCTGCTCGACGAGCCGCTCGCCGCGCTGGACGCCCGTACCCGCCTTGAGGTGCGTTCCCAGCTCCGCCGCCATCTGGCCGAGTTCGAGGCGGTCGCCGTCCTCGTCACCCACGATCCGCTGGACGCCATGGTCCTCGCCGACCGACTGGTCGTCGTCGAGGACGGCCGGGTCGTCCAGGAGGGTGCCCCCGCCGACATCGCCCGGCGGCCCCGTACGGACTACATCGCGCAGCTGGTCGGCCTGAACCTCTACCGGGGCGAGGCCGACGGCCACTCCGTCCGTCTCGACGCGGGCCCGCCCATCACCACCACGGAGGCCCTGTCGGGGCCCGTCTTCGTGGCGTTCCCGCCCAGTTCGGTCACCCTCTACCGCGACCGTCCGACCGGGGCCAGCGCCCGCAACCTCTGGCGCTGCGAGGTGGCGGGCCTGGAGACCCACGGCGACCAGATCCGCGCCGACCTCTCCGGGGAGCTGCCGCTCGCCGCGGACCTGACCACGGTGGCCGCCGCCGAACTCGATCTGCACCCGGGCGCGGCGGTCTGGGCGACGGTCAAGGCGGCGCAGACCCACGCCTACCCGGTCTGAGGCGCGCGTACGGGGCGCGTACGGCGCGCGAGACGGGACGCGCGCCGCCGCCACGGGGCCGTGACCCCTCTCCGCGGCGTGGGTCCGCGAGCCACGTCGGCGAGGTAGGTCTACGAGGCGTGTCCATGAGGCGTGTCTGCGAGACGCCGCCGGCGACACCCGTCGCAGATGCGAGGGGAACGAAGCGGGTTCCGGCCCGTCCGGCCTACCGTGGGCCGAGCGGGAACCAAACGCGACAAATCGACCATCGGCCCGCTGGCGGCCGTCGGCCGTCAGTCCTTCTCCTGTGAGGCGTTCCGTCATGAGCCTGAGCATCCGCAATCAGATCCCCGGCACCGTCACCTCCGTCACGGCGGGTGAGGCCATGGCGACGGTCAGGGTCCGCCTCGACGGCGGCCAGGATCTGACCGCGGCCATCACGCTGGAGTCCGTCGAGGACCTCGGTCTCGTCGAGGGCTCCAGCGTCCGCGCGCTGGTGAAGTCGACGGAGGTCGCGCTGGCCACCGGCCCGGTGGGGGGCCTGTCCATCCGCAACCAGTTGCCCGGCACGGTCACCGGGGTCACCACGGGCGGCGCCATGGCCTCCGTGCGGTTCACGGTCGCCGGGCGCGAACTGACTGCGGTGATCACCAAGGACGCCGCGACCGACCTCGGTCTGGAGGCCGGTTCGTCCGTGGTCGCGCTGATGAAGTCGACGGAGGTCTCACTCGCGACCGCCTGAACCGGCGACGACGGCACGCACTCCGTGTCGCAGCCCCGGCTCCGAGCCGAAACCCCGGCGGAGAGCCGGGCCCGGACAGGCCCGGCGGCGCTCACAGCGGTACGGGCCCACGCCGGCCCGCACGGCACGTCTCGGCTCGGCGACCACCGGGCGAGCCGCGGCTACGGTGTCGCGTCCCACTCGTGCGGGCGGCCGCCGCGCCACTCCACCCAGCCGGGGTCGTCGAGCAGTTCGGCCGGGTAGGACAGTCCGGCGGCCTCCAGGAACACGATCAGATCGTGGTCGGAGTGGGCGAGGCCCAAAATCTCGGCCCGGCCGTCACGGTGCACGCTCACCCGCCGACCGCCGCCCGCGGACGGCCTGTGCACAACGATCATCGCGTTTCCCACGGCATCCGGTGTGTCTCTTCCCCTCGGGTCGGTCGCCGCCCGGACCGGGCGGACACCTCGCCGCCCACGGTACTGCGGGACGGACGGCGGGACGGGTGGCAGAAGCGGTCAGCGTGCCCGGGGTGCCCCCCGTCGCCGCTGCGCCGGCGGGGGCGGAGGCGGCGTGAAGGTGTCCTCCTCCTCGTCCAGCGGCGGCAGTTCCACGGTGTACTGCGGCTGGAGGAACAGATCGTGGTGCTGCGGCGCTGCCGACGAGGCCGCCGTGTTCTGAACGGGACGTGCAGGGTCGCGATGCGAAGAGGCAGGCATCCAAAACCATCCGGAGTCGGGAGTCGCGCGGATCAGAGGCGGAGCTGTCGACCGATGACCATCGGTACCTGCCTACCTCGCGCGCGACTGCCCATTAGATCCTATCGGCGGCCGGAGAACGAAAGGGCGCGGTGCACGGAGTGGTTCGGATCGGTGATTCGTTCCTCCGGGAGGCCGCTCGCGGCACGGTCCGCAGCCCGCCGGGAGGCGTCCGGGCCGGTCGAAAAGTCGGCCTATAGAGTGCGTCCGTGCAGCGGATCTTGGTGGTGGGTGTCACAGGCGCGGGCAAATCCACGCTCGCCCGAGCGGTGAGCGAGCGCCTCGGCATGCCTCATCACGAGATGGACGCGCTGTACTACACGGGCCCCGGCTGGGCCACCGACGGCAGGCTGGCCGAGACGGTCGCACGGGTCACGGCCGAACCCCGCTGGATCGTCGACTCGATCGGCCGTCCCGAGGTCCGCCGGCTGCTCTGGGCCCGCGCCGACACCGTGCTCTGGCTCGACTACCCGCGGCGCGTCGTCATGCCCCGGGTCCTTCGCCGCTCGCTGCGGCGCACCGTCACCCGCGAGAGCGTCTTCGGCGGCAACAGGGAGACCTGGGCGGGCTGGCTGAGCAAGGAGCACCCGGCCTGGTGGGCCTGGTCCCAACACGCGGGCCGGCACCGGGAGATCGAGCAGCTCACGCATGATCCCCGCTTCGCACCCCTCGACACCCTCCGGTTCGCCCGCCCCGCCGACACCGCGGCCTGGCTGACCTCCGTGTGACCCGCCCGCCGGACGGCGTCGACGACGGAGACGGCGACGGCCGGCCCAACCGGCTGACGGCGTCCACAGCGTCCGTCCACGGCGAGCAGCGTCCCGCCGACGCACGGCGGGCCGCACCCCGAGCGGACCCGCGTTCCCCGACCGCACCCGGCGGGCTCCGGCCGCCCCTCCCCCTGCCTCACCTCCCCGGTCGCGCGCCTCCGGCAGCGCCCGTGGCCACACCCACGGCCACACCCCGGGCCGATTGAAACCGTTCAATCGCGTGCGCCCCTGCCGCACCAGCCCCCACCGAGGCGACCATCCCATCCGACGTCCCAACAAGATTGTGCTGCACGCTCATTGACCCCCACCACTCACGCCCCTACCTTCACCGGAGTGAATCGATTCATCCTTCCTACCTGAGGAGCCGCAGTGATCAGCAGGAGGAACATTCTGGCGGGTACGGCGGCCGCGATGGCCGCCACGGCCACCGCCACCGCCGCCGGACCGGCAATGGCCGCGCCCGCGTCCGCACCGGCCCAGGCATCCGCGCGGCGCAGCGCCCTGCGCGTCACCGCGCCGACCGTCGAGTACGTGCGACACCCCCTGGGCCTCGACGCACCACGCCCCCGGCTGAGCTGGCCGATGAGCTCGGACAAGCCGGACGCACGCCAGAGCGCGTACCAGATCCGCGTCGCCTCCAGTGCCGCACGCCTGCCGGACCCCGATGTCTGGGACAGCGGGAAGGTCGCCTCCGGCGAGTCCGTCCTCGTCGCCTACGCGGGCCCCGAACTCAAGCCGCGCACCCGTTACTTCTGGTCCGTGCGCGTGTGGGACGCCGGCGGCGGTGCCTCGGACTGGAGCGAGCCGTCCTGGTGGGAGACCGGACTCCTGGACGCCGCTCAGTGGTCGGCGGCATGGGTGTCCGCTCCTCCTTCGCTCACCGACGCGCCGTCCCTCGAAGGCAGTTCCTGGATCTGGTTCCCCGAGGGTGATCCGGCCGTCAGCGCGCCGGCGAGCACGCGTTGGTTCCGCCGCACCCTCGACCTGCCGGACGCCGTCACGGCGGCGACCCTGGCCATCAGCGCGGACAACGTCTACACGGTCTCCGTGAACGGCACCGAAGTGGCCCGCACCGACCTGGCGACGGACAACGACGGCTGGCGCCGCCCCGCCGTCGTCGAGGTCCTCGCCCAGTTGCGTACGGGCAGGAACGTCCTGGCGGTCTCGGCCGCCAACGCGTCCGAGGGGCCCGCCGGTCTGGTCGCCTGCCTCACCCTCCGCACGGCGTCCGGCGAACAGCGGATCCTCACCGACGACTCCTGGAGATCGACGGACGAGGAACCCGCCGCCGACTGGCGCGCCGCCGACTTCGACGACAGCGCCTGGCCCGCGGCGAAGAAGGCGGCCGTTTGGGGAGCCGGGCCGTGGGGACGGGTCGTCCCCGCGTCGTACGCCGCCAACCAGCTGCGGCACGAGTTCGCGCTTCCGCGCAAGAAGGTGGCGCGCGCCCGTCTGTACGCCACCGCCCTCGGTGTCTACGAGGCCCACCTCAACGGCCGCCGGGTGGGCCGCGACCAGCTCGCCCCGGGCTGGACCGACTACCGCGAACGCGTCCAGTACCAGACCTACGACGTCACCGCGCTCGTGCGGGGCGGCGCCAACGCCATCGGCGCGTACGTGGCCCCGGGCTGGTACGCAGGGAACGTCGGCATGTTCGGACCCCACCAGTACGGCGAACGCCCCGCGCTGCTCGCGCAGTTGGAGGTCGAGTACACCGACGGGACGCGTGAGAGCGTCACCTCGGGCACCGGCTGGCGGGCCACCGCCGGGCCGATCGTCTCAGCCGACCTGCTGAACGGGGAGGCGTACGACGCGCGCAAGGAGACCGCCGGCTGGACCTCACCCGGTTTCGACGACAGTGCCTGGCCGGAGGTGGTGCGCGCCGCGGACGACGCCGCTCCCCCGCACATCGTGGCGCAGGCGGACGGTCCGGTCCGGGTGGCCAAGGAACTCCCGGTCAAGAAGGTGACCGAGCCGAAACCCGGTGTCTTCGTCTTCGACCTGGGCCAGAACATGGTCGGTTCGGTACGGCTGCGGGTCTCGGGAGCGGCCGGGACGACCGTCCGGCTGCGGCACGCCGAGGTGCTCAACGCGGACGGCACCCTCTACACGGCGAACCTGCGGACCGCCGCGGCCACCGACACGTACACCCTCAAGGGCCGTGGCCAGGAGACGTACGAGCCGCGGTTCACCTTCCACGGCTTCCGCTACGTCGAGGTGACCGGCTTCCCGGGTACGCCGTCGGCGGGGGCCCTCACCGGCCGCGTCATGCACACGTCCGCCCCCTTCACCTTCGACTTCGAGACCGATGTCCCGATGCTCAACAAGCTGCACAGCAACATCACCTGGGGGCAGCGCGGCAACTTCCTGTCGATCCCGACGGACACCCCCGCGCGGGACGAACGGCTGGGCTGGACCGGGGACATCAACGTCTTCGCGCCCACGGCCGCCTACACGATGGAGTCCGCCCGCTTCCTGACCAAGTGGCTCGTGGACCTGCGCGACGGGCAGACCGCGGAGGGCGCCTTCACCGATGTGGCGCCCATGGTCGGCACGGTCGGCAACGGTGTGGCGGGCTGGGGCGACGCGGGCGTCACGGTGCCCTGGTCCCTGTACCAGGCGTACGGCGACCTCCAGGTCCTCCAGGACGCGTGGTCCTCCGTCCAGGCCTGGCTGACGTACCTGGAGAAGAACAGCGACGGGCTGCTGCGGCCGGCGAGCGGTTACGGCGACTGGCTGAACGTCGAGGACGAGACGCCGAAGGACGTCATCGCCACCGCGTACTTCGGCCACAGCGCCGACCTCGCGGCCCGGATCGCGAAGGAACTCGGCAAGGACCCCGCCCCCTACAACGACCTCTTCGCACGGATACGGACGGCTTTCCAGAAGGCCTATGTCACCGCCGACGGACGGGTGAAGGGCGACACGCAGACGGCCTATGTGCTCGCCCTGTCGATGGACCTGCTGCCGGACGAGCTGCGGACGGCGGCGGCCGACCGGCTCGTCGCGCTGATCGAGTCCAAGGACTGGCATCTGTCGACGGGCTTCCTCGGGACGCCCCGGCTGCTGCCCGTCCTCACCGACACGGGGCACACCGATGTCGCCTACCGGCTGCTCGGGCAGCGCTCGTACCCCAGCTGGGGCTACCAGATCGACAAGGGCTCCACCACGATGTGGGAGCACTGGGACTCCATCCGGCCCGACGGCAGCTTCGAGGACCCGGGCATGAACTCCTTCAACCACTACGCCTACGGCTCGGTGGGCGAGTGGATGTACACGAACATCGCCGGTATCGCGGCGGGCCGCCCCGGCTACCGTGAGATCGTCGTGCAGCCCCGTCCCGGCGGGGGTGTCACCTCGGCCCGCGCCACGTTCGCCTCGGTCCACGGCCCCGTCTCCACCCAGTGGCGGCAGCGGTCCGGCGGGTTCACGCTGACGTGCTCGGTGCCCGCCAACACCACCGCCGAGGTGTGGATCCCCGCGAAATCGCCGGACGCGGTCAAGCACGGCACCGCGGCGTTCCTGCGCAGCGAGGACGGCTGTGCGGTGTACCGGGTCGGTTCGGGCACCCACCGCTTCACCGCATAGGCCTCCCACCCGGAGTCCGCCGTCCGGAGTCCGCCGTCCGGTACGGTCCCCGGCCCGCCGCCCACGCCCCCGTCGGGCGGACGGCGCGGGCCGGGGACCCGGCCGGCGGCGGTCGCGCCGTGGAGCGCCGGCGTCCAACGCGCCACGCGCGCCATCGGGTTGGCAGGGGTCCGCGGAAGCGCGGTGGCGTGCCCATAGGGTGATCGCATGTCTGCCTCGTTGAGTTACGCCAGATCCCGCGCCGCGTTGCGCACATCGGCGCGTATTTCCGTGGAGCTTCTGCTCATTCTGGTGATGACCGCGGTGGCCCTGTGGCTCCTGGGCCGGATGTGGTCCGTGGTCTGGCCGCTCATAGTGGGCCTGCTGCTGACCACACTGACCTGGCCGCTGGCCCGCTTCCTGCGCCGGCACGGGTGGCGTCCCGCGCTCGCCGCCGCCACCGTGACCGTGCTCTTCCTCGCGGGCGCCTCGGCCGTGGTGGCGCTGATCGCCGTGCCGGTCGCGTCCCAGTCCGGGGAGTTGACCGACGGGGTGGTGGCGGGCATCCACAAGGTGCGCGAGTGGGCCGCCGGTCCGCCGCTGAACATCAGCGAGGACCAGATCGCGGTCGCCCTGGACGACGCGGTCGCACGTGTCCAGAAGAGCGCCGACAGCGTACTGAGCACGGTCGTCACGGGGGTGAGCACCGTGGTCAACGGTCTGGTCACCGCCGTCCTCGCGGTCTTCCTGATGTTCTTCTTCCTCAAGGACGGCCCGCGGTTCCTGCCGTGGCTGGCCCGTCAGCTGCCCGGCCGGCTCGCCACCGACGTGCCGATCGTGGCCGAGCGCAGCTGGAACACCCTGGGCGCGTTCGTACGGTCGCAGGCGGCCGTCGGTCTGATCGACGCCGTCCTGATCGGCATCGGCCTGTGGATCGTGGACGTGCCGCTGGTGCTCCCGCTGGCGGTGCTGACGTTCGTCTCCGCGTTCGTGCCGATCGTGGGTGCCCTGTTCGCCGGCTTCGTCGCGGTGCTCATCGCCCTGGTCTCGAACGGTCTCACCGACGCGCTGGTCGTGCTGGCGATCATCATCGTCGTGCAGCAGTTGGAGGGCAACGTCTTCCAGCCGATGATCCAGAGCCGCGGGCTCGGGCTGCACGCGGCGGTGATCCTGCTGGCGGTGACGCTCGGCGGCAGTCTGGCGGGCATCGTGGGCAGCCTGCTCGCCGTCCCGGTCGCGGCGATCGTCGCGGTGTTCTGGAACTACCTCCGCGAGCAGCTCGCCGAGCCGTCCCTGGAACCGGGCACGGACACGGACCCGGACACCGGGCCCGGCGGCGGGATGTCGCCGGCCGACGCCGTCGTCCCCTCCTGACGCTCCCGGCAGGGTGCCCGAGCCGCGAGGGCACCCCTGTCACCCGGCGGGGCAACGATGCTGCCCCTCGGCCGGGTCGGACTCCCGGGTCGACCGTCACGACACGGACTCGCGCCACAGGACGCGCACAGGCGCCCGGCGCACCGGGGAGGGCCGTACCGGGGCGGCCCGACCGGTCCGGCGCCGCGCGCGCCACGCCGTACCCCTGCCGGTGAAACACGCGGACGCGAAGTCTGCCCGTTCGGGCACACCCCCGTGCCTCCACGTCTCGTGATACCCACAGGGCGGCACGCTAGCGTGCTGCCCGTGAGCACCTTGACCCCCGCGAGACCGCCGTCGGCATCTTTACCCACCAGATGCGGTGCGCGAGGAGTACGCCCGTGATCGACGACCGGTTGGACGAGACCGGGACACCTGATCCCCGCACGGCCGAGGCAGTGGCCACCGCTCCTCGACACGACGAGGCGGGCGAGGGCGAGGGCCAGGGTGACGAGCCGTCGAAGCAGCCGGCCAAGCGCACCCGCCGCGGCCCCGGCCCGTTCACCCTGCTGGTCCTGCCGGGGCTGCTCGCCCTGATGGGAGTGGCCGGCTTCCTGGCCTGGACAGGCGGGCTGTCGTCCGCCTGGCCCGAGGGGTCCGACCCCGCCCCGGGCGCCTCGACCGTCGTCGACGCCTCGTACGTTCCCTGGCTCCGCAAGGCGGTCTCGGACTGCACGGTGATCAAGCCGTCGGTGCTGGCGGCCCAGATCGACCGGCTCTCCGGCTGGAGCAACGACACCGGAAAGCTGTCGGGCGAGAAGGGCATCGCCGCGTTCACCGACGCCCAGTGGCGGACCTGGGGCAAGGACGCCGACGGCAACGGGCGTTCCTCCCCCCGCGATCCGGTGGACGCCATGATGGCGCTCGGGCGACAGGACTGCTCCCTCGCCAAGAAGGTGACCGCCCTCAGGACCGAGGGAGTCGTCGCCGGTGATCTCACGAACCTCACACTCGCCGCCTACGCGTCGGGTGCGGACGCCGTGGAGAAGGCGGGCCGGGTCCCCGCCGAGGCGGACACCTTCGTCAGCGAGGTGAAGGCACAGGCCCCGCGCTACGAGTCGGTGGACCGGGAGAGTCCCGGCGGCCCCGTGAACCGGGCGCCGGGCGCCGTGCTGGCCGCGCCCGTGGCCGACCTCACCATCACCTCCCCCTACGGGTCGCGCGAGCACCCCCTGACCGGAGTGACGAAGCTCCACACCGGGGTCGACTTCGGCTCGCCGCAGGGCTCCCAGGTGTCCGCCGCGATGAAGGGCCGGGTCGTGTCCGCGGCGATGACCAAGGCGTACGGCAACCGCGTGGTGATCGACCACGGCACCATCGACGGCAAACAACTGCAGACGACGTACAGCCACCTGTTGTCGCTGCAGGTTTCGGCGGGCCAGTCGGTGGACGCCGGGACACCGGTCGGGCTGGTCGGTTCCACCGGTCTGTCCACCGGCCCGCACCTGCACTTCGAAGTGATTCTCGACGGCTACTACGCCGACCCGATCCCCTGGCTCAACCCCAGCGGCTGAGCCGCTGGGCTGCTGGGTCACCGCGAGGTTCCCCGGTCACCGAAAAGTGCGTTCTTCCATGTCAGCGGCTGCTCTCCTACGGTTCCTCAGTAACCGCAGGAGAGCAGAAGGAGACGCACGACATGGCCATCACCCTGGTGAACCCCGAAGGACTGCCGAAGATCGACGTGTACCGGCAGGTGTCGATCGCGAGCGGTTCACGGCTCGTCTTCGTCGCGGGGCAGGTCTCCTGGGACGCCGACGGGGTCACGGTCGGCGAAGGCGATCTCGCCGCCCAGGTCGAGCGGTCCTACCTCAACGTCGCGACCGCCCTGGCCGAGGCGGGCGGCTCCTTCGACGACGTGGCGAAACTGACCGTCCACGTCGTCGACTGGACCCCCGACAAGATGCCCCTGCTCCTGGAGGGCCTCACCCGGGCCGCCGCGAAACTGGGGATCACACCGATGGCGCCCGCCACACTGATCGGCGTGGCGGCCCTGGACGTACCCGAGCATCTGGTCGAGGTCGAGGCGGTCGCGGTTCTCGACTAGGGGCTTGTCCGGGGACCGGCCCCTGCCGGTCCTTGCCGGTTCCTGTCGGTCCTTGCCGGTTCCTGTCGGGCTCGGAAAGCCGGACCACCACCCCTCTTTGCATGATCATGCGAAGTCATGCATACTCTTCCCATGTCTAAGGTCCTCACCTCCCTTCCCGCCGGCGAGCGCGTCGGTATCGCCTTCTCCGGCGGACTCGACACCTCCGTCGCGGTCGCGTGGATGCGCGACAAGGGTGCCGTCCCGTGCACCTACACCGCCGACATCGGCCAGTACGACGAGCCCGACATCGCCTCGGTGCCCGGCCGTGCGAAGGCCTACGGTGCCGAGCTCGCGCGGCTGGTCGACTGCCGTGCGGCGCTGGTCGAGGAGGGGCTCGCCGCGCTCACCTGCGGAGCGTTCCACATCCGCTCGGGCGGGCGTGCCTACTTCAACACCACCCCGCTCGGCCGCGCCGTCACGGGCACCCTGCTGGTCCGGGCGATGCTCGAGGACGACGTACAGATCTGGGGCGACGGCTCGACCTTCAAGGGCAACGACATCGAGCGGTTCTACCGGTACGGGCTGCTCGCCAACCCGCACCTGCGGATCTACAAGCCCTGGCTCGACGCGGACTTCGTGACCGAGCTCGGCGGCCGCAAGGAGATGTCGGAGTGGCTGGTGGCCCATGAGCTGCCCTACCGCGACAGCACGGAGAAGGCGTACTCCACCGACGCCAACATCTGGGGTGCCACCCACGAGGCCAAGACCCTGGAGCACCTGAACACGGGTGTGGAGACGGTGGAGCCGATCATGGGCGTCCGGTTCTGGGACCCCGAGGTCGAGATCGCCACCGAGGACGTGACGATCGGCTTCGACCAGGGCCGCCCGGTCACGATCAACGGCAAGGAGTTCGCCTCCGCCGTCGACCTGGTGATGGAGGCCAACGCGGTCGGCGGCCGGCACGGCATGGGCATGTCCGACCAGATCGAGAACCGGATCATCGAGGCCAAGAGCCGCGGCATCTACGAGGCGCCGGGCATGGCGCTGCTGCACGCCGCGTACGAGCGTCTGGTCAACGCGATCCACAACGAGGACACCATCGCCCAGTACTACAACGAGGGCCGGCGCCTGGGCCGCCTCATGTACGAGGGCCGGTGGCTGGACCCGCAGGCCCTGATGGTGCGCGAGTCGCTGCAGCGCTGGGTCGGCGCGGCCGTGACCGGCGAGGTGACGCTGCGGCTGCGGCGCGGCGAGGACTACTCGATCCTCGACACCAGCGGCCCGGCGTTCAGCTACCACCCGGACAAGCTGTCCATGGAGCGCACCGAGGACTCGGCGTTCGGCCCCGTGGACCGCATCGGCCAGCTCACCATGCGCAACCTCGACATCGCCGACTCGCGCGCCAAGCTGGAGCAGTACGCCGGGCTCGGTCTGATCGGCACCGGCAGCCCCTCCGTCGGCGCCGCCCAGGCGGCCTCGACCGGGCTGATCGCCAGCATGCCGGAGATGCCGCAGGGCGGTGCCGAGGCGATCGCCTCGCGCGGCGAGGTGTCCGAGGACGACGAGCTGCTGGACCGCGCCGCGATGGAGTTCGGCACGGACTAGAGCGGCCACCGCTGCCGCGTACGAACGGATGGACGGACGCACGGATGGACGGGCGGGCCCGGTGCCGGGAACAGCACCGGGCCCGTCCGTCCGTCCGTCCGTACTCAGCCGGGCTCGGCGATCCGGACCCGGTCGCTGCCCCGGTCGTCGGCTCCGTCGCCCTCGCCGTCGGAGAGGAACGAGGCCAGCCTGCGGCCCTCGTCGGCCACGCAGGTGCGGTCGGCCCGGGACAGGACGCCCAGCGGGGTGACGGTCACGATGCCGTCCCGGGCGGTCCAGGTCGCGGCGACCCGGCCGTCGACCAGGACGACCCGCTCGCCGGCCACCGAGAGACCGCGGTGGGCGTCGTCGATGATCCGGCCCCGGTCGTGGTAGCCGAGGATCGCGTTGTCGAACGCCGGCAGGAACCGTACCGGCGCGGGTGTGCCGGGGTCGGGGCGTGGGGCGTCGGGCAGATCCAGCAGTTCCCGGCCCCGCTCGTCACGGAAGGCGACGAGCTCCCCGCGCAGCGCGCCGACCGCGGCAGGCAGCCCCGCGAGGCCGCACCAGGCCCGTAGATCGGCCGAGGCGGCGGGCCCGAACGCGGCCAGATAGCGGCGGACCAGCGCCTGGCCCACGGGGTCCGCGACGTCCGGCGACGGCGGGTCGATGTCGCGCCCCAGCCAGGAGGAGAGCAGCGCGTTCCGTACTCCCCCTTTCGTCCGCCACAGCCCGCGCGGTGGGAGCTGCGCCATCGGGACGAGGGCCGCGACCAGCATTTCGCCGAGTGGCCGCGGTCCGGGGTCCGGCCACCGCTCGGCGACCTCCCTCGCGAGCTGGGCCGACGAGCGGGGCTCGCCGTCGGCCATGACGGCCCGGCCCGCCGCCGCGAGCTCGTCCAGGTCGACCCCGGCGAGTTCACGGCGGTAGGTCCCGAGCACGCGTTGACGCAGCATGGCGGTGTGGCGGGCCCGCCAGGCCAGAGCGTCGTCGGCGGTGACCAGGTGGACGGTGCGGCGCATGAGGTGGGTGCGCACCACGCTCCGCCCGGTCAGCAGGCCGGACAGCGCCGACGGCTCGAACCCGCGCAGCCGCGACCAGAGCCCGACGAACGGCTCCTGCGGTTCCTGTGCCTGCAGACCGGCGAGGTGCGCGACGGCGTCGAGGGCCGGCATGTCGGCACGGTCGAGCAGCAACTGCCGGGCCAGCGTCGCGCGGTTGAGCGCCCGGGTGCCGAGAACAGTGAGCCCGCTCATCGCTCAGGAGGCTTTCTGGCCGTCGAGCGACTCACGCAGGATGTCCGCGTGTCCGGCGTGCTGCGCGGTCTCGGCGATGACCTGCGCCAGCACCCGGCGAGCTGAGCGCACCGCCCCCGGCTCGTTCCAGGGCGCCTGCGGCAAGGGGTGCGCCACCGCCAGGTCGGGAAGGGCGGCGACGACCTCCTCGCTGTGGGCGGCCACCTCCTCGTAGCGCGTGAGGATCCCGGCCAGCGTCTCACCGGGCAGCATCCTGAAGTCGTTCCGGTGGTCGATCGCCCACTGCGGGACCTCGCGTGCGGTGCCGGCCGCGAGATCGGCCCAGGTGACTCCGTCGGGCAGGTCGTAGCTCATCGCCGAAGGACCCTCGGCCACGAAGCGCAGCCAGCTCTCCTCGATGGACGCGACGTGCTTGATCAGCCCGCCCAGGCACAGGGTGCTCACCGTCGGGGTCTCGCCGACCTGCTCGTCGCTGAGACCGCGGGTGGTGGCGGTGAGGGCGGCCCTCGCGGCCGCGAGGGCCGCGAGCAGATCGGTCCGCTCGGCGTCGAGCACGGGGCGGGGCAGGGGCCGCGATGAGGTCGTGGCGGTCACAGTGATCGGATCCTTCTGATCGGCGGCATTGCTGTTGCTGTCGCTGTCGGGCACAGGACGACCATCTCAGCGGAAGCGGTCAGGATGTGTCCTCTTCTCGGGGCACCATGGAGCCATGCCGAAGACCTCAGCCCGACTGCTGTCCCTGCTCTCGCTGCTCCAGGCACGCCGGGACTGGCCCGGGGCACTGCTGGCCGAGCGGCTGGACATCAGTCAGCGCACCGTGCGCCGTGACGTCGACCGCCTGCGCGAACTCGGTTATCCCATCGTGGCCTTCAAGGGACCCGACGGCGGCTACCGTCTCGACGCGGGTACGGAGTTGCCGCCGCTGCTGTTCGACGACGAGCAGGCGGTCGCCCTCGCCGTCGCGCTCCAGATCGCCACCACCACCGGTGCGGACATCGGGGAGGCCGCGGTGCGCGCGCTGACCACCGTGCGCCAGGTCATGCCCGCGCGCCTGCGCCACCGGATCGACACCCTTCAGGTCACCGCCGTCGAGCGGCCCGCGCCCCGGCCGGCACCCCAGCTCGACAGCGGCGTGCTGATGGCGCTCAGCGCCGCCGTCCACGCCTGCGAGGTGCTGCGCTTCGACTACGCCTCGGCCCCGCCGTCACCGGCGGCGGCCGGTGACGGAGCCTCCTCCGTGGCACCGCCGCGCAAGGTCCAGCCCCACCACCTCGTCACCTGGGGCGGACGCTGGTATCTCGTCGCCTGGGACCTGGACCGTGCGGACTGGCGGACCTTCCGGGCCGACCGGATCACCCCGCGCGTCCCCACCGGGCCCCGCTTCACCCCGCGTGCACTGCCCGGAGGTGACGTGGCCGCCTTCGTGGCCGCCAGGTTCCGGGGGTCCGGCGCCGGTGCGGCCGCCGGTGACTGGCCCTGCCGCGGCGAGGTGATCCTCGACCGGCCGGCCTCCGCCGTGTCCCCCTTCGTACAGGACGGAGTCGTCGAGGAGCTGGGCCCTGACCGGTGCAGGCTCACGCTGGGCGCGTGGTCGTGGACCGCCCTGGCCGCCGGGATCGGCAGGTTCGACGCCGACATCGAGGTCGTCGGCCCGGCCGAGCTGAAGGACGCGTTCGCACGGCTCGCCCGCCGCTGTGCGCAGGCCGCGGCCGACGGGCCGGGGACGACGGGCCGGGGACGACGGAGCGGGGGACGACCTCTTACGGACCGGTGACGTGACGGCCCTGATCCCGCGGTGGGGCGGGGTGCCGGACCTAGGGTTCGGCACATGCGTGTACTGGTCACCGGCGGTGCCGGGTTCATCGGGTCCCATGTCGTCGAGGCGCTGCGGGCGGGCGGGCACGAGCCCTTGGTGTTCGACGTACGGGAGGGAGCGGGCAGGGACGTCCGCGATCGCGGGGCGGTGTCACCGGCCCTGGCCGGGGTCGACGCGGTCTGCCACCAGGCGGCCATGGTCGGACTGGGCAACGGTGTCGCCGACGCGGCGGACTACGTCTCCCACAACGACCTCGGTACCGCCGTGCTGCTGGCGGCGATGGCCGAGGCGGGGGTCCGACGGCTCGTCCTGGCCGGCTCGATGGTGGTGTACGGCGAGGGCCGGTACTCCTGCGCGCGGCACGGTGTGGTGCGGCCCGGACCGCGGTCGGCCGCCGATCTGACGGCGGGGCGGTTCGAGCCCCGGTGTCCGTCCTGCGGCGCGGACCTGACGCCCGGTCTGGTCGGCGAGGACGCTCCGGCCGACCCGCGCAACGTGTACGCGACGACCAAACTCGCGCAGGAACACCTGGCCGCAGCGTGGGCGCGCTCGACGGAGGGTACGGCGGTGTCGCTGCGGTACCACAACGTGTACGGGCCCGGGATGCCGCGGGACACCCCGTACGCCGGTGTGGCGTCCTTCTTCCGTTCGGCGCTCGCCCGCGGTGAGGCGCCGCGTGTCTTCGAGGACGGCGGTCAGCAGCGGGACTTCGTGCACGTGCGGGACGTGGCGGCGGCCAACGTGGCGGCGCTGGAGGCGGATGCCGCCGGCGGCGCTCTGACCGCGTACAACGCGGGGAGCGGACAGCCGCACACGGTCGGTGAGATGGCGTGGGCGCTGGCCGGCGCGCACGGCGGGCCGGACCCCGTGGTGACCGGCGAGTTCCGCCTCGGGGACGTACGGCACATCACCGCGGACTCGTCCCGGCTGCGGACCGACCTGGGCTGGAAGCCCGAGGTCGGATTCGAGGAGGGCATGCGGGAGTTCGCGGCGGCGCTCTGAACTCCGGGGTCTGAACTCCGGTGACGGAAGCCGGACCCCGGAATCACCCCGGCATCAGAAACCGGCCGCCGGCAGGGTCACCTCGAAGCGGCAGCCGCCGGAGATGTTGCGTACGGTGGCGCGTCCCTGGTGGGCCTCGACGATGCCCTGCACGATGGCGAGCCCGAGGCCCGCACCGGCCGGCGGTGTGCGGGCGTCGGAGCCCCGCCAGCCCGTGTCGAAGACGCGCGGCAGATCCTGTTCCGGGATGCCGCCGCAGCCGTCGCTCACGGACAGGACGACCCCGTCGCCCGAGCGTTCGGCGGCCACCGCGACCGTGCCGTCGGCCGGGGTCCGCCGGATCGCGTTGACCAGGAGGTTGCCGAGGACCCGGCTCATCTCCTTGCCGTCCACCTCGACCGGCACCGCCTCGACGAGGTCGCCCACCAGCCGTACGCCGTGCTGGCGCGCGAGCGGGTCCGCTCCGGCGAGGGCGTCGCTGACCAGGTCGTACAGCGACATCCGCGACGGGCTCAGCGCGAGCGCCCCGGCATGGATGCGGGAGAGTTCGAAAAGGTCGCCGACCATGTCGTTGAGGTGGTCGACCTCGGTGCGGATCTGGCGCAGATAGCGCTGCGGTTCGGCCGCCACGCCGTCCTCCAGCGCCTCCGACATCGCGCGCAGCCCGGCGAGCGGGGTGCGCAGGTCGTGCGAGATCCAGGCGACGAGTTCACGCCGGGAGGACTCCAGGGCGCGCTCGCGCATCCGGGACTCGGCGAGTCTGCCGCTGGTGGCCGCCAGTTCCCTGCTGACCGCGGCGAGTTCGGCGGTCGCCGGGGCGTCGGGGGCGGTGAAGTCGCCGCCGTCGCCGAAGGTCCGGGCGGCCACGGCGAGTTCATGGCTGCGGGCGACGACCCACCGGCCGAGCAGCAGCGCCGTGATCATGGAGACGACGGCCGCCATGGCGACGACCGTGGTGACCACGCTCAGGTCGTGCGCGGAGAGGAACATCGCCTTCGCCACGGCCAGGGTCCCGGCGAACATCGCGGTCACCGCCACGGCGGCCACCACCGCGAGCGACATGGTGAGCGAACGGCGCCGGATCAGGCGCAGCGCACCCGCCCCGGCCAGCCCCGCCACCGCGGCCCCCGCGAAGGCGTACAGGGCGATCAGCGCCATGTCATGCACGGTCGGCCCCTTCCTGGCCGGCGTCGTCGCCGGTCGGGTCGAAGCGGTAGCCGACGCCCCACACGGTCTGGATCAGCCGGGGCCGCGCCGGGTCGTCCTCGACCTTGCCGCGCAGCCGCCGGACGTGGACGGTCACGGTCGACAGGTCGCCGAAGTCCCACCCCCACACCTCGCGCATGAGGTCCTCTCTGCCGAACGCCCGTCCCGGGTGGCGCAGGAGGAAGGAGAGCAGGTCGAACTCCCTCAGGGTGAGGGCCAGTTCGGTGCCGTTCTTGACGGCGCGACGGGCGGCCGGGTCGACGGACAGGCCTGCCGCGCTGAGCGGCCGCGCCTCGGCGGCGGGCCGGGTGCGGCGCAGTACCGACTCGACCCGCAGCACCAGCTCCCGGGGGCTGAACGGCTTGGTGACGTAGTCGTCCGCACCCACCTCCAGGCCCATGATGCGGTCGTCCTCGTCGCCGCGGGCGGTGAGCATGATGACGGGTACCGGTCCACGGTCGCGCAGCCGCCTGCACACCTCCAGGCCGTCCATGCCGGGCAGCATCAGGTCGAGGACCACGAGGTCGGGCCAGTGCGCGGCGGCCCGCGCGAGCGCGTCGGGGCCGTCGCCCGCCCGGTCGACGCGGTATCCGGCGCGGTCGAGGTAGCCGGAGACCACCTCGGAGACGGTGGGGTCGTCGTCGACCACCAGGACCCGGGCGCCCCCGGCGGCCCGGGGGGCGTCGACGGGAGCCGGTGTCGGTTCGTACGGCTGGTGCATGGGCCAAGCCTCGCACCGCGCGGTCGGCCGTGCCGCTCCCGGCCCCGGACGTCCGTGTTTCGTAAGGAGGCGATGCCCTATATGCGCATTTCGTCTTCGTAGGGTGAAGCACGTGACCATCCCTTCCGCCTCTCCCCCCGGCTGTCCACCCGCCTCCCCGCACGTCGACGTGATCCTCCCGTGCCTGGACGAGGCCGAGGCCCTGCCCTGGGTCCTCGACCGGATCCCGCCCGGCTGGCGGGCCATCGTCGTGGACAACGGCTCCACCGACGGCTCGGCCGGCGTCGCCCGCGCGCTCGGCGCGCACGTCGTCCACGAAGCGCGCCGCGGATTCGGGGCCGCCTGCCACGCGGGGCTCACCGCCGCCACCGCCGACCTCGTCTGCTTCTGCGACTGCGACGCCTCGCTCGACCCGTCGCTGCTGATCCCCTTCGTACGCCAGGTGCAGGAGGGAGAGGCCGACCTGGTACTGGGCAGGCGCCGCCCGGCAGGCCGGTCCGCGTGGCCGGCCCACGCCAGGGCCGGCAACCTCGCGCTCGCCCGGCTGCTGCGCCGCCGCACCGGCCTCCGGCTGCACGACCTCGGTCCGCTGCGCGCCGCCCGGCGCGAGCCGCTGCTGGACCTCGGACTCACCGACCGGCGCAGCGGCTATCCGCTCCAGATGGTCGTCCGCGCCGCCGACGCGGGCTGGCGGATCACCGAGCACGACGTGCCCTATCTGCCCCGTACGGGCTCCTCCAAGGTGACCGGCACCTGGCGCGGCACCTGGCAGGCCGTCCGGGACATGAGCCGAGTGCTCGGCGAACCCGCTCCGCACGCCGCGCAAGGCGCCACCCAGGGAGGAACCCTCCGTTGACCACTCTGCTCGTCATCGCCAAGGAACCGCGGCCCGGCCGGGTCAAGACCCGGCTCACCCCACCGTTCACCCCGGCGGAGGCCGCCTCTCTCGCCGAGGCGGCGCTCACCGACACCCTGTGCGCGGTGGCCGCCACGCCCGCCACCCGCCGGGTCCTCGTCCTGGAGGGGTCACCGGGCCCGTGGCTGCCGCCCGGCTTCGACGTCGTACCCCAGTGCGGCGGCGGTCTCGACGAACGGCTGGCCGCGGCCTTCGCCGGCTGCGAAGGACCGGCCCTGCTCATCGGCATGGACACACCCCAGGTGACACCGGCCCTGCTCACCGAGGACTTCACCGGCTGCGACGCGCTCTTCGGCGCGGCCGAGGACGGCGGCTTCTGGGCCCTGGGCCTGGCCGAACCCGATCCGCGGCTGCTGCGCGGCGTCCCGATGTCGACCCCGGTCACCGGAGCCGTGCAGCGCGAGCGGCTCATCGGCGCCGGGCTGCGCGTACGCGACCTGCCCCGGCTGCGGGACGTCGACACGGCCGCCGACGCCGAGGCGGTGGCCGCGGCGGCGCCCCACAGCCGCTTCGCCGCCCGCCTGGCCCGGCTCACGGCGGTCGCCGGCCGATGAACCGACCCCTGAGCGAACCCGCCGTCGACGGCCTCGACGCGCCGTCGGCTCCCCCTGCCCACCCCGCGTGGTCCGGCGCCGACCCCTACACCCGCGCGCTGCGCACCGGCCAGGGCCCGCTCTTCCTGCGCCGGTCCGACGGCTGGCTGCTGCCGCTGGAGGTGGAGCGCTGGTGCGCCCGCGCCGACGCGGTGGACCTGGAGATCCTGGGCCGGTGCGAGGGCTCCGTGCTCGACATCGGCTGCGGCCCGGGGCGGCTCGTGGCCGAACTCGCCGGGCAGGGCCGGCGTGTCCTCGGCATCGACGTCAGCGCGGCGGCCGTCAGCAGGACCGCGCGGCTGGGCGGCCCCGCCCTGCGCCGCTCCGTCTTCGAACCGCTGCCCGCCGAGGGCCGGTGGGACACCGCGCTGCTGGTCGACGGGAACGTCGGCATCGGCGGTGACCCGCGCGCGCTCCTCACCAGGCTGGCCGATCTGCTGGTCCCGGACGGGCTGTTGATAGCCGAGACGGTGCCGGTGGACATCGACGAGCGCGTCCGGGTCCACATCACGGACGCACACGGCGCACCCGGTACGCCGTTCCCATGGGCCCGTACCGGAACACGTGCTCTGATCCGGTACGGGACCCGCGCGGGCTGGACCGCCGTCGATCAGTGGACGGCCGGCGGACGGTCCTTCGTCGCCCTGCGCAGCCGCAGCAGGAACAGGAGCGCCGAGCCGGCGAAGAGAACGGCCGTGATCAGCAGCCAGCGGCCCAGGAAGTCGTCCCCCGGCAGCCCGGTCGTCCTGCGGTACCGCCGCTCCACCTGACCGCTGATCAGCGGGAACCAGACCAGCAGGAGCAGCGCGGACAGGGCCGCCGGGACACGGACGTACATCGTCCGCTCCCGGTGTCCCGCCGCGCCGAACGCACGGACGGCCCCGCGGTCCGCCGCCGCGTACAGCGGCAGCAGCACCAGGTCGTGCAGCAGGGCCGCGCCCACGAACCACAGGGCCACGCCGAGCAGGTCGTCGGCGAGCAGCCGGACCCCCGCGTAGCCGGCGAGCGCGAACGAGCAGGCGGTCAGGAGGAGTTGCAGCGGGCTGCCCAGCAGGGCCGTGATCCGCCGTCGCCGCGCCCCTCGCCGCCGGTCCGTCGTCTCCGGCCTCTCCGGCCTCTCCGGGCTCTCCGAACTCCCCGGCCTCGCCACCCTCATCGCATCTCTCCGAACGTCATCCGGGACACCCACTTCGTGTTCAGCACACCGGGCGCGGCGGGCACGACGATCCGTGCCGGGTAGCCGTGGTCCGGGCTCAGGTCCTCGCCGTTGACCGTCAGGGCCAGCAGGGAGCGCGGGTCCGCCACCTGGTTGGCGCGCAGGGCCGCGTGGCGGAAGGCACCGTGCCGCTGGAGGGACTCGACGAAGACGTCCGGCGGACCGTTCGCCGTGCCGTCACCGTCGCGCTCGCCGTCGAAGCCGACGAGCGCCGCGAGGTCGCGCAGCCGCACGCCCCGCCACCACTGGTCCGAGGTCGACCAGCCCTCGACACACGCGATGGGCAACGCCGCGCTGTGCAGGGGTAGTTCGAGCAGGTCGCGGCGGCTCAGCCGGACCGTGCCGGTGCGCCCGGTGACGACGAGCCGCCACGCGTCCTCGCCCGTCCGTGCCGCGCCGACCCCCGCGTAGGCGGCCGTCTTGTTGATCTGGAAGCCGTTCGGTCCGCTGCCCGGGTCGGCTCCGCCGTGCGGCGCGAGGACCGCCGTGTGCCGCAGCGGCCCGTCGAAGCTCCGGCCCGCCGTCGTCGCGAACAGCAGCAGCGAGCCACCACCGACGAACCACAGGGCGCCGCGCCGTGAGACGGTCGCCGGTTCCGGGCGTGGCGAGGTCAGTTCCCCTTCCGGCGCGGCCTGGCGGCCTTCCCGCATGCGCCGTACGTTCCGCAGGGCGGCCGGTGTCTTCAGCGCGGCATGGGTGAGGAACGCGGCGAAGAACACCCAGGCGCCGTAGAAGTGCAGCGGGTAGAAGGAGCCGGGGAAGACGTAGTCGAGCTGGACGTTGAGCACACCGGTCACGAACTCGAACAGCGCGCCCCCGACCAGCAGCACCAGCGAGATCCGCTCCAGCGCGTGGGCGAGCGAGCGGGCCGGCGGCAGGGCGAACAGCTTCGGCACCACCGACCACAGCTTGGCCAGCAGGACCGGGATCAGCGTGATGCCGAGGGTGACGTGGACGCCCTGGGTGAGGCGGTACAGCCAGTGCGGGCCGGTGGGCCAGTCGAAGAGGTAGAAGCCGAGGAGCCCCTTGTCCGGGGTCTTGTCGTTCACCGGTGACAGACCGGGGTTGTAGGCGGCGTACGAGAGCAGGCCCGTCACGAACAGCACGGTGATGCCGACGAGGAGGACGAGACCGAGTACCGACGTGAATCCGGGGCCGCGCAGCGGGCTGCGCCAGAAGCCGGGTGAGGTGGGGAGCCGTGGGGTGTGGTCGCGCATGGCCCGACGGTAGGCCGGGACGAGGCCCTGACAGGGCGTGCGACCCATGACGAAACTCTGACGTCCGCATGGCCGACGGCTCGGAAGGGCCCGGCCCGCCCTAGCGTTCCGGTGTGATCCGTTCCCCGCGTTCCCGCATGACCCGTTCTCCTCGTACCCGGGTGATCCGCTCGCCCCCCGCCCGGGTGATCTGCTCCCCTCTCCGCGATCTGGCCGTGGCGTCGGCGGCCGGGCTCCTCGTCCTCGCCGCCGTGCTGATCGGCCGCCACATCGAGGAGACCGACCACACCCTGTTCGCCGGCTGGCCTCCCCTGTGGGCGGTCTGGGACCCGCACGTCGGCCCGGGGACTCCGGCCGCGGCGGCGGTCGCGCTCGCCGTCGTGGCGTACGGCCCCGCCCTCGCGGCGCGCCTGCCCTGGCGCGCGCTGCTCGGCGCGGCCTGGGCCACCGCCATGGCCTGGACCTGGTCACTGGCCCTGGTCGACGGCTGGCACCGGGGCGTCGCGGTCCGCCTCACCACCCGCTACGAGTACCTCCAGGTCATCGACCGCTTCCACGACATCCCGGCCACCCTGCGGGACTTCACCCACCACATCCTGCTCGGCTCACCCGACCACTGGCCGCCCCATGTGGCCGGGCATCCGCCCGGTGCCACCCTCACCTTCGTCCTCCTCGACCGGATCGGGCTGGGCGGCGGCGGCTGGGCCGGAGCCTGGTGCATCACCGTCGGCACCACCGCCTGCGTCGCCGTCCTGGTGACCGTGCGCAGGCTGGCGGGCGAGGAGCTCGCGCGGCGCGCGGCACCCTTCCTGGCGCTCGCACCGGCCGCGGTGTGGATGGGCACCTCGGCCGACGCGTACTTCGCCGCGGCCGCCGCCTGGTCGGTGGCGCTGCTCGCGCTCGCCGTGACCGCCCGGCCGGGACCTCGCACCGGGCCGGTCGCCTTCGGCTCCGGCCTGCTCTACGGACTGACCTGCTACCTCAGTTACGGGCTCACGCTCTTCGCGCTGATCGGGGCGGGTGTGCTGTTCCTCGGGCGGCACCGCGTCCGCGCGCTCGCCTGGCTCGTCGCCGGTGCGGCCGTCGTGCCCGCGGTGTTCACCCTCGCCGGCTTCGACTGGTGGGAGGCGTACCGCCTCCTGGTCGAGCGCTACCACCAGGGCGCGGGCGGTGTCCGGCCCTACGGGTACTGGGTGTGGGCGAACCTCGCGTGCACGGTGCTCATCACCGGTCTGGCGACGGCGGCGGGCCTGGGGCGCGTGGGCTCCGTACTGGTCCGGGGGCGCCACGGCCTCCTGCCGCACCGCACACCCCGAAGGCCGAAGGCCGGTGCGCGCGGTCCGGGCGTCGAGACGCGGGGCCCGGGAGCCGAGAGTCAGGGTTCGAGCGCCGGGACCCGGCTCGCCGTGCTCGTCCTGTGCGGGCTGCTCACCCTGCTCGTCGCCGACCTGTCCGGCATGAGCAAGGCCGAGACCGAACGCATCTGGCTGCCCTTCGCGATGTGGCTGCTGCCGGCCTGCGCGTTCCTCACCCGGCCCAGGGCCTGGCTCGGCGCGCAGGCCGTCCTCGCGCTGCTGCTCAATCACCTGTTGTTGACGGGCTGGTGAGGGGCCGGCGCGGGGCCCTCGTACCCGCCGTGTGAACGACCGTCACGATTCTTTTCCTTCCCTCCCGGGCAAAGAAGCGCATGTTTCCCGCACGGGTGTGGCAGGTTGTACCTCAGCCGGTCCCGTCGCTTCCCCCCGTAGCGGCGGGCCCGGCGTATTCATGTCCGCGGCCGGGTCGGTGCCCGCGACACGCACCACGAAAAAAAGCGGTCACTCCTCCGGGTAATACGCAGGCGCTTCCGGCGCAAGAGCGAGTGGCGCAGACCATAACCTGAGCAGGCCGAACGCGTTCAGCGGTGCTCTGCCACCGCGCGGCGTTCCGCGTCATTGCCGGGAAGCGGTGCGGTACGGGAGGTCCTCATGGTTCCACCACCAGACGGCTCGGTGAGCGATCCGGTCTCGCCCGCCCCTGCCCATGATCCGTTGGCGGTCGCCCTGATCGATCCCGACGGGCGGGTCCGCCTGTGGAGCGCCGGGGCCCAGGCGCTGACCGGCCACCCCGCGCGGGAGATCATCGGCAGGGACGCGGGCGTGCTCGCCGACCGGGTCACCACGCAAGGAGGCGAGCTGGTACGCCTGTTGGTGCGTACGGCCGATCAGGAGCGGGCGGCTGATCGGGGAGCCACGGCAGGCCGAGAGCGTACGGCCGGCCGCACGAGCGGCTCCGAGCGCGCGAGCGCCGCCGACGGGGTGCGGGCCGGCGCCGGTGTCCGCACCGACTGGGTCCGCTGTTTCGACGGCACCTGCCGCAGTGTCGTCTGGCAGCCCTTCGCCGTCCCGCTCGCGACGGGGACGGGCGTGTTCGCGATCGCCGTGCCCGCCGCCCAGCAGCTCCACCAGTGCGACGCCGCCGCGATCGGCCACCTGCTGAGCTCGGCCCCGATCGGCCTGGCGGTGCTGGACAACGAACTGCGGTACCGCTTCGTCAACGACGCCCTGGCCCGGATCAACGGTCTGCCGGTGGCGCAGCATCTGGGGCGCCGCATCCTCGACGTGCTGGACGTGCCCGACCCGCAGACGTACGAGCGGGTCCTGCGGCGGATCGTCGAGGACGGCGAGACGGTCGACAACCTGCAGGTGGCGGCCATCGGCCCGGACGGACATCCGTACGCCGCGCGCGGGACGCTCTTCCCGCTGCGCGGCCCCGACGGGCACATCGTCGGCCAGGCCGGTCTGGTGCACGAAGTCGGCCACGGCGGAGGCGAGTTGCTCGACGCCGCCCGGGACCGTCGCCGTATGGAGCTGCTGGCCCGGATCAGTGCCGTGCTGGGCCAGGGACTGGACCTGGGAAGCATCGCGACGAAGCTGGCGGCGGTCTGCGTACCGGAGTTCGCGCACGACGTCACGGTCGACCTGCTCCGTGCCGCGGCCCAGCCCGACTCGGCCGCCGGCGGCGAAGGGCGGACTCCCTGGGCCGGCACCACACCGTGGACCCACGCGTTCACCGATCCCCCGGCCGCCGCGGTGGGACACGGCACCGACCCGGAGGCCGATCTGCCGCCGCCCGGCCTGGCGCGGACACCGGTCGCGGACTGCGTCCGTACCGCCCGGCCCGCCGCCTTCCGCGCGGACGACGAGCACGGACTCGCGCCGTACGGAATCGCCGTGCCCCTCATGGCCGTGGGACGCGTGCTCGGAGCCGTGACCTTCCTGCGGCACGACCGCGAGTTCGGCCACGAGGACGTCCTCACGGCCCGGGACATCGCGGCCCGGACCGCGATCGCCATCGACAACGCCCTGCTCTACCGGCGCCAGCGGCTGGCGACACTGACGCTCCAGCGCCATCTGCTGCCCTCGGGGCTGCCCGGCACCGACTGGGTGCGGTCGGCACACCGGTACAGCCCCGCGCAGGACGGCACCCTGGCGGGAGGCGACTGGTACGACAGCATCCTGCTCCCCGGGGGCAGGATCGGGCTGAACATCGGCGACGTCATGGGCCACGGGCTGGGCGCCGCGGCCGCCATGGGCCGCTACCGCTCCTCGGCCCGTGCCCTGCTGGCCGTGGGCCTGGACCCGGGACAGCTGCTCACGCGCCTCGACGGCCTGATGGACGACTCCGAGGGCGACCTCGCCGCCACCTGCGCGTGCGCCG
Source organism: Streptomyces sp. CWNU-52B (assembly GCF_047444975.1). Taxonomy (NCBI): domain Bacteria; kingdom Bacillati; phylum Actinomycetota; class Actinomycetes; order Kitasatosporales; family Streptomycetaceae; genus Streptomyces; species Streptomyces sp. CWNU-52B. Next base: position 468,211 of record NZ_JBLFJV010000005.1, on the reverse strand, counting down.
TCTACGACGGTGTCACCGGGCTCCTCCACCTCGCCCTGGCAGGACACCCGCCACCGCTGCTCATCCGCCCGGACGGCTCGGCGGACATCCTGAACGGCGAGCCGGGGCCACCGCTGGGCATGGGACTCGACCATGTGTACGCGGGCAGCCGGCACAGCATCCCCGCGGGCAGCCTCCTGGTGCTCTACACCGACGGAATGGTCGAGGACCGCAGTGCCGTCCTGGACCTGGACCAGGGAATCGCCGTACTGAGCAAGGCGGTGCGCGAGCCCGGGGCCTCACTGGACGAGGTCTGCGACGCCCTCATGGCCGCGCGTCCGGCCGGCTCGGCGGACGACGCCGCCCTGCTGGTCACGCGACTCGCCCGGCTGTGAACACCGGGCAACCGGGCCCGGTCACTCCTCGTCGTGGTCCGGCACGGGGGGCCAGACGGGGCGTTGGGCCGCGGGCAGCTCCAGGAGAGCGAGCCCGACCGTGCGGCGGACGGGCAACAGCTCCGTACTGCCCGTCTGCACGAGCAGTTCCGACAGCCTGCGGCCCGCGCCGGCCAGAAGGAGCCTGCCGTCCAGCCGTTTCAGCAGCCAGCGGATCGCGAGCAGACAGTTCAGCCCCCGTGAATCGCAGAAGACGAGCGCTGTCACATCGAGTACCAGGTGCCGGTGCCCGGCGTCGACTACAGCGGCGAGAGTGCCCAGGAAGTAGTCCTCACAGCTCTGGTCGAGTTCTCCACTGATCCGCAGAACGGCACAGTGGTCACAGTCGGTTATCCCGGTGATGGTCAGGCGATGGGTCTGCGTGGACATCACACCTCCATCCGGTCATGGCGCGAAGGTCCGTCCCCCGTCGGCCTCCGCACGTCGGCACGCCTCCGGATCGGGAGAACGCCGGAAGCGGTCCCCTGCTGGGACCCCTCACCCGGTGCGCCCGGCTCCGGTGCCACGGGCGCCGTTCGAAGCGAAGCGACTCCCGTACGCGTGCGTGTGCCCCGCATTCGGGCGGGCAACGGGGTGAAGTGAAACTCTTGGCCCGGAGCGTGCGCCGAGACCTCCAGCCGAGATCCGGAGCCGAGATCTACAACTGGGAAACAGTTGTCCCGCCCGGCGCGGTCGCGGCGACGGGGGATGTGAGGCTGGAGCGCATGACGTCTCGTACCGCCTTTCCCGCCCTCGCCGTCTGCGCCGTCTGTGTCGTGCTCACCCCGCTCACCGGATGCGGCAGCGACACCCCGGGTCAGGGGGCGTCGCCTTCCGGTTCCGGTGGCGCGGCCTCGGCCTCCGGGGTGCCCGGCGCGCCGACGGAGAGCCGGGGGCCGGTGTCCGGCAAGGGGTCGAAGGACCCCGACGACATCAACGGGGACGGGTTCCGCGATCTCGTCGTACCGGTCACCGTCGGCGACGACCCGGACAGCCCCGACGCCGAACAACGGGTCGGTGTGGTCTACGGATCGGCCAAGGGGCTCGATCCCACGACGCGCACGGTCCACCGGCGCCAGGACCTGGGCCTGCCCGAAACGCCGGAGAGCATGACCAAGGTGTCCGGCGTCTCCGCGGAGTCGACGGTCACCGCCGACCTGGACGGCGACGGCTTCCCCGACTTCATCACCTCCGTCGTCGGCGAGGAGGCGGACGACGGGAACATATCCGCTTCGCGCACCGTCCCGTACGTGGCCTGGGGCGGACCTGCCGGGCCCGAGGGGAAGTCCGGGGCCACCGAGCTGCGGCTGCCGCCGAGCGTGACGAAACTGGGCCTCCAGTCGGTCGTCCGCGGCGACTTCGACGGCGACGGGCACCACGACCTCGCCGCTCTCGCGTACAACGAGTCGTCGCTGGTGGTGCTGTACGGACCCGTCACACGGGACGGCACGCCCGCGCGGACCGACACCGGTCTGCCGTGGAAGGAGGGTGACCTCGTCGCGGACGACATCGCTCCGTCCGGCGAGCCGCGTGCGACGTCGCTGCTGCTCCACGGCCTGAGCGACGGGGAGCAGGCCGGCAACACCCTCTACCCGGCCCGCCGCGGCACCCCGCTCGCCGGGAGGGGGCAGGAGCTGCGCCTCGGGAACGCCCAGGCGTTCGGTGACTTCGACGGCGACGGACAGCGCGATGTGGCCGTCGGGGACGACGGCAGCCGCAACGACGAACCGGGCTTCGAGACGGAGGCGCCCGAGGTGGAAGGCTCGCTCACGGTGTACCCCGGCAGCGGTGACACCCCCGTCACGCACGAACTGCCGGACGTCCCGGAGAAGTTGAGCACCGACTACGGGCCCGGTGGCTTCGCCGCGGCCGATCCGGACGGCGACGGCCGCGACGGCGTGCTCGTCGCCACCTACGAAGGGGCCACGCTCATCGACGGCGACCGGCGCACCGCCGTGCTGCGCCAGGGGCCCGCGACGGCGGACGGCGAGAAGACACCGGCGAAGTGGCGGCACGCCCGGCCCGCCGGCGCCGCGGACTTCGACGGTGACGGCAAGGACGAACTGATCCTCCACTGGGCGTCCGACTCGTTGTTCGGCTACTACGGCACGCACCCCACGCACTGGTGGATCACCGAGGGCACCACGTCCCGCGATCGGACGTCCTTCGCGACGACCGGCTTCGGGGCGGACGGGTCCTCGTAGCGGCCGGGCCCGTCCAGGAAGCCGGCCGCCGAGCCGCCCCGGTCAGGTGTCGCGTTCGGCGGTCCAGGTGACGTGCGGGGGTTCGACCCGTGCGCACAGGGGGCCGCCCTGGGCGTCGGTCAGCCCGAGGCGCGCCACCAGGAGACCCTCGCGCGCGGCCTGGGCGAGCACTTCGGCGGGGACCATGTCGAGCATGAGCTTGGCGCGGCGGAACATCGTGAAGAGGCCCGCCTCGTCGACCGTGCCCCAGGACAGGTAGACGAACCGCCGGCCCAGCCGGTCCTGTACGTAGGGTCCCTTCACCTCGGTGCCGGCCGGCGTCACCGTCGCGGTGCACTCCAGGGTCCAGGTCGCCGACCTGGCGTCCCCGGAGTGCGGTTCGAGCAGCTCGCCCGGCCGGTCGCGGCGTTGTACGGCGACATGGAGTCTGCCCGGCGCCGGGGCCCTGCCGCCGCCGGTGGGGGCCGGGTGGGTGAGGCCGGGCAGGTCGACGGCCTCGACTCGGATGCGCATGGGGGTCATGGGGTCATCATGCCGCCGTGGCCGGTGGCCTGCGGCCGCCGGCCCGGGGCGAGGGGTGATCGGGGTGGTCAGGGTCAGGGTCAGGGTCAGGGTCAGGCTGTCGGGATCGCCAGGTACTGGTGGTCCAGGAACTCCTCGATCCCCACTCGGCCGCCCTCGCGGCCCAGCCCGGACTGCTTCACGCCGCCGAAGGGCGCCGCCGGGTTCGAGACGAGGCCGGTGTTGAGGCCGACCATGCCCACCTCCAGGCGTTCGCTGACACGCAGGGCGCGGTCCAGGCCCTGGGTGAAGACATAGGCGACGAGCCCCCAGGGGGTGTCGTTGGCGCGGCGGACGACCTCTTCCTCGTCGTCGAAGGTGAGGATCGCGGCCACCGGGCCGAAGATCTCCGTGTCCGTCAGCCGGCTGCCCGCGTCGACGTCGGCGAGCACGGTCGGCGGGTAGAAGCACCCCGGGCCCTCGGGGGTACGGCCGCCGACGAGCACCCGCGCGCCGCGTGCCACGGCGTCGGCGACGAGGTCCTCGACCTTGGCCCGGCCCTCGGCGTCGATCAGCGGGCCCACGTCGACCCCGGCGCGCGTACCGGGACCCACGACGAGCGCCCCCATCCGCCGGGCGAGCCGTTGCCCGAACTCCTGCGCCACCGACCGGTGCACGAAGAAGCGGTTGGCTGCGGTGCACGCCTCCCCCATGTTGCGCATCTTGGCGGTCATCGCGCCGTCCACGGCCGTGTCCAGGTCGGCGTCGTCGAAGACGATGAAGGGCGCGTTGCCGCCCAGTTCCATCGAGGTGCGGACGACAGCGTCCGCGCACTGCGCCAGCAGCAGCCGCCCGACCTGTGTGGAGCCCGTGAACGACAGTTTGCGGATCCGCCCGCCGCGCAGCAGGGGCTCGCAGACCTCCGCCGCGCGCGAGGTGGTGACGACGTTCAGGACTCCGTCCGGCAGCCCGGCCTCCTGGAGGATCGCGGCCAGCGCGAGGCTGGACAGCGGTGTCTGCGGGGCCGGCTTGAGCACCATCGTGCAGCCGGCCGCGACCGCCGGGCCGATCTTGCGGGCGCCCATGGCCAGCGGGAAGTTCCACGGCGTGATCAGCAGGCACGGGCCGACCGGGCGCCGGGACAGCAGCATGCGGTGACGTCCGTCGGGCAGGGTGCCGTAGCCGCCCTCGACGCGTACGGCCTCCTCGGAGAACCACCGGAAGAACTCGGCGGCGTACGCCACCTCTCCCCTGGCCTCGGCGAGCGGCTTGCCCATCTCGGACGTCATCAGACGCGCGAGTTCGTCGGTGCGTTCGAGGATGATCTCGTGGGCGCGGCGCAGGATCTCGCTGCGGGCCCGGGGTGCCGTGCGGGCCCACGCCTCCTGGGCCCGGACGGCCGCGTCCTCCGCGAGCCTGGCCTCCTTGAGGCCCGCGTCGGCGACATGGCAGAGGGTCTCCCCGGTCGCGGGGTCGTCGACGGGCATGGTGGCGCCGTCCGCGGCGTCCGTCCAGGCGCCGCCGATGAACAGCCGGGTCGGTGTGTCGGTCATGGTGTCACTCCTGGTCGGTCGGCGGCGGCGAGGTGCGGGCGGAGGGCCGGGCGACCGTACGGGCCACGGTCGCGGGGGTGTTCGTCATCGGCCCGGGGCTGCCGCCGTACCGGCCGCCACCGCCGCCTCCCAGGCCCTGAGCCCCTCGTCCACCGCCGTCTCGTCGATCACGAGCGCCGGAATCATGCGCACGACCTGGTTCCAGGCGCCGCACAGGAGCAGGAGCAACCCCTCGTCGACGGCGGCCCGTTGCACCCGGGCGGCGGTCTCGGGGTCGGGGCCGCCGTCCGCGTCGACGAACTCGCTGGCCAGCATCAGCCCCAGGCCGCGCACGTCCCCGATGGCCGGCGTCCGGGCGGCCACCGTCTCCAGGCCCCGGCGCAGCCGCGCCCCCATCGCGTCGGCGTTCTCGACGAGCTTCTCGTCGCGTACGACGTCGAGGGTGGCGCAGGCGGCGGCGCAGGCCACCGCGTTGGCACCGTAGGTGCCGCCCTGCGAGCCGGGCCACGCCCTGGCCATCAATTCCTCGGAGGCGGCGATGCCGGACAGCGGGAAGCCGCTGGCCAGCCCCTTGGCGGTGATCAGGATGTCGGGGGTGACGCCGAAGTGGTCGTGTCCCCAGAACCGGCCGGTGCGGCCCACTCCCGTCTGCACCTCGTCCAGGATCAGCAGGAAGCCGTGCCGGTCGGCCCGTTCCCGCAGTCCCTCCATGAAGGCGCGGGTCGCGGGCACGTAGCCGCCCTCGCCGAGCACCGGCTCGACGATGAGCGCGGCCGTGTCGGCGGGCGAGGAGATGGTCTGGAGCGTGTAGTCGAGTTCCTGGAGGGCGAAGCGGGTGGCGGTGTCCTCGTCCCAGCCGTAGCGGTAGGCCGTCGGGAACGGGGTGACGACCACGCCGCTCATCAACGGCGAGAACCCCGACCGGAAGCGCGTCCCGGACGTCGTCATCGCGGCGGCGGCCACGGTCCGGCCGTGGAATCCGCCGTGGCAGACCAGCACGTTCGGGCGGCCGGTGGCCTGCCGGGCCAGCCGCAGCGCGGCCTCCACCGCCTCGCTGCCCGAGTTGGTGAAGAACAGGCTGTCGAGTCCGGCGGGCAGCACCTCGCCGAGCTTGTCGACGAGCCGGCGCAGCGGCTGGTGCAGGACCGTCGTGTACTGGCCGTGAACGAGCCTGCCCACCTGGTCCCGGGCGGCTTCGACCACCTTCGGATGGCAGTGTCCGGTGCTGGTGACACCGATACCGGCGGTGAAGTCCAGATAGCGGCGGCCGTCCTCACCGAAGAGGTGGACGCCCTCGCCCCGGACGGCCACCACGGGAGTGGCCTGGCGAAGGTGCGGCGACAGTGCGGTCATGTTCGTCTCCCGGCCCTGCGTTGTCGTCTGCGGCGTTCGTGCTCCGGCACGGCGCTGCTTCGGCACTCCGAGCATCTCCACCGGGACGGAAGGCGACAACGCGTGATCTGTCCAACGGGACGGCGGGGTTCGGACAGTGTGTCAACCGCCCCTGGGCCGAGGCGCCCTCGGGGACCACCGCACCGGTCGTCGGCCCGTTCTCGCGCAGGTCAGCCACGCTTGTCACAGTGTCCGGGCGGGCAGGGACGCACCATGAGCGAGTACGCCGAAACACCCCGGCCGGCCGGGACCGCGGCCGGGGCCGTGGAACCGGGCACCGCCCCCGCGGGCCGCGCGCTCACCGTCGCCGACGTGCTGGCCCTTCCCGTCCTGGCGGCGGGCCGGCCCGAGGTGGTGGCCGGGGCGACGGGCCTGGACCGGCCGGTCCGCTGGGTGCACATCACCGAGCTGACGGACCCCGCCTCCTTCCTCAAGGGCGGCGAGCTCGTCCTGACCACCGGCATGCCCCTGCCCGAGGACCCCGCGGGCGTACGCCGTTACGTCGACGAGCTGGCCGACGTCGGAGCGGCGGCCCTAGTCATCGAACTCGTACGGCGCTATCACCGGCCGCCCGGCCCGCTCATCCAAGCGTGCCGAACCCGTGGCCTCCCGCTGGTCACCCTGGTCGAGGACGTCAACTTCCTGGAGGTCACCCAGGTCGTCCACACCCTCATCCTCGGCAGCCAGGCGGACGCCGTGCGCAGAACCCAGCGCATCCACGAGGCGTTCACCGCGCTGACACTGCGCGGAGCGGGCCCCGAGGACGTCGTACGCGCGGCGGCGGAGATGAGCGGCCACACCGTCGTCCTGGAGAACCTGGTGCACCGGGCGTTGCTCTGCGAGCCGTCCGGCAGCACGGTGGGCGAGGCGCTGACCGGCTGGGAGCGGCGCTCCCGGGCGACTTCGCCGGGCGACCACACGGAGGTGGGCGGGCCCGAGGGCTGGCTCGTGGCACCCGTGGAGTACCAGGGCGAACGGTGGGGCCGCGTGGCCATGCTCCCGCCTCCGGGCGGGACCCGGGCCTCCTCCGTCGGGCCGGCGTTCGTGCCGGAGGACGTCACCGTCCTGGAGAGGACGGCGATGGCTCTCACCATCGCCCGTCTCATCCACGCCACGCCGTGGGAGCGCACGGCGCACCGGAGCGCGCTGCGTGATCTGGTCGAGCAGCGCCACCACTCCGCCGCGGACGCCCGCGCGCGGCTCGCCGCGCTGGGCCTGCCCACCGAGGGCAGTACCTTCCTCGCGGTCCTGGTGGACACCCGGGCACCGGACGACGGCTCCGGGCTCGAGGCCCGGCTGTCCCAGGAGCTCAGGACGACGGGCGCGCCCGCTCTGGTGGGCGCGCTGGCTCCCGCCCGGCTCGGCGTCCTGCTCGCCCTGCGTCCCTCCCGGCCGTGGCGGCCCACGGTCGAGCATCTGGGCCGCGCCGCGCTGGAGTCGGACCCACGTGCCGTGGTGAGCACCGGTTCCGAGGTCAGGGACCTCTCGCACGCCGCCCGTTCCTTCCGTGAGGCGGCCCGCGTCGCGGAGGCGACCCGCCCAGGACAGCCCCTGCCGGACGGCAGGCCCTACCACGAGCCGGCCGACATCGGTCTGCGCCGCCTCCTGTACGCGCTGCGCGAGGACACGCGTGTCCAGGAGTACACCGAACGGCAGCTCGGCCGCCTCGTCGACCACGACACCCGGCACGGCACCGACCTCCTGACGACCCTGCGGCACTACCTGGCGGCGGCGGGCAACAAGACCACCGCCGCCCGGCTGGGCGCCCTGTCGAGGGAGACCGTCTACCAGCGGCTGCGCACCATCGGGCGGCTGCTCGACTGCGACCTCGAATGCGGCGAGCGGCGCACCGAACTGCATGTGGCGCTCACCGCACTCGACGTCCTGCGGGACGGTGGGCAGGCGAACTGACCCTCCCGGAGCCACCGGCCACCGTGCAGGCGGTGCGCGGAGCAGGTCAGGGAGCGTGGGTCAGGGGGTGCGGGGCTCGCTGTCGTGGCGCGGCCGGGCCGCTTCGCGCGGCCCGGTGGCGTGGGCGAGCAGGGTCAGGGCGGCCGCGGAGGGCGAACCGGGGCCCGCGGTGGCCACCACCAGGGACGGTCCGCTCCCTTGCGGGCTCTGCAGGGTCTGCTGGGTGACGGTCAGCGTCCCGACCAGCGGGTGGCGCATCTCGTAGTCGGCGACGTCGCAGGCCAGCACCCGGTGGTCGGCCCACAGCGTGGCGAACTCCCGGCTGTGCATGGTCAGTTCGCCGATCAGCGCGGCCAGCCGTGGATCGTCCGGGTGCCGCCCCGCCGTCAGCCGCAGATTGCCCACGACCGCGCGGGCCTTGGCCGGCCAGTCGACGTACAGGTCGCGGGTGTGCGCGTCCAGGAACACCAGCTTCGCCATGTTGGGCCGCCGGCCGGGGTCGTCGGGGCTGTCCGGGTCGAGATGGCTCGCGAACAGGCTGTGCCCGGGCCCGTTCCAGGCCAGCACGTCGCTGCCGCGGCCCAGGGCGAGCGCGGGGGTGCCCCCGACCGCCGCCAGCAGGGCGCCCGTCGCCGCGGTGACGCGTTCGGTGCGGGGCCGCGCGCCGGCGGCCCTGCCGCGTCGCGGCGCCTTGGCCAGGGTGTGCAGATGGGCACGCTCGGACTCGTCCAGGCGCAGGGCGCTCGCCACGGCGTCGAGCACCTCGGGTGAGGCGTTGCGCGACTGGCCCTGCTCCAGGCGGGTGTAGTAGGGGGCGCTGATGCCCGCGAGCATCGCGAGTTCCTCCCGCCGCAGCCCCGGTACCCGGCGCCGCTCGCCGTAGGTCCGCAATCCCACGTCCTCGGGGCGCAGTTGGCTCCGGCGTGCCTGGAGGAACTCGGCGAGGTGCCCGTGCTTGTTCATGTCACCGAGTATGCGGACCGCCGCCGGCCCGCGCCTCACCCCGCTGGGGTAGGGATCGGCGCGACGGGGATCGGCGGGTGGGAATCGGCGCGGTCAGCCCAGCCCCGTGAGCACCCGGTCCGGGGTCAGGGGCAGTTCCCGGTGGCGGACGCCCGTGGCGTGGTGGACGGCGTTGCCGATGGCCGCCGCCGTGCCGACGATGCCGATCTCGCCGATGCCCTTGCTGCCCATCGGGTTGAGGTGGGGGTCCTCCTCGTCGATCCAGTGCGCCTCGATGTCGGGGACGTCGGCGTGCGCCGGGACGTGGTACGCGGCCAGGTCGGCCTCCACGAAGGCGCCGGACGCGGTGTCCAGGGTGCTGCCCTCGGTCAGTGCCATGCCCAGGCCCATGGTCATGGCGCCGATGAACTGGGAGCGGGCGGTGCGGGCGTTGAGGATGCGCCCGGCGGCGTACACGCCCAGCAGCCGGCGTACCCGGACCTCTCCGCTCACCGTGTCGACCGTGACCTCCGCGAAGTGGGCGCCGAAGGCGTGCCGCGAGTAGGGGCTGTCGGCGTCGGCGCTGCCCGTCGTGTCGGCGTGGGCGCGGAGCCCGTCGTCCGGCAGTGGCCCCGTGTGCCCGGCCAGGGTCGCCGCGAGGCGCGTACACGCCTCGTGGACGGCCCAGCCCCAGGACGCCGTGCCGGACGAGCCGCCGGCCAGCGGGGCCGGCGGCAGGTCGCTGTTGCCCACTTCGGCGCGTACCCGGTCCAGGGGCGCGCCGAGGGCGTCGGCGGCGATCTGCGCGAGGACGGTACGGGCGCCGGTGCCGATGTCCGTGGCGTTGATCCGGACCGCGAAGCGGCCGTCGGGCAGTGCGTGCGCCGTCGCCTGCGCCGGGCTGACCATCACCGGATACGTGGCCGCGGCCACCCCCGTGCCGACGAGGAGCGGTCCCTCGCGGTGGGACCGAGGGCGGGGGTCGCGCCGCGCCCAGTCGAAGCGCCGGGCGCCCTCCCGCAGGCATTCGACCAGGTGGCGGCTGCTGAACCGCTTGCCGCTCCCGGGTTCGGTGTCCGGCTCGTTCCTGATGCGCAGTTCCACCGGGTCCAGGCCCGTCGCGACGGCGAGTTCGTCCATGGCCGACTCCAGGGCGTACATGCCGGGAGCCTCGCCCGGAGCGCGCATCCAGGACGGGCTGGGCACGTCCAGCGGGACCACCCGGTGGGAGCTGAGGCGGTGGGGCGCCGCGTACATGATCCGGCTGGGTACGGCGGCCTGCTCCACGAACTCCTTGATGCGGGACGTGTAGGTGGTGACCTCGTGGAGGCACGCGCCGAGGGTTCCGTCCGCGTCCGCGCCCAGCCTCAACCGGTGCAGGGTGGGCGCCCGGTGGCCGACGACCGCGGCCATGAAGCGCCGGGGCAGTGCGACGGTGACGGGGCGGCCGGTCTCCCGGGCCGCCAGCACGGCGAGCACCACGTGGGGGCGCGGGGTGCCCTTGGACCCGAATCCGCCGCCGACGTGTTCGCTGACGACGGTGATGTCGTCCTCGGAGAGCCGGAACAGCGAGGCCAGGGTGGCGCGTACGGTCGTGGCGCCCTGGCTGGAGTCGTGCACGAGCAGCTTGCCTTCGTGCCAGTGGGCGGTGGCCGCGTGCGGTTCCATGGGGTGGTTGTGCAGCGGTGCGACGCGGTAGCGGGTGTCGACGCGCACCTCCGCGGCCGCGAACGCCTGCTCGGGGTCGCCCTGTTCGCGGTGTGCGGGGAATCCGCCGTTGGCCTCGTCGGGCGTGTAGGCCTCGGGGTGGTCGTCCGTCAGGGTCACGTCGTGCGCCTCGGCGTCGTAGTCGACACGGACCGCGGCGGCGCCGGCGCGGGCCGCCTCCAGGGTCTCGGCGACCACCAGGGCGACGAACCAGCCGTGGTGCGGCACCCGCGGGTTCTGCAGGACGGCGAGCGTGGGGTCGTCCGCGGGGGCCAGCCGGGGCGCGTTCTCGTGGGTGAGCACCGTGAGGACCCCGGGCAGGGCCAGCGCGGCGGCGGAGTCGACGGAACGGACCGACCCACGGGCGATCGTGGCGATCACCGGCCAGGCGTGGACGCGGCCGGGGTCGGTCTGTTCGGCGGCGTACCGAGCGCTGCCGGTGACCTTGGCCCGGCCCTCCCGGCGCTCGGCGGGCGCGCCCAGCGCGGTGCCGGTACCGGTGCGAGTGTCGGCCATGCCGCTCCTCCTGATGGTTTCCGTTGCTCGTCGAGGTCCGGTGTGGCGCGGTTCAGGTCCTGGTGGACCGTGCGAGCCGCTCCAGGGCGTCGACCGCCAGATTGCGGGCCAGCGGGATCTTGTAGGCGTTGTCCCGCAGCGGTTCGGCGGCGGCGAGTTCGAGGTCCGCGGCCCGCTCGAACGCCGCCGTCGTGGGGGCGGCGCCCAGCAGTGCCTGCTCCGCCCGCCGCGCCCGCCAGGGGCGGTGGGCCAGTCCCCCGAACGCGAGGCCGACGTGCCGGACGACACCGCCCTCCACACCGAGCACCGCGGCGACGGACGCGAGAGCGAAGGCGTACGATGCCCGGTCGCGTGCCTTGCGGTACAGCGAGGGCAGTCCGGCGGGGGCCGCCGGCAGGAGCACCCCGGTGATGAGTTCGCCGGAGCGGATCTCGGTGTCCTGCTCGGGCCGGTCCCCGGGCAGCCGGTGGAACTCGGCGGCCGGGACGGTCCGCGAGCCGTCGGTCCCGTACAGCTCGACCTCCGCGTCCAGGGCGGCCAGTGCCACGGCTAGGTCGGACGGATGGGTGGCGATGCACTGCGGGGAGTGCCCGAGCACCGCGTGGTCACGGTGTACGCCGTCCCGGGCGCCGCAACCGGAGCCCGGGGTGCGCTTGTTGCAGGGCAGGCCGGTGTCCTGGAAGTACGGGCAGCGGGTGCGCTGGAGGAGGTTGCCGCCGGTGGTGGCCGCGTTGCGCAGTTGTCCGGAGGCCCCGGCCAGGAGCGCCTGCGAGAGGGCCGGATAGCGGTCGCGGACCGTCGGGTGGGCGGCGAGGTCGCTGTTGCGGACCGTGGCACCGATCCGTACCGACCCGTCGGGCAGCTCCTCCACCGTGTCGAGCGGCAGCCGGCTGACGTCGACGAGGGCGGCCGGCTGCTCCACCCCCAGTTTCATCAGGTCGACCAGGTTGGTGCCGCCGCCGAGGTAGCGGGCGCCGGGCCGGGCCGCGTACAGCTCGGCCGCCTCCTCGACAGTGCCGGCACGCGCGTAGGCGAAGGGCTTCACCGGATCACGTCCTCGACGGCCCGCACGATGTTCGGATAGGCGCCGCAGCGGCAGAGGTTGCCGCTGAGCCGCTCACGGATCTCGTCCCGGTCCAGCGGGACCGGCTGTCCGGAGGGCGACCCGGGGTCCGTCACCTGAGAGGGGTGACCGGACTCGGCCTCGGCCATCGCGCCGACGGCGCTGCAGAGCTGACCCGGTGTGCAGTAGCCGCACTGGAAGGCGTCGCGGTCCAGGAAGGCGCGCTGCAACGGATGCAGGTCCCCGCCGGAGTCACCGCCGGCCAGGCCCTCCACCGTCGTGATGTCGCAGCCGTCGAGGGCCACCGCGGGCAGCAGACAGCCGTTGACCCGGCGCCCGTCCACCAGGACGGTGCAGGCACCGCACTGGCCGTGGTCGCAGCCCTTCTTGGCGCCGGTGAGGTGGAGCCGCTCACGCAACACGTCCAGCAGGACGGAGCGGTGGTCGACGGTGAGGGTGTGCGGCACGCCGTTCACCCTCAGCAGCACTTCGGAATGGTGGTGTTCTCGGCTCACGTACTCAGGCTGGGGCCCACCGCGCGTTCCCGCACGCCGGGCGACGCCTCCTGGGGTGAAGGAAGTTGAAGGCGGAACCGAAAAAATTCAAGACATATCCCCACATCATGAATAAGTCGCAGCAAAGCGGACACACGTCACTGTGAGAACAAACCGAATCTCTCGTAAAGGGGATGGTGGTATGTCTACCGCCGAATTTCTGACCGCCGAGCTCGCCGAGGCCCAGACCCTGGACCTGGAAGCGGCTCTCAACCCGATCGAGGCCGAAGGCACCTTCCGCGACAGCCGCGAATGCCTGGCCCTCGCCCTGATTGGCGGGCAGGGCGGACTGCTGCTGTCGCCTCCCACCCCCAGGCCGAAGAAGGTCTGACGGGAGAAGAACCACATGGAGCAGTCAGGCACTACGACCCGCCTGGCGGGCGCGGTGCAGGGCCTCTCGTCGGAACTGGTCTCCGCTCTTCGGAGCGGGGGCCAGTTCCGGCTGGCCGGCACCGTATCGGGAAGCGACGGAACCGAGGTACCCGCGGATCTGGCCCTGGCCGCCGTACGGGTGATGGGAGCCGACGCCGTCCTGCCGAGCGTCCTGCGCCGCACACCGCTCGAAGCCGACGATCTCGGCGTGTTCAGCAGGACCGTGCACGCCTACCCGCCCCCCGCGGACGCGGCTCCCACCTCGGCGTGGAGCCACTGGGCGATGACCCGGGCCCTTCGCCGACTGGACGCGTCCCTCGACGACACGCCGGAGCCGGACCATGACGGACAGCCCACGGCGGCCTGGCTCGACGACGCCTCGTGGCAGTCGCTGACCCATCAACTCGCCGTGCTGGCCCCGCTCGCGGTGCCCGGCGAGGACTGCGCGGTGGCTCGCGCGGCCCGCGGCCGTCCCGTCGACGTCGCCCGTGGATTCGTCCGGGCGGTCCGCCGCCGCGACTGGCTGCAGGCGGCCGGCGCGGGACGCTGGCTGGTCCTCCTGGACGGCGTGCCGGACACGCTCGGCCTGGAGGCCGGGCTCGACTTCGTGGCACTGATGGGCGCCGACGACTCACGCGTGGCCCTGCAGATCCAGGCGGCGCGGCTGATGCGGACCGGAGCACCGGTGTGACGGCGCGCGACGTCCGGGCGCTGGGCGAGGCCGCGTTGGGCTGGGTGTCCGCCCACCGCGGCGACTTCGTGCTCGGCGACGACGCACTCGCCGAGCACGGCGACGTGAACCTCACCTGGAAGCCCCTCGGCGAACTGGCACAGGTCTGCGTCAGCGTCCGCCGGCACACCGACCCGGCCGACCCGCTCCACGAGACCGCCTCCGACCTGCTGACGTTCGCCTGGCAGCAGACCGGGCACGGCGCCCTCTTCCTCGACCTGCAGCGTCTCGAACCCTTCGCGACGTATCCCCTGGAGATCTACGCGGCGTTCGCGGCGGCCGGGCTGCGCCACGCGGACTTCGAGAAGACCGTCGCGACGACGGCCCGCACCCGCGGCTGGCAGCTGACCGAGCAGTTGCCCAACCGGCGCCTGGGCATCCTCAACTCCGAGCGGCGCAGCGGCATCCCGCCCCACGACGACGTGCCGCGCTCCCTGGGGCGCACCTGGCTGGGCGGTCTGCCGGAGCCGTGGACCTTCGAACTGGCCGCCGGGTACACCCTCACCCACGTGGTCTTCCATCTCACCGACTGGGGCCTGAACCCCGGGGACGTCCCCCCACGGGTCGCGGACTACCTCAGGAACTGGCTCGTGCCCTGGCTCGACACCTGCCTGGAGGCGGAGCAGTGGGACCTGAGCTGCGAACTGCTGGCCGTCGCCGCCAGCCTGCCCGACCCGCCCGAACAGGCCCTGCTGCGGGACGCCTGGACAAGGATCGCGGCAGCCCAGGACGCGTCCGGCGCCATCCCGGAGGTGGGCTCCGGACGCGCCGGCCACCCCGTGGGCCAGGACTTCCCCGGCTGTTACCACTCCACCCTGATGACGGTCTTCGCCGCCGTGCTGAGCACCGCGCGTCCGCGTGAGAGCGCCGAGGCCGGCGGGGTGACGCGCGGGGCACGCCCCCTCGCGTACGCGGCGCGTCAGGGACAGGGCGGGCAAGGAGTGTCGAGATGACCAGCACCCGGCTCGTCCACGCCGTCGGGACCGGCGCCCTGGAGTGGCTGCACGCCCACCGGGACGGGTTCTACCTGGACCCGGACGTCGACCCCGAAGTGGGCTTCCTGGAGCGCTTCAAACCGGTCGGTGAACTGGCCGTCATCTGCAAGGTGCTGTTCCGCGAAGGGGTGTCGGGCTCCCAGGAGACCCGGCTGGCACGGCAGTTGCTCGACCACGCCTGGCGTCACACGCTGGACGGCGGCCGGATGCTGGTCCACGGCCAGCGGATCGAGCCCCTCTCCCCCATTCCCTTCGAGGTCTACCTCCCGTTCAAGGAGCTCGGCTACAGCCACCCCGGCATCGAGGAGATCATCCGTTTCAACCACCGGCTGGAGAGCTACGCGGCCATCGAGACACGGCCGGTGCGCCGGCTCGGGCTGTCCGCGTTCCAGCGGCGTTTCGGACTGCCGCCCCAGCCGCCGGAGTCCGAGGTCGTCGGCGCCACGTGGCTCGGGCGCACCCCCGAGCCCTGGACCGTCGAAGGGCACATCGCCTACGACATCACGCACACCGTCTTCCACCTCACCGACTGGGGAGAGAACCCCGACGGCATCCCGCCGCACCTCGCCGACTACCTCGCCACCTGGCTGCCGGTCTGGCTGGACGACTGGCTCGACCTGCAGCGCTGGGACCTGCTCGGCGAACTGCTCGTCGTCGACGCCTGTCTGCCGCGCCCGACGCTGGACGAGCGGGCCTGGGCGGGTTTCGCCGCCGCCCAACAGCCCGACGGGGCCATGCCCGTGGCACGCACGATGCCGCAGGGCGACCCCGACGAACTGTTCGACCTCGTCTACCACCCGACGCTGGTCGCCGCCTTCGCCTCCGTGCTGGCCACCTCCCGCGCCCTGACGCTGCTGGCACGGGCGTGACGCCGCGCCCCCAGCCCTGGCCGGGCGATCCGCTCGGCGTCACCGGCGTACTGCCGTACTCCCGCCGGCCGGCGAGGACGCCCCCGGACGACGAATCGCTGCGCACCCGGCTCGACGAGGCCATCGCCGCCGTGGACGCGCCCGACGTGGTCTTCGCGCTCTCCCGGGACGGCCACCGCACGGTGCGCTGCGGTGGCACCGGACCGCCGCCGCCCGTCGCCCGCGAGCGGCTGCGCTACGAGATCGGCTCGGCCTCCAAGACGTTCACCGGACTGCTCCTGGCCCAGCTGACCCAGTCGGGCACCCTGTCCGCGGCGGAGCCGGCCGCCGCCTGCCTCGACCCGGCCCTGCGCGCCCGGCTCATCGGCCGGGACCCCGTCACCCTCGCGCACCTGATCACCCACACCTCCGGACTGCCCGCCCTGCCCGTCGACTTCTTCCCCCGGGCCCTGCCCACCTGGCGCAGCAACCCCTATGCCGGCTACCCGGACGAGCGGGTCGTCGACGCGTTCCTGCGCCGCCGTCCGCGCCGGCGGCCCGGCACCCGCTGGCACTACTCCAACTTCGGTGTCGCCGTGCTCGGTCACGCCCTCGCCGCGGCCACCGCGACGCCCTGGGACGACCTGCTCACCGGTCGGGTGCTGCGGCCGCTGGGGCTGGGCGGCACCGCCCTGTGGCCCGGCGGACAGGACATCGACGCCACCGGGCACCGCAGGGACGGCAGCACACCCACACCCCCGTTGACCGTCGGCGGATTCCGGTCGGCCGGCGCCGTCCGGGCCACCCCGCACGACCTGCTGACGTTCCTCGAAGCCCACCTGGATCCGTCGGGCCCGGGTCCGGGCCCCGCGGGCCGCCCCCTGGCCGGTGCGCTGCGGGCGGTACGCCGTCCGGTCCTCCGGCGCGGCCTCGGGCACCGGCATGTGCACACGGTGGCCTGGTTCCAGCACCCGACCGGGAACGGCCCCATGTACTTCCACGGCGGGGCCACACTCGGTCAGCAGGCGTTCCTGGGGTTCAGACCCGACACCGGCACGGCACTGGTCGGCCTGTGCACCCGCCGCTTCCGCCCGCGCGAGACGTTCGTGTCGACGGCGTACGCGCTGCTGGCCGAGGCATGAGCCGGTGCGTGCTGTGGACGCGGTGGATGCTGTGCAGGCACACGGAGCGGCGCGAGGGCCGGGTCCGGAGACAGGCCCTCGCGCCGCCGCGGTCGCGTGACGGTCAGAGCCGCTGCCACAGAGCAGGGGTGAGGCCGGGCTGCCACGCCCCCTGTGCCTGGTGTGCCTGCAGACACTGGTAGGAGACACCGTCGTGGGTCACCCGGGTCCCGACCTCGTAGACCTGCCCCGAGGTCCAGGTCGCCGCCCGGCCGTCCTCGGGGGCGGGGGTGCCGCTCTGGTCCGTGGCGGTGCTGAGCGTCAGGCCGTACGCGCTGAGCACCGGGTTGATGGGCTGGTGGAAGGTGATGCCGCCGCTCTTGCAGTCGCCGGAGCCACCGGAGGTGACGCCCTGCGCCTGGGTGCCGGAGATGTAGGAGCCACCGGAGTCGCCGGGCTCCGCGCACACCGTCGTACGGGTCACTCCGTTGACGTCGCCCTCGGAGTAGCTCACGGTGGTGTCGTGCTGCTCGATCGTTCCGCAGTGCCAGCCGGTGGTGGATCCCGACCGGCAGATCGCCGCCCCCACCAGCGCCTGCACCGAACCGGCGACCTGAACGTCCGCGTCGCCCTCGCCCTTGACGGTGGGCGTGGCGGTCCACTGGCTGTTGACGCCCACCCAGGACATGTCCTGGCCGGGGAAGACCGAGGCCTCGAAGACACCCTGGTCGACCCTGTTGAAGCCGCTGGTCCTGGCCCCCGCCTCGCCGCAGTGCCCGGCGCTGACGAACCCCTGCTGCTCCCCCTTGGTCACGGAGAACCCCACCGAACAGCGGGCGTTGTCGTCGATGTAGTACGCGTCGCCGCCCCGGACGTCGTGCAGGACACGCGGCCGGTCCGCCGACACCTTGACGTCCACGAGCCGCCGGTCGACCCCGGCGGCCGCGATGAGCTTGTCGGCGGCACCCCGGCTCGTCGCCTGCACCGTCACCCGGTTGGTCCGCACGTCGACGTACCGGACCGGTGTGTCGAGGGCCTCGCCCACCGCGGCGGCGTCGAGTTTCGTCTTGGCGGCCCGCAGGTCCCGCAACGCGTTCTGGACGATCCTCGCCTGCGCCCCGCCGGCCTTGATGGCGGAGACACCCGCGGCGTCGGTGGTCGCGACGGTCAGGCCGCCGGAGGTCGTGCCGTGCACCCAGGCACCGGCGAAGTGCTTGCCCAGCTCGTTCTGGAGGCGGCCGGCGCGTGTGCCCGCCTCCGCCTCGTTCACCAGTCGCTCCCTGGCCTGCGCACCCGTCAGCCCCAGGTCACGTACCAACGCGCGGACGAGGGCCGACGACGGCTTGTCGGCACCGAGCGTCTGCGCGGAGGTGGGCGCCGGGGGTTCGGCGGGTGCGCGAGACCCGGCGGCGGCCGCGGTCGCGGGCAGCCCCGTGAGCACGAGCGCGCCGAAGGCGCCGAGCACGCCGAGGGTGGTCCGGGTCGTCCGGTTGGTCCGGGTGGCTCTGCCGGTGTGTCTGTGGGCCATCGGGTGACTCCTCGTTCCTGGAGGGGGCGGAATGCGTGGGCGGAAAGGCGTGGAGAACCTAGACCTTGCCGACACGGACTCAGAAAATGTCCACTTCCGGCCGGTTCGGCTCTTCGGCCGACAGGAAGGACCCGCCCGGCGGAGTACCGGATGCCCGTGGCCCGGCTCACCGGGTACCGCTGTCAGGCGGGCTTGAGCCCCGGGGCGCCCGCCTCGGTCACGAAGGACGCGGCGGTCCTGACCGGCGCGCCCGGCGTCGTCACGGCCGAGACCGTCCGGAAGTCCGCCCGCGCCTTCTGGCGGTCCAGCGCGACCCGCACATAACCGCGCCGCCCGTTGTAGAACCTCAGGTGCGGGTTGGCCCTGAGGTACGTGTCCCAGTTGGCGGGCTTGTCCGCGCCGTCCTTGCCGCTGGCGACCGAGGTGGCGACGATCTCCGTGCCCAGCGTCCTGGACCCCGGGTCGTCGAAGTCGTCCTTGATGTCGAAGGCGTACCCGACGTGCACGTCCCCCGTCATGACCACGAGGTTCTCCACCCCGGCCGCGCGTGCGCCGTCGAGGACGCGCCGGCGCGAGGCCCGGTAGCCGTCCCAGGCGTCCATGGACATCTTGGCCTGGGCGGTGAGGTCGAACTTGCGCTGCGAGAAGCACACCTGTTGCGGCATCACGTTCCACAGGGCCGCCGAGGCGCGCCAGCCGTCGATCAGCCAGTTCTCCTGAGCCGCCCCGGTGAGGGTGCGCGCCGGATCGTCGGACTCGGGGCCCGGTGCGTGCGGGATGTCCCCGTACGCCTGGTCGGAGCGGTACTGGCGGGTGTCGAGGACGTCGAACTGCGCGAGTGTGCCCCACTGGAGGCGGCGGTAGAGCCGCATGTCCGGGCCGCTGGGCAGCTGCGCGCCGCGCAGGGGCTGGTTCTCCCAGTGCGCGCGGTAGGCGGCGGCGCGGCGCAGCAGGAACTCCTGCGGCGGGTCGCCGTTCTCGCTCACGGCGCCCGCGTAGTTGTTCTCGGTCTCGTGGTCGTCCCAGGTGACGACGAAGGGGTGCGCCGCGTGCGCCGCCCGCAGATCCGGGTCGCTCTTGTAGAGGGCGTAGCGCAGCCGGTAGTCGGCCAGGGTCCTGGCCTCCCGGTTGAAGAGGTCGGGCAGCTTCCGGTCGGTGTAGCGGCGCGCGCCGCCCGCGGCGTCCACGGCGTACTCGTACAGGTAGTCGCCGAGGTGGAGCACCACGTCGACGTCGTCCTGGGCGAGATGGCGGTGCACGGTGAAGTACCCGTCGTGGTAGGCCTGGCAGGCCACGGCCGCGTAGGTGAGCTCGGCGGCGGCGGACGTGGCGGCCGGTGCCGTGCGAGTGCGGCCGGTCTCGCTGATCCAGGTCCCGGCCCTGAACCGGTAGTAGTAGACACGGCCGGGCCGGAGGCCGCCGACCTCGACGTGCACGCTGTGGTTGTACTCGGGGTGGGCGACGGCGGTGCCCTTGCGCACGGGCGAGGCGAAGCGCTCGTCGTCGGCCAGTTCCCAGTCGACGGTCACGTTCTGCGCGGGGAGGCCTCCGCCCGGTTCGTACGGGGCGGGGGCGAGCCGGGTCCACAGCAGCACGGAGCCGGGCAGCGGGTCTCCGGAGGCGACGCCGAGCGTGAACGGATCGCCGGCGATCCTCGCCGTGTCGAGCCCGGTGGTGCCCGCCGCTCCCCGGGCCGGCAGATCGGTGGCGAAGGCGAGGGCGGCCGCCGCGGCGGTGACCGAGAGGAAGCGGCGGCGCCCGAAGTGCCGCGCGGCGGCGTGTGCCGCGGGGTCGTGCCGTGACGAGGCGTCCTGCGTCAGCGGTCTGCGACGGCCTGCCGGGGCCATGGAGGGCTCCTCTCACGATGGACGCCGCAGCGGACCCACCGCCCCACGACTCCGCGGCCCACGGGCTACGAGACACGGGCTACGAGACACGGGCTACCGGATACGGGTCACGAACGGCTGGTCCACGAACGGCTGGTCCACGGGAAGTGGATCATCACGCATGCTAAGCAGACAAAGCTCATATACGCGGCAGGCGCGGGGCGGGCCGAGCTGCCGTGCCACCCGGTGGTGCGGGCTACCGCGTGGCCGGGGCCGCGGCCTCCAGGGCGTCGACGCTGCCGGACATGATGGTCCGCACCTGCTCGCTGATGTGCTCGGCGGGCCAGTCCCACCAGGCGAGGGCCAGGAGGCGGGCGACGTCCTCGTCGTCGTACCTGCGGCGCAGGAGCCTGGCCGGGTTGCCGCCGACGACGCCGTAGTCGGGCACGTCGTCGACCACGACCGACCCGGAGGCGATGACGGCCCCGTGCCCGATGCGTACGCCGGGCATCACCATGGTCCGGTACCCGAACCAGACGTCGTTCCCGACCACGGTGTCGCCCCTGCCGGGCAGAGCGGTGATCAGATCGAAGTGCTCGGACCAGGAACCGCCCATGATCGGAAAGGGAAACGTCGAGGGGCCGTCCATCCGGTGGTTGGCGCCGTTCATGATGAACCGCACCCCTTCGCCCAGTGCGCAGAACTTGCCGATCACCAGTTTCTCCGGCCCGTAGTGGTACAGCACGTTCCGGGTCTCGAAGGCCGTCGGATCGTCCGGGTCGTCGTAGTACGAGTACTCCCCCACCTCGATCAGCGGTGAGGTGACCAGAGGGCGCAGCAGGACCACACGCGGCTGCTCGGGCATCGGGTGGACCACGTTCGGATCGGCGGGCACGGCGGGCATCACGGATCAACTCCTCGTACGTCGTCAAGGAGTTCCATGATCACAGCCTGAGGTGTTCAGGGCCCGGCCTTTTTCCCGGAGTTCGGCGACCGCCGAGCCGGGCGCCGGGGCGTCGAGGCCGGGCGTCCGCTCAGTGTCCGCGGAACGCCTCCTCCAGCCACCAGGCACCTCGGTCCCGGGTGACCTTCGCGTCGATGAGCAACGGGGCCGACCGTGGGCCGGCGACCCAGTCCCGCACGGCCTTCAGGTCCGTCCGCGCGCGCACCGTCACCGCCTCGAAGCCGTAGCCGCGGGCCACCGCGGCGATGTCCGTGGGCGGGAACTCGACCGTGCCGAGCGGGTGTCCGTCCGGGCCGAAGTGGTGCACCTCCGCGCCGTAGGCGTCGTCGTTGTAGACGACCACGACCATCGGCAGTCCGAGCCTGCGGACCGTGTCGAGATCCGCGGCGCCCATCATGGCGCCGCCGTCGCCGAGCGCCGCCACCGCGAGGCGGTCCGGCCGCGCCAGGGCCGCGCCGATCGTCGTCGCCAGTCCCAGGCCGATCGCCTGGAAGGCCTGGGTGAAACAGAAGCCGTTCTCATCGGGCACCGACAGATACGCGCTCGGGTAGCCCATGAAGTTCCCGGAGTCGACGCCGATCACGCGCTCCGCGGGGAGGATGTCGTCGAGCGCGACACTCAGCGTGCGCGGGTCGATCCGCTCCCGGCTGCTCGTGTCCTCGTACGGCACGTCCCGCCAGCGCACGCGTGCGGCGACGGCCTCGCCGGTGGCGGCGGTCCGGTAGCCCTGCCGCGGCGCGCCACCCGCCTCCAGGACGCGCCGTGCGGTGGCCTCCACGTCGCCGGTGACGCCGAACCGTAGCTCCCGGTGCGCGCCGAGCGCCGAGGTGTCGTCGTCGACCTGCACCACGGTCGTGTCGGCGCCGATCAGCCGGCCGTGCCGCATCGTCCACATGTTCAGGGTGCAGCCCCAGCCCACGATCACGTCCGCGGCCCCGATCAGTTCGGCCGTCAGCGGCGACGCGAAGCCTCCGGACACGTCGAGCGACCACGGGCTGTCCCGGAACAGGCCGCGGGCCACTGCCGAGGTCGCGAGCAGGGCTCCGCAGTGCTCGGCGAGCGCTTCGAGGGCGGCTCGTCCACCCGGTGACCGGGCGCCTCGGCCGGCCACGAAGACCGGCCGCCGCGCCTGTTCGAGGACGCGTACCAGTGCCGCCACCTCCTGCGCGCACGGCTCGACCGCCTTCCGTCGCCGCGGCGGCGCGGCCTGGGGCGAGGTGCCCTCGGGCGCGTCCAGAGCCTGCACGGCCAGCGGAAGGTTGAGGAGCACGGTCCGCCGCTCGTGCACGGCTCGCTCGACGGCGGCGAGTGCCTGCTCCACGGCGAGTTCGGCCGATGTGATCCGCAGCGGGACGGCGCCCACCGCTCGCGCCAGCGCCTCCTGGTCGATGTGGAAGTTGGACCTCGGTTCGGTCACCTCGGCCGCCAGGACCAGCAGCGGTGTACGGCTCTTGGCGGCCTCGGCGACTCCGGTCATGGCGTTCGTCAGGCCGGGTCCCTGATGGACGCTCACGGCGGCCACCTCGCCGCTCATGCGCGCGTACGCGTCGGCCATCGTCGCCGCGCCGCCCTCGTGGCGCGCGGCGACGAACCGCGATCCGGCCGCGACCATGGCGTTGGTCAGGTGGAAGTTGCCCGACCCGACGACGCCGAAGACCTGCTCGACCCCGGCCGCGTGCAGCGCCCGTCCGACGGCCTCCGCGACCTTCATGAGCGCTCCACCAGTGCGAGCACCCGCGCGGGGGAGCCGGAGCCCGAGACGATGGGCAGCGGTCCCGCGACGACGACGCTGCCCGTCGGAGGCAGCTCCGCCAGGTTCCGCAGCTGGGTCAGCCCGTACTTGTCGCCGCCCATCAGATAGGAGTGGCACGGAAAGGCCGGGTCGAACGCGTGCCCGCGTCCGGCGTCGGTGCCGACCGTCTCGACGCCGAGGCCGATCACCGGCGACTCCTGGGCCACCCAGCGGGCGCACTCCGGGGACAGGCCGGGGGTGTGCGGGCCGTTGTCGTCCGCGTTCAGGAACTCCTCCTGCGTGTGCGAGCGGGCGTCCCAGCCGGTCCGCAGCAACAGCCAGCCGCCGTCGGGCAGCGGCCCGTTCCGTGTCTCCCAGGCCCGCACGTGCTCCACCTCCACGAGGAAGTCGGGGTCCTTCGCCGCTTCGGCGGTGAAGTCCAGCACGACGGCCGGCGCGATCAGCCGTCCCGCCGGCACGGAGGACACGTCGTCGAGATCCCTGCCGGTCACCCAGTGGTTGGGGGCGTCGAAATGCGTTCCGGTGTGCTCACCGCTGCGGAAGTTGTTCCAGTACCAGGCCGGCCCCCGGTCGTCGTACCTGCTGATCTCCTCCAGTTCGAACACCTGTGTCTGGCCGAACTCGGGCGGCAGTCGGAGGACCGGCGTCGACGACGACAGGGGCGATGTGAGGTCGACGACCTGGATGGACCCCCCTCGCAACCCGGACACCAGCGCGGCGAGGACGGACGGCTCGGGCATGGGGCCTCCTGGGACGACGGAAGAACTGCCAGCATGCCAGTCGGGTGGGGCGGCCGTTCAGCCGAACGTACGGATTCCCACCCGGTGCCGGTGGCGGCCGAGTTCACGCTCGGACCGGTGGTTCCGTGGTACCCACGGTGCGGCGGGGACAGTGCGACGGGCGGAGGCGGAGTGCGTACGAGGCGTGGGACCCAGGTGGCGGCGGCCGTGTTCACGGCCGCGCTGCTGAGCCTGACCGGACCGGGCCTGACCGGCTGCGCGGCCGACGACGCCGGCGACGGGGACGGGGACGGCCACGGCTCGGCGAAGCCGACGTCGGCGCAGACGCGGACGGCTCCCGAGCTCACCGCGTCCCCGGGTACCGCACCGGAGCGGCGGCTGGTGGCCATGACCGTCAGCGGCGGCTTCGCAGGTGTTCAGCAGGAGGTCGTCCTCCATACCGACGGCACCGTCCGCACCAGCGACAAGGGCGACTCCGAGGTACGCCGCACCAGCGCGGCCCGGTTCGAGCGGGTACGCACACTGCTCGCGGATCCGGCGCTGGACGACGTCCCCGACGTGACCAGGGACCCTGGTGCGGCCGACCTGTTCCAGTACACGCTGCGATTCGACGGCCGTACGGTCACCACGGACCGCTCCACCGAGCGTCCCGCCCTGGACCGCCTCATCGACGCCCTCGACGACTGGCTGTCGGCACACTGACGGCGACGGCCACCCCTCCCTCTGCCCCCTCCGCCGCCTACCCCTTGAGCAAAGACGGCTGCGGGATGCGCCGGTGGCCGTCCAGGAGGGCGCTCCCGAGCGCGGTGGCACTGTGGTGAACACTCTGCCCGCGGCGATGGGTGACGATGAGGCCCGAGTCGCGCAGTGCCGCGGCGTGCTGGGAGACCGACGCAGGCGAGACGACGAGCCGCCGGGCCAGGTCACTGGTCGATCCGCCGCGGTCCGCGACGGCCGCCAGCACATCGGCGCGCGTCCTGCCCAGCAGGGCGCCCAGCGCCTCCCCCGCGTCACGCCCCTGGCCTGCCTCGGACTGCGACCATCCCAGATCGTGGGCGACCGGGTAGACGATCACCGGAGGCAGACCGGGATCGCGCAGCGTGATGGGGGCCCGCCAGCAGAAGAAGGAGGGCAGCAACAGCAGGCCACGCCCCTCGAGACGGATGTCGCGGTCGTAGGAGCTGGCCACGCTGAGGACACCGGACTGCCAGCTCAGGGAGGGATGCAGCGTGGTCAGCAGCCGCTCGGTCCCGCCGTCCAGTATGGCCCGTACGCGCACCGCGCGATCCGCCTCGATCGACGTTTCCACCTGGGCCCAGTACGGCCGCAGCGCCACGTTGAAGTACCCGCGCAGAGCGGCGCCGAGGTAGCGCAACGCGTCGGAGCCCGCCTCGGCCAGCGAGAGGGTTCGCGCGCCGAGGGCCCGTACGGCGGCGAGACGGGCGACATCCTCCCGGAGCCGGCCGCGAGGGGTGGACAGGGCGGCGTCGATGCCTGTCTCCAGTTCTCCCCGGGCGGACACCGCCGTCAGGAAGTCGGCTGAATATCCACGGTGCGGTGCCAGCTCGAACAGCAGACGGGTGCTGCCGGGCAGCCTGCTGCGGATGTGCCGTTTCCACGCCCCGAAGACGACCGATCCGTCCCTTCCCCCCAGCAGATGCAGACTGAGCAGCAGCTCCCACATGGGGTCCGGACCTGCCGCCATACGGATCCGGGCCATATCGGTGTGCGTGAAGTGGAACTTGAGCATGGTTCCCCCGTGTGCGTTCCCTGCCGGCAAACGTCCCGTACCCAGATAAGAGCCCTGCGGTGGGAGGAGGGTTGCCTTCAGCTCCGAAACCGGACATGCCGTGGCTGCTTCTGTCCGGCCCGGCCCGCCGCCCCGGGCCTGGGGGCCTCGGCCGGTCCGCGGGACGCCGGGCGGCCGGTCCCGTGCCATTCTGACGGGGTGCGGAACCCGTACGCCGATCCGTCGGCGGGAGCGGCTGTCCGGGCTACGAAGGGACCCACCTGTGGTTGATCCGTGGAAGACGCCGGCCCACGTCGGCGGAGACGACCCGCAGGCCGAGGCGCGGCTGCTCGCCGGGCTGTCGGTGGACGAGGAACGGCCCGAGCAGCCCGTCCTCCTGGACGGCGAGGGCAAGCCCCTCGACACCTGGCGTGAGAACTACCCGTACGAGACGAAGCTTCGCCGTCCGTCCTACGAGCGGCAGAAGCGCATCCTGCAGATCGAACTCCTCAAGCTGCAGAAATGGGTGCGGGACACCGGCCAGCGGATCGTCGTGGTGTGCGAGGGGCGCGACGCGGCGGGCAAGGGCGGCACCATCAAGCGTTTCACCGAGCGCCTGAACCCGCGCGGCGCCCATGTGGTGGCGCTGGACAAGCCCACCGAGAAGGAGGCCGGGCAGTGGTACTTCCAGCGGTACGTGCCTCATCTGCCGGGGGCCGGTGAGATCGTCTTCTTCGACCGGTCCTGGTACAACCGGGCCGGTGTCGAACGGGTCATGGGCTTCTGCACCCCCGCCGAGTACCGCCACTTCCACACGCAGGCACCCGTCTTCGAGAAGATGCTCACCGACGCCGGGATCGTGCTGGTCAAGTTCTGGTTCTCGGTGTCACGCGGTGAGCAGCGCACCCGCTTCGCCATCCGCCAGGTCGACCCCGTCCGCCAGTGGAAACTCTCCCCCACCGACCTGGCCTCCCTCGACCTGTGGGACGCCTACACCGAGGCCAAGGTCGACATGTTCCGCGCGACGGACACGCCGTACGCGCCGTGGACCGTGGTGAAGAGCAACGACAAGCGGCGCGGCCGGCTGGAGGCGATGCGCCATCTGCTGCTGCTCTGCGACTACACGGCGAAGGACAAGGAGGCCGTCGGAACGGCCGATCCGCTGATCATCGGTTCCGCCAACACCCTGCTGGAGAACGACGAGGAGCCGACGGACCTGTCCCCCACCCCGCTGTCGCCCGACGGCGCCGGCCCCGGTCTGCATCCCGAGGACCACCCCGCCGGGGAACGCTCGGGGCAACCACGGAGCCCCGGGGAAGGAGACTGACGTCTCGTCATCCGGTGCCGTCATCCGGTGCCGTCACCAGGTGTCGTCACCAGGTGTCGTCATCCGATGCCGTCACCAGGTGTGTCGTCACCAGGTGTCGTTCTTCCAGATGACGCGGCGGTACGCGGCGCGGGCGTTGGCGATACGGGCGACGGCGGTCCCGGCGACCGCCGCGGTGAGCAGGCAGGCCAGCCAGGTGGTGTCGCGGTGTCCCGCCCAGGTGAGCTGCCCGGCCGGCGGTATCGCGAAGCCGTTGAGGAACAGCCAGCACAGCGCGGCGGTGCCGGGCGCGGCGGTGAAGCGGGCGCACAGTCCGAGCAGGGCCGCGAGCAGCGACAGCGCTATCAGGGCCGTGGTGGGGTGTCCGTCGTCGCCCAGGTGGTTGGTGACCGCCACCAGCAGCAGGGCGCCGGTGAAGGCGGCGAACCAGACGAACGGGGTGGCGACGGGACGGGGAACCACCCGGACGCCTCTGCTCAGTCGCACCCACTCGATCATGCTCAATAGTCCCTCCTCGTACCCCGCTTCCGCACGGGCGCGGGACAGGGCGCGGTCCCCCGAGCTCTGGGAGCAGGGGGACTTCGCCGGGTCCGGGCCGCAGTCGAATTCTTCCATCGGTCGGGCGCGCGCCGCCCCTGTCTGTCGGCCGATGACTCCGCGGCCGCTCCTAAAGGGCGTCGGAGCTGGAGGCGGAGGTGGTGGAGGCGGAGTCGGAGACGGCGGATCGGCCGGCCGGCTCGACGTCTCCCCGTTCACCGTGCCAGCGGGCGAGTCTGCCGCGCCTGCCGATCGCGCGCAGTCTGCGTTCGGCGGCGTCCTGGACGCCCGGCGTGGTGATCAGCAGGAGTTCGTCCCCTTCGCGCAGGACGGTGTCGGGGCGGGGAACGACGCTGGTGCCGTCGCGGACGATCAGAGTGATGACGGCGGGTGGCGGCAGCCGCAGCTCGAAGACGGCGACGCCGTGCAGCAGGGAGCCAGGGGGTACGGCGACGGTGAGCAGATCGACGTCGAGCACGTCCAGAGGTGCGGTCTCCACCTGTACGTCGCGCAGTGCGCCGGGCCGGGTCAGACCGAGCCGGCGGGCGACGGCGGGCAGGCTGGGGCCCTGCACCAGGGTGAAGACGACGACCAGCACGAACACGATGTTCAGCAGGTGCCACGCCCCGTCGATGCCGGCCACGATGGGGAAGGTGGCGAGCACGATGGGTACGGCGCCGCGCAGCCCGGCCCAGGAGATGAACACCTGTTCGCGCCAGGGGGTACGGAACGGCAGCAGGCAGATCAGGACGGAGACCGGGCGGGCGATCAGCAGCAGGACCAGGCCCACACCGAGGGCCGGAAGGATCGCCGCGGGCAGTTCGCTGGGCGTGACGAGCAGCCCGAGCATGACGAACAGGCCGATCTGCGCGAGCCAGCCGGCCCCCTCCGCGAACGAGCGGGTCGCGGCGCGGTGCGGCAGCTTCGAGTTCCCGAGGACGAGTCCGGACAGGTAGGCGGCGATGATGCCGCTGGCGTTCGCGACGCCGCCGGCGGCGAAGGCGATGATGCCGAAGCCCACGGTGGCCAGCGGGTACAGACCGGTGGCGGGCAGCGCGATGTGCCGCAGGGCGGCGACACCGATACGGCCGATGAACAGACCGAGGGCGGCGCCCACCACCAGCTGGTAGAGCACGTTGCCCCCGATGGAGGCCGGTCCCGGCAGCTCGGCGGCCGCGGTGGAGAAGACCAGGACCAGGATGATGGTCGGGGCGTCGTTGAAGCCGGACTCGGCCTCCAGCAGCCCGGTGACCTTCTTCGGCAGCGGCAGCGCGCGCAGCACGGCGAAGACGGCGGCGGCGTCGGTGGAGGAGACGATCGCCCCGAGCAGCAGCGCCAGATGCCAGTCCATGCCGAGCAGCAGATGCGCCCCGGTGGCGGTGACGGCCACCGAGACGGCCACGCCCGCGGTGGCCAGTACCCCGGCGGGGGCCAGCAGACGCCGGACGTCCGACCACTGGGTGCTCAGCCCGCCCTCGACGAGGATGACGGCGAGCCCCGCGGTGCCCAGGGACTGGGCGAGTTGGGCGTCGCCGAACTCCAGGCCGATGACGTCCTCTCCGACGATCACGCCGACCGCGAGGAACAGCAGCAGGCTGGGCAGACCGAGACGGTTGGCGGTGCGTGCCGCGGCGATGCTGGCGAGCAGGACCGTGCCGCCGACGAGCAGCACCAGATACAGCTGCTGCAAGGTCATCCAGGTGTCTCCTTCCTGGATCCGACGACTCCGCGACCGGTCCCCTCCTGGCCGGTGTTCTCATGGCCGCCGGTGTCGTGGGGGAGGCGGCCCGTGCCCGCGGGGCCGGGTGCGCTGCGGGTCGAACAGGTCCCCCGCGACACCTGCCAGGACGAGGCTCGCGGCGATGAGCAGTCCGTGGCCGACCCCGATGCCGACGCCCAGGGCCGCCAGAGCGACGGCCAGCAGCAGCCAGGCCCGTCCGTGCCGGTACTCGCGCGGACTGCACGGGCGCCCCGATCCGAGGGCCTCGGCGAACTGCGGGTCGTCGCGCCGCAGCCGGGCCTCGATGCCACGCAGACGCTCGTCGTCGAAGCGGGACATGGCTCCTCCTCCCCGGGGTCGGTGCCGGTACCTGGGCACGGTGGTGGTGGACGGGGACGGCGGGGGGTTCGGGGACTCATGGGCGTCTCCTCATCGGTCGGTTCCTGAGTCGGTTCCTGGGTCGGTCTCTCGGTCGGGCTGTCACGATCACGCCAGGGCGAAGTAGCGCAGCCACACATACGCGGCGGCCACGCTCACGGTGACGGCGGTGACGACCAGGCCGTAGCGGCTGAACTGCCAGAACGAGATGTGGTGGCCGCTGCGTTCGGCGAGCCCGACCACGACGACGTTCGCCGAGGAGGCGATGATCGTGGCGTTGCCGCCCAGGTCCGCGCCCAGCGCGAAGGACCACCACAGCACTCCGGCCTCTTCCTCGCCCCGCCGTCCCTCCCCTCCCACCGATGTCCATGCGTCGACCGGCGCCTCGGACGCCGGGGACAGGGCCTGGCCTCAACGGTCACCCGGTGCGCGACACCGCGACCATCCGCATCGACACCCATTTCCGAGGGCGGTGAACATGTAGGCGAAGCCACCGCGCCTACGGCGAAATGGGTGCTGCCCCCGATGGACGGACTCCCGTCCGCCCCCGCAGGCTGACAAGTGCGGCACCCACGCCAGTCGGCTGCCGCGGACACGACGGTCAGGAGAAGAGGTGCCTCATGGGCCGAGCGGCCGACCCGAACGGGCCATAGTGGGTCATATGCATCGAGGAGGCAAACCGGCTGTGTCTCTGTTCTGGCGGATCTTCCTGCTCAACGCCGCGGTACTCATCGCCGCCACGGCCCTGCTCCTGCTCGGCCCCGTCACCGTGTCCACCCCGGTACTGCTGACCGAGGCGCTGATCCTGACCGCCGGACTCGCCGTCATGCTGATCGCCGACGTCGTCCTGCTGCGGCTCGGCCTCGCTCCCTTGCAGCGCCTCACGCGCGCCATGGCCACCATCGACCTGCTGCGCCCCGGTCCCCGCCCGGTTCCCGCCGGGCACGGCGAGATCGCCGACCTGATCAAGACGTTCAACAGCATGCTCGGCCGGCTGGAGGCCGAACGCGCCACCAGCAACGCCCGCGCGCTGTCCGCGCAGGAGGCCGAGCGCCGCCGTATCGCCCAGGAACTGCACGACGAGATCGGGCAGACCCTCACCGCCGTCCTGCTCGAACTCAAACGCGTGGCCGACCAGGCCCCCGCGTCCCTGCGGGCCGAGTTGCACCAGGTCCAGGAGACCACCCGGGACAGCCTGGACGAGATCCGCCGTATCGCCCGCAGGCTGCGCCCCGGCGTACTCGAGGAACTCGGTCTGGTCAGCGCCCTCAAGTCGCTGACCACCGAGATCCCCACCCACTCGGGACTCACCGCGAGGCGACGCCTGGAGACCCCGCTGCCCGACCTCGGCGCGGAAGCCGAACTGGTCCTCTACCGCGTCGCCCAGGAAAGCCTCACCAACACCGTCCGCCACGCCCACGCGACCCATCTGGAGCTCACCCTGAGCCGCATTCCCGCCGGCATCGAACTGCGCATCCGTGACGACGGCCGGGGGCTCCGCGGAGCCCCCGAAGGAGCCGGCATCCGGGGCATGCGCGAACGCGCCCTGCTCGTCGGCGCCGACCTCGCCCTCGGCCCCAGCCCCGAGGGAGGCACCGAAGTGCGCCTCGTCGTGCCCGTCCGCAACAGGAGCGAGTGACCATGCCCGAGCCGACGAAGACCCGCATCCTGCTCGCCGACGACCACGCCCTGGTACGCCGCGGGGTGCGCCTCATCCTCGACAGCGAACCGGATCTGACCGTCGTCGCCGAGGCCGGTGACGGAGCCGAGGCCATCGAGGCGGCCCGCACCGAGGAGCCCGACCTGGCCATCCTCGACATCGCCATGCCTCGGCTGACCGGCCTGCAGGCGGCCCGCGAACTCTCGCGCCTCCAGCCGGACCTGCGCATCCTCATCCTGACCATGTACGACAACGAACAGTTCTTCTTCGAGGCGCTCAAGGCAGGCGCCGCCGGGTACGTCCTCAAATCCGTCGCCGATCGTGACCTCGTCGAGGCCTGCCGCGCCACCATGCGCGACGAGCCCTTCATCTACCCCGGGGCGATCAACGCCCTCATCCGCAACTACCTCGACCGGGCCAGGGACGGCGTCGACCTCCCCGCGAAGGCCATCACCGACCGCGAGGAGGAGATCCTCAAACTCGTCGCCGAGGGCCACACCTCGCAGGAGATCGCCGACCTTCTCGTCATCAGCGTCAAGACCGTCGAACGCCACCGTGCCAACCTGCTGCAGAAGCTCGGCCTCAAGGACCGCCTGGAACTCACGCGTTACGCGATCCGGGCGGGCCTCATCGAACCGTGAGCGCGGTCCGCCCGGCCTCGACCGGTGCGACAGGCGCCGGTCAGTCCGGCAGTCCGCGGAAGGTCGCCAGGAAGGTCTTCAGCGCCTGCCGGTTCCCCGCGGTCGCCCAGTCGGCGTCCGGGGCCGTCCAGCGCAGCGAGAAGCCCTCGCCGCCCCCGATGAGGAACCCCCGTCCGAAGGTGCGTACCCGGGTGGTCCCGGACTCCTCGACCCACTCCATGTCCGCGGCCCTGCGCCCCTGGTAGGTCGTCGCACGGATCGCGCCCACCCGGTCGTAACCGTCCGCCTGCCGCAGCGTGGGCTCCACGGTGTCCCGCCACACGGCGACGGGGTCGGAGCCGACCCGGGTGCTGTAGGTGACCGCCAGGTTCCGCGGGTCGCCGTCGGCTCCGAAGACGACCCGGTAGGAGCGGTCCTCGGCACGGTCGGTACTCAGCCGCCGCCAGCCCTCGGGCAGGGCGACGGCGAAGCCCTCCGACGCCGTGTAGAGGCGGAAGCCCGCCGGAAGGGCCCCGGTGGCGGAGGGCGTGGGCGTGGCGGAGGGCGACAGCGGAGGAGCGGAGGAGGGGGCGGCGGAGGAGCCGGTCGTGGAGCCCTCGGTTCCGGGCGCGGGCGTACGCACGCCGCCCCCGTCCCCGTTCGCACCTCCGTTCGCACCTCCGTCTCCGGTCGGCAGCCGGGGACCGGTGTGGGAGGCCGCCGCGCCGGACACCGACGAGTCGACACCTGAGCTGTCCCCGGTCGCGGCGAGGGCGGTGACCGTCACGGCGACGGCGGCGACCGCGGCTCCGACGAGCGTCACGCGGCCGAGGTTCCGCCGGTCCCGGACCCTGCCCACCACGGCCGCCAGGCGGTGGGCCGACGGCTCCGGCGGCACGACCGCCGTCCGCACGGTCGCGGAGGCGTCGTCGACGATGCGGACGAGGGCGTCGCGGACCACCGGTCCCGTGAGCCGTTCCCGGGAGTCCTTGCGGAGCAGGCCCTGGACGATCCGGCCGAGTGGACCGGCGCGCCGCGGGCCGGCCACCGGCAGCCTGCCGATCGATTTGAGGGTCGCCTCCGGATGGCCACGGTCGCGGAAGGGCGGGCGGCCCTCGGTCATCGTGTAGAGCAGCGCGCCCAGCGCCCACAGGTCGGCCGGCGAACCGTAGGACCCACCACCGGCCTGTTCCGGGGACGCGTACGCCGGAGCGCCGATCCGTGCCGTCGGAACCGCGCCCGCCAGGCCGTACCCCGTCACGACCACGCCGCCCTGGTCCCGCGCGAACACCTGGCCGAGGCTCAGCTCGCCGTGGACGAGGCCCTGGCCGTGCGCGGACTCCAGCACGTCGAGGAGGTCGAGTCCGATCCGGGCGGCCCTCACGTGGTCGAGTGCGCCGTACTGGTGGAGGAACTCGCCCAGCGGCATGCCGTCGATCCACTCGACGACCGTCCACAGGTTGCCGGACTCCTCGACGACGTCGATGACGCCGGCCACGCTGCCCGGACACCGCAGCCCCATGACCTCGGAGGTGTACACGATCCGCGCGGCGGCCCGACCGGCCCGGCCGGGCGACGGATCGGGCGGCAGCCGCGTCTGCGTCAGCAGCCGCGGACGCGCGTACTCGATGTCCTCGCCGTACCAGCAGACACAGTTCACCTCACTGTGGACGACCTCCTGCAGCCGATATCTTCCGGCGACCAACTCGTGTGCAGCGGGACCCGCGTCACCCATGCCCATCCCTCGCTGAAGCCTTGCTCCCAGTCACCAGGAATACGCAGCGAGCCACGTCCCGCGTTCAACGGATTCGCGACCACCGAGGGGAAAAGCGGGACGTGCGACCTCCCCAGGCTCCACGTCCCACTTTCCCGCGACATGGACTACCCCCGAGCCGCGGCCTTACTCCACCCGCTCCTCGACCCCTCTGCTCGACCCCGGCGAAGGATCGTGAACCTCGGGGTCACGGGGCGCCGTTGCCGCCCGGCTGAATTTCGTGAGCGGCGGATGCGTACGAAGCGAGGCCGGGGGTACAAGCGGGCGAGCACAGGGTGAGGGCGGACTGCATGGAACCACTGATCGAGGGCGGAGGCCGTATGGCGCCGCAGCGTGGCCGCATAGAGACCACAGTTGCTCTGGAAGGCGATTCGCTCTGCATCGCCGAGGCCCGCCATCTCGCGGCCGACTTCCTCTCGCGGGCCCAGGCCGAACACGGCCTGCCGGTGACGGACCGGACGATCGCCCTGACCCAGCTGGTGGTGAGCGAGCTGGTCACCAACGCGCTGAAGTACGCGCCGGGACCGGTCCTGGTCGATCTGCGGATCGCCGAGGGGACGCTCGAGGTGGCTGTCTGGGACAGCGATCCGGTGCTGCCGGTGGCCAGAACGGCGGATCCCGGACGAGTGGGTCAGCACGGCCTGGAGATCGTCATGGCGATCTGCGAGAGCTTCGAGGCCCGCAGGGAGCCGGTCGGCAAACACATCACGGCCCGGATCGCCCTGCTCTCCGATCCCGACCTCGACACCTTCTGACACCCGTCAGGCGCGGCTCCGTACACCCACAGAGCCCACAGAGCCCACAGGCCCCACAGGCCCCCGGGTACGCCCGTACGCCTTGCGTACCTGTACGCCCGTACGCCCCGGAACACGGCGCTCGCTCCGGGGCCTACGGCTCTCTCACCTGGCCGTCCTACGCGTCAGGCGGTTCGGGCTCCTCAGTCCACGAGCACGGCACCGAACGGCACCGCTCCGGCCCTCCCCGCGAGCGCGCCACCGAAGTTGCCCTCGACCTCGGTCTTCTCCGCCGCGTTCGGATAGGGGTTCGTGCACGCGGTTCCGGCGCTGGAACCGGACATCAGACTGGAGCACGGACCGGGCTTGCGGTCCGGCAGGCCGAGGATGTGCCCCAGCTCGTGGGACGAGATACGGATCGTGTCGTAGCCCTGATCCACCGCCTGCCGTCCGATCCAGACGGTTCCGTTGCCCAGCGAGGTGGTCTGGGCGCGCGGCCAGCCGTCGTCCGCCACGACCCGGACGTTGGCACGCTGCCCGGACGCGACGGGCTGCAGTTCGACGGCGTCGACGCTCTCGTTCCAGATCGCGGCGCCTCGGTCCACCGCGGTCCTGAACTCCGCGGTGCCGCTCGCGTCGTAGGTGACGACGCGTGCGGCCGCGGTGTGGTCCGCGACCGGGGCCTGGGCGGCCACGGCCTGGCCACCCATCAGGGAGAAGGTCACCGCCAGGACGGCGGCGAGTCCT
The DNA here is from genome assembly GCF_047444975.1 of Streptomyces sp. CWNU-52B. Classification (NCBI taxonomy): domain Bacteria; kingdom Bacillati; phylum Actinomycetota; class Actinomycetes; order Kitasatosporales; family Streptomycetaceae; genus Streptomyces; species Streptomyces sp. CWNU-52B. The sequence goes on along the minus strand of NZ_JBLFJV010000005.1, from coordinate 433,352 downwards.
CCGGTCAGCTTTCGGACGTGCATGGTCGACCTCCTTGTGGGGGAAAGGTAGTCGTGCACATGACATGACATACCCTGGCTCCCTTCCCCGCAAGGACCGACACCGATCCGTCGATCCGTCCGCCACCGGGCAGTCGTGGCACACACGAGGGCCCGGCCCCTTCTCCAGGGACCGGGCCCACCGGCACGCCCGCGCCGCGTCAGCCCTGGCGGGCCTTGAAACGCGGGTCCTTCTTGTTGATCACGAAGACCCTGCCGCGCCGGCGCACCACCTGCGCCCCGGGCCTGGACTTCAGCGAACGCAACGAATTGCGCACCTTCATGACCGCACTCCCTTCCTGTTCATCCGCCGCCTGCACGTCGGCCGGCCGTCATCGGGTCCCGCGTGCCGTCACCGGGCGGCCGACGCCGTACGGCCGTAACGCCGCTCGAAACGCTCCACGCGCCCCGCGCTGTCGACGATCCGCGCGTTCCCCGTGTAGAAGGGATGGCCGGCCGACGAGACCTCCACGTCGATCAGCGGGTAGGTGTTGCCGTCCTCCCACTCGATCGTCGCCGCCGAGGTCGCGGTCGAGCGGACGAGGAACGCGGCGTCCGAGGCGCGGTCACGGAAGACGACCGGACGGGAGACGGGATGGATGCCGAGCTTCATGAGGTTTCCTCCCTTGCGGCCGTACGCCGACGGGCGACGGCCACCCCATCTCGGTTGATGGGGCCATGTCATGCACACCCGGTACAACCGGACCCCGGGCGGCCCTATTCCCCGCGCCCCGTTCCCCGCCCCTTCTTCCTCGCCCGCTCGTCCCCTTCCGCGGTCCCGAGCAGGGCTCCCGCCGGTGGTGTTCGCGAACGCGAGCACCCGCGGGTCAGTGAGGGTCGTGCGGAGCACGGCTTCTGCCAAGGTCTGAGCGCTAAGGTTCGCAATATGAACGCGCGGCTGGATCTTCTCGGCACGGTGGCCCCCGGTGCCACGGAAAGCGAGGTCTTCCGGCTGGCGCTGCAGCACGCGATGGGCGAACTGGGCGCGCTGGGAGGAGCGATCCACCTGCGTGGGCCCATGTCCGCACTGCGACTGGTGTCGGCGGTCGGTCTGCCGTCCGCCCTCACCGCCGCGTGGGAGATCGCCGACCAGGAGGGGCCGTCGGCACCGGCCCTCGCCCTCCAGCAGGGCAGCGGCGTATGGGTCCCGCCGGACTCCACCGCGGACTGGCCCGGCTCCGGCTTCGCCGCCCTGCCGGTGTCCAGCGGGAACCGCCGCATCGGTGCGCTCACCGTCCTGACGGGCGAGCAGGGCGAACCCACCGCGCGGCAGTGGGACTTCCTGCGGGCCGTCGTCGGCTGGGCCGAGGAACGCATCCTCCAGTCCCCGCCGACGTCCGGACCCGTGCAGACCGAACCGAGCGGTGAACGGCTGCGGCAGGCCCTCAAGGAAGTCAGCGTCGGATCGTGGGACTGGGACATCCGTACCGGCGAGCTGCTCTGGGACGAGGCGGCGCTGGAGCTCTACGGCACCGGGCCCGCCGACTTCAGCGGCCGGATCGAGAACTGGATGAGGGTCGTCCACCCCGACGACCTGCCACCGACCCTGGCGGCCGTGCAGCGGGCGATCCACGGCCGCACCGTCTTCGAGGCCGAGTACCGGGTGCGGCGCCCGGACGGCTCGTACGGCTGGACCCAGGCCCGCGGCCGGGCGACGTACGACGATCAGGGCGAGGCCCTGCGGATGGTCGGCGTGGGCTGGGAGAGCGACGAGTCCCGCTCCGCCCGGGACGCCCTGAGCCGGGCACTGCGCCATATGAGCGACGGCTTTCTGTCCGTGGACGAGGAATGGCGGATCACCTTCGCCAACCTGGAGGCGGAACGCACGCTGCACTTCTCGGAGGAGGAGCTGTTCGGGCGGGCCCTGTGGGACCTCCCCTCCACCCGGCACATCACCGGTCTGGAGGAGCGCTGCCGGGAAGCCGCGGCCCAGGACAAGCCCGTCGGCTTCGACGTCCGGGGACCCAACACCGGGCGCGTCTACCACGTGCGGCTCGTCCCCGGACCCGACGGCCGCACGCTCTACTTCACCGACGAGACCGACAGCCGGCGCCAGGCCGAGGCACAGCGGGCCGCCGAGCGGGCCACGGCCGACCGGGCGGCCCGGATCGCGGAGCTGACCGCGGACCTCGCCAAGGCGACGACCTCCCAGGACGTGGTGGACACCGTGGCCCGGCGGGTGCTGCCGCCGTTCGCCGCCACCGGGCTCCTGATGCAGGTCGTCGAGGGCGACCGGCTGCACCGCGTGGGAGCCGTCGGCTACTCGGACGAGTTCCTGGAACTGCTCGACGGCCGGACCCGGCCGCTCGGTGACCTGGCCTGGGAACCGATCAGGTCGGGCAGGCCCCTGTTCCTGTCCTCCGTGGCGGAGTTCGCCGCGCACGCGCCGGACCGGGCCGGCATCCCCGCGCTGGCCGGCAAGCAGGCCTGGGCGTTCCTGCCGCTGGCCGCGTCCGGCAACTCGTTCGGCGTATGCGTCGTGTCCTTCGACCGCCCGCGCCTGCTCACCGACGAGGAGCGCACCCTGCTGGCCACGATCAGCGCGCTCGTCGCGCAGGCCCTGGAACGGGCCAGGCTCTACGACGCCGAGCACGCCCGGTCCCGCGAGCTCCAGCGCAGCCTGCTGCCCCAGGGGCTGCCCGACCTGGCCGCGTGCACGGCCGCCGCCCGCTATCTCCCCGCGAGCCAGGGCATGGACGTGGGCGGCGACTGGTACGACATCATCCCGCTGTCCGGCGGCCAGGTCGCCCTCGTCGTCGGCGACGTGATGGGCCACGGCCTGCCCGAGGCGGCCACCATGGGCCGTCTGCGCACCGCCGTGCACACCCTGGCCGACCTCGAACTGCCCCCCGACGAGATCATGAGCCACCTGAACGACATCGTCGGCGGCATGGCCGAGGAGTCGTACGCCACCTGTCTGTACGCGCTCTACGACTCCACCACCCGGACGTGCTCCATCGCCCGTGCGGGGCACCCGCCGCCCGCCCTGGTCCACCCCGACGGCAGCGTCCACTTCCCGGAACCGGCCGCCGACCCGCCGCTCGGCGCGGCGAAGCCGCCGTTCGAGACGGTGGAGATGGCGGTGCCCGAGGGAAGCCTGATCGTGCTCTACACCGACGGCCTGGTCGAGTCGGCGAAGCGGGACATCGACACGGGCATGGCGGACCTGGCGCGGCTGCTGCGCACCACGCACGAGGACGGCACCAGCGCGGACCTGGAGCACCTCTGCGACGCTCTCACGGCCGGCCTGCTGCCCACCGAGGTGCAGGCGGCCGACGACGCGGCGTTCCTCGTCGCCCGTCTGCACGCGCTGCCCCAGGACAGGATGGCGGCCTGGCCCCTCCCCAGGGACCCCAAGGCGGCCGGCCAGGCCCGTCGCCATGTCCGCGGGCAACTGGCCGTCTGGGGCCTCGACGATCTCGTACCCTCCACGGAACTCCTCGTCAGCGAGCTGGTGGGCAACGTCGTACGGCATGCCAAGGGCCCGGTCCGCCTCCGGCTGCTGTACGGCGCCGAGCTGATCTGCGAGGTCTTCGACGGCAGCCTGACGATGCCCCGCATCCGCCGCGCGTCGGAGAGCGACGAGGGGGGCCGCGGGCTGCAGTTGGTGACGGCGCTCTCCGAGCGCTGGGGGGTGCGCTACACGTCGACGGGCAAGTGCATCTGGACGGAGCAGGTCCTGCTCGGCCCGGACGGCGGCCACGAGGACCGGACGGCCGACGGACCGGCCCCGGACTTCTTCGACCCTGCCACGTTCGCCGCGGACCTGGACGGCGACCTGGACGGCGACCTGGATCCGGACCTGCGCCCCCGCGAGCCGTAGACCCGGCCGGCAGCGTGCCGTGAAGGGTGCCGTCGTCACTCCGGCGGTTGCAGTCCCGCCGCCCGGCCGTCGGCGTCCCACCGGATCTCCAGGACGCGCTCGACGGCGTCCCGGTCGATGGGACCGAACAGATGGGGGAACAGGACGTCCGCGCCGACCCCGGGTGGCGGAGCGGGGTCCGCCGCCTCGAACTCCAGCCTGGCGGTGAGCCGGGTCTCGTCGAGGACCACCGCGAGAAGCGGCCTGGGCAGGGTCCGGTAGAAGGCGTCGGCGACGGCCAGAGCGGTCGCCTCGTCGGGCGCGCAGTGGACGAACCCGTCCTGCGCGAGGGAGGCGGGCGCGTACGGGGCCTCGGGGTGGGCGCTCCAGTCACCGAGCGTCACAACGTGATAGATCATGAGCTGGTTATACGACAACGGGTGTCCCGGAAAACCACGGACGCACATTGTCTTCATCCGTTGCCGGGAGCTCCCCGGATTGGTCCGGAAAAGAAGTGCCTCTGATCGAGTGATCGACCAATCCGTCCGCCCGTCAGGACCGGATTCCCCACGTGACGGACGACAAGAAGCAATCGCGAATTACCCGCAGTTGGCTGCGGCGGGCACTCGCCGCGCTCAGCGGCCTCCTGGCGGGTTTCGCCGCGCTCGCCGTCGCCGAACTGGCGGCCGCAGGGGTGCGTCCCCAGTCCGGCCCGGTCATCGCGGTCGGCGGCGCGGCGATCGACCGCACCCCGGTGGCCGTGAAGGACTGGGCCATTCGGAATTTCGGCACCAACGACAAATTGATCCTGCAGCTCGGGATTCTTGCCGCACTGGTGCTGTTTGCGATCGTGTTGGGTCTGTTCGCTCTGCGCCACCGGCGGTCGGGCGCCGCGGGCGTCCTCCTGTTCGGTGTCGTCGGCGCGGCGGCGGCGACCGGTCGGCCCGATTCGACCGGCTTCACCGACGCGTTGCCTTCCGTGGCGGGCGCGGTGGTCGCGGCCGGGCTTCTGTACCTCCTCATCGGCAGGCTCCAGGTCCGCTCCACGCGGCCCGACCGCACCGGCGCGGGTGCCGCGGACTCCGTGGAGGGGGGTTCGCCCGGTGATCCGGGATGGGACCGCCGTGGCTTCGTGATCGCGGCGAGTGCCGCCGCGGCCGCGTCCGCCGGCGTCGGACTGCTGGGCCGCACCCTGAGCGGTTCGAAGAGCCGTGAGGCTGCCGCCTCACGCGCGGACGTCGTACTCCCCACGCCTGCCGACCGCGCGGACGCGATTCCCAGGGGCGCCCAGCTCCGGATCCGCGACGTGAGTGACTTCACCACCCCGAACAAGGACTTCTACCGCGTGGACACCGCACTCGTGGTGCCCAAGGTGGACGCGACCACCTGGAAACTGCGCATCCACGGCAAGGGGGTCTCCCGGCCCCGCACGCTCACCTTCGACGACCTGCTGCGCCGCGAACTGATCGAGCGGGACATCACGCTCACCTGCGTGTCGAACGAGGTCGGCGGCCCGTACGTGGGCAACGCCCGCTGGATCGGCGTACGGCTGGACGAACTGCTGGCCGAGTGCGGGGTGAAGCCGCCCTCCCGGGGCGGCCCCGCCGACCAGTTGGTGGCCCGCTCGGTGGACGGCATGACGATCGGCAGCCCGGTCGACGACGTCATGGACGGCCGCGACGCCCTCCTCGCCGTCGGGATGAACGGTGAGCCGCTGCCCTTCGCCCACGGCTTCCCGGTCCGGATGGTGGTGCCCGGCCTGTTCGGTTACGTCTCGGCCTGCAAATGGATCCAGGACATCGAACTCACCACGTTCGACGACTACGACGCCTACTGGGTCAAGCGCACCTGGGCCCGGCGGGCGCCGATCAAGACCCAGTCACGGATCGACACCCCCAAGCCGTTCGCCCGCCCCCAGGCCGGCTCGGTCATGGTCGCGGGGGTCGCCTGGGCGCAGCACCGCGGCATCGACAAGGTCGAGGTCCGGGTCGACGAGGGTCCCTGGCAGGAGGCCCGGCTCGCGGCCGAGGACTCGCGGGACACCTGGCGCCAGTGGTCCTACGACTGGCCCGCCACCCAGGGCGGCCACACCCTCACCGTCCGGGCCACGGACCGCACCGGTGCGGTGCAGACGGAGAAGCGGACCGGCACCGTCCCCGACGGCGCCAGCGGCCGGCACTCGGTCGTGGTGACCGTCGACTGACCCCTGACCTGCGACGCGCGCCCCGAGCCGCTCGCCCCCCTTCAGCCACCTTTCCCACCCGAATCCACATCCCCGAACGAACGCAGCTCCGGCTGTGTCCAACCCGCTAGGAGAACACCATGAACACCCGTATCCGCCGTGTCGCCCTCGCCGTCACCGTGGCCGCCGTGCTCCCGCTGTCCCTGAGCGCCTGCTCCGACGACAGCGACGACTCCGCCAAGGCGGACTCCTCCGGCAAGGCCTCGGCCCCCGCCACCGCGTCCGACGACGACATGGGCAGCTCCGGCGACGCCGCCACGAAGGACGAGCCCTTCGGCCCGGGCTGTGCGTCGGTGCCCACGAGCGGCTCCGGCTCCTTCGACGGCATGGCCAAGGACCCGGTCGCCACCGCCGCCTCCAACAACCCCGACCTGTCCACCCTGGTGACAGCCGTCAAGAAGGCCGGCCTGGTCGACACCCTCAACAACGCCAAGGACATCACCGTGTTCGCGCCGACCAACGACGCCTTCGCGAAGATCCCGAAGGCCGACCTGGACAAGGTCCTCGCCGACAAGGCCCAGCTCACCAAGATCCTCACCTACCACGTCGTCGGCCAGAAGCTCGCCCCCAAGGACCTGGAGAACGGCTCCTACCCGACCCTGGAGAAGTCGAAGCTCACCACCTCCGGCTCCGGCGAGTCCTACACCGTCAACGACTCCGCCAAGGTCGTCTGCGGCGACGTCAAGACCGCCAACGCCAACGTCGAGATCATCGACACCGTCCTGATGCCCACCGGCTGACCGACCCGCGCGGGTACGCTGCCTCCATGACGCAGGAGCTGCCTCCGCCGGCCGGCGCGGAGATCACCACGACGGACTGCCGCCAGTGCGGCGCCCAGGTGAGCGGGCTCAACAACCGCTACGCGTGCTCGTACTGCGGCTGGGTCAACCACTGGTCGGAGGGCTCCAACACGCTGCCCTCGGCCGAGGACGACCTGGACCACCCCGGCCTGCGAAGCGCCCCCGGCCCCTGAGTTCGCGCCCGCCGAGCGGTGCGACGGTCCACCGGGAGGCCCACGGTGCGCGTGCGGCCCACGGTCTATCGTGGTGGCCATGCACGCTCCCGAACTGATCCGCATCGTCTCCCGCGACTCGCCCATGGCCCTGTCCCAAGTGGCGCGCGTACGGGCCGAGCTGGCCGCGCTCCACCCCGGCACACGCACCGAGGTCGTCCCCGTGAAGACGACCGGCGACAAGTGGCTGGGCGACCTCGCCGAGGTCGAGGGCAAGGGGGCGTTCACCAAGGAGGTCGACGCCGCGCTGCTGTCCGGTGAGGCCGACCTGGCGGTGCACTGCGTCAAGGACGTGCCGGCCGACCGGCCGCTCCCCGCGGGCACCGTGTTCGCCGCGTTCCTCAAGCGGGACGACATCCGTGACGCCCTGATCCACCCGGACGGGCTCCGTCTCGACGAACTGCCCGCCGGGACCCGGATCGGGACCTCCTCCGTGCGCCGCGTCGCGCAGCTCGCCGCCTCCCGTCCGCACCTGCGGTGCGTGCCCTTCCGGGGCAACGCGAACCGGCGCCTGGAGAAGCTCGCGGCGGGCGAGGCGGACGCGCTGCTGCTCGCGGTCTCGGGTCTGGAGCGCATCGGCCGCGCCGATGTGATCACCGAGGTCCTCTCCCCCGAGACGATGATGCCGCCGATCGGGGCGGGCATCCTCGCCCTGCAGTGCCGTGAGGGCGACAGCGCGGTCATCGACGCCGTCAGTGCCCTCGGCGACCCGGACACCCATCGCGAGGCCACCGCGGAGCGCATGTTCCTGCACGTCCTCCAGGGGCACTGCAATTCACCGATCGCCGGTTACGCCACGGCCGGCCGGGGCGGTGAACTGTCCCTGCGCGCCTGTGTGTTCACCCCGGACGGCAAGACCCAGCTCAACGCCCACGAGTGGGCCGGCCGACTCGACCCCGCCACCCTCGGCACCTCCGTGGCCGTCGCCCTGCTGCGCCAGGGCGCCCGCGACCTGATCGACGGCATCACCCACTGACGGAGGCGGCCGGCGAGCGACCCGGGCGGGCGGCCCACAGCGGCTCCCCTACCTTCACCGTGCACTCATTTGCCTAAACGCTTTAGGCAAATGCATAATGGTTCCTACCCGACGGGAGGGACCTCATGGTTCGCGTAGGACTGACCACGGAACGCCTCGTGCGGGCGGGCGCGGAGCTGGCCGACGAGGTCGGCTTCGACCAGGTGACCCTGTCCGCGCTCGCCAGGCGGTTCGACGTCAAGGTCGCGAGCCTGTACTCGCACCTGAAGAACTCCCAGGACCTCAGGACCGGGATCGCGCTGCTCGCCCTGGAGGAGCTGGCCGACCGGGGCGCCGCCGCACTGGCCGGACGGGCCGGCAAGGACGCCCTCGTCGCCATGGCGAACGTCTACCGCGACTACGCCGCCGAGCATCCCGGCCGCTATGCCGCCGCGCAGCTCAAGCTCACCCCCGAGGCCGCGGCGGCCAGCGCCGGAGGCCGGCACTCACAGATGACGCGGGCCATCCTGCGCGGCTACGACCTCACGGAACCCGACCAGACCCACGCGGTCCGGCTGCTGGGCAGCGTCTTCCACGGCTACGTCAGCCTGGAACTGGCCGGCGGGTTCAGCCACAGCGCCCCCGACTCGCAGGAGACCTGGACCCGGGTCCTGGACGCCCTCGACGCGCTGCTGCGGAACTGGCCCGCCCCGTAGAGCCGGGCCCGCCCGCACGCCCCGCCCCACCGAACCGCCCCCACCGAACCGACAAGGTCGAAGCCATGCACACCAAGGACAACTGGATCACCACGCCCATCACCGAGGACCTCCTGCGCGGCGCCCTCGACCTGGAACCCACCGAGCACGGCGTGCTGCCGCACCGGCTGCCCGCCTGGGCCCGCGCCCAGTACACCGACGGACAGCTGGCCATGGCCGAGTCCCAGCCGTCGGGCGTACGGCTGGTCCTGCGCACCCGGGCCACCGCCGTCGAACTGGACACCCTGCCCACCAAGCGGGTCTACGTGGGCGCCCCACCGCGCCCGGACGGCGTGTACGAACTCCTCGTCGACGGAGTTCCGGCGGGCCAGGACAGTGTGCGCGGCGGCAGGACGCTGACCGTCGACATGACCGACGGAAGCTTCGAGCTCAAGACCGGTCCGGTCGGCACCCTCCGCTTCACCGGCCTGCCCGACGGCGACAAGGACGTCGAGATCTGGCTGCCGCACAACGAGACCACCGAGCTCGTCGCGCTGCGCACCGACGCCCCGGTCGAGCCCGCGCCGGACCGGGGGCGCAGGGTGTGGCTGCACCACGGCAGCTCCATCAGCCATGGTTCCGACGCCGCGGGGCCGACCAGCATCTGGCCCGCCCTCGCCGCCTCCCGCGGCGGCGTGGAGCTGATCAACCTGGGCCTGGGCGGCAGCGCGCTGCTCGACCCGTTCGTGGCGCGCACCCTGCGGGACACCCCGGCCGATCTGATCAGCCTCAAGATCGGCATCAACCTGGTCAACGCCGACGTGATGCGGCTGCGCGCGTTCACCCCCGCCGTCCACGGCTTCCTCGACACCGTCCGCGAGGGCCACCCCGACACGCCCCTGCTGGTCGTCTCGCCGATCCTGTGCCCCATCCACGAGGACACCCCCGGCCCGAGCGCCCCGGACCTCGCCGACATGTCCGACGGGAAACTGCGGTTCGTGGCCATGGGCGACCCGGCGGAGAAGGCCGCCGGGAAGCTGACCCTGCGGGTCATCCGGGACGAGCTGGCCCGGATCGTGGCGCAGCGGGCGCAGGAGGACCCGAACCTGCACCACCTCGACGGTCTCCGGCTCTACGACGAGGCCGACTTCGCCGAACTGCCGCTGCCCGACCAGCTCCACCCGGACGCGGCCACCCACCGTCTCATCGGCGAACGCTTCGCCGAGCAGGTCTTCGGCGCCACCGGAGCGTTCGCGCCCCGGAGCGTCTGACCGGACGGCGGAACGGAGGGAGCTCGGGCCCCCGCCCGGCCGCGGACTGCTGCCGGAGCGGGGCTCAGCCCGTCGGCGGGGTGGCGCGGATGGCGGCGATGTCGAACTGGAGGCGGACCTTGTCGCTCACCATGGCGCCGCCCTCGGCCAGCCTGGCGTTGTAGGTCAGGCCCCAGTCCGAGCGGTTGATGGTGGTGGTGCCGTCGAAGCCGACGCGCTCGTAGCCGAACGGGTCGGTGACATAGCCGATGTAGGTCAGCTCCAGGACGACGGAACGCGTCCTGTTCTTGATGGTGAGGTCGCCGGTCATCCGGTAGACGTCACTGTCCGCGAGTTGCACCGAGGTGCTGAGGAACCGCATGTGCGGGTAGGTCGCGGAATCCAGGAAGTCACGTCCGGCCACGTGGCTGTCGCGCTGGTCCACACCCGTCTCGACACTGGCGGTGGACATCACGATCTCGGCCCCCGAGCGAGACGGGTCGCGGCCGTCGAAGTACAGGCGGCTCTGGTAGTCCGTGAACGCGCCCCGCACCGTCGTGACCATGGCGTGCCGGACGGAGAAGCCGATCCTGCTGTGCGCGGGGTCGATGACCCAGTTTCCGGTCAGCATTCTCGGGTCGGGTTCCGACGGACCGCCCTGGGGGAAAACGGGCGGTCCCGCGGGCCGTTCCGGTTCGACGAGAGTGGTCGAGCGGCGGGGAGAAGCACCTCGACTAAAAAGATTCATGACTCACCTAGCTATTGCGCAATAGATATTTCCGCAACCCAAACCAAGATCCACGAGTTTACCGGATTCATACCCGCAGACCGGCCGACGACCCCCGCCCGGCGCATGGCCCACAGAATCCACACACCCGTCACCGGGCCCCCAGAGGGATCTCCCGCGCCGAACGCCTCAAATCGACATGAATTCCGCACACGGAAAGGGTCGATATGCCTCGGGTGCCGGAACCGCACCGCTGCCGGAATGGCGTACCGCGTCAGTAGCCGAAGCTCGTGGTGTACGCGCACTCCGTGTAGATGTAGCCGGACGACAGCTCGGCGGTGTCCGACGCCGGGGACTTCCCGAGGCCGCTCTGGGACTTGTGCACGAAGTACGTCGTACCGGCGGGCAGCCTGATGGTCCGCTGCGGGTAGTTCCTGCCGCTGTCGCTGCACGGTTCGAAGCCCCGCACCACCGTGGCGGCGAGGGAGTACGAGGTGCATCCTCCGCAGGCCTTGAGCGTGAAGCTTCCCGTCACGGGCCCCGTGTACAGGACCTTGATGTCGTCGGGGCTGTCGTTCTTGACCGTGACGGTGATGCCGCCGCCGGACGCCGTGGTCGGCAGCCGCCTGCCCGCGGCGGGCACGGTCTGGGCGACCTCGGCGGCGATGGCGATCTTCTTGGCGCGGGCCCGGTTCTTGTGCCGTTCGTTGTTCTTGACGAAGTCGTTCATGGTGGTGACGGCCTCGGCGAAGCTCCCCTCCTCGTACTGGTCCACCCCGCAGGCGTACATCCCCGTGGCGGCGCCCCGGTCCGCCCGGTCGGCGTCCTCGCCGAGGGCTTCGGCCAGCCCCGCACGCTCTCCGGGCAGTCCGACGACCTGGGAGTTGAGGGTCTCCAGGCGCTCGACGGCCGCGCAGGGGTCGTCTCCGCCGACGTCCTCGACGGCCTTGTCGACCGCCGCCCTGACGGAGGGCTCCACTTTCGCGGTCTGTTCGGAGCGCGGGAAGGCCGACAGGAGTTCGCCGTAGTGGGTGGTCCAGTCGCCGGATCCGCCGGACAGCGACTGCGCCCCGCACGCGTAGAGCGAGGTGGCCAGCCGGCCGTCGGGCCAGGTCGCCAGCGCTCCGAGGGCCTTCTTGTCCAGGGTGCGCGGAACCGTACGGAGGTATTTCAAGGGCTCGACGGCGTCACAGTAGTTCCGCCGCTCGTACGCGGAACCGACGGTGGCGTAGTAGGCCGTGAGCCGGTCCGGGACCCGGTCGGCCGCCCGCGAGCCGGGGTGGTCGCCGCGGAGGTCGTGGTAGACGGCCAGGGCGCGCCGGTAGTCGGGCTCCGCCGTCGAGAAGGGCCGCTCGCCGGCCGCCCGGACCAGTTCGTCCGCGCGCTCCAGACGGTCCAGGAGCAGTTGCTCGGTGGCCTCGTCGCGCGCGCCGTCGTACAGGGCGACGCCTCCGGCGGGCACGGCCAGGAGCACGAGCCCGAGGACGACGGCGAGCCAGGGTGAGGGCGGCCAGGCCGGCCGGGTCCGCAGGCCCACGACCGCGCCGTGGACGGCCGCGAGGCCGAGGAGGACGAGATACGCGACGAGGGCGCCGGTGGGGACGCCGTCCGGGTCCGCGGGCAGCGCGACCAGGAACAGCACCCCCGTCGCCGCCCAGCAGGCCGCCGTCAGCCACCAGCGGCGCACCATCGCGTAGCCGAGCCCGAGCCCGCCGAGGTTCAGCAGCGCCACCGCGGCCGCTCGCCGGCGGTCCGCGGGTGCGGGCGGCGGCGCGGTCGGCATCGGCGGTATGACGAACCCGTCACGGAAGTCGTTGTGGTCCCAGGACATGACGGCTCCCCCGGTCGCTCACGCCCGACGTGCTATGACTTGTCAGCGTACGGTCAGCCATTCGAGGCGGACAAGAGGCTGCGGCCGTCGGCCGGCCGGACAGCACGGCGGCTGCCGCATCAGCGGCACCACCGCTAGCAGCAACCGCCGTCAGCCACCGGGGTGACAGAGGCGCCGGACGTTCCCGTGCCGTCGGCGACGGGGGCCGCGTCGCGGTCGAGGCGGCAGAGGCACGACGCCTCGATCGGCACGTCCGCCACCGCGGCGGCGAGCTTCAACTGCTGGGCCACGATCCGTGCCTCCCCGGTCCTGCCCAGCCGGACGAGGCACTCGTGGAAGCCGTGCAGGGCCCAGACGTTGCCGGGGTGGTGCGAGGCGCGGGGAAGCGTGTCGTCGAGCCCCAGGTCGGCCCGGTAGACCGCTTCCGCCTCGGCGACCCGTCCCTGTTCGAGGAGCAGGGCGCCGTACGCGTGCCGGGTGGGCTGCATCCACCCCCAGGGCTCGTCGTAGGGCAGGCCGTCGTCGAGCTCGATCGACCGCTCCAGGGCGGCGAAGGCCGCGTCGTGATCACCCTTGCGGTACTCCAGTTCGCCGTCGAGCATCGCCGAGGCGACGGCGAGGATGTCGGCGCAGGTGTTGTTGAACAGCATCCGTGTCTCCGGGACCCGCGTGAGCGCCTCCCGGAACAGCCCGCGCTCGGTCTCGGCCTCGTCGATCCGGCCGGTCGCCGAGAGGGCGACGCCGCGCGCGTAGTGGAGCATCGCCGTCGTCACGCAGTACAGCCGCGGATCGGCGGGCACCTCAAGCCGCAGGATGTCGGCCCAGCGGCCGAACCTGATCAGGACGTGGACCCGCATGGCGAGGAAGCCCTCCAGCCAGTCCGCCATGGGCGGGCTCTGCACGCGCAGCAGCTCCTCCGGGACCGAGGCCTCCAGCCGGGCCACCGTCTCCAGGGCGGTCCCCGACTGTCCGAGGAACATCGCGCCGTAGATCCTGAAGTGGTAGTTGTGCGACCGGTACAGCGTGTAGAAGTTCATCGGCCCGGACCGCGCGAGGTACTTCTCGTCGGCTTCGATCGCCGTGCCGTTGTCGGCCACGACGCGCCGGTAGTCGCCGCAGAGCACGTCCAGGTGGGTGGGCATGTGCTGGAGGTGACCGGCGTCGGGGACCAGCCCGCGCAGCCGGTCCGCGGCGGGCAGCGCGGTCTCGGGGGCCGAGGACATCTCCATCAGGTGGATGTACAGGTGCAGCAGCCCCGGGTGCCGCGCGCCCTCCTCGGTGGCCATGGCCCGCTCCAGCACCTCCTTGGCCACCGCGGTGCGTGCGCCGGCGGCCGGCTCGCCCGTGCGCTGGTCCCACAGCTCCCACGGAGTGAGGTTCATCAGCGCGTCGGCGTAGAGCGTCGCCACGTCCAGGTCGTTGGGGGCGAGTTCGTACACGGCGCGCATGCTGTCGGCGTACGGCTCGTTCCACACCGAGCAGTCCTCGACGGCCTTCGCCTGCGGGTAGCGGGCGCGCAGCGCGCCGATCAGGGCCCGCTCGACGGGGGTGGCACCGGCCGCCTTCTCCCGCGCGAGCTCCACGGCGGCGTGTGTGCGGTCGACGGTACGGGCCAGATCCGCGCCGTCGAAGGACTCCCAGGGCTTGTTGTAGTTCGGGCCGAGGGCGTAGGCGAGGCCCCAGTGGGCCATGGCGCAGTCGGGGTCGGCCGCGGCGGCGGCCTCGAAACAGGAGACGGCCTCCTCGTGGTGGAAGGCGTACGACCAGACCAGCCCCCGGTCGAACCACAGCTGGGCCTGGGCGGACGCCGTCGTCACGGCACGTCCGTGGGTGCCGAGGTCGTAGTAGTCCATCAGCCTCTCCTTCTGCCTCTCCCCGCGTGCACGGCCGGAGCCCGGATCCCGAAGGGGTCGCGCCTCAGAGCCTAGAGGTGCCGCGCGCGGGTGGCCCGAGCCTGCTCGAAGGGGGTGTCCGATCCGCGCCGGTTGACGAACGTCCGGGTCCGGGGGCACCGATGACCGGTGATATTGCCGATGGCCGCGCCCCTCGCGTGCCCCGACAGTGGCGTGGCCGGCCGCAGGTCGGTGCCGTCGGCAGAGCTTCCGGGTGTGTCACGCGGGTCCTCCGTGTGCCCGGCCCGGTCCGGCGGTTCGTCACGACCGAGAGGACGACTTCGTCGTGCAGCAGCACTCGCAGAACAGCTCGCTCACCCCCGGTACGGTCCCGCCCGTGTCCGGTGTCCGTCGCCCGCGGCGCCCCGGCGGGTGGGCCGCGAGGCGTGTCACCGGCGCCCTCGCGGCGCTCGCCACCGTCGTGGGTCTCAGTTCCCTGGCGACCCCCGGGGCGCACGCGGCGGACAACCCCTACGAGCGCGGCCCGGCCCCCACCACGTCGAGCATCGAGGCGGTCCGCGGTCCGTACAGCGTCTCCCAGACGACGGTCTCGTCGCTGGCGGTCACCGGTTTCGGCGGCGGAACCGTCTACTACCCGACGAGCACCGGCGACGGCACGTTCGGCGCCGTGACGATCTCGCCCGGGTACACCGGCACCCAGTCCTCGATCTCATGGCTGGGCGCCCGGCTGGCCTCCCAGGGGTTCGTCGTCTTCACCATCGACACCCTCACCACCCTGGACCAGCCCGACTCGCGCGGCCGGCAGCTGCTGGCCTCGCTCGACTACCTCACCCAGCGCAGCAGCGTACGCACCCGGATCGACAGCACCCGGCTCGCGGTGATGGGGCATTCGATGGGCGGCGGCGGCAGTCTGGAGGCCGCGAAGACCCGCCCGTCCCTCCAGGCGGCGATCCCGCTGACGCCCTGGAACCTCGACAAGTCCTGGCCCGAGGTCAGCACCCCCACCCTGATCTTCGGAGCGGACGGTGACACGATCGCGCCCGTCGCCTCGCACGCGGAGCCGTTCTACGGAAGCCTGCCGTCCTCCACCGACAAGGCGTACCTGGAGCTCAACAACGCGACCCACTTCACGCCGAACTCGTCCGACACGACGATCGCGAAGTACAGCGTTTCGTGGCTCAAGCGGTTCGTGGACAACGACACCCGCTACGAGCAGTTCCTCTGCCCGCTGCCGCGGCCGAGCCTGACCATCGAGGAGTACCGGGGCAACTGCCCGCACACCTCCTGAGACAGGCACCACAAGGAGCAGCCGGTGGGCGGCCGTGCGGGGAACACGGGCCGCCCACCGGCGCTGTGCGTGTGCACAGAACTATGGGCACGCCACTGGGCAGGGGTACACGCAAGCACCGGATGCCGGCCGCGTCGGCGCAGGTGGGAGGGGCGAACACCGCGCGGCGGGAGGCGCGGACCGACCGCTTCCGCCCCGCGCCGCGCGAACGTAACGTCACAGGGATGACCGGACGGACGAACGTGCCCCAGTCTCCCCCGTTGCACGGCCGAAGCGCGGAACTCGCGGCGCTGGCCGCCCTGTCGGACCCGGACCCGTCCGGCGCGGACACCCCGGTGCTCGTACTCGCCGGGGACCCCGGCCTCGGCCGTACCGCGCTGGCCGAGTGGGCGGCCCGCGCCTTCGAGGCCGGGGGCGGGCGCGCGCTGCGGGTGCGGGCCGGCCTCGCGGAGTCCGGCCTCCGCGGAAGCGGCGTGCACGCGCTGCGGTGTGCCGCGGGCGGCCTGCCGGGAGCACGGGCCTTCGACGTCCGGACGGACCCCGAGTGCCTGCTCCGGCTGCTGGCCTCGATCGCCGCCGGCTCGCCCCTGCTGGTGTGTGTCGACGACGCGCACCTGTGGGACGTGCCCTCGCGGGCCGCCCTCGGCTTCGCGGCCCGGCGGCTGCACACGGCCGGGCCGGTGCGGCTGCTCCTGACGGTCGCCAGGCATCACGCGGCCGGCCCCGACTTCGCGGCGCTGCCCGTCCGCACACTCGCCCCGCTGCCTCCGTACGCCGCAGAGGCCCTCCTCGACGGCACGACGAGCGGTCCCGTCGACCCGGCCGTCCGCGCGGAACTGCTGGCACAGGCCCGGGGCAACCCGGCCCTGCTGCGCGCCCTGGTCGCCCGGCTGTCGCCCGACGAGCTGTCCGGCGCGCGCCGGTTGCCCTGGCCGCTCGCCGACGCCGAGACGCTGAGGAGCGTGGCCGGCCCGCACCTGGCGGGGCTCCCCGCCGAAGCGTGCGAACTCCTCCTCCTGGCGGCGGCCGCACTCAAGTACGGTCCTGAGCAGCCGGACCCGGACCCGGACCCGGAGTCGGAGTCCGGCGCCGACGCCGAACTGGTCCATACGGCGGCAGCGCGGCTCGACCGCCCGCAGGCCGTACGCGCCCTGGACCGCGTCCCGGACGTCCTCGTGCTCTCCGCCGGCCGGTACCGCTTCACCAGCCCCGTCGTCCGCCGAGCCGTGTACGCCTGCGCCCGTCCCGACCGGCGCCGCGCCGCCCACCGGGCGCTCGCCGCGGCCCTGGCGGGCGAGGGATCCGGGCTCGGCGCGCTGCTGCACCGGGCCTGGTCCGTCACCGGACACGCCCCGCCGCTGGCGGACCAGCTGGCCGCCGCGGCGGCCGACCCGCGCGTCACCGCCTCCCGAAGACAGCGCTCGGCGGCGTTCGCGCGCGCCGCGGAGCTGACGGCGGACGGACCGCTGCGGTCGGAGCGTCTGACGGCGGCGGCCGAACAGGCACTGCTCGCGGGCCGCGCGCCGGCGGCCCGCCGGCTGATCGGCCGCTCGCACGACAGCGCCCTGCCCGCCGCCGTCAGGGGCCGCTCCGCAGGGCTGCGCGGCACCCTGGCGCTGCGCGACGGGCCCGCCGCCGACGCCGGTGAGTCCCTGCTGCTCGCCCGGTCGCTGCTCGCCGCCGACGAGCCCGCCCACGCCCTGCTCGCGGGTCTCGGCGCCGCGGAGGCGGCCTGGGCCACGGGCGACGAGGCCGCCTGTCTGCGGGCCCTGAACGCGGCGGACCGTACGGTCGTGCCCGTCCGCGCGGTCACCGTCGCACAGCGGGCGCCCGCCCCGGCCGCCGCGGAGCCGGGTCTGCCGCGGGACTATCTGCACGGCTTGCGCGCGATGCTGGAGCGGGACTTCGGCCGGGCCGTCCCGTCGCTGCGCCACGTGGTCGAGCACGCCTGGCAGGAGGACGAACCGGAACGGCTGCTGTGGTCGGGCGCGGCGGCCCTCCTCCTGGGAGACGTGCCCGCCGCCTGCCGGATCGGCGCCCGAACACTCGCGGCGGCCCGGTCACGGGGGCCGGAGGCGTCCCTGCCGCGGGCCCTGGAACTGCTGGCCTACGCGGAGCTGAGGACGGGCCGGCACGCGCGGGCCCGGACACACGCCGAGGAGGGGCTGCGCGCCGCGCACCGGTACGGACAGAGCAACGTGGCGGCCCATCACCACGCCGTACTGGCCCTGGCGGCGTCGATCGCGGACGAGTCGGCGCAGGTCGCACACCACGCGGACGCCGCGCTGGCGACCGCGCGGCGCCATGGACTCCGCCAGGCCGCGACGCTCGCCGAATGGGCCCTGGGCCGCGCCGAACTGGGCCGCGGGCGCCCCTTCGAGGCGGCCGCCCGGCTGGGCCCGCTGGTCCGCCCCGGCCCGGACGGCGGCCACTTCGCCGTACGCATGCTGGCCATGCCCTGCTACGTGGAGGCCGCGGTGGTCGCCGGGCAGCGGGACGCCGCGCGGGCCGTCGTGGAGGAGTTCGCGCTGTGGGCGCGCTTCGGCGCCGACGTGCAGGCGCCCGCCCAGCTCGCCCGGTGCCGGGCGCTGGTGGCCGACGCGGACCGGGCCGACGCCTGGTACGAGAACGCGCTCACGCTGCACACGCGGGCGGGCGGCGGCTTCGAGTCGGCGCGTACCCGGCTGCTGTACGGCAAGTGGCTGCGCAGGCGGCGCAGGCTCCGGGAGGCGCGCGCCTGCCTGCGGGACGCGCTGGTCGGCTTCGAGCGCTGCGGAGCCCGCATCTGGGCGGACCAGACGCGCGCCGAGCTGCGGGCGAACGGCGCGGCCCCGGCCGTGGCCCGGTCCGGCGCGCTGGACGGCCTCACACCCCAGCAGCTGCGGATAGCGCGGTGCGTGGCCGAGGGCGCCACGAACGGCGAGGTGGCCCTGCACCTGTCCGTCAGCACCCGGACGGTCGACTACCACCTGCGGAAGGTCTTCGCCGTGCTCGGGGTGCGCTCACGCGTCGAGCTGTCCCGGCTGGTCGAGCAGGCGGGGGAGAACGGCGCACGGCTCTGAGCGGACGGCGCGGCGCCGGCCCGGCCGGTGAGGGGCTTCGGCCCTCGGGTCCCTCAGAACTCGCGGTCGATGCCGGTCACGAAGGCGGGCCCCAGGGGGACGTCCTTCTCGGGGAAGCCACTGTCCCGCAGGGCCTGCGAGACGAGCCGGACCGCCTCCGCCTCGGCACCGGCCTGATCCGCCGCCTCGACCTCGATCCGGGCGGAGAACATGCCGCCCTCCTCGACCGACAGCAGGCTCAGCTCCTCGTTCTCGCCCAGCTCCGTGTTCTTGGGGTCCCGGGGGCGGAGCCTGCGCTCGATGTCGGAGCGCGCCGCGTCCGCGACACCGTTGACGAACGTACCGGGGACGGTGATGACGTACGTGGTCATGGGAGCTCCTTACCAGGACGCGCCGGGGCGGCGTGTGATCCACATTCCACGTTCCCCTCCTTCGGCGGGACATGCGGACCGACCCGCGCGGCGGACCACGGATCGCGTACACCCCGGTAGCCTCGTCCGGTCCATGCGCGCAAACGCTCCTCCCGGGTGCAGGCCGAGGGGCTCGTGGCGCATTCTTGCTGTGTCAGCCACCCGGGCGGCGCACGGATGAGGTAGGGCCGATGACTGGGAGAGCCGAGCACGAGACCCGGACCCCTGGACGCCTGGACTCGCTGCTCACCGGGGTCACGACGGAGGCGATCGGCGCGGCCGGCGGCTTCGCGGGAGGCGTGTACCTGCGTTCCGGCACGCCGGGCCTCCTACGGCTGGCGGTGCTCTCGGGACTGCCGGGGCCGTTGTTCCGCCCTTGGTGGCGCCTGCACGTGGACCGCAGGTTCCCCGTGGCCGACGCCTACCGGCTGGGCGTCCAGGTGGTGCTCCCGGACGCCACCGAGACGATGCGCCGCTATCCCCAGTTCGCGGCGAGCCTGCCGTTCCAGTTCGGCTCCCTGTACGTACCCGTCGTGGGGAAGTCGACGACGTACGGCGTGCTGACGCTGTTGCGCCGCTCGGCCTCGGACGCCACCGAGGTCCTGCCCGACCGCGACCGTATGGCGCGCCTGGCCGAGGACCTGGGGCGGGCGCTGTGGAACCTGGAGGAGGACGGCGGGCCGGACGTCGCCTGGGACGGCGAGCCGCTGTGCGTACGGCCACCGGCCACCCGTCCTCCGGCCGGCCGCGTCGGGCGGTTCAGCTGGGATCCGGCGTCCGACGTCATGACCACGGACAGCCCTCTGCGCGCCTTGCTCGGCGTGGCGCCGAATGCGTGCACGGACACCCCGGGGGCGCTCGCGGACGCGATGGCTGCCCCCGACGCCCAGCAGCTCCTGGCCGCCTTACGGGAGACGGCCGCGGGGAGACCCCCGTCCCTGCCCCTGCCGGTGCGCGCCGCCGACGGCAGCCTGCGGCTGCTGGAGCTCTGGAACCCGCAGGACACGGCCGTGCCGAACGGGGCGCGGGCCGTGCGGGGCCTCGTCCTCGATCCGGGCATCGGGTCGGCGGCCGACGGAGCGGCCGATCTGCTTCCGGAGGGTGTGTTCTGTCTCGACCGCCTCGGCCTGATCGTCTACGCGAACGAGCGGGCCGCCCGGCTGCTGGGCCGGCCACGCGCGCGGCTGCTGGGCCGGCCCCTGGGCGAGGAGGTGCCCTGGCTGGAGCGGTCCTCCTACGAGGACCATCTGCGCGAGGCCCTGCTGTCCTCGGAACCGGCGCACTTCCACGTCGTACGGCCGCTCCCCGACGGCGAGGACCCGCCCCCGAAGGCCCGTGGGGGCGGTGACTGGCTGGCGCTCTCCGTCTATCCCGGGGCCGACATCCTGACCTGCACCGTGGTGCCGGCGAACCGGATGGCCGAGCCGGCGGCGGGCCCGCCGCCCCCGTACGAGGGGGCCGCGGTGGCCGGGATGCCGCCGCCCGGCGGACCGACGGCCGAAGTCACCTCCATGGCTCCGCTGTACCGGCCGATCGTCCTGGCCATCGCGCTGACCGAGGCGGTGACCGCGCGGCAGGTCTCCGCGGTGGTGATGCAGGAGCTGCTGCCGGCCTTCGGCGGGGGCCGGCTCGCCATCTATCTGCTGCAGGAGCGCCACCTCTATCTGGCCTGGGAAACCGGCTTCCCTTCGGGGTTCCTCGCACCGTTCGAAGGGGTCGGTCTGGACGCGCGGCTGCCCGGGGTCGAGACCCTCACCAGTGGCCACCCGCTCTTCTTCGAGTCGATGCAGCAACTGGCGGCCGCCTACCCGGGCATCCCGCTCGACGCCACGGAGGGCTCCCGTGCCTTCCTGCCCCTGATCGCCTCCGGGCGTCCGGTGGGATCCTGCATCCTGGGCTTCGACCGCCCCCGCGACTTCAGCACCGAGGAACGCACGGTCCTCACGGCGCTCGCCGGGCTGATCGCGCACGCCATGGAGAAGGCCCACCGCTACGACACCGAGGCCGCGCTCGCACGAGGTCTTCAGCAGGCGCTCCTCCCCCGGCGTCTGTCCGCGCACCCGCGGGTGGAGACCGTCGGGCGCTATCTGCCGGGCACCCAGGGCATGGACGTGGGAGGCGACTGGTACGACGTCGTCGAGTCGGGCGACGGTCTCGCGCTGGTCATCGGCGACGTCCAGGGACACGGCGTCCAGGCGGCCGCCACGATGGGGCAACTGCGCAGCGCCGTACGGGCTTTCGCGCTCGGGGACCGGCCGCCCGACGAGGTCATGAGCGGCACCAACCATCTCCTGATCGACCTCGACCCGGGTCTGTTCGCCAGCTGCTGCTACATCCGGCTGGATCCGCTGACCGGTCTGGCCCGGGTGGCCAGGGCGGGACATCCGCCGCCGGTCCTGCGCCTCCCGGACGGCCGCACCCACGTCCTGGACATCCCCGGCGGGGTCGTCCTCGGGGTGGATCCGGGGGCCACCTACCCGGTGACGGAGTTGCGACTGGACCCCGGCTCGATCCTGGCCCTCTACACGGACGGGCTGGTCGAGCGGCCCGGTGTCGACATCGACGAGGGCATCACCGCGCTGCGGGTCGCCCTGGCCCGTGCCGGGTCCCCCGCCGGGCGCCCGGGGGGCCGCTCCGGGGGCCGGTCGCTCGCGGCGGTCGCCGACCGGCTCACCGCCAGGGCGCGGCACGTGGCCGACCGCCCCGACGACATAGCACTGCTGCTCACCACGCGGCGCCCGGAGCCCGGCCCCGGCCGGTGAGGCGCGGGCGGCCTCACCCGCGCGGCGGTCCCGCCATGGCGCGGCCGAGCCGTACGGGGACGCCCGGCGAGTAGAGCACGCTCACCGGCTCCCCCGTGGGGGCGGGCAGGCCGGCCGACCGTACGAGGTTCTCCTCGCAGGTGATCAGCGTCGCGCGGTGCAGCGGCCAGCGGGGATGGTCGTTGGGCAGGAAACCCGTGCCGTCGGAGACCGGCTTGTGCATACCCCACCGGGCGGTCAGGAAGTGTTCGAGAGCGGTCGGCTCCGCTATGCGCTCCCCGGGCCGCACGACCAGACGGCTGTACGCGCCGCGCGGGCCCGGCAGCCGCCGGGCGCCGGTGTAGACGACCAGGCCCTGGCCCCTCCGCACGGACATCCGGGACCACACGTACGGCAGCCGGAACCCGAGGCGCCCCAGGGCGACCGGCAGGAGCCGGGACGCGTCCATGGAACGGAAGACCACACCGCGCCGCCCGTGCCCGTCCACCGAGTACAGCCGCACGTTGGTCTCCGGGAACGAGCCGAAGTAGGGCACGCCCGGGAGCCGCAGCCAGCCCACCCGGTGCATACGGAAGGCGACCAGTCCGACGTAGGTGACGCCGTCCAGGGTGTCGGGGGTGGTGCCGGCCGGCAGCAGCCCGGCCACGGCCCCCGGGTCCACGGCCCAGTGCACGAAGGTGAGGTCCAGCCACTCCTGGGTGAGCAGGGGGCGGCGGAGCGCGACGGGGGCGTCGGGCGTGACCGGTTCCGGCACGGGTGAAGTGATCGGCACGGGCGCAGCATCGCAGGGACGCGCCGCGCGCACACCGGGAATCCGTGCCGTGTGACGCGTCTGGCACCGGTCCGTACGGGGTTGCGGACGTCGGGGTCGGACGGCCGGCGTCGGACATCCGCGGTCAGACGTCGGTGGGCAGTCCGCTCGCCTCGGCGATGCCCCGCAGCTCCTCGTCCTGGCGGTGGCGTTCACCGATGTAGTCGGCGATCTCCTGGCACCGGGCGGGGTCGGCCGCGGTACCCGAGTCGGTCACCACCCTGACGGGTCCGCCCTCCTCGGTCTCGATCTCGACGATCTCGTTGTCCATCCGGCCCGTGACGGCCACCGCCACCACGAGGGACGCCTCGTCGCGGACCTCCTGCGAGACGTTGTCGCCCTCCTCGCCCTCCAGACTCAGCTCGATGGGCCCGGCCCGCTGCTCCTGCATCGCTTCGAGCACGGGTTCGACCATGCGGAGCAGCAGCGCGTAGTCGGTCGGGGTCATGCGGACCCGCAACAGATCGAGGTAGAGATCGACGGGCCGGCCTTGCGACGGGAACTCTGATTCAGTCATGGGTCTCGACTTCCCCAATGTGGGCAATGTGATCGCATCTATGTCAAGGATGGTCGATCACGGCGCTCACCGCCGCTCGAAGCCAGGTGAAGCCGCGGGACGCCGCCGCTACGCGCCGCGGCGGATCCGCGCGGCCTTGCGGGCCTCGGCCGTCATACGTGCCTCGGCCGTCCGGCGCGACTCGCCGCCGGCCCGTCCCGGGCGGGTGCCCATGCCCCGGAAGGGGGCGCCGCCGCGCTGCGGACGCTCGGTGACCGGAGCGCTTCCGGCGACGGGGACGCCGGAGGGCGCCTGGGCGCCGGTGATGCGGCTCAGTTCGGCCTCACCCGAGCGGACCTGGGTGACCTGCGGCCTGATACGGGCGTCGGACAGCAGACGTGTCATGTCGCGGCGCTGGTTGGGCAGCACCAGCGTGACGACGCTGCCGGACTCGCCGGCCCGCGCGGTACGGCCCCCGCGGTGCAGGTAGTCCTTGTGGTCGGCGGGCGGGTCGACGTTGACGACCAGGTCGAGGTCGTCGATGTGGATGCCGCGCGCCGCGACGTTGGTCGCCACCAGCACGGTGACCTCGCCGCTCTTGAACTGCGCCAGGGTGCGGTTGCGCTGGGGCTGTGACTTGCCGCCGTGCAGCGCCCCGGCCCGCACCCCGCTGCCGAGCAGGTGCCTGGTGAACTGGTCGACGGCGTGCTTGGTGTCCAGGAACATCAGCACCCGCCCGTCCCGTGCGGCGATCTCCGTGGCGGCGGCGTACTTGTCGGCGCCGTGCACGTACAGCACGTGGTGCTCCATCGTGGTGACGGCACCGGCCGACGGGTCGACCGAGTGGACCACCGGGTCGTGCAGGTAGCCGCGGACCAGGAGGTCGATGTTGCGGTCGAGGGTGGCCGAGAACAGCATGCGCTGGCCGTCCGGCCGTACCAGGTCGAGGAGCGCGGTGACCTGGGGCATGAAGCCCATGTCGGCCATCTGGTCCGCCTCGTCCAGCACCGTGATGCCGACCCGGTCGAGCCGGCAGTCCTTGCGCTCGACGAGGTCCATGAGGCGGCCGGGGGTCGCGACGACGACCTCGGCGCCGGACCGCAGCGCCCCGGCCTGCCTGCCGATCGACATCCCGCCGACCACGGTGGCCAGCCGCAGCTTCAGCGACCGGGCGTACGGCGTGAGCGCGTCGGTGACCTGCTGGGCCAGCTCACGGGTGGGGACGAGGATCAGGGCGAGCGGCTTCTTCGGCTCGGCACGCCGTCCGGCCGTACGGGCCAGGAGCGCCAGGCCGAACGCGAGCGTCTTGCCCGAGCCGGTGCGGCCACGGCCCAGCACGTCGCGCCCCGCGAGGGAGTTCGGCAGCGTGGCGGCCTGGATGGGGAAGGGCTCCACCACGCCGAGACCGGTGAGTGTCTCCAGCAGTGCGGAGGGCAGGCCCAGTTCACCGAAGGACGCCACCGCCGGGAGGGCGGGAGTGAGGGTGGCCGGCGGGGCGAACTCACCCTGCACAGGGGAAGGACGGGGGCCACCGCCGCCCGAACGGGTGACGGGACGCCCCTGCCCCTGCGAACGGGGCCGGCCCGAGCCGCCGAAGCCGTCCTTGCGCTTGTTCGCGAAACGATCGTTGGTACGACCTGATCGGTTCATGGAAAGAACCTTCCTCGATATGGCACGTATCGAGGAATCCTCGGCAGGTGAGAACCGAATGAATTGCAAGAACGAGCCGGGTGCAAGACGAGACCGAAGCCGAAATCCGACCGCGGAAAACCGAGATCGAAGCCGAATCCGACGGTGCCGAGTGCCGGCGCGGCGCAGCGGACAGAACAGCCGTGGGCGGCAGAATCTCCGGTGGTCGATCCCCGAAGCCCTTGAGAATACAACAAGCTGGGGCCCCACCGCGAGGTGGGACCCCAGCTGCTGTGTGCGCTACGGCATCAGGCAGGAGTGATGTTCTCCGCCTGCGGGCCCTTCTGGCCCTGCGTGACGTCGAAGGTCACCTTCTGGCCTTCCTGGAGCTCACGGAAGCCCTGGGTGGCGATGTTCGAGTAGTGGGCGAAGACGTCCGGGCCGCCGCCGTCCTGCTCGATGAAGCCGAAGCCCTTTTCCGAGTTGAACCACTTCACGGTTCCACTAGCCATTTTAATATCCCTTTCGGGGCAGTACCCGGGGGCCCGCACTGTGTGGACCCCTGTGACGCCGCAATTGACCCCGTCCGGAATAAGAAACGCCGGAAATACAAAAGTGCCCGACGAATACGAATTCGCCTGCGGCACTTGAAGTGTGCGGGAACTACAACTGCAACTGGATCAAGACTATCACGCAGGGCCCGTCAGGCAACGGCAGAGCCACACCCCTCGGAAACCGTTACCTACGGACCGCCCGCCCGGCCCCGCACCCGGTTCGCGCGACGCCCGCCCGCCGGTGCAGGACTATGGCAACTGACGGCACGTCAGGTTACGCTCCGCGCATGATTTCCACGGTGGTCTGGGGTACCGGCAACGTCGGCCGCGCGGCCATCAGGGCCGTCGACGCGCACCCCGCGCTGGACCTCACGGCCGTGCTCGTCCACACCCCCGGCAAGGTCGGCAAGGACGCGGGCGAGCTGGCCGGCCTCGGCCGGGGCCTGGGTGTGCCGGCGACCGACGACATCGAGGCCGTACTGCGCGCGGGACCCCGCGCGGTGGTGTACGCGGCGTCCGGCGACATCCGGCCCGACGAGGCGCTGGCCGACGTCTGCCGGGCTATCCGCGGCGGTGCCGTGGTCGTCACTCCGGCGCTGTACCCCCTCTACGACCAGCGCAACGCCCCGCCCGAGTTCCGCGAACCCGTGCTCGCCGCCGTCACGGACGGCGCGGGGGCGCTGTTCGCCTCCGGGGTCGACCCCGGCTGGGGCAACGACGTACTGCCCCTGCTGATGAGCGGGCTCGGTACGGTCGTCGACGCCATCCGCTGCCAGGAGATCTTCGACTACTCCACGTACGAGCAGGAGGAGTCGGTGCGGTACCTGGTCGGGATGGGGCAGCCGATGGACTACGAGCCGCCGATGCTCGCCCCGTCGGTGCCGACGATGGTGTGGGGCGGGCAGATACGGCTGATGGCCAGGGCCCTGGGCGTCGAACTCGACGAGATCCGGGAGACCCTGCGGCGCCGCGCGCTCGACACCACGGTGAGCACCCGGACGATGGGCGAGTTCGAGGCGGGCACCCAGGGCGCGGTGCGCTTCGAGGTGCAGGGGTTCGTCGACGGTGAGCCCAGGATCGTCATCGAGCACGTGACCCGCATCCACCCGTCCTGCGCGCCGGACTGGCCGGTACCGCCGGGCGGCGACGGGGCGCATCGCGTGATCGTCGAGGGCCGCCCGCGCATCGAGGTCACCGTCGAGGCGACCGACGAGGGCGAGAACCGCTCCGCGGGCGGGAACGCCACGGCGGTCGGCCGGCTGGTCGGCGCCGTCGAGTGGCTCGTGGACGCGGCGCCCGGCCTGTACGACGCGCTCGACGTCCCGCTGCGACCGGCGGTCGGAAGGCTCGGCAGGAAGTGACGCCGCCGCCCCGCCGGCAGCCCGCCCCATCGAAGGCCGTCCCGCAGGAGCCCCGAAGGAGTCCCGGATGAACGTCGACATCCCCGAAGGCAGGAACGCGATCGAATACGTGTGGGGCGACATGGTCCCCGGCATCGGACCCGCCGCCGCGAACTTCTCGCTGGCCGTCTACGCCCATACGACCCTGGGGCTCCGTGAGTTCGAGGCCGCGCGGCTGCGGATCGCGCAGATCAACGGATGCCTCTTCTGCCTGGACTGGCGGACCGAGCGGGACGGGCTCAAGGTCGAGGAGGGCTTCGCCGGCGCGGTGGCCGAGTGGCGCACGGCCGACGCCTTCGACGAGCGCACCCGGCTGGCCGCCGAGTACGCGGAACGGTACGCCCTGGACCACCACGGCCTCGACGAGGAGTTCTGGGACCGGATGGCCGCGCACTACAGCCAGGCCGAGATCGTGGAGCTGACCATGAGCCTCGGCTCGTGGCTGGCGTTCGGGCGGCTGAATCGCGTCCTCGGGATCGACGCCATGTGCGTGCTGCCGGGGCACTGAGCCCGGCGGGGCCGTCCGGTGCGTCCGGGCGGCCCCTGTCTCGTTCCGCGCCCCGGGCGCCGCTACAGGTCCGCGGCGACGATCGTCTCGATGTTCCGTTCGGCGAGCGCCGTGATGGTGACGAACGGGTTGACACTGGTGTTGCCCGGGATGAGCGCGCCGTCGATGACGTACAGGCCCCGATGCCCGTGCAGCCGGCCGTAGTTGTCCGTCGCCCTGTCGAGGACCGCGCCTCCGAGCGGGTGGTACGTGAGGTGGTCGCCCCAGATCTTGTAGGTGCCGAAGAGATCGGTCCGGTAGATCGTGCCCTCCTTGGCGTTGATCCTGTCGAAGATCGTCTTGGCCATGTCGATGGACGGCTGCTTCCAGGCGGTCTGCCAGTCGAGGTCGACCTTGCCCGTCGCGGCGTTCCACGAGAACTGGGCTCGGTGCGGGTTCTTGGTGATCGACAGATAGAACGAGGCGTAGGTCTCGATGCCGGTGGGCAGCGGAGCCACCTCGGCGAACGCGCCGCCCGCGGCCCAGTTGTCGATGCCGGAGCACGGGATGGACGACTGCAGGGCGCCCGTGGGGTCCCAGAGGTGGTTGGCACGGCCGCACATCACGTTGCCGTTGTCGCCCCAGCCCTTGCCCACCTCGCCGTTGAGGCCGGGCAGCGCGCCGGTCGCCCTGAGCCGGACCAGGAGCTTGCTGGTGCCGACACTGCCGGCCGCGAAGAACACCCGGTCCGCGGTGACGGTCTTGGTGGCCGTGGTGGTGCCGGTGGTGCTCAGCTGGTCGATGACGACCGTGTAGCCGCCCGAACCGGCCGGCGCGACCGAGGTGACCTTGTGGAGCGGTGAGATGGCGACCCGTCCGGTCGCCTTGGCCCGAGCCAGGTAGGTCTTCTGCAGGGACTTCTTGCCATAGTTGTTGCCGTAGAGGATCTCGCCCGCGAGCGCGGACTTCGGCACGGTCCCGGCGGCCTCCTTCTCCATGTAGTCCCAGTCGTACACGTCGGGCACGAAGACGAACGGGAAGCCCGAGCGCTCGGCGTGCTTACGGCCGACCCGGGCGTACTGGTAGCAGTCGGCGCTCTCGAACCAGGTCGGGTCGACCGTGCCGACCCCGAGCCCCGCGTTGGCGCGCGGGTAGTGGACGGAGTACATCTCGTCGGCACCGACCGACGGCAGGATCGCGGCGAAGTTCTCCCGTTCGGGGGTGACCGCCATGCCGCCGTTGACCAGCGAGCCGCCGCCCACGCCGCGGCCCTGGTAGACGACGATGCCGCCCATCTCCTCGGCGTCCAGGATCCCGGTGTGGCGCGGCACGTCCTTGTCGAGAGGGAAGCCGAGGAAGTTGCTGAGCGGCTGCTTCGTCCTGGTGCGCAGCCAGTAGGACCGGTAGTCGGGGCTCGTGGTGTTGGCGAAGATCTTGCCGTCCGTACCGGGGGTGTCCCAGGCCATGCCCATCTCGACCATGTGCACGTCGACACCCGCCTCGGCCAGGCGCAGCGCGGCCACGGAGCCGCCGTAGCCGGTGCCGATCACCAGGGCGGGCACATGCGCGCCAGGTTCGATCACCGCGGCCGCGGACGTGGCCGCGTCGGGGGTGGCGGTGGCGGCGTGGACCCCGACCGTCTGTCCGGCGAGTGCGGCCGATCCGAGAAGAGAACCAGTTCCAGCGATGAATCTTCGCCGGGAGACGCCTTCGAGGCGTTTCCCACGTGGGGGTCTGTCGTTCATGCGCGGCTCCTCACTCTCCATAGAGTGAAACGGGTTCTACTGATACCCTCGTGAGAAGTCACGCCATACCCTGAGGTAACTTTCGAACGATCGCATACGGGGCATCCCGTACACCCCGTGATGCGGCTGGCCCCCGCCCGCCCCCCGTGCCCCCGCGTGCCCTCAGTCGCGCAGGAGTCGCCGGGCGGTCAGTGCGAGGCTGAACTCCACCATGTCGGCGGGACGGGCGAGCGAACGGCCGGTCAGCTGCTCGCACCGCTTCAGCCGGTTGAGGACGGTGTTGCGGTGGCAGTACAGGCGGGTGCTCGCCCGCTGCGCCGAACCGTCGCACTCCAGCCACGCCGCCAGCGTGTCGAGCAGGATGTCCCGGTCGGACGGTTCGAGGCGCAGC
The DNA here is from genome assembly GCF_047444975.1 of Streptomyces sp. CWNU-52B. Lineage (NCBI taxonomy): Bacteria > Bacillati > Actinomycetota > Actinomycetes > Kitasatosporales > Streptomycetaceae > Streptomyces > Streptomyces sp. CWNU-52B. The sequence continues at coordinate 403,912 of NZ_JBLFJV010000005.1, read as the reverse complement.
AGCGGCCCGAGCACTTCCTCGGCCAGCGCGCCACCGAGTTCGGGGCACGACATCACGAGGGCCGCGGGCAGCCGCTCGGTCAGCCGTACGGTGCCGCCGTCGGCCGCGCACATGCTCAGGGCCATGTCCGCCAGCCGCCGGGCGTCGCCCACCGCGGCCAGTCCCGCCACGACGGGCCCGACACCGGCCCGCGTACCGGCGGGTGCGGTCAGCCCGAGCGCCGGCCCGGGAGCGGCGCCGTCACCGTCGTCCACCAGGACGATGGCGTGGTCGACGTCCACCCCCATGTGCCAGTGCACGCGCGCACCGGCCGGCACGACGGCGCCGGGTACGGACGCGCGACCCGCCGGGCGCCCGCCCGCGACGGCGATCACGGCGTACCGGCCCTGTTCCGGCAGGTTCAGTGCCTCGGCCGTCTCGGCGACGTCGGCGATACGGCTCGTACCGTCGAGCAGGGCCGCGGTCAGCAGGCGCACCCGGTGCTCCTGGCGCCAGGCGTGCTGCCGTTCCGCCTTGCGGTAGACGTCCGCCACGAGGGTGCAGTGCTCGTCGACGAAGTTCCATACGTCGGCGGCCACATGGACGAGCAGCCGGACGTCCTCGGGAGCGGTCCGGGAGGTCTCCTCGACCAGCATCTGCCAGATCAGGGAGCCGCCGAGCCGGAAGGCGTGCAGGAGCGCGTCCAGCGGCAGCCCCTGTTCGGCGCGGGTGGCGCCGATCTTCCACGAGCAGCGCAGCGCCGCGTCCCGGGCGCCGCGCGGGTCGAGCAGGGAGCTGACGCTGTGCCGCAGCGACCGGTGCACCTCCTGCCAGGTGCCGACGGGATCGCTCTCCAGGGTGGTCCGGTAGGCGGGCTCGCGGTCCCGCAGCACCGCCACGAGCCGGTCGGTCAGCTCGGGGAGGTTGTTCAGGAGCACTCGCGCCGACCGGTGCAGTACGCGCAGCGCGTCGGCGTCGATCAGTGAACGGACCCTGGGGGCACGCGAGAGCGCGGCGGACGGCGGTCCGTGGCCGGGCTCGACTCGGGACCGTACTGCCTGATGCATCGCGTTCTCCCGGGGCGTCGGCTCGTCCTGCCCCGTAGAATGACATACCGTCCAGTCGGTCCCTAGGGTTGTGCGCCGTTCTTTTCCACCGGCTCGGAGCCGCCCGGAGGTGACGCTCCGTCAGGGGCGGCGGACGGCGTCGAGGAGCCCGTCGATGTCCTGCGGGGTCGTCGCGAAGGAGGCGACGAAGCGGACGACACCGGGCTCGTAACGGTCGTGGTAGAAGGCGTAGCCGTCGGACAGCAGCCGCTCGGTCAGTTGCCGGGGCAGCCGGCAGAAGAGGATGTTGGCCTCCGCGGCGCCCAGGAGTTCGACCTCCGGCACGGCTTTGAGTCCGTCCTGGAGGCGGGCGGCCATGGCGTTGGCGTGGGCCGCGTTGCGCAGCCACAGGTCGTCGGTCAGGTAGGCGTCGAGCTGGGCGGCGTGGAAGCGCGTCTTGGAGGCGAGCTGGCCGGCCCGCTTCGCGCGGAAGGAGAGTTCGGCGGTGAGGGAGCGGTCGAAGACGACGATCGCCTCGGCGGTCATCGTGCCGTTCTTGGTGGCTCCGAAGGACAGCACGTCGACTCCGGCCCGCCAGGTCAGCTCGGCGGGGGTGGCTCCGAGCGCCGCGACGGCTCCGGCGAAGCGGGCGCCGTCCATGTGGAAGCGCAGGCCCGGCTCCTTGGTGAGGGCACCGAGGGTGCGTATCTCGTCGGGGGTGTAGACGGCGCCGGTCTCGGTGGCCTGGGTGACGCTCACGACGGCGGGCTCCACGCTGTGCACGTCCCCGGCCTTGTTCCGTACGGCCGCGCGGAGTTCGTCCGGGTCGATCTTGGCGTCGTCGCCGCCGAGCGGGACGAGCTTCGCGCCCGCGGTGTAGAACTCCGGCGCCCCGCACTCGTCGTTGTTGATGTGGCTGTCCCGGTGGCACAGGACGCTGCCCCAGGGCGGGGTCAGGGCGGCCAGGCCCAGGGCGTTCGCGGCGGTGCCGGTGGAGACGATCAGGACGTCGACGTCACGTTCGAAGATCTCGCAGAGCCGGCGCCCGACAGCGGCCGTGAGGGTGTCCGCCCCGTACGGCGAGGCCTGCCCCGAGGCGGCCCTGACCACCGCGTCGACGATCTCCGGGGACGCGCCGGCCGCGTTGTCACTGGTGAAGATGCGGGCGGCTGTGGTGGTGCTGTCGCTCATGCGGGGAGTCCTGGCTTTCCGTCGACGGGGAGGGTGGGTTTCGGGCACGGTCACCGGGGGCGCCCGCCGGTGGACGAGCGGGCCGGGGCGGCGGCGATGAGCTGCCGCAGCGCCCCGTAGTAGACCTCGTGGTCCGTCAGGGCCGGCAGGATCGCCGCCACGTGGCCGGTCAGCGCCGGGTGGTCCGCCGGGTCGAGCGAGGCGAGGGCGGTGCGGGTGGCCGCCCGGGTGGCCCGGGGATCACGGTGGTCCACGAAACTCGCGCTGCCGAGGGTGAGCAGGTACATCCGCCGATAGGCGGTGATCGCCTCCTGCGGGGTCATCCCGGCCGCGAGACTGTCGGCGAGCTGGGGCTCGACGAGACGGGCCAGCAGGTTCGGGCCGAGCCAGGGGCGGGCGCCGCGCAGCGCGACCAGGCCCGGATGGGCCGACAGCAGCCGGTACAGGGCGGTGAACCGCGCCTCGGTGGCCGCGGCCCAGCCGGTGTCCGGCTCGATCTCCGGCAGCCGGGCCGCCAGGTGGTCGGTGCAGAGGTCCAGCAGTCCGGCCAGGTCGGTGCAGCGACGCTGCAGGGAGGCGAGGGAGATACCCAGCCGGGCGGCCAGCGCGCGGAAGGTCAGCGCCTGGGGACCCGCCTCGTCGACCAGCAGGAGGGCGGTCCGGGCGATGCGGTCGGGGGTCGCCCGGTCCAGGGACGGGGAGTTCCGTGGCATGCGGGTCATCGTACGATACGGCGTATCGGGACCGTGTCGCCAGGGGTGGGGTCAGGAGAACAGGGGTGGGGTCAGGAGAAGAGGACATCCAGGTCGGGCTTCTTGTCCCCGAAGAGCCCGTCCCGTTCGCCGAGGGCCGCCAGCTTCGCCAGGGAGGCGGTGTCGACCTCCGCGGGCCAGCTCGGCAGCGTGAGCTTCGCCAGGACATCGCCGCTGATCTTGGTGTACGTGGTGAGGATCCGGCGTGCCTCGTCCGGATGGTCGGTGGCGTACCGCAGGGACTCGGTCATCGCCTCGGTGAACCTCTTCACCAGCTCGGGGTCCCGTTTCTCCAGCTCGGCCGAGGTGAACCAGGTCGCCACGGTGAGCTTCGGGTCGGTCTCGGCGAACGGCGACGCCACGACGCGTACGCCCTGCCCCTTGGCGATCGTCATCGCGGGCTCGCCCATCCACGCGGCGTCCACGCGTCCGTCGTCCAGCGCGGCGGGCATCTGGTCGAACGGTATCTCCACGAACTTGACCTCGGACGGATCGCCGCCGGCCACCCGGACCGACTCGCGCACCGTGGTGTCTCCGATGTTCCGCAGGGTGTTCACCGCCACCGTGTGCCCGGCGAGGTCCGCGGCCGACTTGATCGAGCTGTCCTTCCTGACGCCCACCCCGGTGACGTCACCGCCGACCTTTCCGTTGGACGCCGCGCCGTTCACCACGGACCTGACCGGGACTCCCTTGACCTGAGCGACCATCAGCGAGGTGGTGTTGCTGAACCCGAACTGGAACTGGCCGCTCACCACACCGGGGATGATCGCCGCGCCGCCCTGGGCACTCACCATGTCGAGGTCGATGCCGCGGCTGCCGAAGAACCCCTTCTTCTGTCCCAGGTAGAGCGGGGCCACGTCCACGATCGGGATGATGCCGACCTTGACCCGCGTGGTGCTGTCCCCGCCCGAGGACGACGAGCCGTCGGACCCCGGGTCCGAGGATCCGCATCCGGCCGCGGCGACGATCGTGGTCAGCACTGCGGCAAGCCCCAGAATGCGCCTTCGCATGGGCTCCTCCTGACGGAAAGCACTGGTGGAAGTACGTTCGCGCGCCGGACCCTGCTGAGCAGCTCGGCTCAGGTTGTGCATTTTCGTGACGGCAGAAATCTACAGAGCTGGGTTGGCCCTGTCAGTACTCCGGACAAGGAGGCCGTCCGACGCCGATGTCCGCCTTCGTGGACGGGAGCGATCCGGCCGTTCGGGGGAAACTCTTCCGCTTCGCGAATCACCGCGTTTGGACCGGATCTCCGCGGTCAGCCGTATCAGTAGATCGAACGGACGAGGCCAGGTAAGGAATTGATCCGCAGTGGCCAAGAACCAGATGACAGAGCGGAGCAGTCCGACGACGGCGCCCGCGCCGCTTCGGCGCACCTCGTCCGGACCGCGCAGTCCGGCCGAGGTGCGCGAGGAGGTGAGGCACGCGCTCGCAGAGGCGCGGCGGTCCCGGCGACGCGAGATCGTGGGCGACGACGACATCATCGGGGACGCCCTGCTCGTCGCCTCGGAACTCACGACCAACGCGATGCTGCACGGCGGCGGCGTCACCGGCTTCGAGGTGACGCTGGACGACCGGGGGGTGTGTCTGTCGGTGAGCGACCGCAGCCAGGAGTTCCCCGTCCCCACCCGGCGGGTGAGCGGGCGGGACGCCATGCGGCCCGGAGGCCACGGCTGGCCGATCGTCTGCCGGCTGGCCCGCGACATCACGATCTCGGAGCTCGGGACCGGTGGAAAACGCATCACGGCCGTGGTGCCGCTGACCCGTAGGTGAGGCATCCGGGGAGGAACATCACCCGTCCTGGGACCAGGGCGAAGGCCGGAACGCAAACGGCGCAAAGAGTCCGAGGACGTGACGGCCACGAAGGGGACCGCGCAAGGCGTGGCCTCTCACCGGCCGGGTCCCCCACCCCGACCGCCGCACACCGCGCTTCCCCGCCCTGCCCCGATGCCCCGTCCGTCAGGCCGTGAGGGCCTGACGCCGGGGTACGTCGGCCACCGCCGACGGTGCGGGACGCTCAGGGGAACGCGGGACGGGCCGCACCGCGGGACGGACCGCGGGGCGTGCCGCTGGACGCGGCGCGGGACGCTCGGCCGGACGCACCGGGTACGTGGTCTTCGACGGGTCGACCATCGGGTCCCCCAGCACGATCCGGCCGGCCGCCTGCAGCGCGTCGCACTCGTCCGTGGGCAGGGCCACATAGCAGCCTCCGTACCCGGAGCCGGGGGTGGCGGACTGCCAATAGCCGTATCTGCGGCGGCCGTTGGCGTGCACCGTCAGGCAGACGGGGACACGCTGCACCGTGATCAGACGCAGGACCTCGGCACCGGCGGTGTCGAGTGGAGCGGACGTGTGCGGAAGAGCTCGCAGCATGATCAGCGCTCCCCGTTCGTGGCTGGCGGCACGGCACGGCGGTGGAATGTGGGGGTCATGTGCGGGCGGCCTTTCGACGGACGGGTTCGATCACGTGTCGCCAGGGGCGACGGTGTGCTCGCTGCTCGGCATTCTTCCGGAGGGCACTGACAACGCGGCCCGAGCCGCGTGGTGGCCTCTCCACGACCGGCGTTCACCGGCGGTCGGGCGGTGTCGGCGCGTGATGGGTGCGACCTTCCGCTTCACCCTGGACGAAAGGGTCGTCAGCGGCGTCGTACACCCCCGCGTGGTCGGAGAGCGCTTCGGTGATGCGCTCCCATTCCTCGACCTCCGCCCGCGCGATCAGCGCGTCGCGGCCGGTGAGCGAACCGTCGCCGGCCGCCCTGCGGGCCCGGTCCAGTGCGCTCTTCGCCTCGTGATGCCGCATTCCCGTGGCCGAGCGGCGGACCCGCGTCCAGGCGTCACGTTCGTCTTCGGACGGCTCCGCCACCTCGTCGCTCATGTCGTCGACGAGACCGGACGCTCGGTCCTGCTCCAGGCTCACTTCTCCACCCCGTTCGGGTACCGCACCAAAAGCTTCCTTCAGCAGGCTTCGTCTGCCCCCGTCGCCGGGACCGACACCTGTCGACGGTGACGAGTCCCGCTGCTTCGGGGGAGCCCTGAGCGCCGGGTGGTCAAGCCCGGTCGATGAGACCCGAAAGTGCTTCGCACCTCGGGTTTCACCCCTGCACACCCCCCAGCCTACGCACTGTTGACCCCGGAAGTGCGGCTACGGCCGCACCTCCTCGAAGCTCGTTCTCCGACCTCGCTCCCGCCTCCCCGGGCACCGATGCTCCGACCCCTGCCGAGGGCTCCTGCGGAGACCGTTCCGAGGCGGTGCGCGGACGGGCCCGACCCGAAACACCTCGCCCCGACCCGACGGGTGACACACGGGTGGCAGGATGAGCCCTGTCTTCCCGAAACGGCGTCCGGGATGCTTCAGAGTCGGGACTCTTCAGAGAAATGAGCAGGTGACACATGTCGCAGGAGCCGGGTGAACTCTGGGAGCAGTTCGCGATCGCCGTGGCGGAGATGGCACGGGACCTGCTGGCACAGGACTCCGCCCAGGGCACCCTCGACCGCGTCGTGGAGCACGCGACGGTGTTGATCAACGGGTGCGACGAAGCCGGCATCCTCACCGTGCGCCAGGGCCAGGTGCACGCCCTGGCGGCGACGAGCGACCGGGTGCGCCTCGCGGACCGGATCCAGGGGGATCTGCGGGAAGGCCCGTGCTTCGACGCCGTGACCGACCGTCAGCAGATCTACACCATCCAGGACCTGAGACAGCCGAGTACGCGATGGCCGCTCTTCGCCCCCGAGCTGAGGAAGATGGGCATGGGAAGCATGATGGGCTTCCTCCTGTTCACCGAGGACGACGACCTCGGCGCCCTGAACCTGTACTCGGAGAGCCCGGACACCTTCGACGACACCGCTCAGCGGGCCGGCTGGATACTCGCCTCCCACGCGGCCGTGGCCTTCTCCGCGGCCCGTACGCATCAGCAGCTCAGCCACGCCCTGGAGACCCGCCACGAGATCGGCGAGGCCATGGGCATCCTCATGGAACGCTATCGGCTGACCGAGGACACGGCCTTCAAGCTGCTGAAGAAGACGTCCCAGGACCGCAACGTCAAACTGCGCGAGATCGCCCGCCAGATCTGCCGGACGGGCGAGAAGCCCGCCTGACCGTACGGGCCCGCGCCGGCGGGTCTACAGGAAGCGGCGGATCGGGATGACCGCGGTCTCCCGGACCCGCTGCACGACGGAGCGTCGCTTCCAGCGGCCCTTGCTGATCAGGGTGCTGGCCGCCACGTCCTCGTCGAAGTGGGCGTCGAGCGTCGCCGTGAACTCCTCGTCCAGCACGGCGAGCATGATCTCCTCGTCGTGGTCGAGCGAGCGCCGGTTGAAGTTGGTCGAGCCGACCAGCGCGGCGACCCGGTCCACGGTGACGACCTTGGCGTGCATCATCGTCGGCTGGTACTGGTGGATCTTCACACCGCAGGCGGTCAGGTCCTCGTAGTGGTGCTGGCCGGCCAGCTGGCAGACCCGCTTGTCCGTGTGCGGGCCCGGCAGCAGGATCTCCACCTCCACACCCCGGCGGGCCGCGGCGCACAGCAGCTCGACGAAGAAGGCGTCCGGCGAGAAGTAGGCCGTGCACAGCCGGAAGCGCTCCTCGGCGGACTCCAGCATCACCCGGAGCAGGGTCTGCATGTCCTGCCAGCCGAAGCTGGCCGAGCCGCGCACCACCTGCACCACGGCCCCGCCCTGGGGGTCATGGGTGACGAACCGGTCGCGCGCGTCGAAGAGCTCGTCGTGGCACTCGGCCCAGTTCTGCGCGAACGCGGCGGCGATGCCGTCCACCGACGGACCCCGGACCTCGACATGCGTGTCACGCCACTCGTGCTCGTTGCGCGCGTCGCCGCACCACTCCTGCGCGATACCGACCCCGCCGGTGAACGCCGTCTGCTCGTCGACGACGAGAACCTTGCGGTGACAACGGTGGTTCTGCTTGAACGGCGAGAGGGCGAGCGGTTTACGGAACCACGCGACCTGCACCCCGGCCTGCTCCATGGCCGCCAGCAGGTCCTTCTCGATGAGCCTGCTGCCGAAGCCGTCGAGCAGCAGCCGCACCCGCACACCTGCGGCGGCCCGCTCGGCGAGCGCCCGGGCGAACTCGCGGGCGATGTCACCCTTCCAGTAGACGAAGGTCATCATGTCCACGGTGTGCTCGGCGGACCTGATGCCCGCCAGCATCCCGGCGAAGATCTCGTCGCCGTTGCGCAGCACGGTGAGGGCGTTGCCCTCGGTCGCGGCGATGCCGATGAGTCTCTCCAGCCGGCGCCTTATCCGCTCCGCACGTTCCTGGAACACCGGCGACGCCCGGGGCTCGGAGGCTTCGGGCGTCGTCTCGCGCTCCGGCTGGTCCTGTGTACTGGTCATGGGTCACCTGGCCGGCACTCGGAGGAGTCAGGGGGGAAGCGCGCTGCCCGGTCCGGCACGGGCGCGGCGAGGAGACTGTACTCCGGCTTCCCGGGCATTCGAGGTCGAGAGAGACGAACGCGACAGTCGGACACCTCACCGCCTGACACCGTGCGCGGGGTGACAGCCCGCACCCCGCGCGGGGGATCGACCTGCCCAGGGCGTCGAAAGGACGAGCAGAGCCATGAGTGACGAGCAGGACCCGCTCCGCGAGTCGGCCGCGCCGATCGTGACCGAACCCGTGCCGGATCTCCAGCTGCAGATGCTGGTACGGCTGGTCGGCCAGGACCCGCACGCCGCACTGCCGGTCACCTTCGTCATCGGGGGTGGTCTCCTCTACGGCGACCTGATCTCCCACAAGGCGTGGACGACCGACTGGGCGCGCAGCCTGCGCGGCGTCGACGGGGCCGGCGCACAACTGCTGGAACGCTTTCCCGAGCAGGTGGACGAGGTGGTCAGCGACAAGCAGGGGCGTCAGGCCCCGCAGCGACTGCCGCAGTGGATCCACCTGCGTGACGCCACCAGTGTCGTCGGACCGGGTGACCCCGTCGTCATGCCCCTGTGGCGGGGGCGGCTCACGGATGTCTCCGGATGGTCCCTGGGCAAGCCCGACAGCTCACCCGGAATCACTGGAGAGACACCACAGGACACCCGCCGCTGACGAGGACGGCAAAACCGGTCAGGGCATTCGTACAGTCACCTTGAAGGTTGAATTCGAGACACCGCTTCGCGCGGCTGGTCAGGTGTCTTCCGTGTACGCCCCCGCCTGCACCTTTGCAGTCCACAGCGGCGCTTTCCGAGTCATATGACGGCCGGGACGAACCCGACAACTTCGGGATCATGGCCTGATGATGCGAGTAGCATCCGGCCCCAGCACCAACACGATGACGAGGAAAGGTGACCACCATGTCCGAAGTCGAATCGGCCGCCACGGAGCTCAAGTCCCAGTACGCCGCCCAGGTGTCCGCGGATCTCGATCGCAACACCACGGAGCAGGAACGTATCAGCGCCGAAGTGGCCGCGCTGGAGGAGCAGTTGCGCGCCCTGCGGCACGATCAGTCCCTGTTGGCCGAACTGCGGCGGGCGTTGGGCGGCGAAGGCCCCGCACCGGTGGCCCCGAGCGCCAAGAAGGGCTCCGCTCCGGCGCCTTCGGTGCCGCGGCAGGCCACCGCCACGGCAGGCAAGCGCAAGAAGGCCACCGCCACGAAGCCGGTGGCCAAGCCCACCGCGGCCAGGGCCACCGCCACCAAGCCCGCGGCCGCCAAGCCGGCCGACAAGGCCAGCGCCAAGTCGGCTGCCCCGAAGACCGCCGCCAGGAGCACGGTGAAGTCCGCCGCGGTCAAGCCCGCCCCCGCCAAGTCCCAGGCGGCCAAGCCGGCCGACGGTGGCCCCACTCTCGTCGAGCTCATCCGTGAGCACCTCGGCCGGCAGTCCGAGCCGCGCTCGTCCGCCGAGCTCTCCACGGCGCTGACCGAGGCCCACCCCGAGCGCGAGATCAAGCCCAAGGTCGTACGCACCACGGTGGAGGGACTCGTCGCCAGGGGCCAGGTCCAGCGCACCAAGCAGGGTTCGTCCGTCTTCTACACGGCGTCCACGTCCGCTCCGGCCGGCACCGACGCGGGCACGGCCACGGAAAAGGCTCCGGACACCGCCTCCTGACTGCCCCTCAGCCGACGGGGCACGAGGTCCCCGCCGGCCGACGGCTGCCGCGTCAGGCGGTGGCGCAGGCGGTGTCGTCGAGGGCGAACGCGGCCGGGGCCGTGTTGGCAGCGCCCTTGTTGCCGGTGAACCCGACGGTGACCGAGCCGCTCGCGGGGATGGTGGAGGTGTACGAGGCAGGGGCGACGCTCACCGTGGCGCCGCTCTGGGTCGGCGTCCCACCCCACATGGCGGAGACGGTCTGGCCGTCGGCGAAGGCGAAGACCAGTTTCCAGCCGCTGACGGCGGCGGTGCCCGTGTTGCGGATGGTGATCTCACCCTGGAAGCCGCCCGGCCACTCGCCGACGACGCGGTAACCGACGGAACAGCTCGTGCCGGGGACACTGCCCCCGTCGTCGGTGGTGACGTTCACCGTGGCCGAGCGGGGCGAGCGGTTCCCGGCCGCGTCACGTGCGTAGACGGCGAAGGTGTACGCCGTGTTCGCGCTGAGCCCGGTGACGGTGGCGGAGTTGGTGGTGGACGCGGCGACCGTGGCCTCGGAGCCACCGCTGACCCGGACGATGTCATAGGCGACGACGCCGACGTCGTCGGTCGCGGCGGTCCAGGTGAGGGTCACCGACGTGGCCGCCACGGCGGCGGCCCTGGGGGTGCCGGGAGCGGTCGGGGCCTGGGTGTCACCCGGGTCTCCGCCGCCGAAGACCGTGGCCTCCTCGGAGGTCTGCGCGATGCCGTCGGCTCCGTTGAAGATGCGCTGACCCCAGGAACTCAGCTGGTTCGGGTCGAAGCCGATCGTGAGGTCGAGGACGGGGTCGGTGTTGCCGCTCCAGGACCACGCGAGATAGCCGAGCCGGAGCTGCTGCGCCGCGGCCATCATGGTGTCCTCGTCCGGGTCGCCGTACTGGTCGGCCGGACCGCCGAACTCGCCTATCAGCAGCGGGAGTCCGGCATCGACGAAGGCGTTCAGGTAGTCGGTGATCTCCTGCGCGGTGTCGAAGACGCTGTACATGTGGATCGAGAAGATCAGGTTGCCGGTGGTGTCGGCGTCGTAGACGGACCGGGCGTTGGCCCGCATGACTCCTTGCCAGTCCTGACCCCAGTTGGGCGCGTCCACCATGATGGTGTGCTCGAAGCCGGCGGCGCGCAGCTTCTTGACGGCGGCGATCGTGGGATCGGTCCAGCCCGCGGGGTCGGTGTTGCCCCAGGGCTCGTTGCCGATGTTGATGACGACGTAGTTCTCTTCGCCGGTGAGCACGCTCTTCAGGCCGATCCAGTAGTCGGCCGCCTGGTCGAGCGTGGCGGCCGCCGCCTCCTCGCCGTACCCGGTGGTGTCGTGCACCTCCAGTACGCAGATGAGCCGGTTGGCCTTGCACTGGGCGACGACGGCGGCCACGTCCGCGGCGCTGTTCCGGGTCCAGCGGTGGCCGTTGGAGAGAACGACGCGGACGGTGTTGGCGCCGAGCGCCTTGATGTCGGCCAGCGACTGCGTCTCGCCCGGGTACCAGGTGTGGGCGTGGTTGACGCCGCGCATGACGAAATCGTTGCCGTTGCCTTCCAGCAGCCGGCCGTCGTCGACATGGAGGCCGGTCGCGAGGACGCCGGGCGACGGCGACTGGGCCTGCGCGGCAGTCGGAATCAGGGCGCCGAGGACGACGAGCCCCAGCAACGCGGCCAGTTGGGCCAGCAGGGCGCCGACATGGCTCTTTCGTGTCGTGCTTCTTGCTCTTCTCACTGCGACTCCAGAAAGTGAGCGCCAAGAAACGTGGGTTTCGGAATAGTGGGAGCGCTCCCATAGAGTCATCTCGTCAAGAGCACGTCAAGACTTGGCGCATGCTTCGGCACGTACCGAAGGGCCGCGAGGGGCCCCTGGGGACGGCGTTCCGGCCTCGTCGAGGGCCCGGTCCACACCCTCTGACCATGGACGCGCCGGTGAGGACGCCTTGTCACCACCCCGTCACGCGCACTACTGTCACCACGCCTTGGTGCTCGGGAAATCGGTGTGATGCCGGTGCGGCCCTCGCCACTGTGATCGGGAAGTCCGGCTCCAGCCCTCACGGGCAGCCACTGGGTCCTCGGACCCGGGAAGGCGGAGCACGGGTGGTCTTACCCGTAAGCCAGGAGACCGGCCAAGGCGCGTCAACCATCCACGAGGTGCTGGAGAGGGTCTGCTGAGCCATGCACATTGCCGAGGGTTTTCTTCCTCCGGCGCACGCGGTCGCCTGGGGCGTCGCGTCGGCGCCGTTCGTCGTCCACGGAGTCCGGTCGCTCACCCGTGAGGTCAAGGAGCATCCCGAGAGCACACTGCTCATCGGGGCGTCCGGGGCCTTCACCTTCGTTCTCTCCGCGCTGAAGCTGCCGTCCGTGACCGGCAGTTGCTCGCACCCCACCGGTACGGGACTGGGCGCCATCCTGTTCCGGCCACCGATCATGGCGGTTCTCGGCACCATCACGCTGCTCTTCCAGGCGCTGCTGCTCGCGCACGGCGGGCTGACCACGCTGGGCGCCAACGTCTTCTCGATGGCGATCGTCGGGCCATGGGCGGGCTACGGGATCTACCGGCTGCTGCGGCGGTTCGACGTACCGCTGATGGTCGCGGTGTTCTTCGGGGCGTTCGTCGCCGACCTGTCGACCTACTGCGTCACCAGTGTGCAGCTGGCCCTCGCGTTCCCCGACCCGAGCAGCGGGTTCCTGGGGGCGCTCGGCAAGTTCGGCTCGATCTTCGCCGTCACCCAGATCCCGCTCGCGGTGAGCGAGGGGCTGCTGACCGTGCTGGTCATGCGGCTGCTGGTGCAGTCGAGCAAGGGCGAGCTGACCCGGCTCGGTGTGTTCCTCGCGAGGAAGCAGTCCGGGACCGGGACGGCCGACACGACCGAGGCGTCCGAGGCGTCCGAGGCGGTGACCCGATGAGCCGTAACGCGAAGATCAACGCCCTGCTCCTGTTCGTCGTGGCCGCGCTCGCCGTGCTGCCACTCGCCTTCGGCCTGGGCGACCACAAGGAGGAGCCGTTCACGGGTTCCGACGCGGAGGCGGAGACGGCGATCACCGAGATCGAGCCGGACTACGAGCCGTGGTTCTCGCCCCTGTACGAACCGCCGTCCGGTGAGATCGAGTCCGCGCTGTTCGCCCTCCAGGCAGCTCTCGGCGCGGGCGTCCTCGCCTACTACTTCGGTCTGCGCCGGGGGCGGCGCCAGGGTGAACTCCGGGCACTGGCACAGCGGGACGGCCAGGCCGCCGCGTCCGGGACCTCTGGTGTCTCCACGGCTCAGGCAGTCCCGGGGAGCGCACCCGGCTCCGGCGCCGGCTCCAGTGCCGGTACTGGAACCGGTACGAGTACCGGCACCGGAGCCGGTGAGTCCGCGGCCGGACGGATCTGAGTTCTCGTGCTGCCGATCGACGCGGCGGCGCACAGCAGTCGCTGGCGCCGCCGCCACCCCGTGGACAAGGCCGTGCTCGGTCTCGGTCTGACCGTGCTGGCCATCTCGCTCCCACCCTGGCCGGGCGCCGCCCTGGTCCTGGTGACGGCCCTGGTCGTGCTGCTGGGTCCGGCCGCCGTGCCCGGCCGCCGGCTCTGGCGCGCCTATCGGGTGCCGCTCGGTTTCTGCGTGACCGGGGCGCTCCCCCTGCTCCTCCAGGTCGGCGGTCCCGACGGGTTCGTCACCCTGGCCGAGGGCGGGCCGGCGCGAGCCGGAGAACTGCTGTTGCGCACCTCCGCCGCCTCCCTCGGGGTGCTCCTGTTCGCGTTCACCACTCCCCTGTCCGACCTGCTGCCACGGCTGGTGAACGCCGGGGTGCCCGCGCCGGTCGTCGACGTCGCCCTGGTCACGTACCGGATGAGCTTCCTGCTCCTCGACTCCGTACGGCGGATCAGGGAGGCGCAGGCCGCCCGGCTGGGACACACCACTCGTGCCGCCACCTGGCGTTCGCTGGCCGGGCTCGGTGCCACCGCCTTCGTCCGGGCCTTCGACCGGGCGACCCGCCTTCAGGCCGGGCTCGCCGGGCGCGGTTATGACGGCACCCTGCGCGTCCTGGTGCCGCCGGCCCGCGTCTCCGCGCGTTTCGCCCTCGCCAGCGTCGCGCTGCTCGGGGCCCTGGCCGCCCTCACCTTCGTACTGGAAAGGCCGCTGCGATGAGCGAGCCCGTGCTGGTCGCCCTGCGGGGCGCGTCCTACGCGTACGAGGACGGTCCGACCGTGCTCAGCGGCCTCGACTTCGAGGTGCGGGCCGGGCGCGCGCTCGCCCTGCTCGGCCGCAACGGCAGCGGCAAGACCACGCTGATGCGGCTGCTCAGCGGCGGACTGCGGCCGCGCGCCGGGCAGTTGACCGTCGAGGGCCGGCCGGTCCGGTACGACCGCAAGGGCCTGACCCTGCTGCGTACGACCGTCCAGCTGGTGGTCCAGGACCCGGACGACCAGCTGTTCGCCGCGTCCGTCGGCCAGGACGTGTCGTTCGGGCCGCTGAACCTCGGCCTGCCCGACACCGAGGTACGGGCCCGGGTGGCCGAGGCGCTCGCCGCGCTGGACATCACGGCGCTGGCCGACCGGCCCACCCACCTGCTCTCCTACGGCCAGCGCAAGAGGACCGCGATCGCGGGCGCGGTGGCGATGCGGCCACGTGTCCTGATCCTCGACGAACCGACCGCGGGGCTCGATCCGGACGGCCAGGAGCGGCTGTTGTCGACCCTCGGCGGGCTGCGCGAGAGCGGCACCACGGTGGTGATGGCGACGCACGACGTGGATCTCGCGCTGCGCTGGGCGGACGACGCGGCGCTGCTCACCCCGTCCGGGGCGGTCACCGGACCGGCGGCCGTGACCCTGGCCCGCACGGAGCTGCTGGAGCAGGCGGGGCTGCGGCTGCCCTGGGGCATCGCGGTGGCCGAACTCCTGCGTACGCAGGGCCTGTTGACGGATCCCGGCGCCGGTCCACAGACCGCGGACGAACTGGCCGCCCTGACCTCACGGCACCCCGCACCCCCGGTACCGGCTGACGGCTGACGGAGTGCAGGGTGCGGGGCGGTCCTACAGCGTGCCCGGTGCGGTCGGCCTGCCCAGGTACGTGAGGGGTCCGGGGGCCGGCACGGGGATCTCGTGGAAACCCAGGCGGTCGTAGAACGCCCGCGCGGCGGTGTTGGCGGTGACCATGCCCAGATGGACCGCGGGGACACCGCGGTCGTCGAGGGCGGTCAGCAGGGCTCGCATCAATTCCCGCCCGAAGCCACGCCGTTGCCACCCCGGCAGGAGGTCGATGTGCAGATGGGCCGGATAGTCGGCCAGTTCGGGCAGGACCATCCGCTCGGGCGTGTGCAGCAGACGGACCATCTCCTCGCTGGGCGTGCGGGGTTCCCCGACGGGCTCGGGGTAGCGTCCGGCGACCAGCGGGATCCAGCCCTCGCGGAAGTTCGTGACGAACCGCCGTGTGTCCGCGGTGCCGACGACGTATCCGACCGCCCTGCCCGCTCCGTCGTCCAGGACGAACGCCAGCTCCGGCTCCAGGTGACAGTAGGGCGCGGCGAAGAGGGACGGCATCAGCTCCTCGTCCGGATAGAGCTCACGCGAGTCCCCTCCTTCGTCCGCGGTCCGCACACAGACGTCCGCGACCGCGGCACGGTCGGCGGGTTCGTAGGGACGGATCCTCGGCTGCGGAGACATGACGAGCATCCTGACGCGCCCGGGAGCGCTCCCACAAGCCGGTGGACACGACCGAGGAGAAGGCTGTCGAACTCGTGCCGCTCAATAGCACGTTCCCATGAATGTGGAGGCAAAATTCACCTCCCCGACACGGTGCCTTCACACCATGGCTAGGATTCGGTGTCCTGCAAGGATCCAGAGGGGGGCTTGCAGGAATACAGAGGGGGAATTCTCATGCGCAAGCATCCGGTCATAGCCGCGGCCTTCGCCACCGTCACCGCCGGCGCGCTGGCCGTCGTCGTCGCCGCGCCGGCCCAGGCGGCCGAGTACCACTCGGCGCTGAAGATCCGCGGCGTGCAGTACGACGCACCCGGCAGGGACTCCAACAGCTGCGCCTCCGGCAACACGGACAAGGAGTACCTGACGATCAAGAACTACTCGGCCTCGGCGACCATCAACCTCAAGAACTACCTGGTGAAGGACGCCGCCGGGAATCGTTTCCGCTTCACCGCGAACCACTACCTCCAGCCCGGCGACTACGTGAAGCTGCGCGGCGGCAACGGCACCGACTCCGACAGCCGGAACGTCGTCTACCGCGACAACTGCAACTTCATGTGGAACAACAGCGGCGACACCATTTATCTCTACAAGCCGGCCGGCACCCGTTCCGACGTGCACGCCTACACGAAGCGCGGCTCGGACTCCGACGGCAACGGCTACATCCGCTTCCACAACTGATCCCGCGCCCGGTGCCGGGCCTGGTTCCACGACCGGGCCGGCCGGGGTGCGTCGTCCGGCGGGTCGTCCCGCCGGACGACGCACCCCGGCGGCCGTTCAGGCCGTCGCGGCCCGGCGTTCACGGTCCGTCAGCGGCGGCCCCGCGAGGTGGGGCTTCTTGCGGCCGAAGCAGACCAGGGCGAGCATGTCGGGCATGAAGAGCCGGGCAGGCGGCCTCTCCATGCTGATCACGTCCAGCAGGATGCGCAGGGCGCGCGGGTTGCGCGAACCGGCGTCGACAGCCCGGTCCACGAAGGCGGCGAGTGTCCTTTCGAGCCGCGTGGGGGGCTCGTCGCTCGCGCCCGGATAGAACACGTCCTGGCCCACGGCCAGGATCCAGGCGTTCCCGACCGGCCGCGCCGCGTTCTTCTGGACGCGCCGGGCCGTGCCGGGCACGCGGAGGTCCTGTCCTTCCAGGATGCGGCGCAGCGCGACGACGCTCTGCGCCGCGGCGCTCAGCCCGTGGCCGTAGACGGGGTTGTAGCCGGCGACGGCCTCGCCGAGGACGGTGAACCCGTCGGGCCAGCGGCCGGCCTTCTCGTAGTAGCGGCGCCTGTTGGCCGTACTGCGGGTGGTGACGACGTCCGTCTCGGGTTCCGCGCCGGCGAGGAGATCGCCGATGACGGGGTGCGGCAGGCTGAGGGCGAACGGTACGAACGCCTCGTTGTCGGCGCTCGGCCTGCCTCCCCTGGTCCCGGCCAGTGTGACCAGCCACCGGCCGCCCTCGATGGGGGTGATGATGCCGCCCCTGCCGGGGTGCCGGCGGGGGTCGGCCTGGACGTTGACGATCGGGAAGCCGCCCGCGGTCGCGCCGGGAGCGCGATAGATCCGGCTGGCGTAACCGAAGCCGGCGTCCACCGTGCGCTCCGCCACCGGCGGCAGCCCGAGGTCCCGCAGCCAGACGGGGGCGCGGCTGCCCCGTCCGCTCGCGTCGATCACCAGGTCGGCCGGAAGAGTGCTCTCGGTGCCCGCGGATCGTATACGGACTCCGGACACGCGGCGGGCGTCCCCTTCCAGGGACAGCAGTTCGGTCTCCTGGCGCAGGGTGATGCGACGGTTCTTCAGCACCCTGTCGCGGATCACCGCGTCGAGCAGGTCACGGCTGCACAGGAGACTGATGTGACCGGAGTGCGTGAAGCGCCGGAACCACTGGCCCGACGGAGCCTTGGACACCAGGTTCGCCATGACGGGGGTCCTCCGGGCGCCCCGGT
Source organism: Streptomyces sp. CWNU-52B (assembly GCF_047444975.1). Classification (NCBI taxonomy): domain Bacteria; kingdom Bacillati; phylum Actinomycetota; class Actinomycetes; order Kitasatosporales; family Streptomycetaceae; genus Streptomyces; species Streptomyces sp. CWNU-52B. The sequence continues at coordinate 386,292 of NZ_JBLFJV010000005.1, read as the reverse complement.
CGACGAGCTGGTCGACGATGCCCGGCAGCAGTTCGTCGAGGGCCTTGACGCCGCCGGACCACAGGACGTGCGCGTGCCGGGCCTGCGGAAGGCCCTTGCGGGGCCCGGGTTCTTCGGGCAGGCGGTCCCGCTCGACGATCGTGACGTCCGCGTGGTCCGCGAGTACCGAGGCGGCGAGCATGCCCGTCATGCCCCCTCCGATGACGATCGCGCTGCGCCCGGAGGCGGCCTCCTTCTCAGGATTCGCGTGAGGGTACGAGGTCAGGTGCGCGGTGGGGTGCGCGTCAGGACGTGCGTCAGGGTTCGTGTCGGACATGGGTTGTTGACCCTCTCTGTCGACGTCGACCGCCGTCGGTGCATGGCTGTGGCACGCGGGTCGCGCGGGAGACGGATGATCGCTGTCCGGAGCGTGGGAGCCCGGAGCTTCGTCGGTCCGGCCACCCCTTGATCGAACCATGATCACTTCGGGAGACCGCTACGGCCCCCGTCTATCAACTGTGCTTGTCGGCACCATTGTTGAATGAGCGTCAGACCCGAGACTCTGCCATCCCGTTCGGCGCGGCGACAGCGGACAGGTGTCACCGCCACCCTCATCGCCTCAGCCGTGCCGCTCGTTCTGCCGGGCCGCCCGCTGCCGCGCCTCGGCGACGATCGGCGAGCAGGACAGGGCGCGGGCGAGCTGCACCATCAGGTGGGGCTGCTCGACGGACCGCAGCCGGCCCACGTCCGACGGGACCTCCGCGTCGGCGCCCGCGGCGACCCGTGCCCTGGCGGCGGCGAGCATGGCCGCCTCGGCGACGATCTCCGCGTGGTCGAGTGCCGCCCCCTCGCCCGGCACCTGCGCCCGCACGGCGAAGGCAGAGGCGGAGGCGGAGGCAGGAGCCGACGAAGACGGAGAGGAGGACGGAGCGGAGGACGCGGACACCGGAGAGGGGACCGCGACGGGTACGTGGACATCGGACCTGGCCGCCTGCGCGCGCACCGCCGAACGGGCCGCTCTGCCGACCTCGTTGTCCAGGTAGGGCGAGCACACCAGGACGCCGTCCAGGATGGTGATCTCCTGTTCCACCAGGCGCACCACCGGGAGATCCCACCAGTGGGTGTCGGCCACCGGTGCCCGCAGGTCGCGCATCTCCAGCCAGAGGGGCCGCAGGAGGCGGTACCGGCGCCAGGCGCGGAAGTTGTCCGCGGTGGAGGGTCCGACGCGCGGCAGCACGAACCCGGCGGCGACGGCGACGCCCGCCACCGCCACGAGGGGCGGCGAGACACTCGTGGAGAGGAAGTCCCAGTTGCGCCCGCTCCACCGGGCGCCGATGGCAAGGTACTTGGCTATCTGGTACGCCAGGTCGAACAGCACCCCGACGACGACCAGGGTCAGGCCTCGGCGGGTGAGGTCCCGTACCTTCCGCAGCCAGGCCAGGCACATGCCCGCGAGGGCGACGGTGGCCGCGGTGTGGGCCACCAGGTACAGCAGGATCATCTCCCGCATGTACGGCGTCCCGGCGTAGTACGTGTCCAGGTCCCGGGTCCGCTGCGCGGGCGCGTCGGCCAGTGCGAAGAGGGTGACGATCCCGACGACGACCAGTCCGTAGGCGCACACCACCAGCCGGCACCCGCGGGCCACCCGCTCGGGGCTGCCGCCTCGCCAGGCGATCATCAGGACGAGGTAGCAGGCGCTGAGCGCGGACATCCCCGAATAGACCAGCGGCGCCGAGAAGTTCGCGACGCCGGTGAGCGCGTTGACGACGCCGATGGTGGGTGGCGCGGACAGGATGCACACGACGGCGCCGATCAGCAGGACCGAGATGCTCGCGGCCATCAGCGGGTCGCGCCAGGACCCCCTCATGGCCGGCAGGTTGAAGCCGACGGTGGCGAGGAGGATCACACCGGGGATGTAGAAGACGACGTCCACGGCGTCACCGGCCTTCCGTGGCCGTGGCGGCCGGTACAGGGAGAGGGAGGGAGCGGGGTACCCGGTCAGTGATCCTGCGGGGCTGAACGATGGTGCGGAGGTGGTTCATGTGGGGGACTTCTCGCCGTCCTCGGCTGGGGAGGCGGCAGCGCTCCGGAGGGCCGCCGCGACGAAGGGGGACGTACGCAGCGCGACCGACACGTCCACCGGGGCGCCGCGCACCGCGCTGATCTCGGAGTGGTCGGGCGGGACACGGGAGCCGACGGGCAGGCCGCGGCGGACGGCCCGGACGGCGTCGGCGACCATCGCCGCGTGCCCGATCCGGGCGGCCTCGTCGTCGGTGTGACCCGCGGCGCTCGCCGCGCTCCGCGCGCGGCTGCGGACCGTGTCGTCGAACCACGGTGCCACGAGACTCAGTCCGTCCTGGACACCCGCCTCGCGCTGGGTGAGGCGGACCTGTGGTGACGAGTACCACGGGATGGACCCGGCGAGCGGCGTCCGGGGCGAGGCGCTGCCGAGCCGGCGCCGCAACGGGCCGAGCTTCCGGCAGGTCCTCGCCGCCCGCCAGTTCCAGACCACCCAGGGCCCCACCAGGGGCGCCAGGAATCCGACGGTGGCGCAGGGCGCGGACAGCGCGGACAGGAGGGGCGCCAGGGTCGTGCTGAGCACTCCCCAGTCCTGGCCGGCCCAGCGCGCGGCCACCGCGGCCAGTTTGAGGCCGCTGAAGGCGAGGTTCAGCAGCCAGCCCACGACGAGGATCCACAGGCCGGCCCGCAGCCACCCGCTGACCTGGAGCGCCCAGCGCCCGCACAGCACCGTCGTGACGAGTGCGGCGGTCATGTGCGCGACCAGGTACAGCACGATCATCTCGCGGATGAACGGGGTCGTGGCGTAGTAGGTGTCGAAGTCGGTGTGCCGGTCCACCGGGGCGTCACCGAGCGCGAAGAGGACCGCCAGCGCGACGACGACCAGGGCGTACCCGGCCTGCCAGCGTCGCGAGACACGCCGTACGTGCTCGGGCGGGCCCCCGCGCCAGTGGACGATGAGCAGCAGACAGGACGCGCTGAAGGCGCTGATGATGCCGTACACCAGCAGGCTGGAGAAGTTGGCGACGCCGGTCGCCTCGTTGACGGCGGCGATCGTGGGAGGGGCCGCGAAGAGGAAGCCGGCGCCGCCGAGGGCGATCACGAGACAGACGGACCGTACGAGCGGGTCGCGCCAGTCCTTCACCAGGCCCGGCAGCTTGACGGTGAGGCCGACCAGCGTGGCGACGGCCGGTATGTAGTAGTCGGAGGAGTCCACGGCTCAGACCTGTGGCCGGCGCTGTCCCAGTGACACACCGATGCGGCCGGCGATCCGGCCCCGGTCCACGGCCGTGCCGTCCGGTTCGCCCTCCAGCCAGACACGGAAGCGGGTGACCGCCAGCAGGCCGAACCGCTCGGCGTCCGCCTCCTCCCGCCGGTCGAACTCGGTACGGGCCGCCACCTTGCGTACCGGCTCCTGGAGTTCGGGCAGTTCGGCGCCGGTCGAGAGCATCCGGGCCGCCACCGCCTTGCCCACGACGTGGTTGCCGCAGTCTCCCTTGAGCATGTGCCAGACCTCGTGGAAGAAGATCGCCAACTGGTGCAGGGGCGTGGCCCGCTTGTCCACCACGATGAGATCGTAGGCGGGCAGGTCCAGCCAGAGTCCGCTGGCGGTCCGGTGCGGGAACTCCTCCTTCACGAGCCTGACCTCCCGGCCCCTCAGCTCGCTCACGGTCGTGATCAGCGCGGCGAACAGGACGTCGGGGTCCGTGGGCACGGGCAGTGTCAGCCCGTCGACCAGCTGACCGATCAGATTCCGCATCTCTCTGGCTCTGCCTGTGCGCACCGCTCTCCCCGTGAACCTCAGCACGGGCACCGTCACACGGCGTCCGCCGAATCCCACCCTGCCTGCCGTACACCCGGTCGAAGGCGTCGGGTGTTCGTGCGTGGGCCGGGTCCAGGGGCAGCGCCCTCGGTACCGGCCACGGCACGGGATCCAGCGCGCCCAACTCGGTAGGCAAATATGTCAAACGCGAGCCGTGTCGGCCACACCGGACGTGGAGAGGCGCCCGGAAAGCGGCGTTCCGAAATACGGAACAAACCCGATATGCACAGGTCTGCCGCTGGCTCATCCGTTGCGCTCGCCCCGGCGCGCCGCCGGACGGCGGGCCGTACGGCGCGTGCCGCGCCCGGCGGGACACCGGGTACGCCCGGCCGCCGTGGACGGCATCGTGCCTGCGTGCGGGGGTTGTGCCGCGGCCGCTTCGCCGCGTCGCGCGGGCTGTCCGGGCCTCGGCCCGGTGAAGTCGACACTTCCTCACACTTCAGGAAGGTCTCGATCCGGCCACTCGTCGGCCGGCGTAATTCTTCGGCCATTCGCGGTACGCGCGCGGAGCCGATGGCTGATTCACGCACTGAGGGCGGTCGGACCTGACGGTGCAGGTCCGACCGCCCTCGACAGGGTGGGTGCCGCTACTTCGACCTGGCGGCGATCCGCCGCAGGAGTACGAAGCCGGCGATCACCAGCAGGCCGCCGGCCGCGGCCGGCCACAGGCTCGTACCGGTCTCCGCGAGTCCACCGGTGACCGTCTGCGTCTCGGTCACCCCGCCCGCGTCCGAGGGTTCGGGACCGGGCACGGCGTCGGCCGTGTCCGAACCGCCGGCCGCACCGGCCGCGTCGCTCCGGACCGCCGAGGGAGAGGTGGCCGCCTTGGGCTCCGTCTTGCCCTTGCCCTCGTCGGCCTGGTCGCCCTTGCCCTTGTCCGCGCCGTCGGCCGCCCCGGTCTGCTGGGTGCTGCTGACCGTGGGCTCCGGCTTGTCCTCGTCGCCGTTGTCCGCCGGGGCGTCGGTCTGGCCGTCGTCCCCTGCCTGGTCGTCGCCGCCGGGCTGCTCGGTCCCGGGCTGGTCGTCGCCGTCCGTCGGGTCCGGGGAGGGCGCCGGCGGGTCGGTCGGCTCCTCGCCGCCTCCGTTGCCGCCACCGCCGTTGCCGCCGCCGTTGTCGCCGTCACCGGCCCCGTCGTCCGTGGAGTCGCACTTGCGGCCCTCGTTGATGCAGTCCACCATCTCGCCCATCAGCGCCTCGTCGAAGACGTTGATGAAGTCACCGTGGTCGGTGACCGGCTTGTGGAGCTGCTCGGGGAAGGAGTCGACCGCGAACAGGGGCTTCGTCTTGCCGCCGTCGGCCACGCTGGGCGCGTCGATGTCGTACACGATGCGCTGGACCAGCTGCGGGATGGCACGGAACTCGGCCGGGCAGGCGCCGTCGGCGTCGACGAAGGCCATGTGGGTGCGGTGGTTGGCGCTGTCGATGTTCCGGCCGTCCCAGCAGCTCTGGAACTTGAAGGTGCGCACCACGTCACTGCCCTGGGGGCAGAGGGGGTACTTGTCCTTCAGCTGCCGGTCCTCGAAGCCGGTGCAGCTCCACGACGCGTTGGCGTTGGCCGGACCGTTGACGAACGACTTGGCGTCGCCGGTGATGATGCGCAGCAGCTTCGGCATGGCCGTGACCTCGCCGCGCGGGTTGCCCACGAACGTCAGCGTGACCTGCTCGGGCGTGACGATCTCACCGGCGTTGCCCTCGATGCCGCCGCCGGGAGAGGCCGCGTCCTTCTCGTCGGTGCCGTTCTGCAGCCGCACCACGGGCCAGTAGTACGAGGACTTGTCGCCCTCGTTCGCACAGCTCGTCTCGGCGGCGGCCAGGTCCTCGTCGCTCACGAAGGCGTCGTTGGACTGGTTGCCGACGTAGTCGTGGAAGTGGTGGGCGCCGTTGCTGACACCGGGAGCCGCGATCACGTTGTCGGAGTTGAACAGCCCCTCGGCGTTCACACCGCAGCTGGTCGTGAAGGTCCCCTTGGAGGCGCCGCCCTGGGCGCTCGGCTTCGACACGTTCGGCTGGACGCTCTTGATGTCCACGAAGTCCGCGGCCACGGGGCCGTTCCCGGTCTGGCCGCCGTTGCCGCCCTGCTGGTCGCCCTGGCCGGCGCCCTGGTCCTGGCCGTCCTGGTCGCCCGCGTCGCCGTTGCCCGCGTCGCCCTGGCCGTCGCCGTCCTCCTCGCCGTCCTGCCCGTTCTCCGGCTGGTCCTGGTTGCCGGAGGCCCGAAGGATGCAGGGCGCGAAGGCGTCAAGACCCTCGGGGCGGTCGCCCGCCGCGTCGACGGCGGCCACGATCCGCTCGATCGTCGCCGCTCGCTTGTCCTTGAGCGGGTTCATGATCGAGTTGTCGGCGAAGGCCGCGTCCTGCTTGATCGCCTCCGCGGAACTCTGCAGTCGCTGATACGCCTCGGCGATCTGCTTGTCCAGGAGGGCGAGCTCCTTGTCGACCTGTGTCCTGGCCTCGTCCGGAACCGCCGCCAGTTCGCTGCCGACATCCGGGCAGTCGATCGTGGCGGCGCCGGAGGCCAGGACCTGGTTGGTCCCACCCGAGGTGCTCTCGGAAGCCGTGGCATAGACGTTCGCCGCTACCAGCCCACCTCCTCCCAGCATCAGCGCGACCGCCCCTATGGTCGCGCGTCGTGCGCCTGTTGGGCGTCTGCGCGTGTTGCGTGCCAAGGATCTACTCCTACGCTTCTGTTGCCGACCGGCATGGCAATCCCCCGCCTCATACGGAGATGAAGCTCCGAGTGTTCAAACGTGTCTCGGATTCATAGAAACCTCTCACGAACCACACGTTTGCGAGGCCCGTGTCCGGGCAATCACGTTTTCCCGCCGTCTGGTCGGGGACGTGACGGTCCGACGCACTCTGCGGTACCCGACTGGCGCCGTTTCCACCGGTTCACGACGACCGGACCCGCGCACGCGGACGCGTCACCAGCGCACCGGCAGCTCCCGTACGCCCCGGATCAGCAGCCCGGGGATCCACGACAGCCCGGTCTCGTCCATGTCCAGCGCGAGGTCCGGGCAGCGTTCCAGGAGCGTACGGACCGCGATGCGGCCCTCCAGCCGGGCCAGCGGGGCTCCCAGGCAGTAGTGCAGGCCGTGGCCGAAGGCGATGTGGCCGCGGGCGTCGCGCCGGATGTCGAAACGGTCGGGCTGTTGGAAGCGCTCGACGTCACGGTCGGCGTCGGCCATGGCGATCAGCACGGTGGAGCCCGCCGGGACGGTCACCCCGCCCATCTCCACGTCCGTCAGGGCGAGCCGCTGCGTGCAGGTCTCCACCGGGCCGTCGTAGCGCAGCATCTCCTCGACCGCTCCGTCCAGGAGACCCATGTCGGCGCGCAGGTCCGCGAGTTGGTCGGGGTGTGTGAGCAGGGCCCGCATGCCGTTGCTGATCAGGTTGACCGTCGTCTCGTGGCCGGCGATGAGCAACAGGACACAGATGCCGATGAGTTCGGGCGGGGAGAACCGGTCACCGTCCTCGCCCCCGGTGTGGATCATCGCGCTCAGCAGATCCTCGGCAGGCCGCGCCCGCTTGGCCTCGACCAGCTCGGCGAGGTAGACCGGCATCTCCGCGTAGGCGCGCGCCAACGCCTCCGCACTCGTATGGGCCACCATCTCGTTGGACCAGCGGTGGAAGGTGTCCCGGTCGCCCACGGGCACGCCCAGCAGCTCGCAGATGACGGTCATCGGCAGCGGGAACGCGAAGGAGGCGATCAGGTCGGCGCGCCGCTTGCGGGCCGCCAGCATCGTGTCCAGCAACTCGTCCGCGATCTGCTGGACGCGCGGGGCCAGGGCCTCGACCCGGCGCGGTGTGAACTCCTTGGCCACCAGACGCCGCAGCCGGGTGTGGTCCGGCGGGTCGGCCATCAGCATGTGGGCGACCGGCTCGTCCTCCGCGGGTTCGACGATCCGCCCCATGGTCCCGGCCCTGCGCCAGTCCCGGCTCAGCCGCGGATCGGTGAAGGCGCTGCGGGACGCCTCATGGCCGACGACGAGCCACACCTGCTTGCCCTCGGGATCGAGCACCTGGTGCACGGGGCCCGCCGCCCGGAGCCCGGCGTAGACGGGGTAGGGGTCGCGGGTGAAGTCCCCGCCGAGCTCCCGCAGATCGACAACAGGCACTGCCCTCATGACGTCCCCCAGATCACTCGCCGAACGGCACGCTAACCCGGCCGCCACCATCGGGCCAACGGGTTGTTCGGACACGTACGCCTCACCCTCGTACGTGTGTCACCGGTGCCCCGGTCCGAGGCACCGGCCGGGGCGCGTTCAGGGCAGTGGCTCGGCGGAGGGCGGCCCGAGTGTCTGGTGGCCTCCGGTGGCCAGCATCCGCACCTCCCCCGCCCGGCTGATCTCGGCGCGGAGGATCCCGGTGGGATCGCAGTACACGGGGTTGCCTCCCGGCCCCAGGGAGGTGGTCCGCTCGACGACCACCTCGTCCGTGACGACGTCGGCGTCGGTGCCGGGGTCCGGCCGCCCGTGGGTGAAGGTCAGCCGGTAGCGGTGCGGGGTGTGCATGACGGCCTCCGTGCGCGCTCCGGCGCGGGATCGGGCGAACGCGACCACTTCCCTTTCATGATGCGACCGGATCGCGCCGGCGGCAGAGCGGCCCCGCTCCTGACCGACCGTTCGGGCGCGCCCCTCCGGGGGTCCTCCTCGGGCCTTCCGTGCCGGGTCTCCCGCCTCCGGCCCCGCCCGGGGCCCGCTCCGACCCGCTTACGACCGGTTTTTGCCATCGGCCTGAACCAGACGGGTCCGACGCGTGCCCGCCACACCAGGGGTGCCCCTCGCCTCCTGACCCCCGGCAGTGTAGACATGAGCACATGGTCCGACTTTTGGGTCGATCCTGGGCCCGGTCGACCTCCCGCCTCGCCGCCCTGCGCGCACGCCGCGGACGTGACCGCCCCCGTCGAGCGGACGGGCGGCGGACGCAGGAGCCGCCGCACCTGCCTCCCGGCCGACGAGGCGCCCGCAAGGGCGGCTCCTGGCGCGGTTCCGCGGGAGCCCGGTCGGCGCTCGGCGGACGCAGCCTCGCGGGCCAGGTCTTCGTCCTGCAGGTGGCGATCGTACTGCTGCTCGTGGTGGCCGCGGTCGGCGCGCTCGTCCTCCAGGTGCGCCACGACAGCTCGGAGGAGGCACGCAACCGCTCCCTGGCCGTCGCCGAGACGTTCGCCAACGCTCCGGGCACCCGGGAGGCGCTGCGGAGCCCCGATCCCACGGCGGTGCTCCAGCCGCGCGCCGAGGCCGCCCGTGCGCAGTCCAAGGTCGACTTCATCGTCGTGATGAACACCGACGGCATCCGCTACACCCACCCCAAGCCGGACCGCATCGGCAAGAAGTTCGTCGGGACCATCGCCCCCGCGCTGGCCGGTGAGTCCGTCACCGAGGACATCACCGGGACCCTCGGACCGCTGGTGCAGGCCGTGGTGCCCGTCAAGGCGGACGACGGCTCGGTCGTGGGCCTGGTGTCGGCGGGCATCACCACCGCGAAGGTGGGCGGTGTCGGCAACCGTCAGCTGCCGCTCCTGCTGGCCGCCGCGGTCGGCGCGATGGTCCTGGCCCTGCTGGGCACCGGACTGGTGAGCAGGCGGCTGCTCCGGCAGACCCACGGCCTGGGACCGTTCGAGATGACCCGGATGTACGAGCACCACGACGCGGTGCTGCACGCCGTCCGCGAGGGCGTGCTCATCGTCGACGGCGAGGGTCGGCTGCTGCTCGCCAACGACGAGGCCCACCGGCTGCTGGACCTTCCCCAGGACGCCGAGGGCCACCATGCCCTCGAACTCGGCCTCGACGCGGACACCGCCGGGCTGCTGGCCTCGGGACAGGTCGTCAACGACGAGGTGCGCCTGGTCGGGGACCGGCTGCTGGCGATCAACCAACGGCCCACGGACCTCAAGGGCGGGCCCGCGGGCAGTGTCGCCACCCTGCGCGACTCGACCGAGCTGCGCGCGCTGTCCGGCCGGGCCGAGGTGGCCCGCGAGCACCTCAAGCTCCTGTACGACGCCGGGGTGGGCATCGGTACGACCCTGGACGTCACCCGTACCGCCGAGGAGCTGGCGGAGGTGGCCGTCCCGCGCTTCGCGGACTTCGTCTCGGTGGATCTGGCCGAGGCCGTGCTGAGCGGGGAGGAGCCGGACTCGGGCACCGCGCTCGTCCGTACCGCGTTCGACGGGATCCGCAAGGACGCGCCGCTGTATCCGACGGGCGAGCGGATCGGGTTCGTCGCCTCCACGCCGCAGGCGCACAGCCTCGGCACCGGCGAGGCCGTGGTCGCACCGCGCCTCCAGGACGCCGACGGCTGGCGCGCCCAGGACCCCGAGCACACCGCGCGGATCCTGGAGTACGGAATCCACTCGCTGATCACGGTCCCCCTGCGGGCGGGCCACCTGATGATGGGCGTGGCGAACTTCTGGCGCTCGGAGAAGGCCGAGCCGTTCGACTCGGAGGAGCTGGCCCTCGCCGAGGAACTGGTCGCACGGGCCGCGGTCTCCATCGACAACGCGCGCCGCTACACGCGCGAGCACACTATGGCGGAGACCCTTCAGCGCAGTCTGCTGCCCCGCAACCTGCCCGAGCAGAGCGCCCTGGACATCGCCTACCGCTATCTTCCCGCCCAGGCCGGGGTGGGCGGCGACTGGTTCGACGTACTGCCGCTGTCCGGCGCCCGGGTCGCCCTGGTCGTGGGCGACGTCGTGGGCCACGGGCTGCACGCGGCGGCCACGATGGGCCGGCTGCGGACCGCGGTCCACAACTTCTCCGCGCTGGACCTGCCGCCCGACGAGCTGCTGGGGCTCCTCGACGAACTGGTCGCCCGTATCGACCAGGACGAGGCGACGGACGACGGCAGCGCCGCGATCACCGGTGCCACCTGTCTGTACGCCGTCTACGACCCGGCCTCCCGCAGGTGCACCGTGGCACGGGCCGGCCACCCGCCGCCCGCGGTGGTCCACCCGGACGGCAGCGTCACCTTCCCCGAGGTGCCCGTCGGGGTGCCGCTCGGGGTCGGCGGCCTCCCCTTCGAGACGGCCGAGCTGGAACTGGCGGAGGGCAGCAGGCTGGTCCTCTACACGGACGGGCTCATCGAGGACCGGGGCCGGGACATCGACGTCGGTCTCGAACTCCTGCGCACCGCCCTGACCGGGGCCGACCGGTCCCCCAGGGACACCTGCCAGGCCGTCCTGGACGCGCTGCTCCCGCCCCGGCCGAGCGACGACATCGCCCTGATCGTCGCGGGCACCCGCGCGCTGGACGCCGACCGCATCGCCGAGTGGCAGGTGCCGTCCGACCCGTCGGCCGTCGGCGAGGTACGGGCCTCGGTCACCCGGCAGCTGACGGAGTGGGACCTGGACGACATGGCGTTCACGACGGAGCTGATCCTCAGCGAGCTGGTCACCAACGCGATCCGGTACGGCACCGGCCCGATCAAGGTCCGTATGCTCCTCGACCGCACGCTGATCTGTGAGGTCTTCGACGGCAGCAACACGTCGCCGCATCTGCGGTACGCGGCGACGACGGACGAGGGCGGCCGCGGCCTGTTCCTCGTCGCGCAGCTCACCGACCGCTGGGGCACCCGCTACACGCCCGCGGGCAAGGTCATCTGGACGGAACAGCCGCTCCCCTGAGCCGAACGGGGGCCGAGCGGGTGCCGGACGGCTCAGCCGTGGCCGGGTGGGCCGCCCGGACCCTCCCGAGGGGGAGGCTTCGACAGGTCCGGAGCCGTCCTGTCCCCGGCGGGTACGGCCGGCGCGGCGCCGTTGCCCTGGAGCCGCTCCAGGTCGCCGGGGCGTACCTGGATGACGAGCAGGGCGACCAGGGCCGCGAAGACGGCGAAGACGGCGGCGACCACGAAGGCGTGCGAGATGCCGGACGTCAGCACCTGGTCGCTCCACGGCTTCGGGAGCGCGCCGGTCCTGCGGAACTGCAGACGCTGTGCGTCGGTCGCCTCCGCCATGAACCGGCGCACCTGGCCGGTGGCCTCGTCACGACTGGCCGTGCCGAAGACGGTGACCAGGACGGACAGGCCGAGCGAACCGCCGACCTGCTGGGTCGCGTTGAGGATCCCGGAGGCCGCTCCCGAGTCCTGCGGGGCGACGCCCGACACCGCCATCAGCGTCAGGGACACGAAGTTCAGTCCCATGCCGAAGCCGAAGACCAGCATGGGTCCGAGGATGCTGCCCGCGTACGTGCTGTCGACCTCGGTCAGGGTCAGCCAGCCGAGTCCGACGGCCGACAGGATCGCGCCCACCGTCATGAACGGCTTGGGGCCCCACTTCGGCAGCAGCTGCGAGGCGAGGCCGGCGCCCACCGCGATGATGGCGCTGACCGGCAGGAAGGCGAGGCCGGCCCGCAGGGGGCTGAAGCCGAGGACGTTCTGCACGAAGAGCGTCAGGAAGAAGAACATGCCGAACATCGCCGCGGCCAGGCTCAGCATCATCGCGTAGACGCCGGCGCGGTTGCGGTCGCGGAACATCCACAGCGGTGTGATGGGCTGCTTCGAGCGGCGCTCGACGAGGATGAACGCCACGAGGAACACGACCGCCGCCACGAAGGCCCCCAAGGTCGGGCCGTCGCTCCAGCCGTCCTCCGAGGCGCGGATGAACCCGTAGACGAGCAGCACCATGCCCGCGGTGGACGTGAACGCGCCGAGGACGTCGAAGTGGCCCGGCATGCGCTCGGACTCCCGGATGAAGCGGGGTGCCGCGAGCGCGATCAGCAGGCCGATGGGGATATTGACGTACAGCACCCAGCGCCAGTCGAGCCACTCCACGAGCAGGCCGCCCGCGAGCAGGCCGATCGCGCTGCCGCCGGCCGAGACCGCGGCGAACACACCGAACGCCCGGTTCCGCTCGGGTCCTTCACGGAAGGTCGTGGTGATCAGTGACAGGGCCGTCGGGGAGGCGATGGCGCCGCCGACGCCCTGCAGCGCACGCGCCGCGAGCAGCTGCCAGGACTCCTGGGAGAGCCCGCCGAGCAGCGAGGCCAGCACGAAGAGGAGTACGCCGAAGACGAAGACCCTGCGGCGGCCGAGGATGTCGCCCAGCCGGCCGCCGAGCAGGAGCAGACCGCCGAAGGTCAGCGTGTAGGCGTTGACCACCCACGACAGGTTCTCGGTCGAGAAGCCGAGCGACTTCTGGATGTGCGGGAGGGCGATGTTCACGATGGTGATGTCGAGGACCACCATCAGCTGGCACGAGGCGATGACGAGGAGCGCGATCCCGCTGCCGTGGCCCCGCTCCGGGGACTTGGCAGTGTCGGAGGCGTTCATGTGAGAGCCCGTCATCGGATTGCCTGTGCTCCGCTGGGTGTCCTGGCGGCGTCCGGCTCCGGACGACCGCTCTACCGACGTTAGCCCCGCGCTCCCGACCCCACCAGTCGATCATCGGGCCCGGTGCGTGGGGTGCCCGAAGCACCCGGGGATCTTGCTGAACAGCCCTGCCGGTGGGCGCGTATGTCTTCCCGGAGCCGCTCCCACTGCATGTGTGCGCATGCCGGGAAGAGACGAGGAATCAATGACCGAACAGCGCTACCACGTCATGGGCATGACCTGCGGCCGCTGTGCCGACAAGCTCGAGTCCGAGGTCGGCGACGTCCTCGGCGTGCACCACGTGCACGTCGACGTCGGCACCGGGGCGGTGACCGTGACGGGTGAGGCGTTCGACGGGTCGAAGGTCTGTGCCGCCATCACGGCGGCCGGTTTCGAGGTCGCCGCCGTGCTCTGACACCGGCCTGTCCAGCGGAAGAGCAGCCTTTCACCCTAACGAAGGGCGCATACGGTTCGGCCGGGCGAGCCGCGTTCCGTGTCCACTAGCTTCCGTCTCCTGCGCACCAGGACCGCGCAGCAGGGACAGAGGAGCGACGTGGCCGGAGTGAGCCTCCCGGAACATCCGTACAGCCGCACGGAGGCGACCCGGCTGCTGTGCGCCGGCACCTACCAGGACGCCGTCTTCCGCCGGCGGGTCATCGACGAACTGGTGGTCCACCGGGAGCGTCCCGTGGCCCCGCCGCTGGGGGTCGACATCCTGCCCGTGCTGGCGCACGCCGTGCGGGCCACCCGGCAGGAGTCCCGTACGGCCGCGCTGATGCTGGCCGCCTGGCTCGGGTTCCTGCTGTCCGACGTGGTGATGTTCTGGGACAGCGTCGCCGACCGGTGGGGCGACGGCGTCGATGTCGGCCTCGGTGACGTGTTCACCGCGTTCTACCTGGGAGACGACCGGCTGACCGCCGGGCTGCCCCTGCCGTGGTCGCAGTTCTACGCGTTCGTCGCCGCCGGCCTGTGGGGCGCCCGCTTCCTGAGCGCGCGGAGCGCCGAGAGCCGCCTGCCGGGCCTGCCCGAGCCGATCGCCAAGATGGCCGGGGGCCTCGGGCGCACCGTGACCGTGGCGGCGGTGCTGTTCGCGCTCTTCTACTGGTACTGGTACGTCGCCGGGGTGCTGAGGGGCGACGTACAGACGCCCTATCCACTGCTGTTTCCGCTGCTCATCGCGTTGATCGCCTGGTGGCACCAGGCAGCGGGGCGCCGGGCCCTGTGCCGCTGGCTGTCGCGCTGGACGTTCCCGGCGGCCACTCAGCCGGACCTGCCTGCGAGGTCGTCGTACGAAAGCCTGGTGAGCGTCGTCCAGCGTGAGCAGACGGCCGCGTTGACCCTCTACGAGCCGGACAGTCCGTTCGTCGGGATGGGCACGCCGCGACGGCCCTGGTCCTTCGCGATGGAACTGCGCAAGCGCTCCACCGCGCCGGCCGGGCCCGACGCCCCGGACGCCGCCTCCTCCACCCCCTCCCCCAACGGCTCCCCCGTGCCGCGCCAGAAGCACGGTCCGCTCACCGCAGAGGCCGCGCTCGCCCTGATCGAGCCGCAGTTGGTGCGGCTGCGCGAGTCCGCCGCGCTCACCGGGAAGGACCGGCTGCGCGAGCTGGAGATCGACCGCTTCGTCTATCTGCCGGGCGGCGTCGGCCGCGACGAGGAACTGCACCTGGGCGGCAGCCCCGACGTGCACGCCCTGCAGGCGGACGAACGGCGCGACCGTGACGGCCTGTCCGTCTACGACCCCGCGCAGGTCGCCGCCCATCTGGCCCAGGCCGTCGAGGAGGGCGGCGAGGGGCGACGCGTCTTCCTGCGGGTGCGCGTCGGTGCCTGGCACGAGCAGGTCGTGGTGACCGTCCTGGTCCGGGTGCACACCCAGGGCGGCATGCTCGTGCTGGAGGTCGTCCCGTACGTGCTCGGCCCGGTCCGCCAGGACTTCAGGGAGGTGGACGCCCTCGTGGACCGGCTGCCCGAGACCTGGGTGCGCGGTGCCCTGCGCGCCCTGGGCCATGGACCCGCGACCGGCGTGGAGACCGCTGTCGGCGCGCTCAGGACGATCGTCAGGGAGATCGTCGTCGCCTGGTCCGATCGCGAGGCCACCCCCGACGTGCCCCGCGTCTCACTGCGTCAGCTGGCGAGCACGGCCCCGCTGTCGCCGTACCAGGAGATGGACGTCGCCCGGTACATCAAGACGGTCCAGGAGCGCATCGTGAACGGCGTCCGCCAGGCCCTCCAGTCCCACGGCTACCAGACCGACCAGTTCGAGCAGCACGTCTACCAGCTCAGCGGCGGCAGCGTCTTCATCCAGGACATGTCCGGCGGCGCCGTCGCCACGGGCAGCAACGGCACCGCGACCGCCCACACCACCGCCCCCGCACCGGCGCACGGAACCCGAGGAACCACCGCATGAACGACACAGGACAGCCCACCCCCGGCAATCCCGCGCAGGACGGCGGGGCCGGCAGCGTGCACATCGGCTCCATGAGCGGCGGTTCGATCGCCACCGGTGACCACGGGCACGCCACGTCCGTCAACCACACGGCGGCCGGCCAGGACCCGCGGATCGAAGAGCTGCTCCAGGCGATCCGCGCCCTGCGCGAGGCCCTGCCGACCCGGAACCCCAGCGCCGAGGACACGACCCTCGACGGCGAACTGGCCGACGCGGAGGCGGAGATCGTCCGCGCCGGAGCGGCTCCGCCGGAGCGCCTCACCCGGCTGCTGGTCGGCGTACGGGGCTGGCTGGGATCACAGGCCGCGGCCGCGGGGGCCGTCGCCTCGGCCACCGCCGTCGTCCAGGGCATCGCCCAGCTCCTCGGATGACCGGCACGACGGCGGGGGACGGCGGCGACCGGTCCATGCCGGGCGCGCGACGACGGCACGAACGGCGACACGGAGGGCCGCGGCCATGAGGGTGTTCGACACCGAGCGACAGGACTGGGCCGGCTCCCGGCGCGAACTCCTCTTCCAGACCGACGAATACCTCGACGTACGACGGCAGAAGGCCGTTCGGCAGCGGGCGGCGCTCACCGTCGCGGTCGCCGGCCTCGCCTTCGGGGTCTGGGCGCTGGCCTGGAAGGACGAGCCGGAGCCCTACCGGGACCCCGCCGCCACCCGCTCGGACACCACGGAGACGACATCGGGGACGACATCGGGTGCGACGTCCGGCGGGGTCATGGACGGCGTTCCGCAGGACCAGGCCTCCCCCTCCGACGGGAGTACCGACGGGACCCCCCTCGGATCGTCCGCCGCTCCCCTGCCCGAGGGCTACACGTCCCAGGAGGACGCGGAGGGGTTCCGGCTGGCGGTGCCGACGGACTGGGAGCGCGAGAGCCGGTCGTCGCAGTACGGCATCGACGTGGTCGAGTTCCGCAGCCCGGACGGCACGCGGCGGCTCCAGGTGTTCCAGGTGATGGAGACCTCCCCGTACGCGTCGCTGCAGGCCGCGCAGACGGAGGCGGAGAAGCTCGACGGGTACGAGTCCCTCTCCCTCGCGGAGATCCCCGGTGACGAGGGAGAGGCGGCCGAGCACGAGTACCGTGCCGACGAGATCACCGGCGAACAGGGCAGCGGCACCCGTCATGTGATCGACCAGCGTTTCAAGGCCGTCGACGGCGAACGGTACGCGCTGATCGCGTACGGCTCGGACGCCGACGGACCGGACGACGAGCGGGAACTCGTGGACACGGCCCGGCTCTGGTTCTGTCCGCCGGGCCGGCTGTGCGACCCGCCGGCCGGCTGACGGACCGGGCCGTCAGAAGACGCCCTGCCCCGGTACGAGGATCCCGTGCGGGTCGTACGTCTCCTTCGCGGCGGCCAGCCGGGACCAGGCAGGGCCGAAGTGCCGCCGCCAGTCGGCCTCGTCGAACAGGACGGAGCCGACCGGGTACCGGGTGCCGCCGGCCGCGCGGACCAGGTCGTAGGCGGACCGGTTGGCGGCCAGCAGCCGCTCGACCGTCGCCCGGTCGTCGGGCGGTGTCGTCCGCAGGACGGCCAGCAGGTACGGCACGGGGTCGTCGGGCATCCGGAGCAGCGGGGTCCGCATCCGCTCGCGCACCAGCGGGTACATCAGCACCACACCGCCCGGCCCCAGGTCCGCCGGGGTGAGCCCGGCCAGGATCCGGCCGGCGACATCGGCCGCGGCACGGCCCGGCAGGAGCAGGTTGAGCCAGGGGTGCGCGTACGCCCACAGCCCGGCCTCCTTGAGCGCGGCCACACCGGGAGCGAGCCGGTCGAGGAAGTCGTCGTACGCGAGGTCGGTGATCTCCGCACCGGACGGGTCGTGTCGCAGGCCGCGCAGGAGGGCCGTGTCGTCGGGGGTGCCGCCTGCCGGGGGTCCGTAGGCGACGGCCTCGATGGCGTATCCGCGGAAGGCTCCGGAGGGGTCCTCGCTGATCTGCCCCTCGACATAGGCGAAGCGGCGCTGCTCGACGAGGAGGCGCTGGTCGTCGAGGAAGGTCCGCAGATCGTCGTACGGCAGGACGTAGCGCCGTACGGTCTCGGGGGCCCGGACCAGGCGGACGGTGGCGCCGACGATCACGGCGCACTGGCCGAGCCCGGCGAGCACGGCGAGGAACAGGTCGCGATGGTGGGCCGGGGAGCAACTGGTCAGCTCTCCGGCGCCGGTGACGACCTCCAGCTCCAGGACGTTGTCGACCTGGGCGCCGAAGCGGTGGGTCTGGCCGCCGAGACCGCCGACGGACAGCGTTCCGCCGACGGAGAGTTCGAGGTAGTCGGTGAAGACGGGCGGCGTCAGGCCGTGGGCGAGCGTGGCCTCGGCGACCTCGCTCCACCTGGCTCCGGCCCCGACACGGACATGCGTGCTGTCGGGTCCGAGGGGCTCGACGGCGGCGAGCGATGCGGTCTCGACGACCAGTCCGGCCTCGGTCTGTGCCTGGCCGTCGGTGCCGTGGCCCTGTCCGCGGGGCGCGACCCGGATGCCGTGCCGGGCGCAGAACCGCACCATCGTCACGACGTCCCGCACGGAACCTGGCCGCAGGACCGCGGCCGGACGGCGGTGCACCACGTGCCCGAAGTCGTCGGCTACGGCGCTCAGCGAGGCCTCGTCGGTGTGCAGGCTCCCGTCCAGCGGGGGGACGTCCAGGGGTGGGCGGTCGTGCGGCGGACGGTCTGCCGGGGTCGACGCCCAGCTCCGGGTGAGGGGGTCGAAGCCGACCACGGCGGTCCCGACGGCCGCCAGGCCACGCAGCGCGGTACGCCGGGGCGGTGTGCGGGACATGCGCTCCTCCAGAGGGGAAGGATCCGATGAACCAACCGTGCGACAGCCGCCCACTCTAGGGCTGTCCGGGGCCCGGACGACATGACGCCGCGGTCAGGTGCGCCGACGGTGGATGTCCGGCTCCGGGGGCGCCGCCGTCGTGCCCCGCACTTCCAGGGCGGGCGCGCTGAGGACGACCTGGCCGGGACGGGTCGGGTCGGCGATGCGGTCGAGCAGGCACTGGGCTGCGCGGCGGCCGACGTCGTGGCCCGCGCTGTCCACGGTGGTGAGCCAGAGGTGGCGCAGCCGGGCGAGGTAGGTGTTGTCGTAGCCGACGAGGGAGAGGTCCCGGGGGACTCGGAGGCCGAGTTCCTCGGCGGCGGACAGCGCGCCGACGCAGGCGATGTCGTTGAAGGCGAACACGGCGGTGGGGCGCCGGTCGGCGCTGAGCAGCCGGACCGTGGCCCGGTAGCCGCCCTCCTCGGTGAGGTCGCCCTGCTCCACGACGGCCGTACCGGTCAGGCCGTGCTCGCGCAGGACCGTCTCGAAGCCGCGGCGGCGCAGCTCGCCGACCTTCCCCGGCCCGGCGATGTGGGCGAGGTGCCGGTGGCCGAGTGCGACGAGGTGTTCGGTGGCGAGGCGGGCGCCGTACTCGTCGTCGTTGGCGACGATGTCCGCGCGGGGCAGTACCGGTTCGCGGGCACCGGCGACGACGGTCGGCAGCCGCCCGGCGGCCGTGCGCAGCATCTGCGGACCGGGCAGGGTGCCGACCGCGACGAGGCCGTCGACCCGCAGGTCCGTGAACATCCGGGTGAGGTCCTCGCCGAGCCGCCGGTTCAGATGTCCGTCGGCCAGCAGCATGTGCAGGCCGTGCGCGTCCAGCAGGGAGTTGAGGCCGTCCAGCAGCTCCACGAACCAGGGGTTGCGCATGTCGTTCAGGAGCACCCCGACCATGGGCGTGCCCCCTGACCTGGCGTGGTCGAGGGCCTGGGGGTGGGCGCGCCGCTCGCTGAGGCTGCGCGCCGCGGCGTTGGGCCGGTAGCCGAGCTCCTCGACGGCGGCCAGGACGGCCTGGCGCTTCTCGGGGCGCACCCGGTCGGAGCCGCGCAGCACGAGCGAGACCAGGGATTTCGACACGCCGGCCCGTTCGGCGACGTCGCGGATGGTCGGCGCTCTCATGAAATGGACCGTTCCACACGGCTCGGCGGAAAGTCAAAGGGGTTGACACCTGTTGTTATGGACTTCAGTGTGATCCGAAACGATGATGGACCGATCCAAAATGGGTCCAGAGCAGGTCCAGAAGCAGGTCCAGACAAGTCCACAACAGGTCCGCAGCAGATCTGAATCCGATCCGAAGAGGGCAGTCATGGGAAGTACGCTCGGCGTCGCCGTCGTGGGGTTCGGCTGGATGGGGCGGGTGCACACCCAGGCGTACGCACGCGTGCCGCACCACTTCCCCCAGCTCTCCCTGCGGCCCGAACTGATCGCCGTCGCCGACGAGGTGCCCGGCCGGGCCGAGGAGGCCGCCGCGCGGTACGGGTTCGCCACGGCGGCCCGGGACTGGCGTGCGGTCGTCGCCGATCCCCGGGTCCAGGCCGTGAGCGTCGCCGCCCCGAACTTCCTGCACCGGGAGATCGGCGTCGCCGTGGCCGAGGCGGGCAAGCACCTCTGGATCGAGAAGCCGGTCGGCCTCACCGCCGACGACGCGCGGGCCGTCGCGGGCGCCGTCGCCGAAGCGGGCGTCCAGGGCACCGTCGGCTTCAACTACCGCAACGCGCCTGCCGTCGCGGCCGCGCGCGAGCTGATCGCCGCCGGGGAGATCGGTACGGTCACCCATGTCCGCATCCGTCTCTTCAGCGACTACGCCGCGCATCCCGAGGGCGCGCTGACCTGGCGGTACGAGCGTGAGCGCGGCGGCAGCGGGGTGCTGGGCGACCTCGCCTCGCACGGTGTGGACCTGGCCCGCTTCCTGCTGGGCGAGATCGCGTCGCTGACCGCCGACACGGCCGTCTTCGTACCCGAGCGGGCGCGGCCCACGGGCGCGACCGCCGGCCACGCCCGTTCCGCGGGAGGCGAGTTGGGGCCGGTGGAGAACGAGGACTACGTGTCCTGTCTGCTGCGCTTCGCCTCGGGCGCCCGCGGTGTCCTGGAGGCCTGCCGGATCTCGGTCGGTGAGCAGAACAACTACGGCTTCGAGATCCACGGCACCAAGGGCGCCGTCTCCTGGGACTTCCGTCGTATGGGTGAACTGGGCGTCAGCCGCGGCACGTCGTTCCAGGACCAGCCGGTCAGCACCGTGTACGTCGGCCCGGGACACGGGGAGTACGCCGCCTTCCAGCCGGGCGCGGCCAACAGCATGGGGTACGACGATCTGAAGGTCGTCGAGGCGTACAACTTCCTGCGCTCCATCGCCGAGGGGACCCCGTACGGGGCCACCCTGGAGGACGCCGTCCGCAGTGCGGCGGCGCTGGACGCCATGGCCCGCTCCGCCGAGCAGGGCACCTGGATCGAACCGGGCGAATGATCCTGGCATAACCGCGCGGTACGTGCCACCACGCGCGGTACACCTACGAGATGGTCAGTAGGATTGCCTGCTCATGAACACACACGGGGTGAACGGGATGATCGCCGTCCCGCCGGGGCAGGTCACGCTGTCGGACCGGCGGACGCGGCGCAGCTGGTCGGTCGAGCTGGCGCCCTACCGGCTCGGGGCCTTCCCCGTCACGCAGGCGCTGTACGCGCGGGTGACGGGTGAGCGGCCCAGCGCCGCCGACGGGGACCAGCTGCCCGTCGAGGGCATTTCGTGGTGGGACGCGGTCCGGTTCTGCAACGCCCTGTCGCGGCGTGAGGGGTTGGCTGTCGCCTACTCCTTCCACGCCGACGGCGAGGGCATCGACTGGGACACGGCCGCCGACGGCTACCGGCTGCCCACCGAGGCGGAGTGGGAGCACGGCTGCCGGGCGGGTACGCCCGGACCGCGGTACGGGCCGCTGGACGAGATCGCCTGGTACCGCGACAACTCGCAGGAGCGCGTCCATGACGTGGGCGGCAAGCAGCCCAACCCGTGGGGTCTGCACGACATGCTGGGGAACGTCTGGGACTGGTGCTGGGACGTCTACGACGCCGAGGTCTACGGCTCCTACCGGGTGCTGCGGGGCGGCGGCTGGTTCGACGAGCACTGGAGCTGCCGGGCCTCCGCGCGGCGGCGCAGCCACCCTGGTTATCAGGTGGACGATGTGGGGTTTCGGGTGGCGCGGTCCGTGACACGGTGACGCTTGCCGCTGGGCTGTGCGGGTGTGGGGTTGTGGGGTGTGCGGTTGTGGGTGTGCTGCAGGCCGGTGGGGGCTTGGCGCGCAGTTCCCCGCGCCCCTCAACCGCCGGCCTGTGGGACCGCGGGGCGCGTGTGCGGTGACGCTCGCCGGTGGGCTGCGTGGGTGTGCGGTCGTCGTGTGCTGCGGGTCGGTGGGGGCTTGGCGCGCAGTTCCCCGCGCCCCTCAACCGCCGGCCCGTGGGACCGCAGGACGCATATGCGGTGACGCTCGCCGGTGGGCTGCGTGGGTGTGCGGTCGTCGTGTGCTGCGAGCCGGTGGAGGCTTGGCGCGCAGTTCCCCGCGCCCCTCAACCGCCGGCCCGTGGGACCGCAGGACGCATATGCGGTGACGCTCGCCGGTGGGCTGTGTGGGTGTGCGGTCGTCGTGTGCTGCGGGTCGGTGGGGGCTTGGCGCGCAGTTCCTCGCGCCCCTCAACTGCCGGCCTGTGGGACCGCGGGGCGCGTGTGCGGTGACGCTCGCCGGTGGGCTGCGTGGGTGTGCGGTCGTCGTGTGCTGCGGGTCGGTGGGGGCTTGGCGCGCAGTTCCCCGCGCCCCTCAACCGCCGGCCCGTGGGACCGCGGGGTGTGCGGTCGTCGTGTGCTGTGGGGGCTTGGTGTGCAGTTCCTCGTGCCCCTGGGCTGCGGGCCGGTCGGTGTTCACTCTTTCGGGCGGGGGCGGGGGCTGACAGACTTCGGAAGTGCGCGACTACGACTTGCTTGTCATCGGATCCGGCCCGGGTGGCCAGAAGGCCGCCATCGCCGCGGCCAAGCTCGGCCGCCGGGTCGCCGTCGTCGACCGCCCCGACATGGTCGGAGGGGTCTCCATCCACACCGGGACCATCCCCTCCAAGACCTTGCGCGAGGCGGTCCTCTATCTCACCGGTCTCACCCAACGTGACCTGTACGGCCAGAGCTACCGGCTGAAGGAGGACATCACCATCGGCGACCTGACCGCGCGCACCCAGCACGTGGTCAGCCGCGAGGTCGACGTCATCCGCAATCAGCTCTCCCGCAACCACGTCTCCCTGTTCGCCGGCACCGGCCGCTTCGTGGACGACCACACCGTCGCCCTGCGCGAAGTGACCGGCAACGAGAAGCTGCTGACCTCGGACACCATCGTCATCGCGACCGGGACCAGGCCGGCCAGGCCCGCCACCGTCCAGTTCGACGAGCAGACGATCCTGGACTCCGACAACGTTCTCAACCTGGAGCGGGTGCCCCGCTCCATGGTCATCGTCGGGGCCGGCGTGATCGGCATGGAGTACGCCTCCATGTTCGCCGCCCTCGGCAGCAAGATCACCGTGGTCGAACAGCGCCCCGGGATGCTCGACTTCTGCGACGTCGAGGTGATCGAGTCGCTCAAGTACCACCTCAGGGAACTCGCCGTCACCTTCCGCTTCGGCGAGACGGTCGCCGCGGTCGAGCGCCACGCCCGGGGCACCCTCACCGTCCTGGAGAGCGGCAAGAAGATCCCGGCGGACGCCGTGATGTACTCCGCCGGCCGCCAGGGCCTCACCGACGACCTCGACCTCGACAAGGCCGGCCTGTCCGCCGACAAGCGCGGCCGGATCAAGGTGGACGAGCACTACCGCACCGAGGTACCCCACATCTACGCGGTGGGCGACGTCATCGGCTTCCCGGCACTGGCGGCGACCTCGATGGAACAGGGCCGCACCGCCGCGTACCACGCGTGCGGCGAACCGGTGAACCGGATGCACGACCTCCAGCCGATCGGCATCTACACCATCCCGGAGATCAGTTTCATCGGGAAGACCGAGGACCAGCTCACCGAGGACCGCGTGCCGTTCGAGGTCGGCATCTCCCGCTACCGCGAACTGGCCCGGGGTCAGATCATCGGTGACTCGCACGGCATGCTCAAGCTGCTCGTCTCCCCCGACGACCGGAAACTGCTCGGTGTGCACTGCTTCGGCACGGGCGCCACCGAGCTGATCCACATCGGGCAGTCGGTGATGGGCTGCGGCGGCACGGTCGACTACCTGGTCGACGCCGTCTTCAACTACCCGACGCTCGCCGAGTCCTACAAGGTGGCCGCGCTGGACGCCACCAACAAGATCCGCCAGATCGACCGGCTCAGGGACTGACCGCGCACCCCTGCGAAGCGGCACATGTCACAGCCCCGCGCCCCTGCTTCCGCCCGCGGGGGCGCGGGGCGCTGCGCGGGGCCGGGACGAGGGGCTTAAGCTCGGCGGGTGGCAAAGTACTTCGATGTTCATCCCGACAATCCTCAGCAGCGGACCATCACCCAGGTCGCCGACTCCATTCGCGCGGGTGCGCTCGTCGTGTATCCCACGGACTCCTGCTTCGCGCTGGGGTGCCAGTTGGGCAGTCGTGACGGCATCGACCGGATCCGCTCCATCCGCCGGCTCGACGACCGTCACCACTTCACGCTCGTGTGCCAGAACTTCGCGCAGCTCGGCCAGTTCGTACAGGTCGACAACGACGTGTTCCGTGCCATCAAGGCGTCCACGCCCGGCAGTTACACCTTCATCCTTCCCGCGACCAGGGAGGTCCCGCGCAAGCTGCTCCACCCGAAGAAGAAGACGGTCGGGGTCCGCATCCCCGACCACACGGTCGCCCAGGCCCTGCTCACCGAACTCGGCGAGCCGCTCCTGTCGAGCACGCTCCTGCTGCCCGACGAGGAGGAGCCGCTGACCCAGGGCTGGGAGATCAAGGAGCGGCTCGACCACTCGGTCGACGCGGTGATCGACTCCGGGGACTGCGGTACCGAGCCGACGACGGTCATCGACTTCTCCAGCGGCGAGGCCGAGATCGTACGCAAGGGCGCGGGCGACACGTCCCGGTTCGAGTGATCCGCCGCTCGGCGGCCCGGGGGACGACGGACGGCGGGCTTCGGCGGGTGCCGAAGCGTCCACCGTCCGGCGTCGTCGCCATGGACACCGCCTCTACCGCCCTCACCGCCCTGGGCCGTCCGCCCCGCACCCTCCGAGGCGCCGCGTGACACCTGTCGAGGCGATCGGCGTGTTCGCGGCAGGCGTGGGCGCGGGAGCCGTCAACACGGTCGTCGGCTCCGGAACCCTGATCACCTTTCCCGTGCTGCTCGCCACCGGTCTGTCCCCCGTCACCGCGACGGTCTCCAACGCGCTCGGTCTGATCCCCGGCGCCGTCAGCGGAGCCTTCGGCTACCGGAAGGAACTGCGCGGTCAGCGGCGGCGCATCCTCAGGCTGAGCGTCGGCGCCCTGATCGGCGGGTTCACGGGTGCCGTGCTCCTGCTGGCCCTGCCCGCGTCGGCGTTCGAGAAGATCGTGCCGGTCGTGGTGGGCCTCGCCCTCGTACTGGTCGCGTTCCAGCCGCTGATCACCAGGCGGCTGCGCCGTCGCCGCGCGTCGGCCGCCGTCGCCGCTCCCGTGCCCGCTCCCGCGTCCACGTCCGCGTCCGCCCCGACGCAGACGGCCGCCGGTGGGGACGGCGGCCCGCTGCTGTTCATCGGCCTGACCCTCGCCAGCGTCTACGGCGGCTACTTCGCCGCCGCGCAGGGGATCATCTACATGTCGCTGATGGGGGTGCTCCTGGACGAGACGATGCAGCGCCTCACCGCCGTCAAGAACGTCCTGGTCGCCGTCGTCAACACCGTCGCCGCGACCTTCTTCCTCTTCGTCGCGGACTTCGACTGGGCGGCCGTCGCCCTGATCGCCGTGGGTTCCGCGCTCGGCGGGCAGATCGGGGCCTCCGTCGGCCGCCGCTTCAGCCCCCTGGTCCTGCGCTGCCTCATCGTCACGGTCGGCACCGTCGCCCTCGTCCAACTGCTGCTCCGCTGACGGGCGGTGGCCGGACTCACGGAATCACCGGCCACGGCTCACCAGCTCACCGGCTCACTTGCTGAACGGCCCGTCCAGCGCCGCCCACTGCAGCAGCATGATGGTCTTCGCGTCGGCGATCTCGCCGGTACGGATCATGGCCAGGGCCTGCCGGAAGGGCAGTTCGACCAGTTCGATGTCCTCGCCCTCCTCGTCCAGACCGCCGCCCTCGTGGGTACGGGTGCCCGGTCCGTAGGACGCGGCGTAGAAGGTCACCCGCTCGGTGACCGAACCCGGGCTCATATAGACGTCGAAGACCCGCTCGACCTCACCGACCGTGTGCCCGGTCTCCTCGACGACCTCGCGCCGTACGGCGACCTCGGGGTGTTCGTCGTCCTCGTCCAGCAGGCCGCCCGGTGTCTCGACGAGCATGCCGTCGGGGTGTCCGTTGACGTACACCGGATAACGGAACTGCCGGGTCAGCAGCACGGTTTCGCGTGCGGTGTCGTACAACAGGATCGTGGCGCCGTTGCCGCGGTCGTGCGTCTCGCGCTCCTGGGTGGACCAGGTGCCGTCGGCGAGCTGGAGGTCGAACGTCGTGGTGCGCTCCACGTACCAGTGGCAGGACAGCAGTGTCACGTCCCGCACCTTGACCCGGGGGTTTCCCGTCAGGTCCAGGCCGACCCGGTCGAGTCCGGTACGGCCCCTGCGGTCGGGGGTGTCGATGCCCGCGGTCATCGGGCGCCCTCCGGGGAGAGGGTGCGGGCGGCGGTGAGAAGGGGGATGACGGCGGCGGGACGGGCGCACGTACGGGTGGAACAAGTGGTCATGTCCTGCTTCTACCATCCCCGTCCCGTCCGTGGCGCCCGTTTCCCCGGGTTACGAGTGCCGGCGGGGCTTGCCCCGCTTGGGCTTGGCTCCCTTGGCGGCGCCGGAGCCCGTCCGGGGGTTCCTGCCGGTGCCCTTGCCCGCGGCGGGCTTGCGGCGGGCGGCGCCCTTGTCGGGGCCTCCCGCCTTCGCGCCGCGTGCGGACTTGTCGCCGCGTGCGGCCTTCGGGTCGTCGGAGGGCTGTGCGCGGCCCCGTGTGCTGTTGACGGTGCGGCCCCGGACGATCCCGATGAAGTCCTCCACCAGGTCGGTGGTCCGCTCCTGCGGCCACGACAGGGCGACCCGCGACTCCGGGGCGTCCGTGACCGGCCGGTACGTGAGGTCCTTGCGGTGGTGGAGACGGGCGATCGACTGCGGAAGGACGACGAGGCCCACTCCGGCCGCCACCAGGTCGACCGCGTCGGCGGTCGTGGCGGGGCGCTCGATCGCGGGGCGGCCCGGGGGGCTCTCCCAGCCGAGGGTGTCGTCGAGGGGATGCAGCACGATGTCGTCCGCCAGGTCCTCGGCGGTGACCTCGTCCACCGCGGCCACGACATGGTCCTTGGGGACGACGACCACGGTCGTCTCGGCATAGAGGGGGATCGCGCTGAGATCCGTACCGTCGACCGGCAGCCGGACGAGGCCCGCGTCGGCGTCAGGGCCCCGCAGTACCGCGAAGACCTCGTCGGCGGGCACCGCGAGGAGAGTCAGGGGGACGCCGGGCCGCCGCTCGTTCCAGATCCGCACCCATTTGCTGGGCGTCACTCCCGGGACATACGCGAGCCGGAACGAAGGGGAATCTTCCGAGCCTGTCACCTGGCCAGGTTACCCGCCGTGGTCGGCGCCGGTTCACATGCTCGATACCCTTGACGGCATGACGTCGCACCAGAACACCCAGACGATGAAGCCCGCGACCGCGGCCAAGAAACTGGGTGTGTACCTAGAGGCCACACCCGCCGAGTTCCAGGAAGGTGTCGTCTCGCGCTCCGAGCTCACCACGCTCCAGAGCGATCCGCCCGAGTGGCTGCAGGAGCTGCGGCGCAGCGGCCCGCACCCCCGGCCGGTGGTCGCGGCGAAGCTCGGCGTCTCCATCGCGGGGCTCGCTCGCGGCGGTGTGACCGACGCCCTCACCACGGACGAGATCGAGGCGCTGAAGAAGGACTCTCCGGACTGGCTCCGGAAGGAGCGCGCCACCCAGGCCGAGGTCCGCAAGGAAGCGGCACGCGTCAAGGACAAGAAGGCCCAGCGGTAGCCGGCGTCGCGACCGGGCTCGGCCCGGCACCGGGCCCGCGCCCGGACAGCCGGCTCGGGGCCCCACCGGGAGATGGCCAAAACCGTCCGGTGCGCTTCGCCCACCCGCTCGCGCACGGGTGATCGGCCGGAGCGTTCCACTAGGTTGACGGGTGAGCACCGGCACCCGACCCCCAGGAGGCTCTCCCGTGACGGACCAGGACCCCCAGCTCGCCGCCGCTGCCGGGATACGGGACCGGATCGACACGGAGAAGCCGCACTCGGCGCGGTTC
Organism: Streptomyces sp. CWNU-52B; assembly: GCF_047444975.1. NCBI lineage: Bacteria > Bacillati > Actinomycetota > Actinomycetes > Kitasatosporales > Streptomycetaceae > Streptomyces > Streptomyces sp. CWNU-52B. Next base: position 358,486 of record NZ_JBLFJV010000005.1, on the reverse strand, counting down.
TGGAACTACTTCGTGGGCGGCAAGGACCACTACGAGGTGGACCGGGAGATCGGCGACCACATCAAGGAGATCTTCCCCGGTCTGGTCGACGTGGCACGCACGAGCCGTCAGTTCCTCGGCCGCGCGGTCCGCCACCTCGCCGGCGAGCAGGGCATCCGGCAGTTCCTCGACGTCGGCACCGGACTGCCCACCGCCGACAACACCCACGACGTCGCGCAGAGCGTGGCCCCCGACGCGCGGATCGTGTACGTCGACAACGACCCGCTGGTACTCGCCCACGCGCGCGCCCTGCTCACCAGCACGCGCGAGGGCCGGACGGCGTACATCGACGCCGACCTGTACGAGCCCGCGGCCATCCTCGACGAGGCCGCGCGCACGCTGGACCTGTCGCAGCCCGTGGCCCTGATGATCCTCAACACGCTCGGCCATGTCGCCGACCTCGACAAGGCCCGCGAGCTGGTCGCACGGCTCATGTCCGGTCTGCCGTCCGGGAGTTACCTGGTGATCAGCGACAGCACGGCCACCAGCGCGGGCATGATCGCCGCCTCGGAGGCGTACAACGCGAGCGGGGCGGTGCCGTACCACGTGCGCGGCGTCGAGGAGATCGCGAGCTTCTTCGAGGGGCTGGATCTGGTCGAACCCGGCGTCACCCAGGTCACCCGGTGGCGTCCGGACTCCCCCAGCTCGACGGTGGACGCGTACGCCGGAGTGGGCCGCAAGCCGTAGAGCGTTCCGCTGGACCAGACCCCGGTCGCCCTGCCCCGACACCCTCGTGTGCCCTTCGCCGAGACGACGCGCGGGCATCTTCGAAACATTCGCTGTATTTGACGATTGTTCTGCGGAACGTAGAGAAGAAGCAAGCACCCGGCAAGGGCACGGGTGAGACACATGAGGCGCGCCGACCATCTTGAGCCATCCAAAATCCATTGCGGCACAGCCCGTTGACGCTCCCATGCGCCGACCGTAAGGTCTGCGCAGCCAGTCGGAAACCTGCTCGAAACTTTCGAATCGATCGAACGCGAAGACATTCGCAGAACCCGACGAAAGGGGTCGACATGGCCATCCGCACCTTCGCGGACCACGGGATCGCACCGCAGCCCCGCCCGCCTCGCCCGTCCCGCCGCTCCCGCGTCCGAAGAGCCCTGGTGTTCGGCATGGCGAGCCTGCTCGCCACGGCAGGCGTCACCGCTCTCGCGGGCACGGCCACGGCGGCGAGCACCCTCGGCGCCGCGGCGGCGGAGAAGGGCCGCTACTTCGGCTCCGCGGTCGCGGCCAACCACCTGAGCGAGGGCGCGTACGCCTCGACGCTCGACACGGAGTTCAACTCCGTCACCCCCGAGAACGAGATGAAGTGGGACGCGGTCGAGCCCAGCCGCAACTCCTTCTCGTACGGATCCGCCGACCAGATCGTCAGCCACGCCCAGAGCAGGAGCATGAAGGTCCGCGGGCACACCCTCGTCTGGCACTCCCAACTGCCCGGCTGGGTCGGCGGACTCGGCGCCACCGACCTCAGAACGGCGATGAACAACCACATCACCCAGGTCATGTCCCACTACAAGGGAAAGATCCACTCCTGGGACGTCGTCAACGAGGCCTTCCAGGACGGTGGCAGCGGCGCCCGGCGCAGCTCGCCGTTCCAGGACAAGCTCGGCAACGGCTTCATCGAGGAGGCGTTCCGCACCGCGCGCGCGGCGGATCCGGCCGCGAAGCTCTGTTACAACGACTACAACACCGACGGTGTCAACGCGAAGAGCAACGCCGTCTACAACCTGGTACAGGACTTCAAGGCGCGCGGCGTGCCGATCGACTGCGTGGGCTTCCAGTCCCACTTCAACAGCGCCTCGCCCGTGCCCGGCGACTACCGGGCGAACCTTCAGCGCTTCGCCGACCTGGGTGTCGACGTGCAGATCACCGAGCTGGACATCGAGGGCTCCGGCACGGCACAGGCCACCAGCTACAGCAACGTGGTGAACGCCTGCCTCGGCGTCTCCCGCTGCACCGGCATCACGGTCTGGGGCGTCACGGACAAGTACTCCTGGCGTGCGAGCGGCACGCCCCTGCTGTTCGACGGCAACTACACCAAGAAGGCCGCCTACACCTCCGTCCTCACCGCGCTCGGCGGCAGCGGCTCCGGTGGCGGGGGCGGCGACGGCGCCTGCACCGTGTCGTACAGCAGGACCAACGAGTGGAGCGACCGCTTCAACGGCCAGGTGACGGTGACCGCGGGCGGTACCGCCATCACGGGCTGGACGGTGACCGTCACGGTGACCTCCCCGCAGAAGATCAGCGCGACCTGGAACGGCACGCCCACCTGGGACTCCAGCGGCAACGTCATGACCATGAAGCCCAACGGCAACGGGAACCTCTCCGCGGGCGCGTCGACGAGTTTCGGGTTCACCGTCATGAAGAACGGCAACTCATCGGCTCCGGCGATCGGTTCCTGCACCGCTTCCTGAGCCCCGGCCGCCCCGCTCGGGTGCTCCACAACTCCAGGTGGTCCAGGTGGTCCGGGTACTCGGAGGAACCCACGGACTCACCCGGACGGGCGGAATGCCCGGTGCCGTCACCGGCGTTGTTCAGCTCATGACGGATGACGCCGGCCAGGACGCACTGCTCCACCTCCTCTCCGAGTACGACGGCGGGGTGCTGACGACGCTCAGGCGCAACGGCCGCCCGCAGCTCTCGAACGTCAACCACGCCTACTACCCCGACGAACGGATCGTGCGCGTCTCGCTCACCGACGGCCGCGCCAAGACGCGCAACCTGCGCCGGGACCCACGGGCCTCGTACCACGTGACCAGCGCGGACCGTTGGGCCTACACCGTCGCCGAAGGCACCGCCGATCTCTCGCCCGTGGCGCAGGACCCCGGCGACGCGACCGTGGAGGAACTGATCAGGCTCTACCGGGACGTGCGGGGCGAGCATCCCGACTGGAACGACTACCGGGCCGCCATGGTCCACGACGGCCGGCTCGTCCTGCGGCTCCGGGTGGAGCGCGCGTACGGCATTCCTCTCGCACGCTGACCCGCCACAGAACCGCGCGGAACCACTGCCGAACCGCCGTGGAACCGCTGCCGATTCCGGCATTCCGCCCGTCCGCCGATCCGGTGGGCGGGCGGTCCGTGTCTCCTCATGCTCTTGGTATGTACCTGACGGTGGTTGGCCGCTAAGCTCTGCCCCGATTCAATGAGAGCGCTCTCATCAGTTCAGCTGTTCCGCCCCCACCTTGCGGGAACAACGAAGGGCTATCGCCTTGAGACGCACCACGACCCTGAGCACCGGCCTGGCCTCCCTCCTCCTGATAGGCACCTGGGCGACCGTCGTCGCCGGGCCCGCCTCGGCCGCCGTCGCCCCCGAAGCCACCCCCACCTCCGAAGCACCCGCCTCCGGCGCCCTCATCGACGCCATGCGCCGGGACCTCGGCCTGACGCAGGCCGGGGCCGAGGCGCGGCTCGCCGCCGAGAAGACGGCCACCGCCACCGAACCGAAGGCCCGGCGCGCGGCGGGAGCCGCGTACGGAGGTTCCTGGTTCGACGCCGAGAGCGGGAAGCTGACCGTCGCCGTCAAGACCGGCGCCTCGTCCGCCACTCTCGACTCCGTGCGTGAGACCGGCGCGAGCGTCCGCGGCGTCAAGTACAGCGCGCGGCAGCTCGACGCCGCCAAGACACGCATCGACAAGCTGGCCGCGCCCGAGGGAGTCAGCAACTGGTACGTCGACGCCGAGTCGAGCTCGGTGGTCGTGGGCGTCGTCGCCGCACAGCGTGCTGACAACGATGTCCGCGCTTTCCTCGCGCGGGCTCGGGCGACAGGTCCCGTGACCGTGAAGGAGACCAGTTCGGCGCCCGAGACCTTCGCGGCCGGGACGGTCGGCGGTGACCCCTTCTACACCGGCAACGTCCGCTGTTCCATCGGCTTCTCGGTGCAGGGCGGCTTCGTCACCGCCGGGCACTGTGGTGGAGCGGGGCAGAGCGTCAGCGGCTGGGACCGCACCTATGTGGGCAACATCCAGGGTTCCTCGTTCCCCGACAACGACTACGCCTGGGTCAACGTGGGCAGCGGCTGGTGGACGGTGCCCGTCGTGCTGGGCTGGGGCACGGTCTCCGACCAGCTCGTGCGCGGCTCCAACGAGGCTCCGGTCGGTGCCTCCATCTGCCGGTCGGGCTCTACCACGCACTGGCACTGCGGTGCGGTGCTGGCCAAGAACGAGACCGTCAACTACAGCCAGGGTGCCGTGCACCAGATGACCAAGACCAGTGTCTGCGCGGAGCCGGGCGACTCGGGTGGCTCCTTCATCAGCGGTGACCAGGCGCAGGGTGTCACGTCGGGCGGCTGGGGCAACTGCTCCACCGGGGGCGAGACCTGGTACCAGCCGATCAACGAGATCCTCAACCGGTTCGGGCTGACGCTGCACACGGCCTGACATCGGCACGTTCTCCGTTGGACGGGCTCCGTCGCCGTGGGGTGGCGGGGCCCTTCCTGGACCGGCGTGGCCGTGGCTGTGGCCGTGGCCGTCCGAGTCCGAGTGGACCTCAGCGGTCCCCGTGCGGGGCGTTGTCGTCGTTGCCGGGTGCGGGTCGCCGGGGGCTGGGCGCGCAGTTCCCCGCGCCCCTTACAGGCTCGGGCCGATGCCATGTGCACCTCGCCTGGCGCTCAGCGCGCCGTTCCCCGCGCCCCCTACAGGCTCGGGCCGATGCCATGTGCACCTCGCCTGGCGCTCAGCGCGCCGTTCCCCGCGCCCCCTACGGGCTCGGCTCGATGCCGTGTGCACGTCGCTGGGGGCTGAGCGCGCAGTTCCCCGCGCCCCCTACAGGCTCGGCTCGATGCCATGTGCACCTCGCCTGGCGCTCAGCGCGCCGTTCCCCGCGCCCCCTACGGGCTCGGCTCGATGCCGTGTGCACCTCGCTGGGGGCTGAGCGCGCCGTTCCCCGCGCCCCTTGCGGGGGCTCGTGCGTTGTGGGTTCATCGGCCGTTCATTGAGGTTGGCGCTTTCTTGGGTTCGCTGCGCGTTCCGGCGTTCTACGCTCGTCGGCGGCACTCCGCGGGGCCGATCCGTCGTCAGGCGGCCGGTCCCGCTGTCCGTCCTCACGGAAGGTTCCCTGGCACATGGTCCTCAGATCCACCGCCGTGGCGCGGAAGTTCGGCAGGAGAGCCGCCGCTCTCACGCTGACCACCGCACTCGCCGCCGCACTGTCCGGCCCGGTCTCCTCCGCGGCCGACGCCGCCGGCGCCCCGGACCGCCCCACCGCGTACGTCGACCCGCTCATCGGCTCGGCCAACGGAGGCAACACCTACCCCGGTGCCACCCTCCCGTACGGCATGATCGGCTGGTCGCCGACCAGTACGCGGGGCGACCAGACCAGCACCGGCGCGGCCAACGGCTACGAGTACGGCGCGACCCGGCTGCGCGGGCTGAGCCTCACCCATGTCAACGGCGCGGGCTGCAACCCGGGCGCCGCGGGCGACGTACCGATCATGCCGTTCGTCGGGGACGTCACCTCGTCGCCCTCGGCCGACACCACGGACTCCGTGTACGCGGCGAACTTCTCGCACGACGACGAGCGGGCCGTGCCCGGCCGCTACTCCGTGGGGCTCGACTCCGGTGCCCGCGCCGATCTCGCGGTGTCCCGGCGGGCCGGCGTCGCCGACTTCACGTTCCCCGCCGACAAGCCCGCCAACCTGCTCTTCCGGGTGTCCAACTCGCTGAACGGCAGCGAGGACGCCCAGGTCGAGATCGACCGCGCGCACCGCAAGGTGACCGGCTCGGTGCTGACCGGCGCGTTCTGCGGCCGGCGTGCCAACGGCGGCACCAACAACCGCAAGAGCTACTACCGGCTCTACTTCAGCGCGTCGTTCGACCGTGCCTTCTCGACCACGGGTACGTGGCACGACGGCACCCTCTCCCCCGGCGCCACCACGGGCGGCGGCGGCGAGGGCTACGCGACGGGCGCGGACCGCGCGGGCCGCGGGTCCGGCGGCTGGGTCGGCTTCGACACCGGCTCCGACAACGATGTCCACATGCGGCTCGGCATCTCGTACGTGAGCCAGGCGGGAGCCGAGGCGAACCTCCGCGAGGAGATCAGGCCGCGGGCGAGCGTCGACGACGTGGCCGCGGCCGGCAGCCGGGCCTGGGACAAGGAGCTGCGCTCCGTACGGACCGGCGGCGGCAGCACCGCCCAGCTCACCTCCTTCTACACCGCGCTCTACCACTCCCTCATGCAGCCCAACCTGGTCAGCGACACCGACGGCCGCTACCCGGGCATGGACGGCAAGGCGCACCGCCTCGCACGCGGGCAGGGGGCGCAGTACAGCAACTTCTCCGGCTGGGACCAGTACCGGGCACAGATACAACTGCTCGCCCTGCTCAAGCCACGGATCGCCGGGGACTTCGCCCAGTCGCTCTACAACTTCGCGCAGCAGAACGGCGGGGTCTGGGACCGCTGGGTGCACATCAACGGCGCGACGCACGTGATGACCGGCGACCCCACGGCGGCCACGCTCGCCACCTTCTACGCCATGGGGGTACGCAACTTCGACTACCGCGGCGCCTTCGACTCACTGGCCCGCCAGGCCACCGTGCCGCACCCCGACGGGCTCTCCGACGCCGGCTGCCCCGGCCAGTGCACCGGCCAGCGGCCCAACCTGGCCCAGTACATGGCCTCCGGGTACGCCGCGCAGGACGTCTGCCACTGCTGGGGCGGCGCGGCCGAGACCCTGGAGGACGCGGTCGCCGACGACGCGCTCGGCCGCTGGGCGAAGCTGCTCGGCCTCGACGAGCAGGCCGCCGCCTTCGCGGAGCGCGGCAGCTGGTGGCGCAACGTCTACAACCCGCAGGCCACCGACGGAGCGGGCACCGAGGGCTACATCCAGGCCCGCAACCTGGACGGTTCGTGGGTCACGCCGTTCAGCCCCGGCAGCGACCGCGGATTCGCCCAGGGCACGAGTGCCACGTACACCTGGATGGTGCCGCAGGACGTCCAGGGTCTCGCCGAGGCGATGGGCGGACGGGAGACCGCCGCGGCCCGGCTCGACGGGTTCTTCCACAAGGCCGACGGTTCCTGGTCGGTGAAGGGCGGCGACGCGCTGCGCTACGACCCGACCAACGAGCCCGGCATCCACGCCCCCTGGCTGTACAACGCGCTGGGCCGGCCCTGGAAGACACAGGCGACCGTGCGGCAGATCCTCGACACCGTCTACGGCACGGGCCCCTCGGGGCTGCCCGGCAACGACGACCTCGGGACCATGTCCGCCTGGTACGTCTTCTCGGCCCTCGGCATCTACCCGCAGACGCCGGGCACCGCCAACCTGCTGCTCGGCGCCCCGCTGTTCCCGCACGCGGTGATCGACCGGCCCGGCCACGCCGACATCGTCATCGACGCGCCGCTCGCGGACGCCACGCATCCGTACGTCGACGCGGTCCGCCTCGACGGCCGCGCGTACGACCGGTCATGGACGGACGGCGGCCTCCTGCGCAACGGCGGCACCCTCAGGTTCGGCCTCGCAGCCGAGCCGAACACCCGGTGGGCGACCGCGCCCGCCGGACTGCCTCGCTGACACGACACGGGCGGTGTCCCGGATCCGGTCGGATCCGGGACACCGCCCGTGCGAGCGCGCCCCTCAGACCTTGCGCCACCGGGCCATCGCGAACGAGAACACCCCGAACAGCATCAGGCCGACCGCGACGAGCACCAGCAGCCACGGGCCCACCGGGGTCTCGGTGAACGACCGCAGGGTGTCGTCCATGCCCTTGGCCTTGTCGGGTTCGTAGTCCACGGCCGCCCGGACGGCGAAGCCTCCGGCGACGGCGAACACCAGGCCGCGGGCCACCCCGCCGGCGACACCCGTCACATCGACCGTCCGGCGCGTGCGGCGCGTCATCTCACCGGTCTTCATGTGCTTGTGGAACTTCCGGCGCGCGGCCTGCACCACCATCCACACACCGGCGCACAGGATCACCACGCCCGCCACGCCCACCAGCCACCGCCCGGCGGGCAGGTCCATGGCCTTGGCCGTCGCGTCCCGGGACTTCCCGTCGCTCGAACCGCTCCCACCGGTACCGGCGGCGAAGGAGAGCACGGAGTAGGCGACGAAGCCGTAGAACACGGCGCGTGCCGCCGACATCAGCCGCTTCGTCACCTTCCCGCCGTCGGGGCCGGCCGCGCCGAAGACCGCTTCGGAGAGCCTCCAGAGCGCCATGCCGACCAGTCCGACGCCCAGTGCCCAGAGGATCACCGCGCCGAAGGGTTTCCCCGCGACCTCCTGGAGCGCGCCTCCCTGGTCCGCCTGCTTCCCGCTGCCGCCGAAGGCGATCTGCAGCGCCAGCAGGCCCACCAGCACGTAGATGACACCGCGTGCGGTGAAACCGGCCCGAGCCGCGCTGTCGATCGCCGGGGCAGCCTTTCGTTTCCCCGCCCGGCTGCCTCGCGTCAACGTACTTCCGTTCATCATTGCCTCCCGTCCCCAGGTGCCCCGGCCCGGCCGTACGACACCAGGGCGTACGACACACCCGCGCCGGGCGGTGCGGTTCCGGAGCGCCGGAGCGAACGGCGGCGATCGAACATACGATGGTCGGGCAACTGCAGCGGTGTCGCGCGAGGCCGCCCCGGGCCGTGCGCGGACACCGACCGCTCGGGGTGGGAGACGCATGGCACAGGGCACCACTGACGCAACACGGACCGTCATCCTGACCGTGGACGACGACCCGGGAGTCTCGCGTGCCGTGGCCCGTGACCTGCGGCGGCGCTACGGCGAGGCGTACCGGATCGTGCGCGCGGAGTCCGGCGAGAGCGCCCTCGACGCGCTGCGCGAACTGAAGCTGCGCGGTGATCTCGTCGCGGTGATCCTGGCGGACTACCGCATGCCGCAGATGAACGGGATCGAGTTCCTGGAGCAGGCCCTGGACGTGTATCCGACCGCCCGGCGGGTGCTGCTCACGGCGTACGCGGACACGAACGCGGCGATCGACGCGATCAACGTCGTGGACCTCGACCACTACCTCCTCAAGCCCTGGGACCCGCCCGAGGAGAAGCTCTATCCGGTCCTGGACGACCTGCTGGCCGCCTGGCGGACCTCCGACCACCGCGCCGTCCCGATCACGAAGGTCGTCGGGCACCGCTGGTCCGCGCGGTCCTCGGACGTACGGGAGTTCCTGGCCCGCAACCAGGTGCCGTACCGCTGGTACTCCTCGGACGAGCCGGAGGGCAAGCGGCTGCTGGCCTGCGCCGGGCAGGGCGCCGAGCGGCTGCCGCTCGTGGTCACCGCCGACGGGGCGGTGCTGGTCGAGCCCGACGATCCGGAGCTGGCCGCCCAGGTGGGTCTCGCCACGACACCGACCGCCGACTTCTACGACCTGGTCGTCATCGGCGGCGGTCCGGCCGGACTCGGCGCGGCGGTGTACGGCGCCTCGGAGGGGCTGCGGACCGTGCTGGTGGAGCGCTCCGCGACCGGTGGGCAGGCCGGCCAGAGCTCCCGCATCGAGAACTATCTCGGCTTCCCGGACGGCGTGTCCGGCGGGCAGCTCACCGACCGGGCGCGGCGGCAGGCGGCGAAGTTCGGCGCCGAGATCCTGACCGCACGAGAGGTGACCGGTCTGGAGGTCACCGGCGCCTCGCGGACCGTGCGGTTCTCGGACGGTTCGGCGATCGCCGCACACTGCGTGATCCTCGCGACGGGCGTGTCGTACCGGCAGCTGGAGTCGCCGGGCGCCGAGGACCTGACCGGGTGCGGGGTCTTCTACGGGTCGGCTCTCACCGAGGCCCCCTCGTGCCAGGGGCAGGACGTGTACATCGTCGGCGGGGCGAACTCCGCGGGGCAGGCCGCGATGTACCTGGCCAGGGGCGCGAAGTCGGTCACGCTGCTGGTGCGCGGCGCCTCCCTGGCCGCGTCGATGTCCCACTACCTGATCGAGCAGATCACCGACGCGCCGAACATCTCGGTGCGCACGGGAACGGTCGTCGACGCGGTGCACGGCTCCGGCCGGCTGGAACAGCTCACGTTGCGCGACCTGGCGAGCGGCCACAGCGAACTGGTCGACGCGCAGTGGATGTTCGTGTTCATCGGCGCGGCCCCGCTGACCGACTGGCTGGACGGCACGGTCCGCAGGGACGAGCGCGGGTTCATCGTCGCGGGGCCCGACCTGGCCGTCGGCGGGCAGCCGCCGCCCGACTGGGAGCTGGACCGGCCGCCGTACCACCTGGAGACCAATGTGCCCGGGGTGTTCGTGGCGGGTGACGCCCGCGCCGAGTCCGCCAAACGTGTCGCCTCCGCCGTAGGAGAGGGAGCCATGGCCGTGATGCTCGTCCACCGGTATCTGGAGCAGTCGTGAGCGGGCGGCCGATGCCGTGCGACATCACGGAGCTGAGCACCCTGTTCCTGTTCGAGGAGCTGGACGCCGAACAGCTGGGGCGGCTGTGCGCCGAGGGCCGGGTGGAGCTGTTCGAACCCGGTTACGTGTACGAGGAGGGCGAGCCCGCCACGTGCTTCTTCGTCCTCCTGGAGGGCACGCTCGTGATGTCGCGCCGGGTCGGCGGCGACGACGTGGAGATCAGCCGTACGTCCCAGCGCGGGGTGTACGCGGGAGCCATGCAGGCCTATCTGGCCGCCCCGGACCAGGCGCGCTACAAGGGTTCCATGCGGGTCACCGAGCCCTCGCGGTTCTTCGTCCTGCCCGCCGAGACGTTCTCCGCGGTCCTGCGGGACTGGTTCCCGATGGCCGTTCACCTGCTGGAGGGGCTGTTCTTCGGCAGCCAGAACACCCAGCGGACCGTCGGGCAGCGTGAGCGGCTGCTGGCCCTCGGCTCGCTGTCCGCCGGACTCACCCACGAGCTCAACAACCCGGCCGCGGCGGCGGTCCGGGCCACCTCCGCGCTGCGGGAGCGGGTGGCCGGGATGCGGCACAAGCTCGGCATGATCGCGACCGGCCCGTTCGCGCGGGACGCCCTGGGCACGCTCGTCGAGATCCAGGAGCGCACCGCGGAGCAGGTCGCCAAGGCCACGCCGCTGAGCCCGCTGGAGGCCTCCGACCGGGAGGACGCGCTGGGCGACTGGTTCGACGACCACGGCATCGCGGGCGGCTGGGAGCTCGCGCCGACGTTCGTGCAGGCGGGGCTGGACACCGACTGGCTCGACCAGGTCGCGGCGACCGTGGACGAGGGGACGCTCGAAGGCGCGGTCAGGTGGCTCAACTACACGGTGGAGACCGAGCTGTTGATGAACGAGATCGAGGACTCCACGACCCGGGTCTCGAACCTCGTGAACGCCGCCAAGCAGTACTCGCAGCTCGACCGGGCCCCGTACCAGGTCGCCGACGTGCACGAACTGCTCGACAGCACCCTGATGATGCTCGCCGGGAAGATCGGCGCCGGCATCAGGACCGTCAAGGAGTACGACCGCTCGCTGCCCAGGATCCCCGCCTACCCGGGCGAGTTGAACCAGGTGTGGACGAACCTCATCGACAACGCCGTCTCGGCGATGGGCGGCGAGGGGGTGCTGACCGTGCGCACCGCGCTCGAACGGGAGCAGCTGCTCGTCGAGTTCCGTGACACGGGGCCCGGGGTGCCCGAGGAGATCCGCGGCCGGATCTTCGACCCGTTCTTCACCACGAAGCCCGTGGGCGAGGGCACCGGACTGGGCCTCGACATCTCCTGGCGCATCGTCGTGAACAAGCACCACGGGCATCTCCAGGTGCGCTCCGCACCGGGCGACACCCGTTTCCAGGTCTTCCTGCCGCTCACCGCCGCGGAGACCGACACCGACACGGACACAGACACCCCTGAGGAGACGTCATGACCCCTTCGGACGGATCGGCCGGATCGGACCGGCCGGCCGGACAGGACGGCATCGACCCGAGCGCCCCGCCGAGCGGCACGGGGTGCGTCGAGTGCGAGGCCGCGCGGGGCTGGTGGTTCCATCTGCGGCGCTGCGCCCGGTGCGGTCACATCGGCTGCTGCGACGACTCCCCCGGCAAGCACGCCACGGCCCACCACCGGAGCACGGGCCACCCCTTCATGCGCAGCTTCGAGCCGGGCGAGGCCTGGTTCTGGAACTTCGAGACGTCCGAGCTGTACGAGTCGGGCCCCGACCTCGCCCCGCCGCTCAGCCACCCCGCGGACCAGCCCGCTCCCGGACCCGCGGGACGGGTGCCGGCGGACTGGGCACAGACGCTCCGCTGACGCCGCGGCTGCGGGAGCCGGTGGATGGCGGTGTCATGGAGTCAGGCCCACGCGGGGCCGAGCCACCGTTTGTGACCTGGGCAACCGGTTACCCGAGCGGGGCGCGCATCCGTACCAGCAAAGGTGGCTGTTCATGACGTCCGGCACGCATCTCGCTCTGACGCTCACCCTCACCGGTGGCACGGCCGCCGACGCGCGGGCCGTCGTCCACACGCTCGAACCCGTCTTCGGATCGGCGGACGCCCTGCCAGGAGACACGGACGCCACGGTCTACACGGCGTCCTTCGACAACGGCGCCCCGGCCGGTGGAGCCGCCCCGCCCTCCGGCGCGAACAAGCTCTCCGCGTCCGTGGCCGTCACCCTGCAGGGCAGCCCGGAGGCGGTGCGCCGGGCCGACGAGGCACTCTCCGCGGTGTTCACCGTGCACGAGGAGGGGGTGGCCGCGGGCGACCAGGAGCAGGAGCGCGAGCTGCGTCTCGAACCGTAGGCGGGCCCTGGCGCCTCACCCGTCGGGAGCAACGGTGTCACCCGCTGAGCCGCAGTGTCCGCATCTGCTCGTCGAGGGGGGCGAGTCCGACATCGCAACGGCGCTCGTCGACCGTGCCCGGCTGACGGACCGGGTACGGATGAAAGGTCGCGGGGTCCACCCTGGTCCCGTAGAACTGCGGCTGGCCCAGTTCCACGGCGCAGTGGTCGGCGATGAACGCGTGATGCGGCGCGGGGCAGTGCCCGTCCGCCACCGCCTGGGCGATCAGGTCGCGGCAGGCGAGCTGGAAGTCGAGATCCGTGGCGTGCAGCAGGATCATCAGGGCCGCCGTCGAGGCGTGCGCCCCGACCAGATCGGCGGTCGGCCAGGCGTGCCGCCTGACGATCGTCCTGAGTGCCTCGGTGTTGTTCGCGCGGCACTGCGCGAGACGGTGTCGCGCGGCCCGGGTGGGGCCGCGGCGCGCCTCCCTGGTGACCCGGTGGTCCTCCTCCACCCGGCGGACCAGTTCCCGGGCGAGGGCGGACGCGAGCGCCGGGAGCACGGCCGGGTGGCCCTCCCGCACCGCGTACGGCTCCCGTACCCCGCACCGCTCCCGCACCTCGCGCGTCTCCTGTGGCGCGTGCGACTCCTTCACCCCGTGTGTCTCCCGTGTGTCCTGCATCTCCCGTACCCCGTCGTGCGCGAGCCCCGTGCGGCCCTCACCGGTCATGTCGGCCGCGTCGCACGCGTATCCCCCGTGCGTCTCCCCCACTCCGTCGCGGGTCCTCTGCGCACCGTCCGAGGGGCGGTCCGCTCGTCCGTCGCGCGCCGCGGCGCGCGCGAGGTGGGCCGAACTGCCGGAACCGGTCACAGCACCTCCCGAATGTCCAACGAGAACCACACCCGACCCGCTTCCCCGTCTCGCCGGGCTCGGGCGGCGCGACGCCCCAGTCGTCGGTCAGCGCGGCCACGATGGAGAGTCCGCGTCCGGACTCCTCCGCCGTGCCCGCCGTGCGATGGCGCGGGAGTTCGGTCGAGCGGTCGGCGACCGTGACGCGTACCTCGTGGTCGGTGCCCTGGACGCTGACCGTGACCGTGTCGCCGGGGTCCGGGCTGCCGTGTGTGACGGCGTTGGCGAACAGTTCGTCCGTGGCCAGGGCGGCGTTGTCCAGCAGTTCGGCGGGTAACCGGAAGTGTGAGAGATGCTCGACCACCGTGCGGCGCACGCCGGAGGCGCGGGCCGGCTGGGCCTCCACCACGGTGCGAAGGGACCGGAAGGAGCTCTCGGTGGCGGGGAGCGACCGCGAGGCCGTACCGGGCGCGTCGTCGTCCGCGCCGTGCCGCGGTGAGGGTGACGGCCGGTGGCGATGCGCACGGAATGCCGTCATCGTGTCTCCTTCGTGTGCAGCACGGGTGAGGGAGGTCTTGGCGGCTGCCCGTGCAGCCAACCCTCCGGACAGGTGGAACGACCAGGGAGTGAAGGGGTTGTCCGGTTGCAGCCGCGTAGTGGTGTGGCAGGTATGTTCGATCGCGTGAGCGACGTGGGTGAGGGCCGGACCGTCGACCGCGAACAGGGGGTGCACGGCTGGTCCGGGGTGAGCGGCAAGCGGGTGCTGGTCACCGGCGGGACGCGCGGACTCGGCGAGCAGATCGTGCGGCTGCTGGCGGCCGAGGGCGCCCGGGTGGCGACGTGCGCGCGCACCGTGGCGGACCTCGACGCGCTGCGGGGATCGCTGGGTGACCGGGGGGCCGGATCGTTGTTCACCCAGGCCCTGGACGTCACCGAACCCGAGCGACTGGAGGACTTCGTCGCCGCCTCGGCCCGCCGCTTCGGCGGTCTCGACGGGGTGGTGGCCTCGGCCGGCGGCTCGCGCGGGCGGAGCCTCGAACACGCGGACGTCGAGGACTGGATGGCGACCTGGGAGCTGAACGTCGGGCACACCGCGCGGCTGGTGCGGGCCGCGATCCCGTATCTGCGGACCGCCGGCGGCGGTTCGGTCGTGGTCATCTCGTCGATCTCCGGCTGGAAGCCAGGCCCCAACGCCCAGTACGGAAGCGCGAAGTCCGCCCAGATCCATCTGGCCGCCTCGCTGGCCCGCGAACTCGGGCCCGACGGGATCCGGGTGAACGCCGTCTCGCCGGGGTCGATGCTCATCCCGGGCCGCCGCTGGGACCGGATGCGCACGGAGGATCCCGAGGCCTTCGCCGCCTTCGCGCAGGCGGAGCTGCCGGGCGGGGGCCCTGTCGCACCCCACGAGGTGGCCCGGGTGGTGGCGTTCCTGCTGTCCGACTGGTCGAGCGGGATCTCCGGGGCCAACCTGCCCGTGGACCGGGCCCAGAACGCGCCCTCGCCCGACGGCTACTGAGCCGGCGTCCGGCCCGCAGTCGACGCGTGAGCCGACGCTGCGTGAGCCGGCGACGCGTGAGCCGACGGCCGCCGGGCTGTCGCGCGAGCCGGCCGCGCCCGGGGCGTGTGTCATGCCGCCGCCCCCAGCACCGGCCGGGACCTGTACTCGAACTCCTGGACCAGCGGCTCGTGGCGGCTGGGCGCCAGCCTCTCCCGGAAGTCGCGCAACGCCTGCACGGAACGCTCGCTGTGCACGGTCGCCAGGGTGTTCAGCGCCGCGGTCGCGGTGTCGATGGCCTCGTCGAGCCGGTTCTGCTGCAGATGCGCGGTCGCCAGTACGGAACGGCTGATGGCCTGGCGCCTGCGCCGGTCCGCGTTGGCGACGACGGACTCCTGCGCCATGCGCTCGGCCTGCGCCGCAAGGCCGAGGTCCCGGAAGCACAGGGCGGATTCGGCCTGCAGGTAGTGGTGGTCGAGGAAGCGGACCCAGACGGACTCCTGCGCCGCGCCCCGGCTCGCGTCCCACTGCCGCTCCGCCAGGCGAAGGGCCTGTGCCGTCTCAGCGGCGCGGTGCTGCGCCGCGTGTCCGCGCGCCGCCATCGCGTACAGGCGCATCAGGCCGAGCGGGCTGCCCGAGTCCCTCGCGGTGGCGATGCCCGCCCTGGCCAGCGCCACGCCCTCGTCCGGGCGGCCGAGACTGGTGGCCAGATGGGAGAGGCCGGCCAGGATCTGCCCGCCCAGCACCCGGTCCCGGCCCTCGCCGCACAGGCGCAGCGCCTGGGTCATATAGCGCTGCGCGAGTCCGTACTCCCCCGCGTCGTACGAACTCCAGCCCGCCATCGCGGCGAGGCGGGCCGCGGCTGCGTACAGCAGGCGCTGCTGGTGCGGGGGCGTGCCGCGGCGCTGCAGCATGGGGACGACCTCGGTGCACAGGTAGTGCACGATGCTGGTGCGCACTCCGCCACCGCCGAAGCGGTTGTCCATCTGGTCGAACATGCCGATCATCGCGTGGACCTGTTCGACGGGGCCGTCGCCGTTCACCGGATCGAGCCGGGCGGCCTCCGGGCTCTCCACCAGCCAGAGCAGCCACTCCCGTTGGGGGTGCAGCAGCGCGCTCGCGACGAAGGGGACCGTGCCCAGGAGGCTGCGGCGCGAGATGTCCGTGGAACCCAGTTCGCTCAGAGTGTGCAAGGTGTCCGCCAGGTCGTCGCGGTAGACGAGTGCCCTGCCGACCACCGGCCGCTGCTGGTCGGGCAGGAAACCCAGGTCCGTGGGCGACACGGGCCGGCCGAGTCGCTCGGAGAGTACGGCGGCGATCAACTCCGGTGTGTTCACCCGTGGTTGTTGTCCGTTCAGCCAGCGGGTGACCGACGCCTTGTCGTAGTTGGACTCCGTGCCCTGTCTGCGCCCCAGTTCGTTGACCCGCAGGGCGAGTGAGGCGTAGGAGCAGCCCGCGTCCCCGATGGCCGCGGCCAGTGCCTTGTTGGCCCCGGCGGGCCCCCGGCCCGGGTTCCTCGGTCGTCCTTCGGTCACGGTGGCCATCCAGGTCTCGCCTCATGGTGCTGCGGACTCGCCGGACCCGCCGGGGCGCCGAGTCCGGTGTGGCCACGCGTGGTTGCGCGGTGCGACCGCCGGACTGTGCGGCAGGTCACTCGCTGTCTATGATTGCGTACACACTCAACCCGCAACAAGCGTTCTGATAATTTCAGAACGATCAACACGACCCTGTCTGTGTCGG
The DNA here is from genome assembly GCF_047444975.1 of Streptomyces sp. CWNU-52B. Classification (NCBI taxonomy): domain Bacteria; kingdom Bacillati; phylum Actinomycetota; class Actinomycetes; order Kitasatosporales; family Streptomycetaceae; genus Streptomyces; species Streptomyces sp. CWNU-52B. Next base: position 341,768 of record NZ_JBLFJV010000005.1, on the reverse strand, counting down.
CGACGGCGTGGCACACTGCACGCTGTGACGGCCGTTCCGGGAGGTAGGACGTGAGCGACAACCGCTCAGGCGGCAGCGCGCCGACCGTCCTGCGGATGGTCCTCGGAAAGCGGCTCCGGCAGCTGCGGGAGCAGGCCGGGATCTCCTTCGAGGACGCCGCGCGGGCCATCGAGGTCACGCCGTTGACGGTCCGGCGGATAGAGAAGGCCGAGGTCGGTCTCCGTATCCCGTACGTGCGGGAGTTGCTGCACACCTACGGCGTCCCCGCGGCCGAGGTGGACGACTTCCTCTCGATGGCCAGGGAGGCCAACCAGCCCGGCTGGTGGTACTCGTACCGCGACGTGCTGCCGGAGTGGTTCAGCGCGTACGTGAGCCTGGAGAGCGAAGCCAGCGTCATCCGCGTCTACGAACCCCACTACGTCCCGGGCCTGTTGCAGACGCACGACTACGCCGCCGCGCTGATGCACGTCGGCTTCCCCAACGCGACGAAGGAGGACGTCGCCCGGCGGGTCGACCTGCGCCTCAAGCGTCAGGAGCTGCTCGCCAAACCCGAGGCACCGGCCGTCTGGGCCATCCTGGACGAGACCGTGCTGCGCCGCCCGGTCGGCGGCCCCGATGTGATGCGGGCCCAGATCGACCGACTGAGCAGGGTCCTGGACATGCCGAAGGTCCGGATCCAGATACTGCGCTTCTCGGTGGGCGCGCACCCCGGTGCGTTCGGCCCGTTCCACTACTTCCGCTTCGGCTTCTCCGAACTTCCCGACGTCGTCTACACCGAGAGCCTCGTCGGCTCGGTCTACGTCGACCAGCCCACCGACGTCGTGACGTACCTCGAAGTGCTGGACCGGATGTCCGTACAGGCGGAACCGGTCGCTCGGACCAGGAGCATCCTGGCTGAACTGCGTAAGGAGTTGTGAGCCATGACGTCCATGGACGCCGTCTACAGCGGTATGCCCGCCACCGATCTGGGAACCGAGGGCTGGCACAAGCCCTGGAGCGGCACGAACGGCGGAAGCTGCGTCGAGGTCAAGCGGCTGCCCGACGGGAGCGTCGCCTTCCGCCAGTCCAAGGACCCGGACGGGCCCGCGCTGGTCTACACCCGGGACGAGATGATCTCGTTCCTGAGGGGTGCGAAGTCCGGCGAGGCCGACTTCCTCGTCGCCTGACCCTCACCGACGCCCTGATCGCCACCGACGCCCGATCCTCGCCGGCGCCGGCTCGTACCGGCATGCTGTCGGAGGGGCCGGAGGGGACCGTGCGGCGTCAGGGGGTTCGCGGCGTCGAGCACTCGCGCCAAGTACCCGCGCCGAGCCACCGTGACCCGCGCCAGGACGCCGCCGCCCGTCCGTCACCACGACCGGCGACCGACCGTCCATCACTACGGCCGCACAACCGGAGACCCCGCACGCGCTCTCCCGCCGTGCGGGTCACCCGGGCACACTGGGAGAGAGTCGGCCGTCCCGGAGGGAGTGGTATGCACACACTCCACGAAGCCGTCGCCCGGTGCCGGACACTCGTCGTCGAGGGCCCCGACGACATCGGCAGGGGCTCGCTCCTCGCCGAACTGGCGCGCGGCGGATTCGCGATCCGGCGCTCGCTGGAGCACCTGCACCACGTGGATCCCACCCGGCCGTACCGCGAGCACCTCGCCGCTCCCGGCCGGCTGGCCCTCGACGGCGGCGTCGTCCACGAACTCGTCTACGGTCCGCTGCGCCGCGGGCGGTCCCGGGTGACCTGGATCCAGGCGCTCGACTTCGCCGAGGCCGTGGCCGAACGCGAGGGCGCCCTGCTCCATCTGACGGACTCGGGGCGCGAGCCGGACACCGCGGGCACCGAGGGCGCCGAGGCCGACGCCGCCTACGACCGGGCGCTGCGCACACTCGCCCAGCACGTCCCCGTCGTCACTCTCGACGCGGCGGGCGCGGCGCACACCCCGGGCCGTCCCCCCATTCGCGCACCCGATCGACCCACTCCCAACTGGGGCGAGGCAAAGGGATGTTGACGGTAGGTTGGTCACAAACGGCGGCACGTACGGCAGGAGACTCCCATGGCAGACGGCCAGGCCACTCCCGGCCAGGACCCTTCGTCCAAGATCGATACCACGGTGCCGCACTCGGCCCGCATCTGGAACTACTGGATGGGCGGGAAGGACAACTACGAGGTCGACCGGGTGGCGGGCGACGCGTACCGCCAGATCGCGCCGAACATCGAGACGATGGCCCGCGCCTCCCGGGGCTACCTGATCCGGACCGTGACGTTCGTCGCCGGTGAGCTGGGCATCCGCCAGTTCCTCGACATCGGCACCGGCCTTCCCACGTACGACAACACCCATCAGGTCGCCCAGCGCGTGGCCCCGGAGTCCCGGATCGTGTACGTGGACAACGACCCGCTGGTGCTGCGGCACGCCCAGGCCCTGCTGACCAGCACACCCGAGGGTGTCACCGACTACATCGACACGGACCTGCACGAGCCCGAGAAGATCATCGAGGCCGCGAAGAAGATACTGGACTTCGACAAGCCCGTCGCGCTGATGCTCATGGGCATCCTGGGCCACATCCAGGACTACGACGAGGCCAAGTCGATCGTGCGCCGCCTCCAGGCCGCCCTGCCGTCGGGCAGCTACTTCGTGCACTACGACAGCACCGACACGGACGCCGAACTGAAGCGCGCCCAGGAGGGGTACGACGACACGGGCGCCGTCCCGTACGTGCTGCGCAGCCCCCGGCAGGTCGCCGCGTACTACGAGGGCCTCGAACTGCTGGAGCCCGGCATCGTCTCCTGCCCGTTGTGGCGCCCCGAGCCGGGCACCGACCCGCAGCCGACGGACGTCTACGGAGGCATCGCCCGCAAGCCCTGAGCCCTCGGCCCGAGCCCCAGACTCAGCCCAGCCCAGACCAGATCCAGACCCAGCCTTGGATCAGGCCCCGGATCCCGACCCGGACGGCTCTGTCGGCCGCCGTCGACGACGGGGCCGGGCGTCGGGCGTCGGGCGTCGGGCGGAGCGTCGGGCCGGGACGTCGGGCCAGGTCCTCAAGCCGTCCTGGGGTCGACGGCCGCACGGATCCCCGCCTGCCGTCGCGGACGCCGCCCGGAGCGACCATGGTTCTCCCGTCGGCTGGACGTTCCGCTCAGCCGGTCGCCTGCGCGTCCGCGTGGGCACGCGGGCACGCGGCCCTCGGTGGGTCGAGAACCTGCCGAACGCCTGGAGCCGACGGCCACCACCATGAAGACCCGCGTCAGCCGCACGCCCCACCGGTCCAGCCCGCTCCCCGTCACTTCCCGGTACCCCCCGAGTACCGCTCCGGCACCGCCCGCACCGGGTTCCATCCGCCGACGCCCGCCCCACCGCGCACGATCCCGGCAGGGCTCAGCACTCCGCCGCGTCGCCGCCACGGCCGGTACCCGCACGCCTCTTGAAGCCCCACAGCCACACCCATAGGATCGTTCGAAACGACGAGTGAAACGTTTCAAGCCGTCACGCGTCTCTCCCTCAGCCTCCCATCAGCCTCCCCTCCACCCACTTCTTGCCCCTCGCTTCGTCACCCGCATCCGCGCACGTACGCAACCAAGGGACCCCACATGACCAAGGGTTGGAACCGCCGCGCCTTCCTCCGGACCTCGGTCGCCGGAGCGGGCGCCTCCGCCGCCCTCGCCTCCGGCACCACCGCGACCGCCGCACCGGCCCACGCGGAAGACGGCGCGACACAACCGGGCAGGCTGCGCATCGAGCGCACGACCGTCGAGTACGCCGAGACGTTGCTCGGCACGGAGGTGGAACAGCCCCGCCTCACCTGGGAGTTGGCGGCCGACGGGCACGGAGCCCGGCAGAGCGCCTATCACGTGAGAGTCGCGCTGAGCGAGAAGGGACTGCGCGAGGGACAGCGCGCGGTCTGGGACTCCGGCCGGGTCGCGTCGGACCGCAGTGTCGCGATCGCCTACGAGGGCCCCGCCCTGCGGCCGCGCACCCGCTACCACTGGCAGGTCAGGGTCTGGGACGGCGAGGGCCGTCCGTCGGCGTGGAGTACGCCGCGCTGGTGGGAGACAACGTTGTCCGACGACTCCTGGCAGGGGTTCTGGATCGGTGCGGCCCCCGCGCCCGAGCCGCCGACGTTCGAGGGCGCGTCCTGGATCTGGTCGCCCGGTTCGACGGCCGAGGACGCGCCCGCCGGGCCCCGTTGGTTCCGTGGCGCGCTGACACCGCCCGCGGGTGCGGAGATCCGCAGAGCGACCCTGCTGGCGACGGCCGACGACGACTTCACCCTGTATCTCGACGGCAGGCAGGTGCTGCGGCAGGCCGAGCAGACCGACGCCTGGCGGCAGGGCCATCTCCTCGACGTCACCGAGGAGGTGAAGGCGGCGGGCTCCGAACGCCTCGTGGTCGCCGCCCTCGCGACGAACCGCGGCAACGCGTCGGTGAACCCCGGCGGTCTCCTCGTACGGCTCCTCGTGGAGAGCGACGGGGGCGACGGGAGCACGGTCGAACTGGTCACGGGCGAGGGGTGGCGAAGCTCCGACGAGGAGCGACAGGGCTGGCAGCAGCCGGAGTTCGACGACTCCTCGTGGCCCGGGGTGGCCGTGCTCGCCCCGTACGGGCAGGGCCCCTGGGGCGACGGCGTGTCGATCGCGGCGACCGAGCAGCCGGCCCCGCTGCTGCGCCGCGAGTTCACCGTCGCGAAGCCCGTGGCGCGCGCCCGCCTCTACATCAGCGGACTCGCCTACTACGAGGCGGAGATCAACGGTGAACGCGTCGGCCGCCAGGTCCTCGACCCCGGCTTCACCGACTACGACGAGACCGTGCTGTACGCGGTGCACGACGTCACCGGCCACCTGCGCCGGGGCGCCAACGCCATCGGGGTGACCCTGGGCCGCGGCTTCTTCGGCATGACGACACCGAACGTCTGGAACTGGCACCGGCCCCCGTGGCACGACGAGCCGCGGCTGCTGGGCCAGTTGGAGATCGACCACCCCGACGGCTCACGCACCACGGTCGCCACGGACGGCAGCTGGCGGATCACCGAGGGCCCCACCCGGTCCAACTCCCTCTACGCGGGCGAGACGTACGACGCCCGCAGGGCGCCAGGCGCCTGGACCCGCCCCGGGTTCGACGACAGCGGCTGGCAGGAGACAGAGCGCAGGGACGCCCCGAAGGGCACACTGCGCGCACAGCCGCACGACCCGATCCAGGTCGTCGAGACCGTACGCCCGGTCGCCGTCGAGGAGTTGAGCGAGGGCGTGTACGTGGTCGACATGGGCCGGACGACGGCCGGCTGGACCCGGCTGACCGTGAACGCCCCGGCGGGCACCACCGTGCGCCTGGTCCACGGGGAGAAGCTCAAGTCCGACGGAAGCGTGCACGCCGAGACAGGGCACGTACCCGGCCGGTTCCAGACCGACGAATACGTGTGCGCGGGCGGCGGCGCCGACGAGACGTGGGAGCCCAAGTTCTCGTACAAGGGCTTCCGTTACGTGCAGGTCAGCGGGTTCCCCTCGAAGCCCGAGCCGGCGCAGGTGCTGGGCCGTGTCGTGCACACGCCGGTGGAGGCGACGGGGTCCTTCGCCTGCTCCGAGCCGTTCTACCAGCAGCTGGAGCGGGCGATGCGGCGCACCCTCCTCAACAACCTGCACGGCATCCCGACGGACACCCCGATGTACGAGAAGAACGGCTGGACCGGTGACGCCCAGCTGGGCGCGCCCGTCATGGCGTACGCACTCGGCGTGCACCGGTTCCTCTCCAAGTGGCTCGGCGACCTGAAGGACAGTCAGAACCCGGACGGGCAGCTGCCGGTGATCGTCCCGAGCGGCGGCTGGGGGTACGGCGACCTCGGCCCGTCGCCCGAGTGGACGACGGTGTACCCGTTCCTGCTGCGGGAGATGTACCGCGTGTACGGGGACGAGCGGCTGGCCCGCGACCACTGGACGCCGCTCACCCGCTATCTGGACTGGGAGATCTCCCGGCTTAAGGACGGGCTCGCCGTGACCGCGCTCGGCGACTATCTGCCGCCGGGGTACGGCGGCAACCCGCCCGAGGACACCCGGCTGACCGCGACGGCGTATCTGCACCGGGCGCTCACCGGCACTGCGGAGCTGGCGGACCTGCTCCACGACACCGCGGTCGCCGATCGCTACCGCGCGGCCGCGGGCGGGCTCAAGGAGGCGTTCAACGCGGCCTTCCTGGGCCCGGACGGCCACTACCGCACGGCAAAGGACCCCGGGTACCGGCAGACGAACAACTGCGTACCGCTGGCCTTCGGCCTGGTCCCGCCGGGCGCGCGGGCCGGTGTCGTCGACTCGCTCCTCGCCGACATCGAGGAGCGCGGCAACCATCTGAACACCGGGGCACTGGGCACCAGCGTCCTGCTGCGGCAGCTGTCCGCGCAGGGGCATCCCGAGGTGGCCCACGCGATCGCCACGCAGCGCACTTACCCGAGTTGGGGCTACTGGTTCGAGAACGGCGCCGACACCATGTGGGAGATGTGGCCGGTCGACTCACGGTCCCGTGACCACTATTTCCAGGGCACGGTCGTGCAGTGGCTGTACGAGAACGTGGCCGGACTGCGTCCGGGCGACGCGGGCTACCGGACCTTCACGGTGCGCCCCGACGGCCGCACGGGGGTCGACTGGGCCCGTACGGCGATCCGTACGGTCCGCGGTGAGGCCTCGGCCGCGTGGTCGGTGGTGGACGGTTCGGTACGGCTCTCGGTGCGGGTGCCGGTGGGCTCGACGGCCGAGGTGCACGTACCGGCGGCCGGCCGCTCGGCCGTACGCGCGCCGGACGGGGCGAGGTTCCTGCGGGTGGAGCCCGGCTTCGCCGTGTACGAAGTGGCGCACGGGGGCTGGGAGTTCGTGGCGCGGCCCGCGAACTGACCGGACCGGCACCCTGGGCGGCGCATGACGACGTGATGCGCCGCTCGGGCGCCTCCGGCCCCTGGCAGGGGTCGGAGGCCGTGCGTCAGGACGTCGTGCGGGATTCGAGGTCGGTGCGCGTGTCGTTGCCGTACACGCCCGTCTCGTCCCCCCGGATGCCGTACCAGAGCTGGAAACGGGCCACCGCGGCCGTCAGCGTGGCGTCGTACACACCGCTGGGCGTGCCCTCCTCGTACACGTCGGGGATGCGCAGCAGCCGTTCCTGCAGGTCGCTCACCTCCGGTCCCCTGTCGCCCTCCCGCAGGGTGCCGGGGCCGTCCGGGTCGGCGCCCGCCGGACCGGGGGCCGCGGCCGAGGCGGGAGGCGCGGACGGCGCGGCAGGGTGCGGCGCCTGCGCGGCGTCGGCCGAGTCCCTGTCCAGGGTGAGCAGCAGGGCCGCGCTGAATCCCGCCAGCGCGGCGGCCACCGCGGCGACGGCGAGCGCTGTACGGCGGAACACCGTGCTGCTGCCGTGGGCCGGCCCGCGAGCGGCCGTGCGATCCCGTCGCGGCACCGGCTCCGGCTCCGGTCTCGGCCCCGCGTCGCCCTCGACGACGGGGGGCAGTTCCTGGGTGTCGTCCTCCGCCGCCTTCGGCAGCGTGGTGTCCGCGTACGCCGGTACGGCGACGACCTCGTAGCCCTCGTCCGGGTCACGCTCTCTCTCCTGCACCTGCCGCACCAGGTCCGCCAGGGACCCTGGCCTGCGGCGGCGCAGGACGTTGGTCGGCTCCAGCGCCGACCGTCGCGATGGCTGTTCGGGGTCGAACGGTGTCGACAACCTGCTCTCCCTCCGGGTGCTGCTGAGGAGGGATACGCGTACCCGCGCCCGGTCGTTCAACGGCCCGCCCGTATGCCGGTTCTTGCCGTCGCGGCAAAAAGACCGGCCCGTCGGATGACAATGAAAATGATTGTCGATACCGTGTGCTCGGTCACGTCGTCCGCGCCCCGTCATGGGGTGCCCTCGGCGTGCCCTGAAGCTCAATCGGAGCGCGCGAAAGGGGAGTTGTGGCTCATCTGTTGGTGGTCGAGAGCTGGGTCGGGTCGATGAGCAGACTGCTGCCACGGGCGATCCGGGAGGGTGGGCACGAGTTCACCTTCCTGACCCGGGACCTGCACCACTATCTGCGCTCCGCCCCGGAGGGCACGGCCCATCCCCTGCTCGCGGCCCGCAACGTGCTGACCGCCGAGACGAACGACCTCGACCCCCTGCTCCCGGAGGTGGAGCGGCTGCACGGGGCGCTCGGCTTCGACGGAGTGCTCACGTCGTGCGACTACTACCTGCCCACCGTGGCCCGGATCGCCGCCCGGCTCGGGCTTCCCGGACCGGCGCCCGAGGCCGTGGAGAGCGCCTGCCGCAAGGACACGACCCGTCGGGTCCTCGGCGAGGCCGGTGTCCCCGGCCCCCGCTTCGCCGTCTGCGCCGACCGGGCGGCGGCCGAGAAGGCCGCCCGGGAGCTGGGCTTCCCGCTGGTGGTCAAGCCCGTCGACCTCTGCGCGGGCATGTACGTACGGCGGGTGGACGACGAGCGTGAGCTGGCCGAGGCCTGCCGGGCGATCGCGGACTTCCCGCTGAACGCCCGAGGTCAGCTGCGCGCGCCCGTCCTGCTCCTCGAGGAGTTCCTCGACGGGCCCGAAGTCAGCGTGGAGACCGTGTCGTTCGACGGGACGACGCAGGTGGTGGGCGTGACCGACAAGAGCATCGGCGGGGCACCCGCCTTCATCGAGACCGGGCACATGTTCCCCGCCGCGCTCGCCCCGGCCGACGCGGAGGCCGCTCAGGACACCGCGGTACAGGCGCTCAAGGCGCTCGGACTCGACTCCGTCGTGGCCCACACCGAGATCAAGCTGACCGCCGCCGGGCCCCGGGTCGTCGAGGTCAACCCGCGCCCGGCCGGAAACCGCATCACCGAGCTGATCCGGCACGTCACCGGCCTCGACCTGGCCGCGGCCTGCGTGGAGGTGGCGCTCGGCCGCACCCCCGACCTGCGACGGCGGGCCACCGGGCTGCGCAGCGCGGCCGTGGGCTTCCTCGTGCCGGACACCACGGGAACACTGGAGTCGATCGAGGGCGCCGGCCCGGTGCGCGCCGCTCACGGTGTGCTGGAGGTCCAACTGGCCGAGCCGGGCCGGGCGGTGAAGGCGGCCGGCAGCAACAACGAGTACCTCGGGCATGTGATGGCGGGCGACGCCGAGGGCCTCGCGGCACGGGCCCGGGTCGACGCGCTGCTGGCCGGGCTGCGGCCGCTGGTGTCCTCCCGGTGAGGGCGGGGACCGACACCGGGTCGGCCGTCATGTCGACACCGGCCAGTACCCATTCGCCCACGCCCACGCCCTCCCCCGCACCCGGGCACTCGCTCCCGCGGCCCCCTTCGTACGACGCTCTGGTCCGCGGGGCGCTGGCCGGCGAGCTCGGACCCGACCCCCGGGACCTGCGGATCGCCGTGGCATTCACCACGCGTCAGGCCGTACGGCACGACGGGCGCCGCGGCGGCTACCGCAACGAGGTGCTCAGCCTGCGTCTGGGCCGAGCGGTCGGCTCGTGCGCGGTCGAACCCGGCGCGCTGCCGGACGGCTCGGTGGACGACTGCGCCGGGGCGGTGGTCGCGCGGCTGCTGGAACATCCCCTCCCCCCGGTGCGCGTGGCCGCGCTGGACGCCTACCTGATGCATGTCCGCCCGCACACGCCGGAGAACGGGGCACTCCCCCGGCCCCTGCCCGCCGGGAGTTCCCTGGAGAAGTCCCGCGCACGGGCGCGGGCCGTCGTCGAACTCCTCGACGTCGGTCCCGGGCAGCGCGTCCTGGTCGTCGGTGTCGTCAACTCCCTCCTGGAGGCGCTGCGTTCACGTGGCGTCCCGTACATACCGTGTGATCTCAAGGGCGGTACGACGGAGTGGGGCGAGCCGGTCGCCACCGACGCCCTCGCCGAACTCGACCGCTGCGACGCCGTACTGGCCTCCGGCATGACCCTGGGCAACGGCACCTTCGAACCCCTGCGGGAGCACGTCCTGCGCGGCGGCAAGCAGTTGGTGATGTTCGCGCAGACCGGCAGCGCCGTCCTGCCGTGGTTCCTGGGCGCCGGAGTGAGCGCGGTGTGCGCGGAGCCGTACCCCTTCTTCTGGCTGGACGGCGGTGCGGGTGTCGTCCACCGCTACGGCTGTACGGAGGTGGCGTCGTGACCACCGCAGCGCTGCGTCCCCTCGCCGCCAACCCCGATCTGCTCGCCCTGCTGGGCCGCACCCCGCTGGCCAGGGTGACCACCGACCTGCCGTGTCCGCAGCCCGGGTTCTGGGCCAAGCTGGAAGGTCTCGCCGCCGGCGGGATGAAGGCACGGGCCGCCGTGTCCATGCTGCTCGGCGCCCGGGAGCGGGGTGAACTCCGCCCGGGAGCACCTGTGGTGGAGTCCACCTCCGGGACGCTCGGCATCGGTCTGGCCTTCGCCGGGCAGGCCCTGGGGCACCCCATCGTGCTCGTCGGCGACACCGAACTCGAACCGTCCATGCGGCAGTTGCTGCGCACCTACGGCGCCCGCCTCGAACTCGTCGACCGTCCCGCCCGGGTGGGCGGCTGGCAGGCCGCCCGGCTCGCCCGGCTGCGCGAGCTGCTCGGGACGCTGCCGGACGCGTACTGGCCCGATCAGTACAACAACCCCGACAACATCGCCGGATACGCGTCGCTCGCCGCCGAACTGGCCACTCAGCTCGATCACCTGGACGTACTGGTGTGCAGTGTCGGCACGGGCGGCCACAGCGCCGGGATCGCGGGGCCGCTGCGCAGGCACTGGCCCGCGCTGCGGCTGATCGGGGTGGACGCCACCGGTTCCACCATCTTCGGCCAGCCCGCCAGGCCCCGGCTGATGCGCGGCCTGGGCAGCAGCATCCACCCGCGCAACGTGGCCTACGAGGCCTTCGACGAGGTGCACTGGGTGGGCCCGGCCGAGGCCGCTGACGCCTGCCGGCGGCTGGCCCGCGGCAGCTTCGTCAGCGGCGGCTGGAGCACGGGCGCGGTCGCGCTGGTCTCCGCGTGGGCGGCCCGGGTCCATCCCGGCGCCGTGGTCGCCACGGTCTTCCCCGACGGTCCGCACCGCTATCTCGGCACGGTCTACGACGACGACTTCGCCGCCGCGCACGGCCTCGATCCGGCTACCGCCGCCACCCGGCCCGTCGAGATCCCGCACGCACGCGCCGTCGAAGCCACCGGCTGGGTCCGCTGCACCACGGTGACCGACCCTCTCCACCCCCTGGACCCCCTGGACCCCCTGGAAGGGAGCCCGTGAAGGCCACCCTGCGCACCGTACGGCTCGTACTCACCGAGCCGCTGCGCATATCCCGTTCGACGACGGCCGCCCGCGACGCCGTCTGGCTGACGATCGAGCACGAGGGCCTGTACGGCCACGGCGAGGCCGTCACCAGCGTCTACTACGGCCTCGACACCGCCACGCTGCAAGGGCGGTTGTACGAGTCCGGCCACGACCTGGCCCGCTTCCCCGACCCCGAGAGCGCCCTGCGCGCGTGGCCGTCGGGCGAGCGGCCGCCCGCGGTGGTCGCCGCCGTGGAGGCCGCGCTGCTCGACCTCTGCGGCAAGCGGGCCGGCGCCCCCGTGTACCGGCTCCTCGGCGCCGACGGCGACACCGGTACCGGCGCGGGCGCGGCCGCCGCTCCGAGTGCCGCCACCGCCCGCACCATCGGCATCGTCCCGGCCCCGCACGCCGCCGCACAGGCACGCGCCCTCGTGAGCGCCGGATTCACCCTCCTCAAGGCCAAGGCGGGCACCCCGGACCCCGAGGACGACCTCGACCGCGTCCGCGCGATGCGCGCCGCCGCGCCCACCGCCCGGCTCCTGCTCGACCCCAACGGCGCCTGGACCCACGACCAGGCCCGCCGGCTCATCCCCCAGTACGCCGAGTTGGGCGTGGAAGCCATAGAGCAGCCTGTCGCTCCCGGTGACCCGGAGGGCCTGGCGCGGCTCGCCGAGGGTTCGCCGCTGCCCCTGATCGCCGACGAGGACGCCGTCGGCCACGAGGACGTACGCCGTCTCGCGGGCCGCGTGCACGGGGTGAACGTCAAGCTCGCCAAGTGCGGTGGCCCCCGAGCCGCCCTGCGCATGGCGGAGTTGCTCGAAGGCAGCGGCACCGCGCTGATGCTCGGCTGTCTCACCGCCAGCACGCTCGGTCTCGCCCCCGCCGTGCACCTGGCCGACCGGGCCCGCTGGGCCGACCTCGACGGGCATCTGCTGCTCGCCGACGACCCGTGGACCGGGATCGGCGGCACCGACGGTGTCGTACGCGTCAGTGAGCTGCCCGGACTCGGTGTCCGGGAGAGGCACGCGGACCCGGCCCGGCGTACCGGAGAGGCGGCGGGCCGTGAAGACGCTGCATGAGATGCGCGGCTTCTCGCCCGCGATCCGGCTCCTCCTCGTCAACCAGTTCGGTGTCAACACCGGCTTCTATCTGCTCATCCCCTACCTGGCCACGCATCTGGGCGAGGACCTGGACATGTCGGCGGCCGTCGTCGGCGTCGTGCTCGGGGTGCGCAACCTCAGCCAGCAGGGGCTGTTCCTCATCGGTGGCTCGGCCGCGGACCGGCTCGGCGCGCGCGGGGTCATCATCGCCGGCTGCGCGGTGCGTACCGTCGGCTTCGCGTTGTTCGCGCTCGGCGACGGGCTCGCCGTGCTGCTGGCCGCGTCCGTGCTGAGCGGGCTGGCGGGGGCGCTGTTCAACCCGGCCGTGCGGGCGTATCTGTCGCAGGAGGCGGGTGAGCGCAAGGCCGAGGCGTTCGCGCTGTTCAACGTCTTCGCGACCACCGGGGCGCTCGTCGGGCCGCTGCTCGGCAGCGTCCTGCTGCTCGTCGACTTCCGGGCGTCCGCGCTCACCGCGGCCGCGATCTTCGCGCTGCTCACCGTGGCGCAGGCGATGGTGCTGCCCGCGCGGGCGGTCCCGCCGAGTGCGGGCAGTGTGCTCGGGGACTGGCGAGAGGTGGTCGGCAACCGCGCGTTCCTGGCGTTCTCGCTGGCCATGGTCGGCATGTTCACCCTGGAGAACCAGCTGTATCTGCTGCTGCCCGACGGCGCCCGCCGGGCCACGGGCTGGGACGGCGCGGCCGGACTCGTGTTCCTCGTGGGGACGCTCGCCAATCTCACGCTGCAACTGCGGCTCACCCGGGCGCTGAAGACGTACGGCAGGCGGGCCGGGGTCATCGGGGTCGGACTCGCCCTGATGGGGCTGGCCTTCCTGCCGCCGATGCTGGTGTCGGGAGCCTCCCCGCAGCTGTGGCACGCCGTACCCGTCCTCGTGGGCGTCCTGTTCCTGTACGTCGGCGTCATGGTCGCCCAGCCGTTCGTGATGGAGCTGATCCCGGGCTTCGGACGGCCGGAGCTGACCGGCACGTACTTCGGGATCTTCTACATGGTGTCGGGTATCGCGGCGGCCGTCGGCAACACGGTCGTGGGCTGGGCCATGGACGCCGGGGACCGGCAGGGCGCGGCCTGGCTGCCCTGGGCCTGCTGTCTGGTGTTCGGGCTGGCGTCGGCGGGCGGGGTCGCCTGGCTGCGCCGCCAGGGGGCCCTGCCCGAACGCCCCGTTCTCGTGGAGGCGACGGTATGACGAGCGGCAATCTGCTGACCGACAACCCGGAGCTGTACGAGGCCAGGTTCCCCGACCCCGACCGGCTGGCCGGGCGGTGGACCGAGGACTGTCTGCGCCGGTACGGGGCCGGGCCCAAAGTGCTGGACCTGGGATGCGGCACCGGGCGGGACGCGGCGCATCTGCACGGCGCGGGCCGGTCGGTCGTCGGCGCCGACCTCTCCGAGGCGATGCTGGCGTACGCCCGTCAGCGGCACCCCGGACCACGGTATGTGCGCGCCGATCTGCGGGACTTCTCCTTCGGACCCGGCCCCGGACCTGGCTCCTTCGACGCGGTGGTGTGCCTGGACAGTTCGCTCCTGTACTGCCACACCAACGACGACCTCGACGGATTCTTCGCCTCCTGCCGCCGGAGCCTGGCTCCCGGCGGACTCCTCGTCGCCGAGATGCGCAACGGCGCCTACTTCCTGGGCCGCGTCGACCTCCTGACCGCGCCGAAGGTCACCGCTTTCACCTGGCAGGGGACCTCGTACCGCTCGACGACCACCCTGCGCGTCGACCGCGCCGCGCAACTCCTGCGCCGTACCCGCGTCTGGCGCGCCGACGACGGCTCGGCCCCCGTCGAACAGCGCTCGGCGTGGCGGCTGCTCCTCCCGCAGGAACTGCGCCACTTCCTGGCCGGGCACGGCTTCTCCGTGCTCGCGCTGCACGACGGGCCGGGGCCACGCACCGAACCCCCCTGGCAGGAGGGTGACGTGCCCGGCACGGCGGCCGACGGCGACCGGCTGCACGTGGTGGCACGCCTCGCCGGCTGACCTTCCCCCGGACACCGCACACCGCACACCCCACGCCTCCATCACGCCTCACCCAGCCTCGTACCTCACACAGCAAGGACAACCTCATGCAGGACTATCCCGGCCTCCGTCGCAGAGGCCTTCTCGCGGCGGCCTCCGGTATCGGCGCCCTCGCTCTCGTCGGCTGCGGCGGCTCGGACGGCTCGGGCTCGGGCGGCTCCGGCGACGGGAACGGCGGGAGCGACGGGAAGCCCAGGCGCGGCGGACGGCTGCGGGCCGCCTTCGCGGGCGGCGGCGCGAGCGAGACGCTCGACCCGCACCTGGCCAACCTGTTCGCCGACGTGGCGCGCGCCAAGGCGCTCTTCGACAAGCTGGCCGACTACGGCGACGACCTCTCCGCCCAGCCGCGCCTGGCCTCCGGCTGGGAGCCGAACGCGGGGCTCGACCGCTGGAAGGTCACCCTGCGGAAGGCTGACTTCCACGACGGGAGGCCCGTCACCGCCCAGGACGTCCTGTTCAGCTTCCGCCGTATCGCCGACCCCGAGAAGGCGTTCCGTGCCAAGGCGTCCCTCGAACCCGTCGACCTGGAGGCGAGCCGGGTCGTCGACGAGCGGACGGTGGAGTTCGTCCTCAAGCGGCCGACGGCCGAATTCCCCAACGTGCTGGCCGCGTTCGGCGCGTACATCGTTCCTGCCGGGTCCTCGGCCGCCGACTTCGACAAGAAGCCGGTCGGCTCGGGGCCGTTCCGCTTCGTGTCGTTCGCGCCGGGCCGCTCCGCGGTCTTCCGCCGCAACGACGACCACTGGGACGGCGCCCCGCACCTGGACGAGGTGGAGTTCGTCGTCGCCAACGAGGAGTCCGCGCGGGTGAACGCGCTGCTCGGCGGGCAGGTCGAGTACGCCCATGAGCTGAACCCGACGACCGCGCGCGCCCATGAGGGCAAGGGGCAGATCGAGATCGTGCGGCTGCGGAACAGCGCCATGCAGGCCTTCGCCATGAAGACCGACCGGGCGCCCTTCGACGACAAGCGGGTCCGGGAGGCGTTCTTCCTCATCGCCGACCGCCAGGAACTCGTCGACGGGGCCCTGTCCGGCGCGGGCGTGGTCGGCAACGACCTCTTCGGCAAGGGGTACGAGTACTACTCCGACGGGCTTCCGCAGCGCGAGCAGGACCTCGACCGGGCCCGCTCCCTGCTGAAGCAGGCGGGCGCCGAGAAGCTGAAGGTCACCCTGGACACGTCGGCGGTCGCGGCCGGCTTCACCGAGGCGGCGAGCATCTTCCGCGACCAGGCCGCGAAGGCCGGTGTCACCGTCGAGATCAAGATGGGCAGCAAGGACTCGTACTGGGCGGACATCCTCGACTCCGGAACCCTGTGCTGCTACCGCTCGGGAGCCATGCCCATCGAGTCCCACATCTCGCAGCGGCTCCTCACCGACTCCACCACCAACGCCACCAAGTGGCACCACAAGGACTTCGACGCGCTCTACCAGCAGGCGCAGTCCACGAAGGACGACAAGGAACGCGCCGCCGTGTTCGGGCGGATGCAGCGCCGGCTGTACGCCGAGGGCGGCTTCCTGGTGTGGGGGTTCGCCGACTGGATCATCGGAACGACCAAGCAGGTCAAGGGCGTCGACCGCGAGGCGCCCGCCAACACGCTCGACTGGGCGCGGTTCGACAAGGTCTGGCTGGCGTGAACGGACTGGGTTCCTGGGCCGTCCGGCGGCTGCTGCTCGGCGGTGCGCAGACCGTGGCCGTGGTGCTGCTGGTCTTCGCGCTCACCGAGGCGCTGCCGGGCGACGCGGCGGTGGCCCTCGCCGGGGACCAGCCGGACCCGGCGCGGATCGCCGCCATCCGCGAGGCGATGGACCTGGACCGGCCCGCGTACGAACGGCTGGCGGACTGGGCGGCCGGGCTGCTGCACGCCGATTTCGGCACCTCGCTGGCCTCCGGGCGGCCCGTCTCCTCGTACATCTCCGGCGCCTTCGGGCCCACGCTGCTGCTCGCCGCGCTCACCTTCGCGCTGCTGGTGCCGGTCGGGGTCGGGCTCGGGGTGCTGGCCGCGCGGTTCGCGGGGCGGCTCGTGGACCGGCTGGTCAGCGCGGTGACGCTGGCGGTGTACGCGGTGCCGGAGTTCGCGTTCGGGGTGCTGCTGGTGACGGTGTTCGCGCTGCGGCTCGACTGGCTGCCACCGACGGCGGTCGGCTACGGCACGGATCTGCTCGGGCATCCGGCCGCGCTCGTCCTGCCGGTGCTCGTCCTGCTGTCCCGGCCGGTGTGCTCGCTGTCCCGGCTGGTGCGCGCCGGGATGATCGACGCGCTCGCCTCGCCGTACGCCGCGCACGCCCGGCGGTACGGGATCCCGGGCGCCCGGGTGCGGTACGCGCACGCCCTGCCGAACGCGGTCGCGCCGGCCGCCCAGCAACTCGCCCGTACCGTCGACTGGTTGTTGTGCGGAGTGATCGTCGTGGAGGCCCTGTTCGTGATCCCCGGTCTGGGAACCGTACTGATGAACGCCGTGGCCGAGCGGGACGTCCCCGTGGTCCAGGGGCTCGCGGTGGTCTTCGGGGTGATCACGGTGGTGCTGAACCTGGGAGCCGATCTGGTCGCCCACCGGTTCGCGCCGCGGGCGGAGGTGGCCGCGTGAGGGAACGGTGGCAGACGGCGGGCAGGAGAGACCGGAAAGCAGGCCGGGACGGGCGGTCGCCGGGGCGGTTCGTGTCGGGGGCGGTCCTGGTGTGTGTGCCGCTCGTCCTCGCCCTGTGCGGGCCGCTGCTCGTGGGCGGTCCCGGGCCGCGCGCCGCCTCGTTCACGCTCGGCGACGGGCACTGGCTCGGCACGGATTTCGTGGGCCGTGACGTGTGGCGCCAGGTGCTGCTCGGCGGCCGGCCCGTGGTCGTCGTGGCGCTCGCGGCGACCGCCCTCGCGTATCTGGTGGCGCTGCCCCTCGGGTTGATCGGCGCGCTGACGCACCGGACCTGGCTGGAGGAGGCGCTGATGCGGCCGCTGGACGTGCTGCTCGCCGTGCCGTCCTTGTTGATGATCCTGCTGGTGGCCTCGGTGTTCTCACCCGGGGCCGCCGGGCTGACGCTGCTGGTGGCGTTCGTGAACATCCCGGACGCCGCGCGGATCGTCCGGGCCGCCGCGGCGGACGTGGCCTCGCGTCCGGCGGTGGAGGCGCTGCGGATGCAGGGCGAGTCGTGGTGGCGTGTCGCCGTGGGCCATGTCGGACGGTCGATCCTGCGGCCGCTCGTCGCCGACGCGGGGATACGGCTGACCGGCGTGCTGTATCTGGTGGCCACGGCCGCGTTCCTGGGCATCGGTGTGGCGCCGGACGCGGCCGACTGGGCGGTGATGGTGGACCGCAACCGCACGGGGCTGTTCGTGCAGCCCTGGGCCGTGGTCGTCCCGGCGCTGCTGATCGTGGCGTTGACGATGGGCTGCAATCTGCTCTTCGACGCGGCACTCGACCGCAAGGACAAGAACAAGAAGGGGACACGCCCATGAGCGGGGCCACCGCGGTCGCGGAGATCGAGGGGCTGACCGTGGAGGTCGGCGGCAGACGCATCGTGGACGGGGTGAGTCTGCGGGTGCTGCCCGGGAAGGTGACCGCGCTGGTCGGGGCCTCCGGCAGCGGGAAGACGACCACGGGCCGCGCGCTGCTGGGCGAGTTCCCGCCGGGCGCGAGCGTCTCCGGTTCGGTACGGGTGACCGAGGCGCTGGTCGGCTACGTCCCGCAGCATCCGGCGGCGGTGCTCAACCCCGCGCGGCGGGTCGGTGCGCTGCTGCACGACATCGCACGCGGTCAGGTGCGCGAGCTGCCCCGCCGTGCGCGTCGTCCGGCGGCCCGGGAGCGAGTCCTGAGCGCACTGGCCGCGGCGCAACTGCCGGACGGTGAGACGCTGTTGCGTCGCTTCCCGCATCAGCTCTCGGGCGGCCAGCAGCAGCGTGTCGTGCTCGCCCAGGCGGTGCTGCTCGGCGCGCGGGTCGTCGTCGCGGACGAGCCGACCACCGGTCAGGACGCGCTCACCAAGCGCCGGGTCGTCGACGAACTGGCGGCGATCGCCGCGCGCGGCATCGGAGTCGTCCTGCTCAGTCACGACCTGGAGACGGTGCGCGCGCTCGCCGACGAGGTACTGGTCCTGCGCGACGGCCGGGTCGTGGAATCCGGCCCGACACAGCGGGTCTGGCCGGCCCCGTCGCACCCTTGGACGCGTCAACTCCTGGCGGATCAGCCACCGTTGACCGAGGCCGCGGCGAGTGGGGCCCGCCCGGCGGCCGTGCTGCGCGTCCACGGCCTGCGGGCCCGCCACCGGCCCGGCGTCGAGGTGCTGCGCGTCCCGGAACTCACCGTGTACGGCGGCGAATGCCTCGCCGTGCTCGGCCGGTCGGGCAGCGGGAAGACGACCCTGGCCCGCTGCCTGGCCGGACTCCACCGGCGTTACGAGGGCGAGGTGCTGCTCGACGGGGTCCGGCTGCCGCGCAGTCTGCGTGACCGGGGGCCGGCCCAGCTCGCGGCCGTGCAGTACGTCTTCCAGGACGCGCGTGCCTCCTTCGACGAGTACCGTCCGGTCCTCGACCAGGTGGCCAGGACCGCGGTGCGGCTCCGCGGCACGCCCACGGCCGACGCGTACGCCGAGGCGTCGGACACGCTCGACAGCCTGGGGCTGTCCCGCGAGTTGACGGGCCGTACCGCGGCCCGGCTGTCCGGGGGCGAGCTCCAGCGGGCCGCGCTCGCCAGGGCCCTGCTCGCCCGGCCGCGGGTGCTGGTGTGCGACGAGATCACCTCCGGGCTCGACACGGTCACCCGGCGGGGCCTCCTCGACCTGCTCGCCGGGCTGCTCCGCGACCGCGACGACCTCTCCCTCCTCCTCATCACCCACGACCTGGACACGGCCCGGCTCGCCGCCAGGATCGCGGTGCTGGACGCCGGGGAGGTGGTCGAGCAGGGGCCGGCCCTGGACGTCCTCACGGCGCCCGCGCACCCCTTCACCGTGTCGCTGGTGGAGTCCTCGGCACGCCTGACGGCCCGTTCGTGACCCCCGCTCAGCTGCTCCCCGCTCAGCGGAAGTCCACGTCCAGCGGGTCGGCCACGACCGTCGTACGGGGGACGCGCGCGACCAGTGCCAGCAGTTCCCGCAGCCCGGGGCCGGCCGACACCCCGAAGCCGCCCAGCCACTCCTCGGGCCGGGCGGCGTCCGTGTCGAGCGTGAGGGCGTAGCGGTAGCGGCCGGGCCGCCGCGGGGCGAAGTGGGCGAAGGTCGTGAGCGGCAGGCAGCCCGGCCCCGAGACCGGGTCCCACGACTCGCCCGGCGCGAGACCGCGCAGGTCGGCGGGGCGCAGCGGCGCGACGAGGGGGTCCTCGGCCGGCGCGGGTGACGCCACCAGGACGCCCTCCTCGGCGCCTTCGGTGCCCTGGACACGCGTCACGGTCGGCAGATAGCGCGGGAAGCGCAGGCCGTTCTCGGAGCCGTCGAGCACGCCCGCGATCCACAGGCCGTGCCCGCCGGTGTTGCGGATCTCCACCCGCACGGCGGCCGGGCGGCCGAGGGGCTGGGGGCCACTCGGCCCGTACAGGACGAGGTCGATCACCTGGCGGCTTCCTCCCTGTGCCTCCCCGTCACCCGTCGTCCGGGGTCTGCCCGCGATGCTGCCACAGCCGGCCGGGGAAGGCGCTCACGGGCAGAGGGGTACCCCGTGAGTGCCTTCCCGGGCGCAACCGGATGCCGTCCCGGTGCGGGCCGCCTGAGCACGGGTCAGCCGCCGAAGTCGGCGGTGAGCTGCGCCTTCGTGGTGTCGGCCTGGTCGCGCACGGCGTCCACGACGTACGGCTTGTACGCCGGTGTGTCGAAGTGCCGGATCAGCCGGTCGAGCGTGGTGTTGGCCTCTTCGAGGTCGCCCTGGCGGGCGTAGGCGCGGGCGAGGCGCCGTGAGGCCAGGTTGAGCGTCAGGTTGTCGACGCCCTTGCCCTGCTGGGAGACCTTCACGACCTGGGCGAGCTGCTCGATCCCGGACTTGGGGTCGGGGGGCCGCACGGTCAGCTCGGTCTTGTCCGGGCTCAGGCTCTTGAACTCGTGCTCGAAGTTCAGCCCCTTGGCGAGGCGCGCGTACACGGCGAAGGGGTGTGTGCCGTGCCGCTCGATGACCTCCTGGAGCGCGTCGTTGCCGGACCGCAGCGCCGGCGAGTCGGAGCCGCGCAGGGCGAGGATCTTGCCCTGCTCCTCGCCCATCATCAGCTCGGCGAGCCGGACGTCTGCCTGGCTGACGGGGTGCCGTACGTCGAGCCGCAGCACCGGTGAGACGATCCGGGATCCGTCGGAGGCCAGATAGGCCGCGCGCAGCTGGTAGGTGCCCGGCTGCTGGAAGTAGTGCCCGTCGCGGCCGTAGCCGATGTAGGCGCTGCTGTAGATCGCGGGCCGGTTCGCGTCCAGGCGCACGGACTGGTCCTGGTCGACGCAGCGGCGCAGCAGCGGCCGGTAGAGCACGGTGCGTCCGGAGGGCTGCCTGATGGCGACGCTGACGAGTTCGTCGTCGGGGTGGAGGTGGTGGTGGGTGGAGCGGCCGCGCAGGTCGGTGGTCTCCAGCTTCAGCTCCACGACCACGGGTTCGCCGAACGAGAAGCCGCTCTTGCCGGCGCGCAGGTCGAGGCGGAGGCCGGACTCGTCGGTGAGGGGTTCGTCGAAGAGCTCCGGTTCGATGTCGGCGGCGCCGGTGGCGAACGCGTCGGCGCCCATGATGACGTTCCGGTAGAAGCCGTGCCGCAGGTGGATCTGCTCGTTGTCGGTGAACTGGAAGGGGAAGGCGCCCCAGTAGGCGGCCGCTCCGCCGTTCCCGTTCAACGGCTGGTAGTTCTGCGGGTAGTTCATCCAGGACAGGTCGGCGAGGCCGTTGTTGCCGCCGAGCGGGGCCGGGGGCGTGGCCAGGTTCTTCTGCCAGGAGTGCAACAGGTTGAAGGAGTGGCCGAGTTCGTGGACGTAGGTGCGCAGCATGGCGCGCCGGGCTTCCGGGTCGGTGCCCTGGATCAGGTCGTAGAAGACCGCGCAGCCCTGCCGCTGGAAGGCGTCTGCGGCGTCGAACATGATGCCGCGCACGCCCGTCATGCCTTCGTAGCTGCCGGCCACGAGCAGCCACACCTTCCACTGCGGGACGTTGCGCCAGAGGCTGAAGTTGCTCTCCATGGCGGCGTGCAGTTCGGTGTTGGTCCAGCCGTTCGGGCTGTTCGCGATGACGTTCGCGGTGCCGGAGACCAGCAGTTCGATACCCGCCTCGGCGTAGGCCCGGGGCACGGTGAGGACGCGGGCCGGGCTGTTGGCGGGCTGCGGGAGCGATCCGGTGTCGTAGGAGAGGAAGGGCACGGCCCCGGTCACGGAGTCCTGTTCCCACTCGACGGTACGGAAGTACGGCGAGACGTACGGGCAGACGTAGGTGGCGCCCGGCTGCCCCGGCGGGCGGAGGAACTCGACGGTCGCGGCGCCCGGCCGCTGGTTGGTCCTGCTGCGGGGGACGGTGACCCGCACGAGCGTGTGGGTGGTCTTCCAGGTGTAGGCGGCGATTCCCCTGATGACGACCTGGGCCGCGGTCCAGGAGACGGTGGGCGCGTCCACCACGAACGAGCCGAAGTAGGCCTTCGTCCCGCCGCCCGTGCTGAAGAAGTCACCGCTGACCTTCCGCAGGACCTTGGGGCCGCCCGGGACGCTGTCGACGTCGACCCGCAGGTCCAGTTCGTAGCCGCCGCCGCTGCCGCGGTAGCGGCCCCGGGTGGGGCGGTGGGCCGCGAGGGCGGCGCCGGACCCGGCGTGCGTCGCGGCCGTCTCACCGGCGGCGCGCTGCCCCGGCTCGCTCACCTCGGTGACGTCCGCACTCCCGAAGGCGTCCTGGGGGCGGTCCTCCCACTCCTCGGGGACGGCTGTGTCGGCCAGGGGCGCGGCCGAGAAGTCGGCGGTCCCCGTGGTCGGGTCTCCACTGGCTGTTGACATGGCGACAAGTCCTCCGTTCGCCTGGATGCGCCGTGCGACGGGTGGCGTCCGTACGGCGCCACCCGGGGTTCCCGACCGGCCGGGAGGACTGGTTCGAGCACGTTGGCACCGCGCTCCCGCCGCGTCAACGATCCTTTCCGTTGTCCCGCAGAAATACGACGCACGGCGGGCCCGTGTCCTCGTCGACGGTGAACGACCGCGCGGATACGGGGCGTTGCGGTGCGACGCCGCGGAGGACGAGGTCGAGCCGGCGCGCGGATCATCGTGGCGCCCGGGGCCCGGGGCGGGGTCTGGGGCGCGTACCGGTGCGCGGTCCACCGGCCGAGGCGCTGCTCCGCGGGCCCTCGGACGTGTTCATGCGGGTCCACCCGGACGATGCCGTCGCCCCGCGCTGCCACCGAGGAGCGGCTGAGCACCGAATGGTTGGTCCGGACGGGGGATCTCTGACGTCCCATCAGCGATGCGTCGCGTTTCCGGCCTCCGAATGTGAAAGACAGTCGGTTGCACCACCGATTTGTACGACAATCATTCCGCTCGGAGGACCTCGTATGCCCACCTCATCGCTCACCCGCTCCGTCGGCGCCCGCACCGGCGCCGCCGCCCTCACCGCGGCCGCCCTCGCCGGCACCGCCCTCCTCGGGGCACCGGCCGCCTACGCCGCCCCCGGCGACAACGGCGACGTCAAGATCCACGCGGTCACCACGTCCCCCACCGACCAGCGCAACGAGGCCAAGGTCTGCAAGTTCTACCTGGCCGCCTTCAACTTCGACGGAGTACCGGGGATCACCTGGGTCATCGAGCCGCAGCCGGCGGCCTCGGCCAGTGCCGCGCTCAACGGCACCCTGACCCTCCCGATCGGCACCGGCTACACCGACACACTGGCGCTGCCGGACGGCCAGTACAAGCTCACGTGGAAGATCGCGGGCGCGGTCGGGGCGGGCAAGCAGAAGGTGTTCACGGTCGACTGCAAGGCGGCCGTGCAGGGCGTCCCACCGAAGGGAGGCGTGCCGGCGGGCGGCGGCGGCCTGGCGGACGCGCCGACCGTGTCGGCGGTCGCGGCCGCCGGAGCGGTGGGCCTGGTCGGCGTGTCCGGCTTCGTCTACTTCCGGATGCTGCGTCGCCGGCCCGACGGTGCCGCGTAGGCGCGCGCCCAGGCCCTGGTACCGCACACGTGCCTACCGCCTGACGAGAACGCTGGTCCTGGCGTTCTCGCTGGTGATGGGCGGCATCTGGTGGGCCTCGGACGACGATCGGCCCGCTGGGCCGGTCGCCGCCCCGGCGGCGGGGTCCGGTGACGCGAAGGCGTCCCCGGGCCCGCCCGCCTCCGTGTCACCGGAGCCCCGGCGCAGCCCCGCTCCCGAACGACCCGCCGTCCGCCGGCCGATCCCGCCGCCTCGGCCACCGGGATCCGCACAGCCGTCCCGGACACTCCGACCGCTCCCCCGATCCAGGCCGACGAGCCTGAGCATCCCCGCTCTCGGCCTGAAGGCCCCGGTCATCGCACTGGGCCTGGACCGACGGCAACAGCTCACCACCCCGCCCCTCGACAAGCCCAAGCTGGCCGGCTGGTACGAGGGCGGGCCCTCACCCGGAGAGACCGGCACGGCCGTGATCGTCGGCCATCTGGACACCCGCACCGGCCCCGCCGTCTTCGCCGGCCTGAGCACGCTCAAGCCCGGCAGGACCATCGAGTCCCGGCGCGCCGACGGACGCACCGTCGTCTACACGGTGGACACCGTCCGCCTGTACGAGAAGTCGCGCTTCCCCAGCCAGGACGTGTACGGCGCCAGCAAGCGTCCGGAGCTGCGGCTGATCACCTGCGGCGGGGTGTACGACCGCGCGTCCGGCTACCGGAGCAACGTCGTCGTCTTCGCGCATCTGACGAAGACCCGAGGGCCCGCGCGCGAGGGTTAGGTCTGCGCGGGCACACGAAACCACCCTGCCCGATCCGCCCAGCCGCAGGGAGTTCACCGGCTGCGGCTCACGGACTCCAGCCAGTCGGTCAGGAGCCGGTTGACCTCGTCGGGGCGTTCCTGCTGGACCCAGTGGCCGCAGCCCTCGACCAGGTGCGAGGAGACCAGGCCGGGCAGCGTGCTGGGGAAGGCCTTGATCGCGTCGGCCAACCAGGCGATGGAGGCGTCCAGTTCACCGGCGACGAAGAGCGACGGCTGGGTGATGGGGGCGCCCTCCCACTCGGCGAGGTCTTCCCAGTCCTGGTCCATGTTGCGGTACCTGTTGAGCGCGCCGGTGAGACCGGTCCGCTCGAACTCGGCGGCGCAGAAGTCGAGTTCCGCGTCCGTGAGCCAGGTCGGGCGGTCCGTCACGAACCGGTCGGAGAGCCTGCCGCCCTTCGGTACGAAGAAGACCGAGCCCGCCGCCGACGCCGGCATCGTGTCGGCGGCCAGTGTCGCGTAGAAGCCGGCCAGCCAGCCCTTCACGTCCGGCTCGATCTCCGCCTCCGCGCGGCCGGGCTCCTGGAAGTGGCTGACGTAGAACTCCTCGTCCCCACCGATCATGGCGAAGGCGTCGGTCGGCCGCATGCCGCCCCTGGGCGCGTACGGCACCCCGAGCAGGCCGACGGCGGTGAAGACGTCGGGCCTGAGCAGCGCGGAGTCGGCGGCGATGGTCGAGCCCCAGTCGTGGCCGACGATCACGGCGCTCTCCGCGCCGAGCGCCCGGACGACCGCCACGTTGTCCTCGACATGGGCCCCGATCCGGTACGCGTCCACGGCCTCGGGCACCGACGAGCGCCCGTATCCGCGTACGTCGACGGCCACCGCGCGGTAGCCCGCCGCGGCGAGCGCGGGGAGCTGGTGGCGCCACGAGTGCCAGAGCTCGGGGAAGCCGTGGACCAGCAGGACCAGCGGGCCGGTGCCCTGCTCGACCAGATGGATACGGCCACCGGGCACATCGACCAGTCGGTGCCGGGCGTCCGCCGGTGTGAACGGGCTGGCGTCCTGCGACATATGTGCTCCTTGATACGGGATCCAAAGAGATCCGACGAGATCTGACGAGATACGACGAGATCCACTGATACCGATCATGGCGGTCGACCGCAGCGAGGAGCGAGGAACCTTGCCGTTTCGGCAAAAGCCCGTCGCACGGAGGGCCATGGGCGACAGGCGGGTTCGCGCCGACCACGAACCGCCGGGCGCCCCGGTGAACCGGACCGCGCGACGACACGTACTGGAGGAGGGCGTTCACCCTGCGGTGACGCCCGCAGGAGTGACGCTGTGTCAGGACAGTCACACGGGAGCCATGGATGAGGCATGCACGACGCAATGTTCAGCGAATCGCACGGTTCGCCGCCATCGGCGGGCTGGCCTGCGGAGGGCTGATGGTCACGCAGGCCATGGCGAGCGAGACGTCCGACGACCGGAGGACTCCGGGCGTCGAGACCGAGGCCGCGCGGACAGGACAGGAGCTGGTGGCCGAACTGGGCACCTCGCGCACGGCGGGCAGCTGGATCGACGCCGAGGGACGTCCGGTCGTCGCGGTGACCGACGAGAAGGCGGCGGCCGACGTACGCGACGCCGGCGCCGTCGCCAAGGTCGTCCGCTACACCATGAAGGACCTCAGGACCGCCACCGCGACACTCAAGGACGCGCCCAAGGTGGCCGGCACCTCCTGGGCGATGGACTACGCGACGAACCAGGTGGTGGTGCGCGCCGACACCACGGTCTCCGCCGCCGAGTGGGCACGGCTGACCGAGGTCGCCGAGGGCATCGGCAAGTCCGTGCGCATGGAGCGCACGGAGGGCACGTTCACACCGCGGCTGAACGGCGCCGACGCACTCTTCGCGGGGTCGGGACGCTGTTCCGCGGGCTTCAACGTGACGAACGGGCAAAACGACTTCATCCTCACGGCCGGCCACTGCGGCCCCGTGGGCACGACGTGGTTCTCGGACCAGCAGGGGACCAAACAGGTCGGCTCGACCGTCTCCGACTCGTTCCCCGGCGGTGACTTCTCGCTCGTGCGGTACAGCCCCGGAACCGTCCTCAGCGGCGCCGACGTCGTGTCCGTCGGCAACGGCCAGGGCATCCGGATCGTCGGAGCGGCCGATCCGGCCGTCGGCCAGAAGGTCTTCCGCAGCGGCAGCACAACGGGCCTCCAGTCCGGTCAGGTGACGGGCCTGAACGCCACGGTGAACTACCCGCAGGGCACGGTCACCGGACTCATCGAGACCACGGTGTGCGCCGAACCGGGTGACAGCGGCGGCCCGATGTTCGCCGACGGACTGGCCCTGGGCGTCACCTCGGGCGGCAGCGGGGACTGCCAGGAAGGCGGTACGACGTTCTTCCAGCCGGTGACCAAGGCCCTGGACTCGCTCGGCGTGAAGCTCGCCGGTGACCCCGGAAAGGCCGGTCAGGCCGCGCCCTCGGCCGGGAGCACCAACAGCTCGGGCAGCGGCGCGGGCGCTGCGGCGGCACCGCCCGGCACCTCTTCGACCGCCCCCGGCGGCGCGGTCCTGCCGGGAGCCATGGGCCCGGCGGACACGGGCCCCCAGGGCGGGACCGGCAGTACGACGTCGGCGCTGGACCGGCTCGGGGAGTACCGGAACCTCGGCCCCGGGCTGTTCGTCATCGCGGGGAGTCTGCTCGCGCTGGTGGCCCTGCGGATCCGTTCGGAACGGGGCCGCAAGCGCTACCGCAACCAGTACTCACAGAGCTGGGGCTGAGCCGGCACCCGACGACGACTCGACGGCTCGACCCGGCCCGTGGACGGCACGGCCGGTTTACTGGGGGCATGACGCGCCCCAGTCCCCACACCGGCCGAGCCCCCGCCGACACCGATCCGGACACCGAGAACCTCACCCCCGCCCCGGCCCGTGGCCCCGATCCTGCCCCTGTCGTCGTCGGGACCCCGGGCTCCTTCGCGCGCGGCGTGCTGGACGAGCGGCACCCCGCCCTCGTCGAGCGGGTGCGGCGGGCCACCCCGTACCCGCCCGCGCACCAACGCGCGCTGGACGCCCTCCTCGACGAGATCACCGAGGGGACCGTCGAGCGGCTGGGCGACGACGAACCGGACGCCGGGCACTGGCGGGACGAGCCGTACTACGGGCAGCGGTGGGCGGACGTGCCGTTCCTCTGGGCGGAGAGCTTCTTCTACCGCAAACTCCTGGCCGCCCTGCGCCACTTCACCCCGGGCCCCTGGCTGGGCATCGATCCCTTCGCCCCCTTCAAGCACGCCGAGCTCGCGGGTGCCGAGGTGGACGACGAACTGTCGGCGCTCGACCGACTTCCCTCGCTCGCGCCGCCGGAGCGGGACCGCACGCTCCTGCTCTCCTCGCTCTGGGGCAACCGCGCCGATCTCGGTTTCCAGCTGTCCGCAGGAGAGGCGGGGTTGGGCGAGCGGGTGCAGGGCCTCGTCGTCGACGAATCGGCGACGCTGTGGAAGATCCTCGATGCGGGAGAGCCCGGAAAGGTCTGCCTCGTCGCCGACAACGCCGGCCCCGAACTGCTCCCCGACCTCGTCCTCGCCGACCATCTGCTGACGACCGGGCGGGCGGCCCGTGTCGTCCTGCACCTCAAGCCGTATCCGTACTACGTCTCCGACGCCACCACCGCCGACACGCTCGCCTGCCTCGACCGGCTGACCGGTGCGTCGGGCCACGCGGCGGCGGTCGGCGAACGGCTGCGGCGGGCCGTCGTCGAGGGACGCCTGATCCCGCGTACCCACCCGTTCTCCTGCGCCCCGTACTCCTACGACCGGATGCCGGCCGACCTCCGGGAGGACTTCGCGTCCGCCACCCTCACCGTCATGAAGGGCGACCTCAACTACCGTCGTCTGGTGGGAGACAGGCACTGGCCGGCCACCACGCCGTTCGCCGAGGCCACCGCGTACTTCCCCGGTCCGGTGGCGGCGCTGCGGACGCTCAAGTGCGACGTCGTGACCGGCCTGACGCCCGGCGTCCTGACGGAGCTGGACGCGGGCACGGAGGCCTGGCGCACGAGCGGGACACACGCCCTCGTACAGGTCCGAACGTGACCCTCCGAGCCTGACAGGTCCGAGCCCCGCCAGGCCGGCACCAGGAAGGCGAGGCGTGCGGGTCGTGCCGCGTTCCCCGGGGTCCCGGAAGGGCTGTCACAGGCACCGCATACCATCACCGGTGATGAGCAGCCGGGCACCGCAGCGAGCGCGCCGCGTCACGCGGGCCGCGGCGCTGTGTCCTGCGCTGGCCGTGCTGTTCGCGGTGCTGGCGGCATGTCTGGGATACCTGCCCTCGCACGGCGGGACCGCTCCGCCCTCCCTCCCGGTGGTCACCGTCTCCGTCGCCCACGAGCGGCTGGGCGCTCCCGCCGAGCACGACCAGTGCTGCGGCCTGCCCACCCGGGAGGCGCGGGCCGTGCTGCCGGTGGGGACTCAGCTCCTCCCCGCGGTGGCGGCGCCCCTGCCGGCCGTCGCCCGACCGGCCACCGCACGCCGCGTTCCCGTGCCGCCCCCCACGCGCGTGGCCCCCGACCTCCACGTCCTCCAGGTGCAGCGGATCTAGACCGGCGTCCGCACCACGACGTCCGGTCGCCCCCCCTCCACCCACCGCCGCCCCGACGACCGGCGCGGCGGGGACAAGGAACGCACTCCCATGAGCAGATCCAGCAAGAAGTCGGCTTCCACGGCCCGCAAGGCCCGTATCGAGGAGATGCGCCGCGCCGAGAAGGCCCGCGAACGCAGAAACCGCGTCCTGACCATCACGGTCAGCACGGTCATCGTCGCCGGACTCGTCGGGTTCGGCGCGTACTACATCGACCGCGCGAACGACAAGGACGAGCAGCAGCAGGCGGCGGCGAAGAAGCCCGTCGACGGCGAGAAGTCCTGGGACGCGAAGAAGCTGACCCAGAACCACGTCACGAAGTCCGTGTCGTACCCGATGAATCCGCCGGTCGGCGGCGACCACGACCAGGCGTGGATGACCTGTGACGGCTCGGTCTACACGAAGGCGATACCGAACGAGAACGCCGTGCACTCGCTGGAGCACGGCGCGGTGTGGATCACGTACAACGACAAGGCGGCGGACGCCGACGTGCAGACGCTCGCCGACAAGGTCGCCAAGACCCCGTACACGCTGATGAGTCCGGTGCCGGAGCAGGCGGGCGCCCTCATGCTGTCGGCCTGGGGCAAGCAGCTGACCGTGGAGGAGGCGTCCGACCCGCGGGTCCAGCAGTTCCTCACGAAGTACGTGCAGGGCGCGCAGACACCGGAGCCGGGCGCGGCCTGCACGAACGGCATCGACGCGAGCTGACACGGTACGCGTCGCCCGATCGGCCTGACCCGACGGCCTGACCCGTCCGGGCGACGCATGCGGGCCCTGGTCCGCCGGTCCGGCGTGGGAACGGCCCGGCCCCGGGGTGTTCCCCCATCCTCTCCTCGACGCATGCGCACACATGCGCGCGAGCCAGAGGAGGAACCCGTGCCGGTACGCCCCACTCCCCGCAGGACGACCCTGCTGCTGACCGCGGCGGCCGTGCTGGCCGCCGCGGGCTGGACCGCCGCGGGACAGCCGGCACGGACGGCGCCCCCGCCCCGGGCGCCCGAGCCGCCGGCGGCTGCCACCGCGTCGACCGTCTGCTCCCCCGCGGGCACCCTGCGGGGGCCGGGCGGCCAGCGGGCCCTCGTCAGCCTCTGCGCGAACGGCGGGGGCGCGGGCACGTCGCTGTCCGCCCCGGCCACCTGCCGGCGCACGGGCTCCTCCGTCCGGTACGCCTGTCTCAGCTCGGGCACCTGGACCCTGCGGCGCGGCGGCAGGACCGTCGCCACGGGCCCGCTGCCCGGCGGCAGGGAGACCCCCGGACCGGGTACGTACGACGTCAGCGGCACGGTGCACGTCCGCTCGTCGCCCGCCGGTGTCGACCTGCGGGGTACGGTCCGCGCCAGACTGACCCTCACCGACCCGAAGCCGGTCGCCACCCACCGCATCGAGGTCGACCGGCACACGCTGCGGCCGCACGCGTCGGCCACGCTCACGTACACCGTCTCGCGCGACAGCGACGCGGGGGACGGGAGCGCCCGCTTCGGGCTGATCGGGGAGGAGACCTCGGGGGTGGAGCTGACCACGTCAGACGCCCGCTGCGTCAACCCGCTCACCGGCCGTCATCCGTCGACGACCCGCAGCATGTACGCCCTGGACTGCGCCCTCACGGATCTGCAGCCGGGCCGGCCCGCCACGGTGGTCGTCCGGGCCAGGGTCGCGGAGGCCTGCACGAGCGTCGTCTCCAAGCTGGGCTACTGGATGCCCCGGGGGCAGAGCCTCCACACCGGCGGCATGCTGGCCGGGCCCACGGTCGTCTGCCACCCCTCGGCCACCCGCGGACGCTGACGCCCGCCCCTCGGTGGCAGCAGAGCAGCGGGCCGGTCCCACGAGGGGACCGGCCCGCTGCGAGCGCGGTGTTCAGGACCGCGGCGGCCGGTCGTCCCGACCCGACCCGAACTGGTCCTTGAGCTTGTCCTGGGCGGTGTCCACGTGACGGCTGTACTTTCCCTTCGTCCTGCCGTCGACGAAGTCGCCGAGTTTGTCGACACCCTTGTTCGTCTGGTCCGGGTGGCCCTTCAGCATGCCCTTGATCTTGTCCAAAACGGACATGATTCATCCTCCTGGTCAGTTCACCCCTACGTATCAAGAGTCACCGCAGGTGCCGGGTTCCGCATCCGGGAGGGGCAGAAGGCTTCCGGGCCGACAGGAGCTAGGCCTCCGTACGGCACTCCGGGTGGCCCCAGCCGTCGGCGTTCTTCGCGATGGTCTCGCCCGCCGCGTACGAACGGCCGCACCGGCACCGGCCGGGGAACTTGGCCTTGAGCGTGCGTGAGGAGGAGGACGAGGACCGCGCGGACGAGGAGGACGCCGCCGAGGAGGAGCCCGCGGACGGTGTGCGCTTCTTCGCGGGTGCCGCCT
Source organism: Streptomyces sp. CWNU-52B (assembly GCF_047444975.1). Classification (NCBI taxonomy): domain Bacteria; kingdom Bacillati; phylum Actinomycetota; class Actinomycetes; order Kitasatosporales; family Streptomycetaceae; genus Streptomyces; species Streptomyces sp. CWNU-52B. Next base: position 310,634 of record NZ_JBLFJV010000005.1, on the reverse strand, counting down.
TCTTGGCCGCCGGGGACTTCGGCGGTTCCGGAGAGCCCTGCCCGCTGCCCGCCGCCTTCTGGACGAACGCGGCCTGACTCGCCGCCCGGTCCGCGAAGTCGTTGAGGGGGTCGCCGTCGACCTGGTGCGCGGGCACGTACCGGAACTCCACCGAGCGGCCGCTGAGCAACTCGTCGATGCGTACGACGAGTTCCTGGTTGGCCACCGGCTTGCCCGCCGCCGTCTTCCAGCCCTTGCGCTTCCAGCCCGGAAGCCAGGTGGTGACCGCCTTCATCGCGTACTGGGAGTCCATCCGGATCTCCAGCGGTACGTTGGCGTCCACGGCCGTCAACAGCCGCTCCAGGGCTGTCAGTTCGGCCACGTTGTTGGTCGCGGTGCCCAGCGGCCCCGCCTCCCACTCGGTGGGAGTCCCCGTTCCGTCCCCGACGACCCAGGCCCAGCCGGCGGGGCCTGGGTTTCCTTTCGACGCCCCGTCACACGCGGCGATTACGCGTTCAGCCATGCGCACGATCATGCCAGGGCTCGGGGGTCCTCCGGTAAGGGGGCCGGGTGAGGTGCGCGGCTGTGCGTGGTCGTGCGCACCTGCCGCGCCGCCGGCCGCTACCGGGGCGCCGCGTAGGAGTGGACGGTGACCGTCCGGTCCGGGCCCCATCGCTGTTCCGAGGTGGCCAGGAGGTGCCAGCCCTGACGTTCGTACAGGGCGGCCGCCGCTCTGTCGGTCGCCACGACGTCCAGTACCGGGTGCAGCTCCCGGCGCTCCGCCTCCTCGGCCGCCCGGGTCAGCAGGAGCGCGCCGAGCCCGTGGCCGCGCGCCGCGCGGGCGACGAACAGGCGGCTGACCACCGCGGTGGCGGCGCCGCTCGCGTCCTGCCGGGCACGCCACAGCCCGGGAGCCAGGTCGCCCGGTCCGCCGCGGGACAGGACGACGTGGCCGGCGACCCGGCCGTCGAGTTCCGCGACCCACGCCGCCAGCAGGGAGGAAGGGGACAGCCACGCGACCGGCTCGTCGGGCCGGTTCACGGGGTAGCCGTCGCCCTCGTGGACCTCGCCGAGCACCCGCGCGCAGGCGTCGAGGTCGGCCTCCTCCCGGCACCGGACCACGACCCCGCCCGGCCCACCGGCGCTCCCGCTCGTCATCCCGCTCGTCATCGCGTCCTTCGTCCCGCTCGTCGGCCCACTCGGAATCCCGGTATCGAAACACAGCCCGTACGGTGACCGCCGGGCACCCCGTTGAGCACGGACGACCGTCCGCCGGACCGCCGGACCGCCCTCCCGGTGAGCTATGTTGAACCACTGTGGGACACGAAAAAGGTGCACCGGTGCCATCTCCGCAGCAGGCCCGTGCGCAGGCTTCCGCGATCAGTGCGGGGAAAGCGGTTCCGGAGGCGGAGGCCGCTCCCACGACCCGGCTGCGAGCCCTGTTCGACCGCCCCCGGCTCTCGCCCGGCCAGCGACGCATCGCCCAGTACCTGATCGAGCACATCACCGAGGCGGCCTTCCTGTCGATCACGGAACTCGCGGACCGCGTGGGCGTGAGCCAGCCCTCGGTGACCCGCTTCGCGACCGCGGTCGGCTTCAGCGGATACCCCGCCCTGCGGGAACGCCTCCAGTCGATCGCGCTCAGCAAGCTGGCCAGCACGCCCGACGCCGCCGAGGAGGCCCGGCCCAACGAACTCCAGGCCGCCGTCGACGCGGAGATCGACAACCTGGAGAACCTGCGCCGCGACTTCGCCGACCCGGAGCAGGTCATCGCGACCGGCCGCGCCCTGTCACAGTCGGCGCCGCTCACCGTCCTCGGGCTGCGGATCTCCGAGTCGCTGGCCGAGTACTTCGCGTACGCCGCCCGGCGGGTGCACCCCGACGTCCGGCTGGTGACCCGGGGCGGCAGCGTCGCCTACGACGCCCTGCTCCAGTCGCGGGAGGCAGGCGGTACGTGGGTGCTGGCCTTCACCATGCCCCGGCACGCGCACGAGACACTGACGGCCATGCGGGTCGCCCGGCGGGCCGGTCTGCGCGTCGCCCTGGTGACCGATCTCGGACTGGGGCCGCTGGCCGACGAGGCCGACGTCGTCTTCGCCACCGGCACCGGATCCGGACTCGTGTTCGACTCCTACGCCGCGCCCGTCGTCCTGTCCTCCGCTCTGCTCCAGGCCATGACCGACGCCGACCCGGAGCGCACCCAGGCCCGCCTGGAGGAGTACGAACAGGTCGCCGAGGAGCACGCCTTCTTCCTCAAGGACTGACCGCTCCGGCCGCCTACACGCCGTTCCGGACGCGCCCCACACACAGCACCGCCACATCTCCCCCGCAAGGTGAAATCCAGCCACGGTCACCCGTGAATTTTTTCATACCCTTGCGAATCGGGGCGGTATATATGAATACTTCATGCTGAAGATCGGGATCCGGTGGGGTCCTGTGCCACCGACAAAAAGAACCGCCCGCCGGCCACCTCGGAGCGATGCCCATGTCCCTGACGTACTCACCCATCAGCACGGACTGGCCCTGTCAGGTCAAGACGCCCGGCAACCGCGACTGGGAACGATCGGCGGCCAAGTGGCTGCGCGAGCTGGTGCCGACCCGCTACGCCAGCTACCCGCTGCTGATCCGGCAGCCCGTCCTGCTCGCCCGCCACGCGCAGATCCAGCTCCAGCAGGAGATCCGGGTCGTGCGCACCGCGTTGCACAGCGCACGGGCCGAACTGCCCGCCATGGGGATGCCGGAGTCGGTCATCGAGCACACGATCAAGCTGTACGCGGCCGAGCTGACGCAGTTGAACCACATCGCCCGGGGCGTGCGCGTGATCACCCAGGCACTGGTGGAGAGCCACGCCGCACGCCAGGCGCACTGAGACGCCGGCCACCCGGGGCAGCACCATGGCACTCAGTTCCCTGTTCGGAGCACACTGAGTGCCGTCAGTCCCTCTCCCGGTGCTAGGTTCCCCACCATGAGCGAGGCACTCCGTCCCGGCCGGGCGGCCGACGTGACGCACCCGAAGCCGCCGATGCGGGAGTCCCTCGTGGCGGCGGCGTTCCAGCTGTTCGTGGAGCGGGGGTACGAACAGACCACCGTCGACGACATCGTGGCGCTCGCGGGCGTCGGACGCCGGTCCTTCTTCCGGTACTTCCCGTCCAAGGAGGACGTGGTCTTCCCGGACCACGAGGGCTGCCTGGCCGAGATGACCGCGTTCCTGCGCGACAGCGGCCCCGCGCACGAACCGGTGGAGCGGGTCTGCGACGCCGCACGCCTGGTGCTGCGCATGTACGCCGAGAACCCGGCGTTCTCGGTCCAGCGCTACCGCCTGACCCGGAAGGTCCCGGGGCTGCGGGCCTACGAACTCTCGGTCGTCTGGCGGTACGAGCGGGCGCTGGCCGAGTATCTGCGCGGCCGTTTCGCGGGCCGGCCCGACGGGACGCTGCGGGCCGACGTCATCGCCGCGGCCGTGGTCGCGGCGCACAACAACGGACTGCGGTCCTGGCTGCGGTCGGACGGCCGCAGCGACGCCAGGGCCGAGGTGGACCACGCCCTCACCCACGTCCAGCAGGCGTTCGGACCGCAGGACGGGACGTCCGGCGGTCCGGCGCGGGGGGCGGACACGACGGGAACGGCGAGATCGGTGGGAACGGCCGCGGACAGGGACGACGACGTGGTCGTGGTCGTCTCCCGGCGCGGCGCCCCGCTGTGGCGGGTCGTCCAGGAGATCGAGACCACGCTCGGCCGCAGTACCGACTGATTCCCGGTGAATTAAGGGGTACCGAGTACCTTCACATGTGGCACTGCGTGCCATAGCCTGAGCCTGTGCGCGGCACTCCGCGCACCTTCGGATTCCGGCCAGGCGCAGGGAGATGACATCGTGTTCCACCGAGGAAGCGGGACCACGACGGGCGTACTCGACCCGGAGACGGCGACGGCGACGGCCGAGGGGTCGGCCGAAGAGGGTCTCCTCTACCAACGCTGCCGCTGGTGCGGCAGCACCATGTTCCACCGGCTGCTCTGCCCGGTCTGCGCGGGCAGCGATCTGCGGACGGAGCGCAGCGCGGGGCTCGGCGTCATCCGCCACACGACCGTCGTGCAGCGCAACACCCCGGCCGCGCGCAACGTGTCGCTCGTCGAGCTGGCGGAGGGCTTCACCGTCCGGTGCCGGGTCTCGGGGCCGCTCGTCGCGATCCGCACCGGCGACCGGGTGCAGCTCGCCACCCCGTCCGATCCGGTGCGCCGCGAGCCCGTGTTCAAGCTCTGCGAGGAGCCGTTCTCCGGGCCGTACCCCGGCTGGCGTTGAGGCGCTCCGCGGCGCCGCGGTGGACACTGGCAGGTACAGAGCGGTGCCCACGGAGAGCGCGGAGGAAGCCATGCACGCCAAGGACGTCCTGCTAGATGCCTACGGCCGCGTCCAGGAGGAGGTGCACGCCGTCGTCGACGGCCTCTCCCCGGACGACCTCAACGCCCGCCCCGGCGACCGCGCCAACTCGATCAGCTGGCTCGTCTGGCATCTCACCCGCGTCCAGGACGACCATGTCGCCGACGCCTTCGGCCTCAAGCAGGTCTGGCTGTCCGCCGGCTGGGCGGACCGCTTCGCACTGGCCCTCCCCCACCCGGACACGGGTTACGGCCACACCCCGCAGCAGGTAGCCGAGGTCCGGGTGGACTCGGGAGACCTGCTGGTCGGCTACTACGACGCGGTCCACGAGCAGACGCTGGCAGCCCTGCGCGGCCTGCGCGCGGACGACCTGGACCGCGTCGTCGACGAGAACTGGTCCCCGCCCGTCACCCTGGGCGCGCGGCTGGTCAGCGTGGTCTCCGACGACCTGCAGCACGTGGGCCAAGCCGCTTTCGCACGGGGCCTGTCCGCCGGCCGCTGAGCGCGTCGCCGCACGCCGCTCGGTGCCGCGCACTGTGACATGCGCCTCAGAGGCAACCTCATCGCCGACATCCCCGTCTTGATCCGCAACGAGGTGGCGCGGCGGCGCGCCGGTGACCCGTCAATCCCAGGACAGCGATCCGAGGCGGAGAACCGGGACACTATACACACTATGTATACATGCTGTGTATAGAGAGCCCTGCCGCGTCCACCGCACCCGGCGGACCGAAAGGCACCCATGTACGGCAAGGCATTCGCACCCGAGTACCAAGGCGCGCTCACCACCCTGTCCGTGAACTCCTCGCTGGTCGACGTACTGGCCGCGGGCACCGAGCAGTTGCGCGCGGCCGAACGCTCCGGGGCACGGGGAGAGGCCGCCCGCTCAGGTCTCGCGGTCGCGGAGGCGCACCGGCGGCTCGGGCAGGTGGCCGACGCCGACCTGGCGTGGAAGGCGAGTTACCGGGCGGCCCGCGCGGAAGGGGACACGTCCGCCATGGCCTGGGCCCTGTGGAGCGGCGGCACCCTGGCACGCCAGCGCGGGGCGCTCCCCCTGGCCCGGCGCCTGCTCGGGCTCGCCGCCGAGCTCGGCGAACTCAGCGGCGACATCGTCGTACGCGGCTACTCGCTCGCCGGGATGGCGGAGACCGGCCGGATCCAGGGCGACTACGCGGCGGTCGGCGAACTGCACGAGCGGCTCCTCGCGGAGGCCCGTACCCGCGGCGAGGCGCGGCACACCGTGTGGGCGCTCGAAGGCATCGCGCAGATGCACCGCAACACCGGGTCGTACGACACGGCGTACGCCATGTTCGAGGAGGCCGCCGAGATCGCCGGCCGGGCCGACGACCGGCGCGGTCACGCGTGGGCGCTGCGCGGCCTGGCCGACATCGTGTCCGTGCGGGACGGGGACGCCGACCGCGCGCTCGGTCTCCTCGCCGAGGCCGAGGTGGCGTGCCGTGAGATGAACCTGTCGAGCGCGCTGGCGTACAACCAGAAGATGCGCGGAAACGTCCTCTACCGCGCCGGGCGTCACGAGCAGGCCCGGGACGTCTACGCGCAGGCGCTGGCGGAGTTCCGCGCGATGAGCGAGCCGCGCGGGGAGGCCCTCGCCCGGCTGGGCCTGGCCAAGTCCCTGGCCCGCCTCGGCCGCGACCCGAAGGAGACGGCGGCCGAACTGGCCGACCTGGCGACCGTGCTGGAACGGATCGGCCTGCGGCACGCGCATCGCATGGTGGCCCTGGCGCAGACCGAGCTCGGCGTCGGGACCGGGACCGACACCGACACCGACACCGGGACAAAGACCCTGGCGGCCGGGTCCGGGACGACGCCGAGCACGAGCACACGGCTTTCGGACGCCCCGTCCGGTCCGCCGTCCGCTCCGCCGTCCGGCGGACCGGCCACCCCGCTCACCGGTGACCCGTCCCCCGTCGTCGTCGCGCGCGCCGCCGTACCCGCGGCCGGCCGGATCGTCGTGAGGGGTCGGCGATGACCACGATGTCCTCCGCCCTGCCCTCCTCCACCCTGCCGGCCTCGGCACCGGTCCCCGCCGAGCACGCGTCGCGTCTGCTGGAACGCTGCCGGGCCCTGGTGCGCCCCGCGCTGGCCGAGGCGGTCGGGCGGCTGCATCCCTGGGTGGGCGAGATGGCCGCCTACTCCCTCGGATGGTGCGAGCCGGGCGGCGCACCCCCGGTCGCGCCGACGGGCGGCAAGGGACTGCGCCAGGCGCTCGCCGTGCTGGGCGCGGAGGCGGCCGGAGCCCCCACGACGCGGGAGTGACCGCCGCGGTCGCGGTGGAGCTGGTGCACACCTTCTCGCTGCTCCACGACGACATCATGGACGGTGACCCGACCCGGCGCGGACGCCCCGCGGTCTGGCAGGCGTACGGGACTGGGCCCGCCGTCCTCGCGGGCGACGCCCTGTTCGCGCTGGCGGTGGAGACCCTGGCCGCCGCACCCGGCACCGGCGTCCCGTCGGCCGTACGTCACCTGTCCAGCGCGCTCAACGACCTCGTCCGCGGCCAGGCCGACGACCTGCTCTTCGAGACCCGCCCCTGGACAGGCCCTGAGGCGGTGCGGCCCGACGAGTACCGGGCGATGGCCGAGCACAAGACCGGCGCGCTCCTCGGCTGCGCGACCGCCCTGGGCGCTGTGCTCGCCGGTGCCCCCGGCGGGACGGCCGCCACGCTCGACCGCGCGGGCCGCCATCTGGGCGTGGCCTTCCAGGTGGTCGACGACCTGCTGGGCATCTGGGGCGACCCCGCCGTCACGGGCAAGCCGGTCCACGCGGACCTCCTCCGGGGCAAGAAGACGTTCCCGGTCCTGGCCGCCCTCGCCGATCCGGCGGCGGCCCGGCCGCTGGCCCGCCTCCTCGGCTCCGCCGAGCCGCTCGACGAGCCTGCGGCCCGGCGCGCCGCGGTCCTGATCGAGGACGCCGGCGGGCGCGCGGCCGCCCTGGCGGAGGCCCGTCGCCACGTCCTCGCCGTCGGCGCCTGTCTCGACGGCCTCCCCTCGGCGTCCCGTGCCACCCACGGCCTGCGGACACTGCTCGATTTCCTCGTGCACCGCGAGATGTGACCGACGTGCGGGCCGGCGAGGTCGTCGCGCGCGTGGCGGCCGGGGCCCACGCGTGCGTCAGCTCCGTGGCTCCGGCCCCCAGTACGAGGAGCCTCCGCCGCGCCACTCGACGAGCGGCGACACCGCGACCTCGTTCTCGTCGAAGTCCAGTCCGGCCCGGCGCAGGAACTCGACGACGTCCAGGAGGCTCATGGCGGTGCCGACCGCCTCGCCGTGGACCGCCACGCGCCGGCCGCCGTCGCCGCGTGGCGGATGGACGAGTACCACCGGGTGTTCCGACATGCCCTCAGCCTCACCCGGACCGCCCGCACCCGCATCCGGACGCGGCGTCCGGAACAGAGCGGGGTACGCGGCGGCTCAGTACTCGACGGCGGGGAGCAGTCCGGTGACCGGGGCGGCGAGGTCGGTCACCTGGTGCAGCTGCTCCAGCTGGTAGAGGCCGTTCAGCTCGTTGAGGCTCTGGATCCCGTCGGAGATCTTCGGGATCTTGTCCCGGTGCTCGGCGGGGAGGTCGCTCACGGCGATCGAGTCGAGTTCCGCGATCGGGTCCAGCTTTCCCGTCTCGGGGACCGTGGCGGCGCCCGCGGAGGAGACGGCGAAACCGGTGACGCTGAGGGCGAGGCCGACGGTGGCGACAATACGTCGTGTTGAGATCATGCTTTCAGCAACGGTGGAAAGCGGCTCACGGACACGGCTCGGGCCGCCCCCTCACCCGTGAGGCTCAGCATTCCGGCGAGGCACCGCGTACGCTGGCAGCAGGCCGTGACTGGCGCTGAGGTGGAGTACCACCGGGGAGCGGCCCGACGACACCGTCTTCGCCGCGCGCCTGGGCATCTTCCACGACGCTCAGGAGTGGCTCATGTCCCAGGCCCGTCTCATGGACGGCACCGGTCCCGCCCGGCGGATCATCGAGGAGACGGCGCAGCGTGCGGCCGAGCTCACCGGACGCACCGGCGTGGCGCCCTGTCTCGCCACCGTGCTGGTCGGCGAGGACCCCGCCTCCGTCACCTACGTACGGATGAAGCAGAACCGCTCCCGCAAGGCCGGGATCACGTCACGGCACGTGTCGCTGCCCGCCGCGACCACGACGGCCGAACTGGTCGGCACGCTCGCCGGGCTGTCCGCCGACCCCGCCGTGCACGGCATCCTGCTGCAGCACCCGACGGGGCCGCACATCGACGAGCGGGCGGCTTTCGAGGCGATCGCTCCGGAGAAGGACGTCGACGGGGTCACCCTCGCCTCCTTCTCCGCGACGAGCTTCGGACTGCCCGGCTTCGCGTCGTGCACCCCGGGCGGGATCATGCGCCTGCTGGACGAGTACGACGTCGACCCGGCCGGCAGGCGGGCCGTGGTGGTGGGCCGCAGCGCGATCCTCGGCAAGCCGGTGGGCATGCTGCTGCTCGGCCGCGACGCCACGGTGACGTACTGCCACTCGCGTACCGCCGACCTGGCGTCGGCCGTGCGGGAGGCGGACATCGTGGTGGCCGCGGTGGGCCGGCCGCGGCTGGTCCGCGGCGAGGACATCAAGCCGGGCGCGGTCGTCGTCGACGCCGGTTACAACCCCGGCAACGTCGGTGACGTCGACTTCGACGGCGCCCGTGAGCAGGCCTCGCTGATCACTCCGGTACCCGGCGGGGTCGGTCCGATGACGATCGCCACGCTGCTGGCGCAGACCGTCGAGGCGGCCGCGCTGCAGACGGGGGCCGGGGTCTGAAGCCCCCGGGCCGACGGGGTGTCAGGGTCGGTGTCAGGTCACCGTGATGTTCACCCTCATCTCGTCGGCACCCGGGGTGCCCACGGTCTCGACGGTGATCCCCGTCCAGGTGCCGTCGGGCAGGTTCAGCGCCGGGTCGGTCTTCTCGCCGACCGTGTTCCTGTCCCCGAACGGGTAGAGGTCGTCGCTGTCGCCCCGGTTGCCCCGGCCGAACATCCGTGAGAGGTCGCCGCGGCCGTCGGCCTGGAGGAGTTCGATGGCGAGGTTCTGTTCGTCGTTGACGTTGTCGATCGACTCGTCGACGACGTACACGGCGATGCCCTCGTCGGGCAGGAAGGCGTCCTGCCCGCGGCGGCGCCGGTACTCGACGAGGATGTACTGGTGTTCGGACATCGTCTCGGGGTTCCGTACGAACAGGGCCTCGCCGCCCTCCGCGGCGGGCCGCAGCCCGATGTCCCCCGTGGTCTCGCTCACCACCCGGGGCTCGATCCAGCCGTGGAACATCCGCAGCATGGCGGTCGGGAACACCGGGGTCAGGCCGCCGTTGCCCCATGAACCGCCCGCCATGAGGCAGTAGTTGCCGAGTCCGGCCGACCGGGTCAGCTGCTGCTGCCCGGTGTCGTAGTAGTCGGCCCAGCGTGCCGCGAGGTGGCCCCACTCGTGGGCGCAGACGCCGACGGCGCAGTCCTCGGGCACGGTCAGGAAGGTGCGCACCGACAGGCCCGGCGCGACCTCGACGCCGCCGGGGATCGTCCACTTGAGGCTCCACAGGTCGCCGCGCTGGGTCGTCTGCTCGGCGCCGCGTCCGGCGTGGATGACGAACAGGGCGGTGACGGCTCCCTCGTCGAGCGCGTCGAAGGGGGTGAAGTCGACCCCCGCCGCACGGGCCGCCAGTACGGCGTCGCGGGCCAGTCCCTGGGCGTTGCGCGGGAAGGTGGAGTTCATGCCCGAGTTGCCGTCGGCGTAGAAGGACATCGGCTGCGGCATACGGAACCAGCCGTGCACCGCGCCCTGGATGTCGATCCCGGTGCCGGGCGAGCTGTCGAAGCCGCTGACCTGACGGTAGAAGGAGCGCATGCTGCCGCTCAGGAACTCCTCAAGGCCGAAGAGCATGCTGTCGTAGTGGCCGGGGCCGTGGTCGGCCTCGTGCGGCTGGTCGGGGAAGTCGACGAGCAGCACCAGCGTCCGTACGGTTCCCCGGAGCTGGGTCTCGGGCCGGGTGATCAGCTGCTTGTCGGTGCTGGGGCCCGGGTCGACCGCTCCGTCGTCGAGGCCGACGAGGTTCTCGCCCCTGCGGCCCGCGCGCCAGACGGAGTAGTACTCCTCGAAGGTCATGTTCTTGGGCAGGCGGCGCTCTTTGACCAGTTCGAGGTAGCGGGCGTACAGCTGTGCCAGGGCCTGCGGCGACAGCGGTACGGGGCAGGCGTCGGCACAGTGGTGGGCGGGCCGTACGGGGCTGAGCGTCACGCGCATCAGGCACCCCCTTCAGGGGACGAACCCCTCTTTGCCGGACACGGAGGATCCAGAAAAATCGGACCATGCGAAGGTCGTAAGCCTTCTCATAGCCGGGGGGTGCCTCAGCTGTCAATGTCCGTCCGTGGCAGGGCCGTTGGGGTGTCGAAGCGGAACGGGTCCGTCAACCCACCGTCGTGGCGGCCCAGTTCGTCAGTTCGGCGCGCGCCGCGCTCAGCAGTGCTGCGGACGGGGCCGTCGCGCCGTTGGTGACCAGGGCGTAGTGCAGGGTGCCCGAGTCGGGGGCGGTCAGCAGGAGACGACGGCTGCCCGTGCCGCCCGGTTCGCGCGCGGCGGCGATCGGTGTGGTCCTGGTGTAGGCGGGCGGGGCCGCCGTGACACCGAGGTCCGAGACCACCGTCGTGGAGGCGGTCGGGAAGGACGCCGGCAGGTGCAGTTCGGTGGGCTCCTCGCTGCCGTCCGAGCGCCACACCTGGAGGGCGTACTGGCCCGAGCCGACCAGTTCGGCCACGCGCGGCAGCGAACTGGGGACCGGGTTCCAGGTCAGGGTGGTGGAGCCGTCCCTGGACCGGTCCTCGTAGGTGAAGGCGACCGTGCTGCCCGCCGTCGCGCTCGGGTAGACCCGGTCGAGGAGCCGGGCGTCCTGGCGCAGTACGGCCGCGCCGGAGTCGTCGAGGCGGACGGCGGAGAGGTCTTCGTCGTTCCAGGCGTCGCCGGTGGTGAGCACCTTGTCGGGGTTGTCGTTCATCAGCTCGTGGTGACGGCCGTTGTAGATGTCCCACTGCCACTGCGAGCCGGACAGGACGGGGCCCGACCGGGTGGGCCCGGTCCACCAGTTGCCGCCCTTCACCCGGGAGTCGAGGGCCTGGTACATGGCCTTGAGGACGGTGGGCGCCTTGTCGGCGACGGTGCCGGAGAGGGGGTGGCCGAACTCGCTGACGACCGCCGCGGTGCCGGTGGCGGCGGCCCGGTCGCGCACGGTGCCGAAGTCGGTGACGTACTGCCCGTCCTCGGCCTTGCCCCACATGAAGATGCCCGAGATCGCCTTCTGGTCGTAGAAGTGCGTGTTGAAGACGTAGCGCGGGCCGAGTGTGCCGGAGTCGAGGAGGCCGCCTTCCTGCTTCTGGAAGTCGAGGTTGGCGTTCCAGAAGAGGTTCGGCTCCACGAAGGCGGGCTTGGCCTGCCAGCCCGCGGCGTCCATCCGCGCCCGGAACTTCGCGTAGAACGGCTGGAGCACGTCCTTCTCCCACGCCCGGCTCGTCTGGCCCGAGTCGTAGACGCCCGCGTGCGGCTCGTTGTAGGGGTCGAAGCCGACGACGCCCGCGAACTGGGCGTCCGTCAGGTGCTGCCGGACGTACGCCATGGTGGCCTGGGCCGTGGTGAGGAAGGCGTCCTGGAGGCCGTACGCGTTGTGCCAGAAGTCGTACGACGCCTCGGTCACCGCCGCGTTCGAGGTGATGTTCTGGCCCCAGAAGGGGCAGATGCCGCAGTACTCGTCCGGGTAGTCACCGGCGTCGACGGCCCACTCAGGCGCGCCGTCGCCCGTGTACCAACTGTCGGAGTCGAAGAGGTGGCGCGAGTAGAGGTCCTGGTGGAAGTCGGGGTAGATCCGGATCCCGGCGTCCAGGAAGGCCCGCATCTGCTCGGTGGCCGCGGCCAGGTACCCGGTGTCCACCTGGCCGCGCACCGGTTCGGCGTACGCCCAGGAGAGCAGGAAGCGCACCGAGTTGCCGCCGCCCAGGGCGCGCAGCGCGGTGGCCGACTTCCTGGCGTCGGCGACCGAGGCGAAGGGCAGGCCGTGGTTCTCGCCGAGCTTCGTCTCACCCGAGACGTTGTACCCGCGCAGCACGACCTCGCGGCCGAGGCCGTCGGTGAACCGGCCGCCCTGGACCGTGAGGGTCGCGGCGGCGGCCTGGTCGAACCACAGCTCGTCGGGGAGGGCGGCGGCGGACGGGGCTCCCGCGGTCGACAGGAGACCGGTCAGAAGCACGAGGACGCCGAGCAGATGCACACGCAACTTCGACATGTCCACAACAATCCCGTGCGCACCAGGACCCCGTCAAGAATCCTGACTTGAGAGTAAGTCACCTTTGCCGCACGGCTGTTGATCGATGCGCGGCCGCTGTGGGACGGCGGCGACGGATCGACGCCCGGCGACGCCCCACCGCGGCCGGTCACCCCTGTCCGGACATCACCCCGGATAGAGTGACGCGCATCACGTCCGGTGGCGGTGGTGAGAGGAGCGGACGATGCGTGAGATCCTCCCGGCGCTCGACAGGTGGTACGCGGACGGCTCCCCCTTCGGTCTCGCCACGGTCGTCGCCGTCAGCCGGAGCACGCCCCGGGATCCCGGCGCCGCCATGGCCGTCGGTCCTGGTGACGAGGTCGTGGGCAGTGTGTCGGGCGGCTGCGTGGAGGGCGCGGTCTTCGAGCTGGCCCAGGAGGTGGTCGCCTCGGGCGAGGCCCGCCTGGAGACCTTCGGGTACAGCGACGAGGACGCGTTCGCGGTCGGGCTGACCTGCGGCGGGGAGATCACCCTCCTCGTACGCCCGGTGACGGCCGCCCTCGATCCGTCCTTCGGGGCGGTCGCCGCGTCGGTGGCCGCGGGCCGCCCGGTCACGGTGGCCACGGTGACCGACGGCCCGGCGCGGCGCGGCGCGAGCCTCGCCGTCTGGGCGGACGAGGTGTCCGGCACGCTCGGCACGACGGGCCTGGACGTGGCCGTGACCGCCGACGCGCGGGGCGAACTGGCCCTGGGCTCGACCGGCAGGCGGCACTACGGACCGCGCGGCGAGCGGCGCGAGGACGCGGTGACGGTCTTCCTGCACTCGTTCGCCCCGCCGCCGCGCATGCTGGTCTTCGGGGCGATCGACTACGCGGCGGCGGTGGCCCGCATCGGCTCCTTCCTCGGCTACCGGGTCACGGTGTGCGACGCGCGGCCCGTCTTCGCCACCCCGAAACGCTTCCCGGGCGGCGTCGAGGTCGTCGCCGAGTGGCCGCACCGCTTCCTGGCGAAGACGGACACCGACGACCGCACCGTGGTCTGCGTCCTCACCCACGACCCCAAGTTCGACGTGCCGCTCCTGGAGGAGGCGCTGCGCCGCCCGGCCGCGTACATCGGGGCGATGGGCAGCCGGCGTACGCACGACGACCGGCTGAGGCGGCTGCGGGACGGCGGGCTCGACGAGGCCACGCTGGCCCGGCTGCGCTCCCCGGTCGGCCTGGACCTCGGGGCCCGTACGCCGGAGGAGGTGGCCGTGTCCGTCGCCGCCGAGATCGTCGCGCTGCGCTGGGGCGGCAGCTGCGCCCCGCTGACGGCGACGGACGGGGAGATCCACCCGCGTGCCGAGGCGGCGCCCGGCGCTCCTTAGACGCGTGGGGGCAGGCGGTGGAGCCGGACGGTGTCGAGCGCGCCGTCCGTCACCGTGGCCGTCATGTACGTGTGGTGCGGTCGGCGTCTGCGGTCGGTGGGCGAGCCCGGGTTGAGAAGGCGCAGGCCGGTGGCGGCCGTGGTGTCCCAGGGGATGTGGCTGTGGCCGAAGACCAGTACGTCGGTGTCGGGGAAGCGTTCCGCGCACCGCCGTTCGCGGCCCCGCGCGGCGCCGGTCTCGTGGACGACCGCGAGCCGCAGGCCGTCGAGGTCGGCGTGGGCGACCTCGGGGAGGCGGGCCCGCAGCGCGGGGCCGTCGTTGTTCCCGTACACGCCGATGAGCCGGCGCGAGCGGTCCTGGAGGAGGTCGAGGGTCTCGGTGTCGACCCAGTCCCCCGCGTGGATGACCACGTCGGCGTGCGGGAGTTCGGCGAGGAGCCGCGCGGGCAGTTCCTTCGCGCGCTCGGGCAGGTGGGTGTCGGACATCAGCAGGAGGCGCACGCGGGTCAGCCTCCGACGGGTCCGGTCAGGGGCACCTCGGCCCACACCTGCTTGCCGCCGCTGACCGGAACCGTTCCCCAGGTGCCGGAGAGGGCCTCGACGAGGAGGATGCCGCGGCCTCCGGTGGCCTCCCAGCCGATGCTCGTGGGCTTGATGGGCGAACGCGGTGAGGCGTCGGCGACGGCGACCCGCAGCCTGCTGTCGATGAGGGTGAGGTCGAGGCGGACCTGCCCCTCGGTGTGCACGAGGGCGTTGGTGACGAGTTCGGAGACGATCAGGAGGACGGCGTCGGGCTCGTCCGTGACGCCCCAGGCCCGCAGGGCGCGCCGGGTGAAGCGGCGGGCGTGGCGGACCGCCTCGGGGACGCGCCACACCGTCCAGCTCTCGCGCAGCGGTCTCAGGGCCAGGCCGTCGTAGCGCATGAGGAGCAGGGCGACGTCGTCGCCGCGGTTGGCGTCCGCGAGCAGGGCGTCCGCGACGAGCCCCAGGTGTGCGGGGTCGGCCGCGGCCAGTTGTCCGGCCAGCCGGTCCAGGCCGTCCTCCAGGGCGAGTTCGGCGGACTCGACGAGGCCGTCCGTGGTGAGGGCGACCACGGTGCCGGGCTGGAGCGGCAGCGGGCTCATCGGGAAGTCGGCCTGGGTGATGACGCCGAGGGGCGGACCGCCCTCCGTGACGACGATGTCGGTGCTGCCGTCCGGGTGACGCAGGACCGGCGGCAGATGCCCGGCCCGTACGCACCAGGCCGTGCCCTCGGCCATGTCCACGTCGACGTAGCAGCAGGTCGCGAAGAGGTCGGTCTCCATGCCCATGAGGAGCCGGTTGGCGTGCGAGACGACCACGTCGGGAGGGTGGCCCTCGACGGCGTACGCGCGCAGTGCGGTACGCATCTGGCCCATCAGGGTGGCGGCCTGGGCGTTGTGCCCCTGGACGTCGCCGATGACGAGGGCGACGTGGTTGTCGGGCAGCGGGATCACGTCGTACCAGTCGCCGCCGACCTCCAGGCCCGCCGTGGTGGGCAGATAGCGGGCGACGGCCTCGGCGCCGGGCAGCGGCGGCAGCCTGCGGGGCAGGAGGGTGCGCTGGAGCATGCCGACCAGTTCGTGTTCGGCGTCGAAGGCGTGGGCGCGCATCAGCGCCTGTCCCGCGAGGCCCGCCGAGGCGGTGAGCAGGGCGCGCTCGTCGGGCCCGAAGTCGTGCGGGGTGTCCCAGCCGATGAAGCAGGCGCCGGCCATCCGGCCGCCGGCCGGCAGCGGCAGGACGGCGAGACCGCCGGGACCGACCCCGGCGAGCGCGGGCTCCAGCGGGGTTCCGGCGGGCCAGATCACCGCGCGCCCCTCGCGCAGGGCCGCCTCCAGGGTCGGCATGGAGCGCACCGGCGCGTCGGGCCACTCCGAGCGCCAGTCGGCCCGCCACACCTCGGGCCAGGCCTCCGGTTCCGGCGGGTCCAGGACGGTGACGACGAGACGGTCGCCCTCCAGTTCGGCCAGCGCGATGCGGTCGGCCGCCAGTGGCCTGCGCAGGGCGGTGACGACCGCCTGGCCGACGTCGTGGACGGTGCCCGCGGTGGCGAGGGCGGCGGCGAGCCGCTGGACCCGGGTGACCTCGTTGCCGCCGGACCGCAGGTTCGAGGCGTCGCCGATGGTGCCCACCAGGCGGGAGGGGCGCCCGTCGGCGGCGGGCTGCAGCCGGGCCCGCAGCCTGAGCCACTTCTGCTCGCCGGACGGCTGGAGGATGCGGAACTCCAGCTCCCGCTCGCCGATGGACATGTGGTCGGCCTCCACCACGGACATCAGGGTGGGCGTGTCCTCCGGCACGGTCATGCTCAGCAGGGTCTCGATCTTGCCGTCGAAGTCGCCGGGGTCCAGTCCGAACAGCTCCAGCATCTCGTCGTCGACCTCGACCCGCCCCGAGTCCATGGCCAGGCTGAACGAACTGCTGGTCAGCACCTCGGCGTCACCGGTCCCGGACGGCACCGGGAAGGAGACCGCCTCGGCGAACAGTTCGAGGCACTTGCGGTCCTCGGTGTCGAAGCCGCCCCGGTTCTCGCTCACGGCCACCAGGCAGCCGCCGCCGGGCGCGCCGGGCGGCAGCGGCAGGACCGCCAGCCAGAAGTCGCCCGCCGGGGTCTGCCGGGCGCCGGGGACCGCGGCGAGCTCCTCCGGTCCGAGCCACCGGGGCTGTCCGGCCCGGTGGGCGTCGGCCACGGGCGAGGCGCCCGAGAGGGAGTAGCTGTCGCGTACGCCGTACAGGGCCCGGGGCACGCCCGCGGACCCGATCAGACACAGCTGGTCACCACGGTCCCCCGGCGCGTACACGAGGGCGAGGGTCGCGCCGCCGTAGACAAGTGTCTGTTCGAGCACGCTCCGCAGTCGTTCCGGGGAGCCGAGGTCCGTGTGGAGCGTCCTGAGGGCAAGTTCGGCGCGCGGCGTTCTCGTTCCGCGCCCCGTGTCTCCCTCACTCACCACGTCCGTCATTACAGCGCGTCCGGGGCGCGGGCGCAGCCCCTGTGACCGTTCCGGGGCCGGGTGCGGCGGCGGCCGGACACCGCCGGGACCGTGACCGCGCGCCCGCCGGCGGCGTCACGGGGAGTTCCCGGGAGCCGTCGGGGATACCGCCGACAGGGGGGTCACGCTGCGTGTAACAACGGCACGGCGGTTCGAAGAGCCGTGTATTTCTCACGGTGACCTCGTGACAGACGTGACTGTCCGCGCCCTGAGCGAGGTGGAAGCCTCTGGCGGGAGCCGGAGGGGGTTTCGATGGACACGCGGTACGAGGTCTACGCACTGGCGGACCGGCACTTCTACGAGACGCCCGACCGGCCGGCCGCGGGGCGCGGCGCCGCACCCTCCTACGAGACGGCCCGGCGGGCGGTGCCCGCGGGATGGCGGGCCGCGCGGATCGGCGACTGGCTGGCGCTGACCCCTCTCGACCCGCGGGGCAGGCCGCGGTCCGGGCCGGCTCAGGGGTGGAAGATCCACGCGTCGGCCACGAGCGACAACGCGGAGCGGATCGCGCGGATCGTGTGGGACTACTGCGTGCCGAGGGCCGTCCCGTTCAAGTTCGTCCCCGGACCGCATCTGCTGCATCTGCGGAACGTGAAGTACGCGGCCCGCGACGGGAGCGGCAAGTTCGTCACCGTCTACCCGGCGGACGAGCGGCAGCTCCAGGTCGTCCTGGAGGAGCTCGGCGCGTTGCTCGAGGGCTTCGAGGGCCCGTACATCCTCACGGATCTGCGCTGGAACGAGGGGCCGCTGTACGTGCGCCACGGCGCCTTCGCGCGGTCCTTCGTCGTGGACGACCGGGGCACGCTGGTGCCCGCGGTGACGGACGGCGAGGGCCGGCTGGTCCCGGACCGGCGCGCGCCCTCCTTCCAGGTGCCCGAGTGGGTGACCCTGCCCGCGTTCCTGGAACCGCAGCTCGCGGCGCGCAACACCACGACGGTCGGCGATCTGCCGTACCGCATCGAGAAGGCGCTGCACTTCTCCAACGGGGGCGGGGTGTACGCGGGCGTCGACACCCGGGACGGACAGCGGGTCGTCCTCAAGGAGGGGCGGCCGCACGCGGGGCTCGCCGCCGACGGGGCGGACGCGGTCACCCGGCTGGCCCGCGAGAAGTACGCCCTCGAACAGGTGTCCGGTCTCGGTGTGGTGCCCGAGGTGCGTGACTGGTTCACCCTCGGCGACCACCGCTTCCTCGTCATGAGCTTCCTGGAGGGCCGGCCCCTCAACTCCTTCTTCGCCGAGCGGCATCCGCTGCTCTCCCCCGACCCCGACCCGGAGGCCGTCGCCGGCTACACGGACTGGGCGCTGCGTATGCACCGCCTGGTCGAGGAGGCGGTGGAGGCCGTGCACGGGCGCGGGATCGCCTTCAACGACCTGCATGTCTTCAACATCATGGTCGCCCCCGACGAACGGTCCGTCTCGCTCCTCGACTTCGAGGCGGCGGCGCCGATCGAGGAGGGCGGTCGTCAGGTCGTCGCCCACCCCGGGTTCTTCGCGCCGCCCGACCGCAGGGGCGCCGACGTGGACCGGTACGCGCTGGCGTGTCTGCGGCTGGCCCTGTTCATGCCGGTCACCACGCTGTTCGTGGTCGACCGTGCCAAGGCGGCGCATCTGGCCGAGGTCGTCCTCGGGCAGTTCCCCGGCGTTCCGAGGGCGTTCCTGGCGGAGGCGGTCGCCGAGATCACCCGGACACCGGCGGCCCCGCCCGCCGGCAGGACCGGGCCCGCCGCCGGGTCCGCCTCGCCGTACGCCGCTCTCGCCGAGCCCGGCGACTGGCCGTACAGCCGTGACTCGATGGTCAAGGCGATCCTCGCCTCGGCCACCCCGGAGCGCGACGACCGGCTCTTCCCCGGCGACATCGCGCAGTTCTCCGACGGCGGCGGGCTGGGGATCGCGCACGGCGCGGCGGGTGTCCTGTACGCCCTGTACCGGACCGGTGCGGGCCGGTACGAGGAGGGCGAGCGCTGGCTGCTCGACCACACGGACCCGGTGCCGCCCGGCACCCCGCTCGGCCTGTACGACGGGCTCGCCGGGGTCGCCCACGTCCTCGGCCTGCTCGGGCACCGGGAGCGGGCGCTCGACCTCGTCGACACCGTCCTCCACGAGAAGTGGCACAAGCTGTCGTCCGACCTCCAGGGCGGTCTCGCCGGACTCGGCCTGGTCCTCGACGCGCTGGGACGCAGCACCGGCGAGCCGGAGCCGGCGGCGCGGGCGGCGGAGGTGGCGGCGATCCTCCAGGAACGCCTGACCGAGCCGCCCGCCGACCCGAGGAAGCGCCGCGCGGGTCTCCTGCGCGGCGCGAGCGGTCCCGCGCTGTTCCTGCTGCGCCGGTACGAGTCGACCGGTGATCCGGCGCTGCTCGCGTCGGCCGCCGAGGCGCTGCGCCGGGACCTGGCGTGCTGTGTCGTGCACCCGGGCGGCAGCCTGGAGGTGGACGAGGGCTGGCGCACGCTGCCCTACCTCGGTGACGGCAGCGCCGGGATCGGCATGGTGCTCGACGACTACCTCCGCCTCGCACACGCCGGGGACGACCGGAGCACGTCCGGCCGAGGCACGACCGGGCAGGACGAGTCCGGGCAGGGCGACTTCGAGGGGGCCCGCGCGGGGATCCTGACCGCCGCCACCTCGCGCTTCTACGCGCAACCCGGGCTGTTCCAGGGCAGGGCCGGCATGGTGCTGCACCTGAGCCGCACCGGCGCGGCGCCCGGCCGGATCGCCGAGCAGGTCGCGGGACTCGGCTGGTTCGCGATGCCCTACCAGGGCCAACTGGCCTTCCCCGGCCACCAGATGATGCGCCTGTCCATGGACCTGGGCACCGGAACGGCCGGGTGCCTGCTCGCGCTCGGCGCCGCCCTCGACAGCGAGGTCACCGCCGGGCTGCCGTTCCTGCCGCCGCCACCACGGCGGCCCTGATACCCGGCTCCGCCGCCCGGCGGAGCCGTGCACCCACCCCCCGTCCCCACACAGACCACACCGGGGCGCAGGGAACACCCGAAAGGAAGACAATCATGGCCCTTCTCGACCTGCAGACGATGGAATCCGACGACACCGACGGCGGCGGCACCCCCAGCACGCTGAGCCTTCTCTCGTGTGTCAGCGCCGCCAGCATCACGCTCTGTCTCTGACGGCACCGTCCCCACGGCTCCGGACGGCTCCCGCCTCTCGCGCGACGGGGCCGTCCGGGGTCCGCCCTCGTGCCGGGAGGCCGCACGGTGACCGTTCCCGCTGGTCCCGCCACCTCGCCCCGCCCCGACCGACCCGACGGCCCCGCGCACCGCCCGCCGGTGTCGACAGGCGACGCGCTGCTGCGCGCGGCGACCCGCCACAGCGGTGCCCGCTGCGTGGCCCTGGCGCTGACGGCCCTGGCCGCGACGGCGGCGAACCTGCTGCTGCCGGCCGCGCTCGGCCGGACCCTCGACGTCCTGCTCGGCTCCCCCTCCGACCCCTCCCGGGCCACGCGCTGGGTGCTCTGCTGCACGGTCCTGGTGGTCGTGCTCGCCCTGCTCGACGCCTGCGAGACGGTGCTGGGCGCCACCACGAACGCGCGGGCCACCGCCTGGCTGCGCGAGCGGCTGACCGGGCACGTGCTGGACGCCGGCCCGCGGGCCGGCCGGCGTTTCGGCGCGGGCGAACTCGTCGCGCGCCTGGTCGGCAACGCCGGCCAGGCGGGAGCCGCGCCCGCGACCCTCGCCGGGGTGCTCGCCGCCCTGGCCGCGCCGCTCGGGGCGATCGTGGCGCTCTGGCTGATCGACTACCGGCCGGCGCTGGTCTTCCTGTGCGGAGCGCCCGTCGTCGTGCTGCTGCTCAAGCGTTTCGCGCGCGACTCCTCGCGGTGCGTGGCGCGTTACCAGGAGGCGCAGGGCCGGATCGCCGGCTCCCTCACGGAGGCCGTCGACGGGGCGCGGACCGTCGCGGCGGCCGGGACCGCCGACAAGGAGGTGGCACGCGTCCTGCGGCCGCTCCCCGAGCTCTCCCGCGAGGGCCACCGCATGTGGCGGGTCCAGGGGCGCGCCGCCGCGCAGGCCGTCGCGGTGGCGCCCCTGCTGCAGATCGCGGTGCTGGCCACGGCGGGTCTGCTGCTCACCCGGCACGCGCTCAGCGTCGGCGAGCTGCTCGCCGCCTCCCGGTACGCGGTCCTGGCATCCGGCGTCGGTGTCCTGGTCGGCCGGCTCGGCGGACTGGTCGAGGCACGCGCCTCGGCCCGCCGCCTCGGTGACCTGCTGGACGTGCCCGTGCCGCCGTACGGGAGCCGCTCGCTCCCGCCCGGTCAGGGCCGCCTGGAGCTGCGGGGCGTCACCGTGCGGCGCGACGGGCGGACCGTGCTGGACGGTGTGGACCTCGTGGTGCCCGGCGGGACGACCCTGGCCGTCGTCGGACGCTCCGGCACGGGCAAGTCGCTGCTCGCCGCCCTCGCCGGACGGCTGGCCGACCCGGACGGCGGTGACGTGCTCCTCGACGGAGTGCCGCTGCGCGAACTGGACCGGCACACGCTGCGTCGCGAGATCGGCTACGCCTTCGAGCGACCCGCCCTGCTCGGCGACAGTGTCGGGGCCACGATCGGCTTCGGCCGTCCCGCGCCCCCCGCGGACCGGATCAGGGCCGCCGCCCGCACGGCCCGCGCCGACGCGTTCGTCCGCCGGCTGCCGCACGGTTACGCGACCCCGTGCGCCGATGTCCCGCTGTCCGGCGGTGAGGTCCAACGGCTGGGTCTGGCACGGGCGTTCGCACGGGGCGGGCGGCTGCTGATCCTGGACGACGCGCTGTCGAGCCTCGACACCGTGACCGAACACCACGTCGCCGAGGCGCTGTTCGGGGACATGCCCGGACGCAGCCGGCTGATCGTCGCGCACCGGGCGTCGACGGCGGCGCGCGCGGACGCCGTGGCCTGGCTGGACGGGGGGCGGGTGCGGGCGGTGGGACGGCACGACGCGCTGTGGGCGTCGGCCGCGTACCGGCGGGTGTTCGGGGCCGACGAGCCCTCGGCCGACGCTCCCGTCGACGACCCGGTCGAGGGCCGGGGCGGCCGATGAGCGGCGACCGTACGCACCGGACGCGCCCGATGCACCGGCGTGGGCTCCGTTTCCTGCTCGTCAGGTGGCGGGTGGTCGCGCGGCTCGCCGGCTGGTCCGTCCTGGAGTCCGGGCAGACCTTCCTCAGCGGGTACGCGCTGGCGCGGGCCCTCGACGCGGGGTTCCTGGCCGGACGGGCGGGGGTGGGACTCGGCTGGCTCGGGGCCGCCGCGCTCGCCGTCCTCGCCGGGGCGTTCGGCACGGGACGGGTCTACGCGGCGGTGGCGGCGCTGGTCGAGCCGTTGCGGGACCGGCTCGTACGGGACGTGGTCGTCCGGGGGGTGCGGGACGCGGACCGCGGCTCGCTGTCCCGGCTCACCCAGCAGGTGGAGATCGCCCGTGACACCTTCGCCGGGATCGTGATGGTGTCGCGTTCCTTCGTGTTCACCGCGGTGGGCGCCCTGGTGGGCCTGTTCTCGCTGGCTCCGCTGCTGCTGCTCGTGGTGCTGCCTCCGCTCGCCGCCTCGGTGGCCCTGTTCACGCTGACCCTGCGGCCGCTGACCCGCCGCCAGGAGGCGTTCCTCGTCGCCGACGAGGCGCTCGCCACCCGACTCGGCGCGGTCTGCCCGGGGTTGCGGGACGTCACGGCGGCCGGCGGCGAGGAGCAGACCGCCGCGGACGTGGGGGCCCGGATCGGGGCCGAGCAGCGGGCCGCGCGCTCGCTGGCCCGCTGGGGTGTGCTGCGCGTGGCGGCCCTGACGATCGGCGGGCAGCTCCCGATCGTGCTGCTGCTCGCCACCGCGCCCTGGCTCCTGGCGCACGGCGTCACCGCGGGAGCCCTGGTGGGCGCCCTCTCGTACGTCGGCCAGTCGCTGCTCCCCGCCCTGCAGAACCTCGTCCACGGCCTGGGCACGAGCGGCTCAAGACTGGCGGTGGTCCTGCGCCGCCTCTCACCGGGCGACCCGCCCCCTCCGGCCACTGCGAGGCCCGTCGTCGCGCCGGCCGCTCCGCAGCCCGCCACCTCGGCCGGCGGCTCCGCCCCGCCCGCGGCCGTCACCCTCTCCCGGCTCACCTTCGCCTACGGTCCCGCCAGCGAGCCCGTGATCGAGGACCTCGACCTGTCGGTCCCGCACGGCACCCACCTGGCGGTCGTGGGCCCCAGCGGCATCGGCAAGTCCACGCTCACCGCGCTCATCGCCGGGCTCCTGGAACCGACCGGTGGTTCCGTGGACGTACGGCACCCGGCCGGCGGCCGTCCCGTGGAGCGGCGTCACGTGCTGATCCCGCAGGAGGCGTACGTCTACACCGGGACGCTCGCCGAGAACCTCGGCCATCTGCGGTCAGCGGCCGTGCCCGAGGCGGAACTGCTGGCCGCGGCGGCGGACATCGGTCTCACCGCGCTGCTCGACCGGCTGGGCGGCCCGTCCGCCGAGGTCGCCCCGGCCACCCTGTCGGCAGGAGAGCGCCAGCTCATCGCCCTGACCCGCGCCTACCTCGCGTACGCGCCCCTGGTCCTGCTCGACGAGGCGGCCTGCCACCTCGACCCCGCGGCGGAGGCACGCGCCGAGCGGGCCTTCGCCCGACGGGACGGCACCCTCGTGGTGGTGGCGCACCGGGTCAGTTCGGCGCTGCGCGCCGACCGGGTGCTGCTCATGGACGGCCGTCGCACCCTGTACGGCGGCCACACGGAACTGCTGGAGCGTTCCGCTCTGTACCGGGATCTGGTCGGGGCGTGGTCCGGGCCCTCACGACCAGCCCTCGCCCTACAGCCACCCCTCGCCCTGCGAGATCCTGATGGCGTCGACGCGGTTGCGGGCACCGGTCTTGCGCGTGATGGCCGCCATGTAGTTGCGCACCGTCCCGTGGGACAGATGGAGGCTGCCGGCGATCTCCGCGACGGAGGCACCGTCGGCGGCGAGTGAGAGCACACTCAGCTCTCTGCGGGTCAGTGGCATCCGCGCGGCCTGCAGGAAGCCGAAGCCGAGCGAATCGTCGACGAAGCGCTCCCCCGCGGCCACCCGCCGGATCGCGGAGACGAGCCGCTGCGGCGGACTCTCCTGGTCCACGAACCCGCGCGCCCCGGCGTCGAACGCGCGCCGCAGGAGACCGGGCTTGCGCGCCGTCGCCAGCACCAGCAGCCGGGGGGCCTTGCCGTTGCCTCCGCGGAGCTCGGCCAGCGGAGGCACTCCGTACGAGTCGGTCCGTGCCAGATCGGCCGCGCAGATGTCCGGCTGGACCGACCGAACACTCCTGGGCGCACCGCCCCACGGAGCCTCGAACACCGACAGATCGGATTCCCGGCGGAGCCAGTCCGCCAGCACCGATCTCACCAGACACACGTCGTGCACCAGCAGCACCCGGATCACATCCGCCCCTCCTGTATCCCCTCCGCCCAATGGGATTGGGCCTGGCTGTTCTGCGTGGCCGTCGCGTCCCGCTGTTCTGTCGTGCCGCGCCCCCACCCCTCGCGCTGCTTCCTGCGCGTGCCCACTGACCGGCGCGACCCCACCTATTCGTTCTCCCGGGCGAGAAGAACCGGCCACCGGGGCGCGCCCGGCGCACACGCGGGGCGCCCGCCACAGCACACGCGGGCTCCCCCGCCGTGCGGGAACCGCCCGCACGAGAGAGCCTTGATCTCTGGAGACCCTCTGGACTCCTTCGACGTGTCCGAGGGAGGAGGTGGACGGCGTGTCCGACGGGCAGGCGTCCGGGCACCCTCCCCGGACCGCGCCGGAGCCGGCCGGCCGGCCGCTGCTGTCGCTGGCCCTGGCCGCGCTCATGGACGACGTGCACGCCCACGCGGGCGCGGTGTATCTGCTGACTCCCGGTGAGCCGGTGCTGGAGATGGCGGTGATGGCCGGGCTGCCCAGGGCGTTCGCGGCCCCCTGGGAACGGGTGGGTCTGGCCGCGCCGATCCCGGTGGCACAGGCCGCGCGTGACCGGCGGCTCGTGTGGGTGAGCGGCGAGGAGGACATGGCGCTCCGCTACCCGCGGATCGCGATGGTCCTGCCGTACCCGTTCGCCCTGGCCGCGATGCCGGTGGCGACCGACTGCACCCTGTACGGGGCGGTCTTCCTGACCTGGCCCAGCACGCGTCCCGCGGAGCTGTCCGACGGGGAGCGGGACCGGCTCACCGCGGCCTGCGACCGGCTCGCGATGCGGCTGGAGCGCGCGTACGAGAAGGGTCACGAGGTACGGCCGGAACCCGATCTGCTCGCCCCGGCGCCGATGGCGAGCGTGGCGGGGGCGCTCGGTCCGGTGGAGGCCGCACGGATGGTGGCGCGCCTGCCGTACGGGCTGTGCGCGCTCGATCTGCAGGGGAGCGTCGTGTTCGCCAACGCGGCGGCGGCCGAACTGCTGGGTCTGCCGGTCAGCGCGCTGCTGGGCAACCGGCTGTGGGCGTCGGTGCCCTGGCTGGACGACCCGGTCTACGAGGACCGCTACCGCGCCGCGCTGGTCAGTCAGCGGGCGACGTCGTTCGTGGCGATGCGCCCGCCCGCGGACTGGCTGTCGTTCCGGCTGCACCCCGGCACGGACGGGCTGAGTCTGCGCATCACCCGGGCACGGGCGGTGGCCCGGGAGGGCCACGCGGCCTTCCAGCACGGGGAGACCTACACCCGCCTCGTCACCATCTCCCAGGTGCTGAGCCTGGCCGGGGCGCTCACGGAGGCGGTGGGCGTGCGGGACGTGGTGCAGCTGGTCGCCGACGAGATCGCGCCCGCCGTCGGCAGCCGGGGGCTGGTGATGCTCGGTTCCGAGGCGGGCCGGATGCATGTCCTGGGGCACCACGGCTACCCGGATCCGCGGGTCGTGGAGCGGTTCGACGGGATACCGCTGACCGAGCGGACACCCGGCACGCACGCCCTGCTCAGCGGCGTCCCGGCCTTCTTCGCGTCCCGCCGGGAGCTGGGAGACCTCTATCCGGAGCTGGACCTGGCGGCCGACGACATGGAGGCCTGGGCGTTCCTGCCGCTCATCGCGTCCGGCCGGCCGGTCGGCACCTGTGTGCTCGCGTACGCCGCGCCGCATCCCTTCCCCGCCGACGAGCGTGCCGTGCTGACCAGCCTCAGCGGACTCGTCGCACAGGCCCTCGACCGGGCCCGCCTCTACGACGCGAAGCACCGGCTGGCACAGGGCCTGCAAGCGGCGCTGCTGCCTCCCTCGCTGCCCGCGCTGCCCGGGATCGAGGCCGCCGCCCGCTATCTGCCGGCCACCCGGGGCATGGACATCGGCGGGGACTTCTACGACCTGATTCCGACGGGTGGGCGGACCGCGGCGGTGATCGGGGACGTGCAGGGCCACAACGTCGCCGCGGCCGGGCTGATGGGCCAGCTGCGCACCGCCGTACGCGCCTACACGACCGTCGGCCAGTCGCCGGGAGATGTCATGGGCAGCACCAACCGGCTGCTGATCGACCTGGGCAGTGAACTCTTCGCGAGCTGTGTCTATCTGCGTCTCGACCCGGCGCGCGGACGAGTGGTGACGGCCCGCGCCGGCCATCCGCCGCCGCTGCTGAGAACGCCGGACGGCAGGGTACGGGTGCTCGACCTGGCAGGCGGGCCGCTGCTGGGCATCGACGCGGCGGCCGACTATCCCACGACCGAGGTGGCGCTGCCGCCCGGCTCGCTGCTCGTCCTCTACACCGACGGGCTGGTCGAATCCCCGGGCGTCGACATCGAGGACGCGCTGGCGGGGGTCGCGGAGCGCCTGGCGGAGATCGGCGACCGTCCGTTGGACGAGGTGGCGGACAGCCTCGTACGGCACAGCGGAACGGCGGAGCAGCGGGTGGACGACGTGGCCCTGTTGCTGCTCCGCGCGCGGGCCGACTGACGGGCCCCGGACTCGGTACGGATGGATGTGTACGAGGCCGGTACCGCGTGCGGTTCGGCCCTGCGAGTGGGAACCGGCCCCAACCGGTCCCCCCACCCGCTCTCCGGCCGGAGCGGCCCGGTCCTCCCGCCGGAGAAAACCGGTCCGCTTCCGGACGGCGCCGCCACTGACGTACGGTCAGGTCACTGGTCGGTTACCAGGACGAGCCGTCGTCCGCGGCGTCACCGTGTCCATTGCCGGCCTCGCCGGTCTGGTCAGCCGCGCCACCGGTCTGCTCCTCGGCGCCGGCCTCTTCGCCGCCGACCGCGTCACCACCGGCGCCGGCCTCGTCACCGGCGCCGGCCTCCTGACCTGCTCCGGCCTCGTCGTCCGCGCCCGCTTCGTCGCCCGCGCCTGCCTCGTCACCGGCGCCGCCGGCTCCGGCGGCGTCGCCCGCGCCGAGGGTCGCGCCCACCGCGGTCAGTGCGGTGGTCACCGGCTGGAAGAAGGTCTCGCCGCCGACGGTGCAGTCACCGCTGCCGCCCGAGGTGAGGCCGATCGCGCTGCCGTCCGCGGTGAACAGGGAGCCGCCGCTGTCGCCGGGCTCGGCGCACACATCGGTCTGGATGAGGCCCGTGACCGTGCCCTCCGGGTAGTTCACGGTGGCGTCGAGGCCGGTGACCTGACCGTCGTTGAGACCGGTGGTGCTGCCCATCCGGATCACGGTCTCGCCGACCGCGGCCTCCGCGGCCTGCGTGATCTCCACGGCCTGCTCGCCGGTGTTCACCGTGCTGGGCGCCTCGGTCGCCGGGTCGTCGTACTTGACGAGGGCGAAGTCGCCGGCACCGGGGAACGTGGCCGTCTCGACCGTGCCGATCGGCGCGCCGTCCTGCGCGTCCGACCACTCGGCGGCGGCGACACCGCAGTGACCCGCGGTCAGGAAGGCAGGGGAGCCGTCGTCGGCGACGACGTTGAAGCCGAGCGAGCAGCGTGCGCCGCCGCCGAAGATGGCGTCGCCGCCCTCGACGAACGTCTTGAACTCACCGGCGGACTTCTTGATGGTCGCCATGCCCGCGCCGAGGGTCTGGACGGTCGACTCCAGCCGGTCCCACTTGGCGCCCGTGACGGTGCTGTCGGCGGTGACCTGGATCTTGTTGGTCCGGGGGTCCACCGCCCAGGAGGTGCCGGGAATGGTCGCGTCGGCCTTCAGCGTCTGCGAGGCCGAGGTGAGTTCGGCGGTGCTGTTCTCGACCTGCCGGACGACCGCACCCGCCTTCTGCGCCAGCGTGACGGTGTTGTTGTCGCCCACGACGTTGATGACGAGCTGCTGCTCACCGGAGTCGTAGTACGCACCGGCAAACGCTTCGCCGAGCTGGCCGGCCAGCTGCGAGGCGAGGTCGGACGCGTCCGCGGCCTTCAGCGTTCTGGGGGCGGCACCTTCCGTCGCATCGGTCTGGGACGCCATGGCGTTGGGCAGGATGAGGGCTGCCGCGCCGAGGGCGACCACGCCTCCTGCGGCTATGACGGCCTTGCGCTTCGGTATCCGCTTGTGACTCAACTTCTTGACCTCCTGGGGACTGGGGGGTCCGAGCCGCCGGGTGGCAGCTGACTGCGGGGTGCCTGGATGGCTGTTGATACGCAAGCGACGCGTGGGGCGTTCAACGCCGTTCCCCAACTTCCTTTGCGAAAGCACGAATCGGCCGTGCGCACGTACCGCCCGAGGGGGTGGACAGCGGGACGAACAGGGGCGACCCGCACCGGGAGGCACCTGTTCGGGCCGGCGCTCACGGAACGCGGTCCGCGCACGGATTGCACACCGGAGATCTCGGCAGATCACAACGGATCACGACGGATCACGGCCAGGACGGCACCCCACCGATATTCGGCCGGAATGCTTTGCGACGGGCGAAAGTCGCCGGAATACGGCCACATGCACCGACCGCCGTGTCGGACCATGTGGGTCCATTCCCGTGATGCCGTGGGAAATCCGATGTCCTCCAATGGATCCCCCTAATTGGAGCTCCGTGTCCCGCCCGCCTACCGTCGAGGTATGTCGAAAATTCTTTTCGTAGTGACCGGTGCCGATTTCTGGACTCTCGCGGACGGCACGAAACATCCGACCGGCTTCTGGGCGGAGGAGGCCGCGGCCCCGTACGAGGCGTTCCGGGCCGCGGGCCACGAGATCACCGTGGCCACTCCCGGCGGCGTCGTGCCGACCGTGGACCGGGGCAGTCTGGCCCCCGAGCTCAACGGCGGACAGGAGGGCGCGGACGAGGTCGCCGCCACGCTCGCCTCGTTCGACGGACTGCGGCACCCGATCCGTCTGGAGGACGTCGACCTCGACGCGTACGCGGCCGTCTACTACCCCGGCGGCCACGGACCGATGGAGGACCTCGCGGTGGACGCCGCCTCGGGCCGGCTCCTCACCCGCGCCCTGGAGTCCGGCAAGCCGCTCGGTGTCGTCTGCCACGCCCCGGCCGCACTGCTGGCGGCCACCGGCCAGGACGGCGAGAACGCCTTCGCCGGCTACCGCCTCACCGGGTTCACCAACGTCGAGGAGACCCAGGCGGGGCTCGCCGACAAGGCCAAGTGGCTGCTCCAGGACCGCCTGGTGGAGATCGGCGCCCACTTCCAGGAGGGCGAGCCGTGGGCCCCGTACGTGGTCGTCGACCGGAATCTCGTCACCGGGCAGAACCCCGCGTCCTCGGCACCGCTCGCGGCGGAGCTCCTCAAGCAGCTGAACTGACCGCGGGCCGGCCCCGCCGGATCCCTCGCCCGCCCGGTCGCTTTCCGTGACCGTACGGCGACAGGCTGTTCGGCACGCCGAGCGGAATCCCTGCTTCAGGAAATCTGCACATCGAATACGCACCCACGTCACGGCACGCGGCGATCCGCACGGCGGGTCACCGCGTGCCGCGTCTTTGGCGAGGTGTGCCCGATTCCGGATCCCGGTGTCTGTCACCGGGCTGTGAATGACCCCCGAATCGTGTGAAGAAGTCGCCACCACGCGGTGACCGGTCCTGCACGGTTGAACCGGACCGTCTGTCAAATACCCGGATCACCCGACCCGTTGATTGGATACGCGACGCACCACCGTGCTTTGATCCATTGCACCGCGGGGGCCGTTCGGTGGTTTCCGGTTACCGGATCCGGGCGCTCGCGGCCGCGGCCGCATCTGTCCCCAGAGGGGGCCGCTCACCCCCTTGTGAAATATCAATAGGAAGGGAAGTTCCATCATGAACTCCACCCCCCAGGTTCAGACCGCCGAGATCTCCGACGCGGACCTCGACAACGTCTCCGGCGGCCTCGCGCTCAACGCCGTCAGCAGCGTCACCGGCGCCGTCAACGGCATCGCCCCGGTCTCCGGCCTGGTCGACACCGTCGTCGGCACGGTCGAGGGCGCGACCGGCCTGAACACCGCGCCGGTCACCGGCCTGGTCGCCGGTCTCTGATCACTTCTGTGATCGCATAGCGTGCCGTGAGTCCCGGAACCATTCCCCCCGGTTCCGGGGCTCACGGGTGTGCCCCCTCCTTCTTCTGGGGTCCCGGTCCGCCCGCGGGGCGCTCCTGAGCCCGCCGCCCGTCACTCGCAGGTGAGGGAAAACCCGTGCAGTTCCGCCAACAGGCCCTCGCCAAACTGCAGTCGCCGGAGGAGCTCGACCTGCCGGTGCGCTTCGCCCGTCCCCAGGGCTGGCTCGTGCTGTCCGTGACCGTCGTGGTCATGGCGGCCGCTTCGGTGTGGGCCGTGACGGGCTCCGTGGCGTCCACCGTGAGCGCGCCCGCCATCCTCACGCACGGGCAAGGCAGTTACCTCCTGCAAAGCCCTGTCTCCGGCCAGGTCACCGCGGTCCTCACCGAGCAGGGCCGGCGGATCGCCGCGAACTCCCCCGTCCTCAAGATCCGTACGGCGAAGGGCGAGACCGTCGTGCGCAGCGTCGCCGCGGGCCGGGTCACCGGGCTCGCCGCCACGATCGGCGCGATCGTCGGCACCGGTACGAACGTCGCCGCCGTGGAGAAGGTCGCCGACACCGACGACCCGCTGTACGCGACGGTGTACGTGCCCGCCGAGAACGCCGCCACGATCCCCGCGGACGCCGCCGTCGACCTGACCGTCCAGTCCGTGCCGACCCAGGAGTACGGGGTGCTGCGCGGCCGGGTGAAGTCCGTCGACCGGGCCGCCCAGTCGCCGCAGCAGATCGGCGCCTTCCTCGGCGACAGCCAGCTCGGTGAGCAGTTCACCGAGAAGGGCAGGCCCGTGGCCGTCCTCGTCCGGCTCGAGAGGTCTTCCGGCACGAAGTCCGGTTACCGGTGGTCGTCCGCGCAGGGTCCGCCGTTCCGCCTCGACTCCATGGTCATGGCCTCCGGTTCGATCCGCCTGGACGACCAGCGCCCGATCGATTGGCTGCTGCCGTGACCGCCCCCCAGGACACCTCGTCGGCCACGCCCACCGCCGAGGAGCAACTGCCGCCTCCCGTACGGGGCCGCCGCCGGGCCGCGCCGCCCAGGCGCAAGGTCCCCAGGGGCCGGGGCAGACGCGTCCGTACGCCCACCGTCCTCCAGATGGAGGCCGTCGAGTGCGGCGCCGCCTCCCTGGCGATGGTGCTCGGCCACCACGGGCGGCACATCCCGCTGGAGGAGCTGCGCATCGCCTGCGGTGTCTCGCGCGACGGCTCACGGGCCAGCAACCTGCTGAAGGCCGCGCGCAGTTACGGTCTCACCGCCAAGGGCATGCAGATGGACACGGCGGCGCTCGCCGAGGTGCACGCTCCGGCGATCCTGTTCTGGGAGTTCAACCACTACGTCGTCTTCGACGGGACGGGGCGCCGCTTCGGCCGGCGCGGGGTGCACATCAACGACCCCGGCAAGGGGCGGCGGTTCGTCCCCATGGAGGACTTCGACACCAGCTTCACGGGCGTCGTGCTGGTCCTGGAGCCGGGTCCCGACTTCGAGAAGGGCGGCCGCAGGCCCGGGGTCATGGGCGCCATGCCGGCCCGGCTGCGCGGCACCTCGGGCACCATGCCGGCCGCCGTGCTGGCCAGTCTGCTGCTGGTGGCGGTCGGCGCGGCCGTGCCCGCGCTCAGCCGTACGTACATCGACATGTTCCTGATCGGCGGACAGACCTCGCTGCTCGGGGTGCTGTTCGCGTCGATGGGCGCGAGCGTGCTGCTGACGGTGGTGCTGACCTGGCTGCAGCAGGCGAACCTGCTGCGCGGCCGCCTCATCTCCTCGACGCTCAGCAGCGCCAGGTTCCTGCGGCATCTGCTGCGGCTGCCGGTCACCTTCTTCTCCCAGCGCAGCCCGGCCGACCTGGTGCAGCGGCTCCAGTCCAACGACGCGGTGGCCGAGACGCTGGCCCGGGACCTCTCGGCGGCCGGCGTGGACGCGATCGTCGTGGTTCTCTACGCCGTGCTGCTGTACACGTACGATCCGCAGCTCACGGCCGTGGGCATCGGGGTCGCCCTGCTCAACGTGGTGGCGATGCGGGTCGTGATCCGGCTGCGCGCGACACGGACGGCGAAGCTGCGGGCCGACAGCGCGCGGCTGACGAACACGGCGTACACCGGGCTGCAGTTGATCGAGACGATGAAGGCGACCGGCGGTGAGGACGGCTACTTCCGCAAGTGGGCGGGGCAGCACGCCACCACCCTGGAGGAGCAGCAGCGTCTCGGTGTGCCGAGCGCCTGGCTGGGTGTCGTCGCGCCCACGCTGGCGACGCTCAACAGCGCGCTGATCCTGTGGATCGGCGGCATGCGGGCCGTGGAGGGGCACATCTCCATCGGTCTGCTCGTGGCGTTCCAGGCTCTGGTGACCCGCTTCACCGCGCCGATCACCCGGCTCAACGGGGTCGCGGGGCGTATCCAGGACTTCGCGGCGGACGTGGCGCGCCTCAAGGACGTCGAGAACTTCGCCGCGGACCCGCTCTACGCGCGGCGCGGCGCGAGCGACAGCACCCGCCGGCTGCAGGGCCATGTCGAGCTGTCGAACATCACCTTCGGGTACAGCCCGCTCGACAAGCCGCTTCTCACCGGGTTCTCGCTGACGGTCGGTCCGGGCCAGCAGGTCGCCCTCGTGGGCGGTTCCGGCAGCGGCAAGTCGACGGTGTCCCGGCTGATCTCGGGCCTGTACACGCCCTGGGAGGGCGTGATCCGGATCGACGGGCAGTGGCTGGAGGACATCCCGCGCGGCGCGCTCGCGTCCTCCGTCTCCTTCGTCGACCAGGACGTCTTCCTCTTCGAGGGCACGGTCCGCGACAACATCGCGCTGTGGGACCCCTCGGTCCCCGACGAGGCGGTGGTCACCGCGCTGCGGGACGCGGCGCTGTACGACGTGGTGATGCGGCGCCCCGGCGGAATCCAGAGCCGGGTCGAGCAGGACGGCCGCAACTTCTCCGGCGGCCAGCGCCAGCGCCTGGAGATCGCGCGGGCGTTGGTCCGCAGGCCCAGCATCCTGGTGCTGGACGAGGTGACGAGCGCGCTGGACGCGCAGACCGAGCAGGTCGTGATGGACAACCTGCGCAGGCGCGGCTGTGCCTGTGTGGTGATCGCGCACCGGCTGAGCACCGTGCGCGACAGCGACGAGATCGTGGTGCTCCAGCACGGCACGATCGTGGAACGCGGGCGTCACGACGCCCTGGTGGCGGCCGGCGGCGCGTACGCCGAGCTGGTCAGGGAGCGTTGAGATGACGTCCGTGTATCCGCAGAACGAGCAGAACGCACAGAACGCGCAGTACCAGTCGCAGCAACCCCAGCAGCCCGTCACCGAGGGCGACTACGTGCTCGCCGCGCTCGGCGGCATGGGCGCCCCGGTGGACGGCTCGGGGTTCAATCGCCTCGATCTGGAAGGGCCGCACGTCCTGTGGCTCGTCGCGGCCGGGGCCATGGACCTGTTCGCCGTGGACGCGGCCGGGCAGGGGCACTGGCACCACCTCGGCCGTCTCGAAGCGGGCTCGCTGCTGCTCGGCCCGGTCGCGGGACCCCAGCACACGCTCGTCGGGCGGCCGCTGCGCGCGTGCGTCCTGCGCCGGATCGAACTGCGCGAGCTGTACCAGCCCCCGCAGACCCAGACCTGGACGTACGACGCGTACGGCACCCCCCAGTACGTCCCCCCGTCCACCAGCCCCCTGGAGTACGCCCTCTCCCTCGGCCTCGGCCGGGGTCTGGCCATCCTCTTCGAGGCGCCGCTCGCCACCGAGCGGGGCGCGGCCCCCACCGACGACGACGTCCTGTGGACGCAGGTGCCGCCGGGCAGTGTGCAGTACGGCTCCCTGTACGGCGCCGAGGCCGCGGCGGACCTGTTGCTCGACCCTGCGCTGTGGCAGTCGACGGTCGACCAGCAGTACCGGCTGCTGGCCACGCTCGACCGCTGGATCGAACAGCTGGAGCGCACCCACGAGAACCGGACGGCCGCCGGCATCAAGGCGGGCGAGGCGGTCCGCGCCCAGGCCGACCGCACCCTGCTGGCCTCCGTCTCCAAGCGCTCGGGGCCGGGTCCCGGCGCGGCCGACGCCGATGCCACGTACGCGGCGTGCAGGCTCGTCGCCCGCGCGACCGGGATCACCCTCTGCGACCCCGCGAAGGGCGGCTCGCAGAGCGACCGGCTCGACCCGGTCGAGCGGATCGCGCTCGCCTCCCGCGTCCGGGCCCGTGCCGTACGCCTCGACGGGCGCTGGTGGCGCGACGACGTCGGCGCGCTCGTCGGGCACCGGGTCGCCTCGGGTGCTCCGGTGGCGCTGCTGTGGCGGCGCGGCGGGTATGTGGCGGTGCATCCGTCGAGCGGCCGCGAGACGCCGGTCGAGAAGGCCAACGCGGCGGAGTTCGAGCCGCGCGGGGTGATGTTCTACCGGCCGCTGCCCGAGCGCGGGCTGACCCCGCTGCGGCTGCTGCGGTTCAGCCTCCAGGGCACCGGCGGCGACCTGCGCAACCTGGCGCTCAGCGGTCTGGTGACGGTGGCGCTCGGCGCGCTGGTGCCGCTCGCGACCGGCCAGGTGCTGGGTGAGTTCGTGCCGAAGGCCCAGGAGAGCCTGATCGTCCAGGTCTGCCTGGCCGTCATGGTCGCCGGTGTGGTGTCGGCGGCGTTCACGCTGATGCAGAACCTCACCATGCTGCGCCTGGAGGGCCGGATCGAGGCCACGCTCCAGCCGGCCGTGTGGGACCGGCTGCTGCGGCTGCCCACGGCGTTCTTCACCTCGCGCTCCACCGGTGAACTGGCCAGTGCCGCCATGGGTATCAGCGCCATCCGCCGCATGATGGCCGGCCTGGGCCCGGTGGTGGTCCAGTCGGTGACGGTCGGCGTGATGAACCTCGCGCTGCTGTTCTGGTTCAGTGTCCCGATGGCGCTCGCCGCGATCGGGATGCTCGTGGTGATCGCCGCGGTGTTCCTCGGGCTCGGTCTGTGGCAGGTGCGCTGGCAGCGCCGGCTGATCGTGCTGAGCAACAAGCTCAACAACCAGGCCTTCCAGACCCTGCGCGGTCTGCCGAAGCTGCGGGTCGCGGCGGCGGAGAACTACGCGTACGCGGCCTGGGCCGGCGAGTTCGCCCGCAGCCGTGAGCTCCAGCAGCAGGTGGGCCGGATCAAGAACCTCACGACCGTGCTCGGCTCGGTGTATCTGCCGCTCTGCTCGCTCATCATGTTCATGCTGCTGGCGGGACCCGCGCGCGGTTCCCTGTCGGCCGCGGCCTTCCTCACCTTCAACACCTCGATGACGATGCTGCTCTCCTCGGTCACCCAGCTGACGGGTTCCTTCGTGTCGATGGTCGCCGCGCTGCCGATGTTCGAGGAGATCAAGCCGGTGCTCGACGCGACGCCCGAGGTGCGCGTGGCGAGCACGCGCCCCGCCGAACTCACCGGGGCGATCGAGGCGAAGAAGCTGTCCTTCCGGTACACCGACGACGGGCCGCTGGTCCTGGACGACGTGTCCTTCGCGATCCGGCCCGGCGAGTTCGTGGCCGTCGTCGGCCCCAGCGGCTGCGGCAAGTCCACCCTGCTGCGGCTGCTCATCGGCTTCGACAGGCCGCTCTCCGGCAGCGTGCTGTACGACGGCCAGGACCTGGCGGCCCTCGACCAGTCGGCCGTACGCAGGCAGTGCGGTGTCGTGCTCCAGCACGCGCAGCCGTTCTCGGGCTCGATCCTCGACGTCATCTGCGGTACGGAGCCCTACACGCCCGAGGAGGCGATGGCCGCGGCCCGGATGGCCGGGCTCGCCGAGGACATCGAGCGGATGCCGATGGGGCTGCACACCATCGTCTCGGGCGGCAGCGCGGTCTCCGGCGGCCAGCGCCAGCGGCTGATGATCGCCCAGGCCCTGATCCGCCGTCCGCGCATCCTGTTCTTCGACGAGGCGACCAGCGCCCTGGACAACGAGACGCAGCGCACGGTCATCGAGAGCACCCGCGCGCTCAACGCCTCCCGTGTGGTGATCGCGCACCGGCTGACCACCGTCATGGACGCGGACCGCGTCATCGTGATGGAGGACGGCCGGATCGCCCAGCAGGGCTCGCCCGCAGAGCTGCTGGCGGACACCGGCGGACGGCTGCACGAGCTGGTGCGACGGCAGATGCAGTAGGGGTACGGACGGGGGCCGGGGTCCGGTGGATCCGCCGCCGGAGCGCGCCATGTGACGTCCGTCTCACTAGCGAAACTTTGGCGTTTCGATAAAAGTGGTCTAGCCTCGATGCGTACGAAACAGTTTCGTTCATGTGTCGTTCATGTGCTCCCCCGTGCAGTACGAGCGGACTTTCCCCTTTTCCCTGGAGGGCTCCTCCTCATGGCCAAGACCCAGACCCTGTCCGAAGGGGCCCGCAAGGGCGCCGCGGACGCACCCGGCGCGACGCCGCCGGCGGCGAACCGATGGTGGATCCTCTCCATCATCGGGATCGCGCAGCTGATGGTGGTGCTGGACGCGACCATCGTGAACATCGCCCTGCCCTCGGCACAGGCGGACCTCGGCTTCAGCGACGGCAACCGGCAGTGGATCGTCACGGCGTACGCGCTCGCCTTCGCCTCGCTGCTCCTGCTGGGCGGCCGCATCGCCGACCTGTTCGGACGCAAGCCCGCCTTCCTCATCGGCGTCGCCGGATTCGCCGGAGCCTCCGTGCTCGGCGGCGCGGCGAACAGCTTCGGGATGCTCGTCACCGCGCGCGCCCTCCAGGGTGTCTTCGGCGCCCTCCTCGCGCCCGCCGCGCTCTCCCTCCTGAACACGACGTTCACCGACGCCAAGGAGCGCGCCAAGGCGTTCAGCGTGTACGGCGCGATCGCCGGTGCGGGCGGCGCGCTCGGCCTGCTGCTCGGCGGTGTCCTCACCGACGCGCTGGACTGGCGCTGGACCCTGTACGTCAACATCGTCTTCGCCGTCGCCGCCTTCGCGGGCGGCTGGGTGCTCCTGAACAACCACCGTGACGCCGCGAACTCCAAGCTGGACCTGCCGGGCGCGCTGGCCGTCTCCGCCGGTCTCTTCTCCGTCGTCTACGGCTTCTCCAACGCCGAGACCCACGACTGGGGCTCGCCCCTGACCTGGGGCTTCCTGGTGGCGGGCGCCGTGCTCCTGACGGTGTTCGGCTGGTGGCAGACCCGGGCGGCGCACCCGCTGCTGCCGATGCGCGTCCTGCTCGACCGCACCCGCGCCGCCTCGTTCATCGCCGTCCTGGTGACCGGCGCGGGCATGTTCGGTGTCTTCCTCTTCCTCACCTACTACCTGCAGCTGAACCTGGGCTTCAGCCCGACCAAGACCGGTGTGGCCTTCCTGCCGATGATGGCGGCGCTGATGGTCATGGCCCAGGTGTCCACCACGATCCTGGTGCCGCGCATCGGACCGAAGACCGTCATCCCGGCGGGCTTCGCACTCGCCGCCGTCGCGATGGCCTGGCTGGCCGGCATCGGGGTGGACTCCGACTTCTCCACCGCCGTGCTGCCGCCGCTGCTCCTGACCGGCGCCGGGCTCGGCATCGTGATGCCGCCCGCCATGGCCCTGGCCACCAGCGGGGTCGCGGCGGAGGACGCGGGTGTCGCCTCGGCGACGGTCAACACCATGCAGCAGGTGGGCGGTTCCATCGGTACCGCGCTCCTCAACACGCTCGCCGCGAGCGCCGCGACCAGCTTCCTGGTCGGCAAGGACGCGACCGACCCGCTGGTCCGCGCCCAGTCGTCGATCGAGAGCTATACCACCGCCTTCTGGTGGTCGTCCGGCTTCTTCGTGGCGGGCGCCCTGATCACGTTCCTGCTCTACCGCCGCGGCGTGGCCGAGCACGACCCGGACGCCGCGCCGGTCGTCCACATGTGAGGTACCCGCGGGTGACGTGACCGCGTCGCCGCACAGACCGAGGGGCCGCCGTCTTCAGGGAGACGGCGGCCCCTCTTCTGCTGGGCTGCGGCGCGGTGCCGGCCGGTCGCGCGCCGCGGCGGAGCCGCTCGACGACACGGCCCCGCGCTTCTCGACGGCGGGGCCGCGCGGCAGCAGCGCGGCCGCCGCCACCGGGATCACCGCCAGCACCAGCCACGGCACCGCCGGAGGCAGACCCGTGTCCAGGAGAAGGCCGGTCGCCGCGCTGCCGACGAGGACGACGAGGCCGGAGACCGAGGACAGCGCGCCCGTGTAGAGGCCGAGCCTGCCGTCCTCGGCGAGATCGGGCACCCAGGCGCGGGCGGCGGGCGCGACCAGCATCTGTCCCAGGGTGAGCAGGACCACGTAACCGGCCACGGGCAGCAGCCCCACGGTGCCCGTCCACCCGGCGGGCCGGGCCGCCGCGACGACCGCGCACCCCGCCGCGACGAGCAGCAGCCCCGACACCGTCGACCGGCGCAGGCCGAGCCGGTCGCCCGCCCAGCGCGTGACCGGCAGCTGGGCCGTCACGACCAGCAGCGAGGAGAGCGCGAACAGCCAGGCCAGCGGCGCCTGCGAGCCCGCCGCGCGCTCCACCTCCACGGGCAGCAGCTGGTACAGCTGGTTGTACACCAGCAGATAGGCGCCGTACGCGCAGCACAGCGCCAGGAACCGGCGGTTGCGCCCCAGCCGCCGGAGCCCGCCCCGGCCGGTCGTCCTGACCCGGCCGGGTATGCGCTGCGGCAGCAGCCACGCGTGCCCGGCCAGGACGAGCACGAAGACCCCGGCCCCGGCGAGGCAGACCGCGCGGAAGTCCACGGCCAGCAGGAGCGCCCCGGCGAAGGGCCCAAGGAACGCGCCGGCCTGCCCGGCCACGGTGAACAGGGCCAGCACCTCGGTACGCGGCCCCTCCCCCGCCGCCTCCCGGCAGACCGCCTGGCGGGCCACCTCCGACTCGACGGCGGGTGAGAAGAGCGCGGCGGCGAATCCGATCAGCAGGACGGCCGCGACGACCGTCCAGGTGGTCCGCGCGTGGCCGAGCCAGCCGAAGCCGGCGATCCGCAGGGCGCATCCGGCGAGCACCACCGGCCGCACCCCGTAGCGGTCCGCCAGCGCGCCGCCCACCACGAACAGCCCCTGCTGGCTGAAGGTCCGCAGCCCCAGCACCAGTCCGACCAGCCAGCCCGCCATGCCGATCGCCGTGCCGAGGTGCGCGGCGAGGAAGGGCAGGACGGCGAAGAAGCCGATGTTGAAGGCGAGCTGGGTGAGGACGAGGAGGCGGAGCAGCGGCGACAGGGAGGTGAAGGTCCGCAGGGAGGAAGGGATTCTCCGGGTGGTGCGGCCCGGCTCGCCTCCGGTTCCGCCCCTGCGACCGGCGCTGCCGCGTGGGTCCGGCGAGGGCGTCGTCTCAGGCATCCCGGCTCCGCGCCGGGTCCGTCACGGGGTCCTTGTCGGCCGGGCTCGCGCCCGCGGCCCCGGCGAGACCCCCGGTCACGGACTCCGCCGGGGTCACGGCCGCGGATATCGTGGCGCCCGTGGTCGCGTGCTCCGCCGGGCCCGCGCCGGCCCGGCGTCGTACGCGCAGTGCCCGGGGCCGTACGCGCGGAAGCCGGGGCCGTCGGACCCCGCCCCCTGCGGTGACCGCCACGGCGCCGAGCAGGGCCAGCGCCGCCGCCGGTGCCAGGGACGCCCAGGGCGCCCGTTCCGCGTACGGCTGGTTCTCGGCGAGCAGCAGACCCCACTCCGGGGACGGCGGCTGCGCGCCCAGGCCGAGGAAGCCCAGGGCCGCGAGGGACAGGGCCACCCCGGGCAGGCGGAGCAGGGCGTGGCGCAGGACCGGCGGCAGGACGGCGGGAAGCAGTTCGTGGCGCAGCAGTTGGAGCGGGCCCGCGCCCAGGCCGCGGGTGGCCGCCAGGTGGGTGGTGGCCCGTTCCTGGCGGAGCAGTGCCGAGGTGTGGGCGGCCAGCGGTGCCCAGGCGACGGCGGTCACCGCGAGGGCCGGGGTGGCGGGCCCGCTGCCAGCGACCGCGGTGACGAGAAGGCCGGCCAGGACCGGCGGTACGGCGTTGACCGTGTCGACCAGCGGCCCGGAGAACCGGGGCAGCAGCCCGAGCAGTACCCCGGCGACCAGCGCGGCCGCGCTGACGGCGGCCGCCAGGGCCAGGGTGTCCAGTGCTCCGTGGCCGACCCGGGCCAGTACGTCGCGGCCCAGCGCGTCCGTGCCGAAGGGATGCGTCCAGGAGGGAGGCCGGAGCCGGGCCCCGGTGTCCAGTTCCAGGGGGTCGCGGGCCAGGCCCAGGGCGACGACGGCGAGCAGCAGTCCCCCGTACAGCAGGGGCGGTGACGTGGGGCGGGGCGGGGCCGGGCGGTGCAGGGAGGGCAGCGCGTCGTCGCGCAGGGCCGGTCCGATGAGGAGGCGGGCGGTGAGACGGGCGAGGGCGCCGACGACCGCCGCGAGGACGACCAGGGCCAGGGTGCCGGCCTGGAGGACGGGCAGGTCCTGGGCGACGGCGGCCCGCAGGGAGAGCCGTCCGAGTCCCGGGATGTCGAAGATTTGCTCCACGGCGACCGCGCCGCCGGTCAGCCCGACGACGAACAGGCCCACGTTCGGCAGGAGTCCGGGCACGCAGCGGCGCAGGGCCTGCCGTGCGACGGTCCGGCCGCGTACGCCGCGCGCGGCGGCGGCCGTCGCCCACGGTTCGGCGAAGGCGCCGGGCAGCAGGTCGTCGAGCATCCGCCCGAGCAGCGCGCCCGCGGGCAGGCCGAGCGAGAGGGCGGGCAGCACCATCCACCGGGGGCCGTACCAGCCGAGGGCGGGCAGCCAGCCGAGCCGCACAGCGACGACGGAGGCGAG
This sequence comes from Streptomyces sp. CWNU-52B, assembly GCF_047444975.1. Taxonomy (NCBI): domain Bacteria; kingdom Bacillati; phylum Actinomycetota; class Actinomycetes; order Kitasatosporales; family Streptomycetaceae; genus Streptomyces; species Streptomyces sp. CWNU-52B. The sequence continues at coordinate 269,664 of NZ_JBLFJV010000005.1, read as the reverse complement.
CACCGAGGCGGTCAGGAAGTCGGGCAGGGTGGCCAGGATCGCCGAACCCGTGCCGGCGGAGCGCCGTTCGTCGAGTCGCCGCCCGGCCCCGAGCCGCAGGGTCCGCGCGCACACGCCGGCCGCGGTCAGCGCCGCGACGGCCAGCGCGCCGCTCATCAGGAGCAGCGAGGCCCCGAGCGCCTGGAGGACCGAGGGGGCGACCTCGGCGCCGGAGATCCACGACCGGCCCGCGTCGCCGTGCAGCAGTCCGCCGAGCCAGTCGCCGAGCAGCCGCACCGGTCCGGCGTCGAGGCCGAGCCGGTCGCGGATGCTGTCCAGGACCTCGGGTGTCGCGGTGCGCTCGGCGGACCGGGCCCTGAAAACGGTGAGCGCCGGGTCCGTGTGCGCGAGCCACGGCAGCAGCCCCACCCCGCACAGCAGCGCGGCGACCAGGACGGCGCGCCAGAGCAGCACCGGCGCGCCGCCTCGTACGGCGGCCTTGAGCACGTGCGGCCGCCCGTCAGCCGCGGGTGCCGACGCCGACGAGGCCGCGCTCGTACGGGTCGAGCAGGACGCCGCTGACCTCGGCGCCGACGCCCGTGACGATCCGCTGATGGACGAGCGGAACGACGGCGTCCGTGCCGAGGATCGCCGCCTCGGCGGTCATCGCCGCGTCCTGCCGCTGCGCGGTGTCGCCGACCGACCCGGCGTCGGACACGGCCTTGTCGGCCTTCTTGTCGCACAGGAGGGCCAGGTTGTAGCCGCCGTCGCAGGTGTAGTCGCTGGCGAGGACGGAGAGGGGGTCGCCGGTGTCGAGCATGGTGTTGCGCGCGGACACGAACGCGTCGAACTTCCCGGCCAGCGCGTCGCTCTCCAGGCGCGAGTACTCACGCACCTCCAGCTTCACCTCGAACCCGGCCTTCTCCAGCTGCTGCTTCAGCACCTGGGCGACCTCGGGCAGTTCGGGCCGGTTGTCGTACGTGGCCAGGGTGAGCGTCGTTCCGTCGGCGACGGCCGCCCGCGCCCGCCCGGCCGGTGCGACGCGCTTGTCGGCCGCCCAGGTCAGGGCGGGCCCGTAGATCCCGGCGCCCGGGTCGGCGTGTCCCTCGTAGACGCCCTCGGCGAGGGCGGAGGTGTCGACGGCCTCGCGGGCGGCGGCCCGTGCCTTCGGGTCCTTGAAGGCGCCCGACGCGGTGTTGAGCAGGAGGCTGGTGGTGCGGGTGGTGGCCGTCTCCCGGCGGACCGCCTTGTCGAGGGACGCGGCCTGCGAGACGGGTACGGCCTCGGCGATGTCGGCCGCGCCGGTGCGCAGGGCGTTCGTGCGGGCGGTGCCGTCGGCGGTGAACGTGGCGTCGACGCCGGAGGCCTGGGCGCGTCCGCCCCAGTAGTCGTCGTAGCGGTCGAGGGTGGCGGCCGTGGTGCCGGTGACCTCGGTGAGTTCGAAGGGGCCGGTGGCGGTGCCGAGAGGGCTGACCGCGTCCTGGTCGGCGTACGCCCTGTACGAGAGGATCACCAGGCCGGGGCTGGACAGGCGCAGCGGCAGGGCGGGGTCGGGGTCGGCGGTTCTCACGCGGACCCGGCCGTCGTCCGTGGCCTCGGCGGAGAGTTCGACGCCGGTCAGGGCGGCGGTCACGGGGTCGGCGCCCGCGGCGCGGGTGAGGGCCTCGGCGACGGCCGTCGGGGTGACCTCGGTGCCGTCCTGGAAGGTGGCGTCCCGCAGGGTGAACAGCCAGCCGCGGTCGTTCTCGCGGCTCCAGGACTCGGCGAGCGCGGGAGCGGCGGCGCCGTTGGCGTCGAGGCGGGTCAGGCCCTCGGTGACGCCGAGCCGGGTGAGGAGGGTGGCGTCGGCGCCGTACGGGGAGAAGTTCTCGGTGGGCGGGAAGGCGAGGGCGACCTTCAGCCGGGGGCCCGCCGCGCCGTCGGAGGACTCCTGGCCGCCGTCGGAGGCGAAGCAGCCGGTGAGCAGGGGTGCGAGCAGCGGGGCTGACAGCAGTCCGGCGGCGAACCGGCGACGGCGCGGCGATGAGAGCATGATCTCTTTCGTTCGTGGTCGTGCGAGGTCGTGCGAGGTCGTGCGAGGTCGTGCGTGGGGGTGCCCGCGGCACGTCATCGGCGCGGGGAGGAACGGCGCCTGCGCGGAACCGCGTCGGTGCCGGGGTGCCGTCGTCAGGGCAGGGGTACGTCGAAGTGCACGATTCCCTGGCCGCCGCCGGGTTCCTCGCGTTCGTCGTGGACCGCCTTGCCCAGCGCACGCCAGAACGCCTCGGCGCCGGGCACCGCGGGGTCGGTGTGCAGATAGACGGAGCGATAGCCGCCGTCGGCCGCCGCGAAGTCGAGCAGCCCGCCGACGAGCCGTGTCGCCAGGCCCTGTCTGCGGGCCTCGGGGCGGACGTACACCCGACGCAGCTGGGCGGTCTCCCCGGAGGGGTAGCGCTCGGCCAGCCGGCGCGGGTTCGGCGGATGGGCCGGGCCGCGGGAGTCGAGGGCGGCGGTCGCGACCACCGCTCCGTCCCGCCGGTCGGCCGCGATCAGCAGCGTGTGGCGGGCGGGCGCGAGGTAGGCGCCGTGGAGGTCGATGATGTCCCGGTGCCAGCGGGGCACGTAGCCCGTACCGAAGTCCCGGTAGACGGTGTCGAGCATCACGGAGCGGGCGCCGTCGGCGTCGCCGGGGGTCGCCGTTCTTATGCAGTAGTCGCGCACTTGCGCATCATATGCATTAAGGAGGTACGGGCCCGTCCGGGGGCTGTCAGGTCCGCCGCCACGACCCTTTCCATACGACCCACACATGGCCGTCGGGCCCGTGGTGCACGTTCAGTCCGTCGACGACGGCGAGCAGCGGCAGGTCCTGGGTGCCGATGCGGTCGTCGGCGTCCAGCGGGACCGCGACGTCGTCGGTGGCGGCGACGGTGATGCCCGAGGTGTCCGCCGTGAGGACGATGCGGCAGGTGTCGGCGGCGCTCCGCTCCAGCAGGCACCTGCTCGTGGAACAGCCCGCGTCGAGGACCGGGGAGACGAACGACAGCGGGGCGTCGATCGCCTGCGTCACGGCCACGGCGGCCGCCTGGGCCGCGAACTCCCCGTCCGCGCGGGCGAAACGGGCGGTGAACTCCATCTCCCGGACGGGCTCCATGAGCCCGTGCTCGGTGAGCAGCGCGGGCCCGCCCGAGGAAGTGCGTACCGGCGTTCCCACCGCCAACCCTCCTTGGCCAGACAAGTCATGCGTACGAGTGGTGCGGCCGGGGACCTGGGCAGCACGGCGACTGTACGACCACAACACCTCCATGAACAGGGCACGTTGAGCAAACACAAAGACCAAAAGTCAACAGCTACAGCCGAATTTCACTGAGTCGAGTGAAGCCCGGCTGACGCGATGCGTGCGGTATGGATGGTTCCGGCGCGACTTGGGTAACAACCGGGATCGAATACGCCCGACCCTGTACGAGGTGGAACCGAAATGCCACCACAGCCCCATGCCACTGCCGCCGAACCGCCCGAAGACGCCATGACGGCCAGGACCCCACCGCCCCCGGCGAATCCGTACGCCCGCAGCCATCCGAGGAACGGGTTCACGGTGGTCGAGGTGCGGGGCGAGATAGACATGGCGACGGCCGGCGCCCTGGGCGAGCACCTGGACGCCCTGACCGCGGGCGGGGCGCCACAGATCGTGGTGGACCTCCGCACGGTCGACTTCTTCGACTGCTCGGGGCTGCGGGTGCTGTGCCGGGCCGACCGCCGGGCCAGGGAGCAGGGCGGCACCCTCCACCTGCTCTCCGACCAGCCCCGTATCCACCGGCTGCTCCTGGCCTGCGGCCTCCTGGAGCGCTTCCCTCCCCTGACGGAGCTGCCTCCCGCGCCGCGCCCGGCCAGGGACTGACCGGCAACGGCCCCGCCCACCGGCGCCGACAACACGCCAGGGCCGGCGAAGACGGCCCCACTCCGTCCCCGCCGGCCCCTGTTGCGAGATCACGCGCTGCTCCGCGACGGGGCTCGCGCCCCCCTCCGCATCCGCGGGCCTCCGTCGACGCACTCGGAGCACCGCGCGACCCCGGTCCCTCAGAACGTGAAGACGCTCGTCCCGTAGGAGTTCTTCACGCACTCGTTGGAGAAGGTGCGCTCGTAGGCGACCCGCTTGCCCTGCCAGACGCCGTCGACCGTGACGACGACGGGGTCGTACTCACGGGTGCACAGGACGTCGGGTCTCGTGGGCAGGGCGTCGAGGTCCCCGCCCGACGCCCGCAGCGCGCCACAGGCCGACACCGCCGCCGGATGGGTCCCCGAGGGCGTCGGCGCACAGGTCAGGGTGACCGCGCGTTCGGGTGCGACCTCGGCCGCGACCTCACCGTGGCCCGTGGTGAACACCAGGGACGAGGGGGCGTAGAGCGAGGGCGGCGCGGGCACGGCGAGGGCGGTCCCGGTCAGGGGACCGCAGACGGCGGTGGCCGTCAGGGTGATCGTCGCTGCCCAGCGCGCGGTGTTCGGCATCGTGTGCATCCTTCCGCTCGGTCGGTCGCCGCCCGGCCCGGTGGTGCCGGTGCGGCGAGCGCGAGTCTGCCGAGTCCCGCCCGGAAAGACACCTCGACCCCACGCGTTTCAGTAACCTTGCGTATTGAATCAGTGGCGTGAAGTCACGTAATTCGAACACGCGCCCCTTCGGGCCCCCTTGGAACTGAGCGGGTGCCACGCCGCCCCGGGCCGTCGCTGGCCGGATATCCCCTGCTCAGCAATAGGCCTGAAACATTCCGCTTCCGGCCGGGCGCCGGCCGCGCACCGATGGAGCGCCGACCTCTTGCGCCCTGCCGTCCGGCGGAGTAATCGTCATTACATGATTACAGCCGAAGAGCACGAGACATTGCGCGGCTGGTTCGCCGGCCGGCTGCCCGACGACCTCTTCGAGAGCCTCGGCGAGGTCACGGTCGACCGTGAGGAGATCACCGTCGTCGGCCGCATCCCCGAACCCCGCCTCGCCGAAGGCGTCTCGGACGCCGAGCGGGAGGCGGCCGTCGACTCGCGGATCCAGGAGTTCCGCGAGCGCACCCGTGACGCCCGCGTGGCCGTGGCGCGGGAGGCCGAGCACCGGTTCCGCAAGAAGGTCTCCTGGGGCGTCGAGTGCGGGACCGGACGCGCCCTGTTCACCCATGTCGCCGCCCCCGTGATGACCCGGCTGCGCCAGCCCCAGCGCCAGGTGCTCGACACGCTGATCGCCGCCGGGGTGGCCCGCAGCCGCAGCGAGGCCCTCGCCTGGTGCGTACGCCTCGTCGAGCGCCACACGGACGACTGGCTCACGGAGTTGAGGGACTCCTTGGAGCAGGTGCGACGGGTCCGCGCGCAGGGCCCCGACGCCACGGATCCCGGCACACCGGACGGCTCCCCCGAGGACGGACCGGACACCCCGGCCGCCGGCGACTGACCCCGGCCGGTGGAGCAGAGCGTCCCGGGCCGGTTCGTGGGACCGCTGGGCGATCCGGCCGGCGGGGTCGGCATCGGGCTGCCGATCTCCCCGGCCGTCGCGGCCGTGCCGTTCCTGGCCCTGCTGTGGTTCTTCCCGGACCGCGGGCGGCGTACGGACCCGAGGGCCCGCGGCTGGCGCGTACCGTCTACGTGCCGGTCCCCCGGTCCCGCCGGTCACCGGACCGGGCACCGGGGCCGGGACCGATGGCGGGGCCGATGGCGGGGCCGGGGCTGATGGCGAGGGCGAGATCCGCGGTGCGGTCGGGGCGAGCGGCCGGAGCGCGTCGGCGGCCGAGCGGCTGACCGTCCCCGGTGGTGGCTCACGGCCGCCGCCCCTCCCCGCCGATGACCTTCGACGGCGAAAACAGGACAGCTCCCGCCGCAAGGGCTGCCCCGGAACGCGCGGTTCGTAGACTGCCCGGCCATGGGAGAGATCTACGGGCGGCTGGGCGAGATCACCTGTCCCTCCGGTGAGTTGGTGATCGTCGACGGCGGTCACCTCGGCATGTGGAGCGGACGGCGGTCACCGGCGCTGGTGGACCCGGGAGCCTTCGGCGTCCAGGAGCCCGCGGTCGCCGCCGATGTGAGCGCCGCGACCGACTTCGTGGTCACCGGCCCCGACGCCGACACCGCGGCGCACTCCTTCGACCGGCAGCCCGGCCGGACCCTCCACGACATCCCGGCGTCCGGGGTCACCCGGCTCACCGAGCAGTTCGACGCGCACTGCCGGGAGCACGGTCTCGACGCCGCGCTGGAGGCCTGTGCCGAGCGGGTGCCGCACCGGGAACGGGTGCGGCGGTGCGTGGAGCGCGGCGGCGGCTGCTTCCTGATGCACGGCGTCCCCGTCGTGGCCGTCGGCGGACTGCCCCGGGACCGGCCGCTGCCGGTGCTGGCGACGGACACCGGAGTCGTGGTCGCCGTCGCCCCCGCTCCCGCCGTGCCGCCCGTGCCGCCCGTGCCGTCCGTGCGGTCCGTGGACCTCGGCGAGATCCGCGTCGACTGGGCCCGACTCCTCCTCGGGGACGCCGACGCGCTGGACCTGTGGCGGCACGACGAACCCGTCGACGGGCTGGCCGACGTCGCGTTCTGGGGCGCCGCCGAGGACGCGGCCGTGGCGGAGTTCGCGGCGCCCGAGCTGGGCGAACCGGGCGAGGAGGGAGTGAAGGGCTGGACGGGGCTGCCGGTACCGGACGCGATGCGGCTGGCCGGCACCCTCTTCGACTGGAAGGACGCGGACCCCCGGCGGCGGCTGATGGTGGACTTCCGCCCGCACTCCCACCACTGGCAGATCATGCGTGCGGTGCGCGCCTCCCCGGTGGCGGCCGGGACCGTCGAGGTCGGCGGCGCGCGCGTGCTGTGCGCGATGACCGGCCAGGGCGACGGCCGGCTCCCGGTGGCGGCGGAGCTGGGGCCGACGGGCCGGCTCCTCTCCGTACGCGTGTCGTTCCCGGTCTGAACTGTGCGTCCGGACAAACCGTGCGCCCGAGGTGGACGGATCTTGTCCCGCTCGTCAGGATCGTCCCGGGGCCCGCGTGGTTCCCGGGCACGACGGCACGCGGTCCTCGGCCACGGCACTGTGCGGATCCGGTCACGGCGGTGTGCGGCCCCGGCCGGAACGGCGCGCGGCCAGGGCGGCAACGGCACGGTCTCGACGACGAGATCCAGGGCGAGAGGCAGAAGGTACGGATGACGAAGCACTGGGCGGACTTCCAGTACGAGATCTATCTGAACGGGATGACGGGCACCGTGCCCCGGCTGCCCACCGATCTGACCCGGCTGGAGGAACTGACCGAACAGCGGCTGGGGCCCGGTCCGGTGGGCTACGTGGCGGGCAGCGCGGGCAACGGCAGCACGGCGCGCGCGAACCGGGCCGGGCTCGACCGCCGCCGGATCGTGCCGCGGATGCTGCGGGACGTCCACGAGCGCGACCTGTCCGTCGAGGTGCTGGGCCGCCCGCTGCCCGCGCCCCTCGCCCTCGCACCGGTCGGCGTCCTGTCGATCATGCACCCGGACGCCGAGCCGGCGGCGGCCCGCGCGGCCGCCGCGCAGGGCGTGCCGTACATCCTGTCGTCGGCGTCCAGTACGCCGATGGAGCAGGTCGCGGAGGCGATGGGCGACGGCGAGCGCTGGTTCCAGCTGTACTGGGCCAAGGACCGTGAGGTCACGCGGAGCTTCCTGGACCGGGCGAAGGCGTCCGGGTTCACCGCGCTGTTCGTCACGCTGGACACGCCCCTGCTGGCCTGGCGGCCCCGCGACCTGGACCAGGCGTACCTGCCGTTCCTGCACGGTGTGGGCACCGCCAACTACTTCTCCGACCCGGCGTTCCAGGCGGGCCTGGCCAAGCCGATGCACGAGGACCCCAACGCGGCGGTCCTGCACTTCGTCGGGATGTTCGCGGACCCCGGCAAGACCTGGCCCGACCTGGAGTTCCTGCGGGAGAACTGGGACGGCCCGATCGTCCTGAAGGGCATCCTCCACCCGGACGACGCGCGGCGGGCGGTGACCGCGGGGATGGACGGCGTGGTGGTCTCCAACCACGGCGGCCGTCAGGTGGCCGGCGCCGTCGCCGCGATCGACGCGCTGCCCCGGGTGGTCGAAGCCGCCGGGGACCGGCTGACCGTCCTCTTCGACAGCGGGATCCGCACCGGCGACGACATCTTCAAGGCGCTCGCGCTGGGCGCCGAGGCCGTGCTCGTCGGACGTCCGTACGCCTACGGGCTCGGCCTGGACGGCCAGGCCGGCGTCGAGCACGTCATCCGCTGCCTGCTCGCCGAACTCGACCTGACCCTCGCCCTGTCGGGGCACGCGGGACCGGCGGATCTCGCAGCGGACGACCTGGAGGAGGAGACCCCGTGAACGCCGAGTCACCCACCGTCGCCACCGGCGCCGGCACCACCGCACGCAATGTGCTGGCCGTCATCTCGCCCCACGTGGGCGGCCGTTCGACCGGGGCGGCGCTCGCCACGCTGTTCCCCGCCCATGCCCGCGTCACCGTCGTGGAGTCGGCCGACGAGGACCCCGTCGCGCTGCGCGAGGCCCATGTCGTCATCACCGGGCTCGCCCCCGTGAGCGCCGAACACCTCGCTGCCGCCGAGCAGTTGGAGCTGGTCCAGTGCGCCAGTCACGGCTTCGACTACGTCGACGTCGACGTGGCCCGCGCCCGGAACGTCACCGTGTGCAACATCGGCTCCAGCGGCGCGGAGAAGCAGAACGTCGCCGAGCAGACCTTCGCCCTGATGCTCGCCCTGGCCAAGCGGCTGATCCCGGCGCACACCGCGCTCGTCGAGGCCGACTGGGCGCTGCCGCGGCTCCAGGGGTCGATCACCGAACTGTCCGGCAAGACCCTGGGGGTCGTCGGGCTCGGTCACATCGGCCAGGAGGTCGCCCGGCGCGCGGTCGCGTTCGACATGACCGTCCTGTACGCCGGACGGCGCTCCGTCGGCGCCGAGACGGAGGCCCGCCTCGGCGGCGCCCGCCGGGTGGAGCTGGACGAACTGCTGCGGGTCTCCGACTACGTGACGCTGCACGCGCCGCTCACCGACGCGACCCGGCATCTTCTCGACGCCGACCGGCTCGCGCTGCTCAAGCCGACCGCGTTCGTCGTCAACACCGCGCGGGGCGCCCTGATCGACCAGGACGCCCTCGCGGACGCGCTCGAGTCGGGCGCCCTGGCCGGTGCGGGCATCGACGTCTTCGACCCCGAACCGCCCACACCGGCCCTGCGGTTGCTCCGGGCCCCGAACGTGGTGCTCTCCCCGCACGTGGGCGGCGTCACCCGGGAGACCCTGGTGCGGATCGGACTGGCGGCCGTCCAGAACGTGACCGGGTTCCTGGCGGACGAGGCACCCCGGGACGTGGTGTCGTAGCCGGTACGGTCACAGCCCCGGGCCGCCGGTGAGCTCCGGCTCCGCCCGCGACACGGGCCCCTGCTCGACGGGGAGCCGGCCGGTGCGCGGCCGGGCACGGGGTGGGCCGGTGTCCGTAGCGGTCGTCCCCGGAGCACCGTCGGCACGCGTCCCGGCCGCCGCCGGGTCGGCGAACCGTGCGTCCCGGCCCGCTATCGACAGCGATCCCGGGGTCGCCTCGGTGGTGTCGGTGAGCCAGCGCTGTGCGTCGCCCCGGTCGCGGATCCTCACCACCACGTCCGCCTCCGTCTCGTTCGAGGCGGGGGCGACGGCGAGCCCCGCCTGCCACCGGGGCAGCAACTCGCCCTGCACGGTGAGGTCGTAGCGCACGTCGTCGCCCCGCTCGGCGGACGCGCCGACGCAGCGGCCCAGGACGACCACACCGGCGTCCACATGGGAGTCCAGACACAGCCCGGGTTCGGCGGCGCTGCGCAGCAGCCCGTCCCGCTCGTACGACCACTTCTGGGTGCCGGCCGCCGAGCAGGTGTCCAGCTCGGTGCCGGCGCCGACCTCGGCCGTGCCGCCCTTGATGTCGAGGCAGAGGTCGGCGTCGAGGTTGCGCAGCCGGGTCCGTACGGGCCCGGTCGGCAGTCCCGCCGAGTCGGGCGGGGCCGACGATCTGGCGGGCGGCGCCTGCCCGCCGGGCGCGAGGCTGCCGGACGCCCCGGCGGTGGCGGAGGGGTCGGCGCCGTCCCCGTCCTGCGACCACAGACCGGCGACCAGGACGGCCGCGATCAGGGCCACCGAGACCAGGCCGGCTCCGGTGACGACCGCCTTCGGGTACCGCGGGCCCCGGGAGGAGTGCCGCCCCTGCCCGGCGGAGCGGGCGAACGGGGGCAGCAGCCGGGGACGGATCCCGGCGCCCGTGCGTCTGCCGGGGTGACGGGCCGCGCGGACTCCCGAGTGGCCCCGGCTCGGCCGCGATTCGAGATAGCGGCGGCCGCCCCAGCCGAGCACGCCTTCGGCGAGCAGACCGCCGAGACCGCCCTCGAAATGACTCAGCTGTTCAGCCGCATAACGGCAGAAACGGCACGTCAGGAGATGCTGCTGAACATCGGGGAGCAAGGCACCGCCGCGCCGGATCGGAACATCCAGGAGTCGGTTGTAGTGACGGCAATCCTTGTTCGGCGCGAGTTCACGATGAGCCCGTACACAACCCTCACGGAATTTCTCGCGGGCCTGTTCGAGGGCCAGCGCCGCGGTGTCGGCGTCCATACCCAGCAGACCGGCTGGTACGGATATGTGCTCCGCCTCGACCTCGGTGTGCCAGAGCACGCACTGGTCGAGTCCGGGAAGCGCCTGGAAGGAACGTTCCGCGAGCTTGCGGTTTTCCGGTGTCATGGACTTCGTGACGCGCATACCGCGACCGCCGGCCGGTTTCCGGACATCGGGCAGCACCTCGGATATCCGGTCCTGCGCGGACCACGCCTTGACGATGTCCCGGACGGCCACCAGGAGCTGGGGGCGCAGGGCGACGGCGGACCCGGCGCGCCGGAGGCGTTCCAGCACCTGCTGGAAGGCGGCCGTGGTGACCATGGAGGCGACGTTCGCCGAGGAGGCGAGGCAGATGACCGCGTAGTCGTGGGCCGGCTGCCAGTGCCGCGCGAGCAACAGCGCGACCACGTGGGTGAGTTCGCCCTCCGGCTGGGTCCTGAGGAGTGCCGCGAGGCTCTCGTCGGATTCTCCGGGAGCGGCCCCGGAGCCAGGCGGATATGGCGGACGGGGCGGGTGAGGGGTGTGCACTGAGCGGATTCCTTCCAAGGCACAAGGTGGCACACAGGAGTTCTGACCGCCGAAAAAAGAAGCTCCTGGTTGGTGCGTACCTTTTGGGCTTGGCGCACGGAAAGCGGTCGGGACTTCGACCACTCGGAGTCCGCCGGCCGCGGACCTTTTGGGTCCGGCGGCACGATGAAATCCCGAACGCCGAATCAGACCTGACCATTGGCCATGTGCGGGGGAGTTCACCCTTGCACACCACACTCACCCCCAACAAGGCGCATGGGCCACTTCCGTGGCATCCGCGCATTGAAGGAAAGTCAGTGCCCATCTCGGCCAACTCTTCGCGAGGGCCCCCGCTTTCGTCCTGGTATTCGACGCCGCCCCCGCCACGCGAACGCGCGCTCAGATCTGCCGGGCACGGAGCCGGTCGGCGGCCGCGAGGAGACCTGCGTCACATTCTCGCGCGGCCTGTCACATCTCGGGCCGCCCGGCCCCTCGCAGTGGTGAGCGCGCCACGGGAGGCAGAGGCATGTCCGAGAGTCCGGCACCGGAGACCGACGAGGTAGTGACCACGGCGACCCGGTTGTTCATGGATCACCGCGAGCTGCTGTTCGCGATCGTCTACAACATGCTCGGCGCTGTCGCCGACACCGAGGACGTACTGCAGGAGACCTGGCTGTCCTGGTCCGCCGCCCGCAGGCGGTCGCCGGACCGGCACATCGAGAACCCCCGCGCCTACCTGGTGCGGGCGGCGATGAACCACGCCCTGACCCGCCGGGCGGCGGTCAGCCGCCGTCGTGAGACGTATGTCGGACCGTGGCTGCCCGAGCCGCTGGTGACCGAGGAGCACGAACAGGCACCGGCGGACGCCGTGGAGCGGACGCTGCGCACGGAGTCCGTCTCCCTGGCGATGCTCGTCGTCCTGGAGTCGCTGACCCCGCTGGAGCGGGCGGTGTTCGTGCTGGGCGAGGTGTTCGGGTACGCCCACACCGAGATCGCGGACATCATCGACCGCAAGCCCGCGGCGGTACGCCAGCTCGCGCACCGCGCCCGCCGTCACGTGCACGCCCGGCGCCCGCGGTTCGAGGCACATCCACGGGTGCGCAGGGAGGCGACCGAGCGGTTCGTCGAGGCGACGCTCGGCGGGGACATCGGCGCGCTGCTGGAAATCCTCGCGCCGGACGTGACGGTGTGGGCCGACGGCGGGGGCAAGCAGCAGCGGGCGGGGCTGCGGCCGGTGCACGGCCGGGACAAGGCCATCCGTCTGCTCACCGCCGGCGGCTCGCGGGGCGCCGGGCCGCAGCTGGACCTCCGCTACCGGCGCGTCAACGGCGACGACGCCGCGGTGCTGTTCACGGACGGGTCCCCGTACGCGGTCATCGTCATGGACCTCACCCCGGAGGGCGACCGGGTGTCCGGCGTCTACGTCGTCGCCAACCCCGACAAGCTCGCCCATGTGCGCCGTTCGGAGAGGGAGGCGGACGCGTGAGCACCACCGAGCGGCCCATGGACACCACCGGACGGCCCGGCGCGGCGGCGTCCGGTGGCCAACGGGTCGCCGACTGGTTCGACGGCCGCCTCGGCACCCACAGCCTCGGCAGGAAGTACCTGCGCAAGGTCTTCCCGGACCACTGGTCGTTCCTGCTCGGGGAGATCTGCCTCTACAGCTTCGTCGTCCTGATCCTGACCGGGGTCTATCTGACGCTGTTCTTCCACCCGTCGATGAACGAGGTGACGTACCACGGCGGTTACGTCCCGCTGAACGGCGTGCGGATGTCGGAGGCGTACGCGTCCACGCTGGACATCAGCTTCGACGTGCGGGGCGGTCTGCTGATCCGGCAGATCCACCACTGGGCGGCGCTGATCTTCATCGCCGGGATGCTCATGCACATGATGCGGCACTTCTTCACGGGCTCGTTCCGCAAGCCCCGTGAGGTCAACTGGCTGTTCGGCTGGACACTGCTGCTCCTCGGCCTGTTCGAGGGGCTCTTCGGCTACTCGCTGCCGGACGATCTGCTGTCCGGCACCGGCATGCGGTTCGTGGACGGCGCGATCCTGTCGGTGCCGGTCGTCGGAACGTATCTGTCGTTCTTCCTGTTCGGCGGCGAGTTCCCCGGGCACGACGTCGTCGCGCGCTTCTACTCGCTGCACATCCTGGTGATCCCCGGGATCATGGCGGCTCTGGTGGTCGCGCACGTCATCCTCGTCGTGTACCACAAGCACACCCAGTTCCCCGGCCCCGGCAAGACCGAACGGAACGTCGTGGGCGCGCCGTTCATGCCGGTCTACCTGGCCAAGGCGGGCGGCTTCTTCTTCCTGGTGTTCGGGGTGATCGCGGCCGTCTCGGCGGTCGCGTCGATCAACCCGGTCTGGTCGTACGGCCCCTACCGCGCCGACCAGGTGTCCACCGGGGCCCAGCCGGACTGGTACCTGGGCTTCGCGGAGGGGCTGGTACGGATCATGCCGGGGTGGGAGATCGACGTGGCCGGGCACACCCTGGTCCTCGGCGTGCTGATCCCGATCCTCGTCTTCCCGCTCCTGCTGGTCCTCATCGGCGTGTATCCGTTCGTCGAGTCCTGGGTCACCGGCGACAGGCGCGAGCACCACCTCCTGGACCGTCCGCGCGACCGGCCGGTCCGTACCTCCCTCGGCACGGCGTGGATCAGCGTCTATCTGATCCTGCTCGCGGGCGGCGGCAACGACATCGTGGCCACCCGCTTCCATCTGTCGATCAACACGGTCACCTGGGCCGTGCGGATCGGGCTGTTCGTCGTGCCGGTGGTGGTCTTCGCCGTGACCCGGCGCGTCTGTCTCGGCCTCCAGCTCCGGGACCGCGAACTGGTGCTGCACGGCCGCGAGACCGGCGTCGTCAAGCGGCTCCCGCACGGCGCGTACGTCGCGTCGCACCGGCCCCTCTCCCCCGCCGAACTGCACACCCTCACCCGGCACGAGCAGCCCCGCCCGCTGGACCCAGGCCCGGCCCAGGACGCGAACGGTGTGCCGGGCCCCGGCGGGCGGGCACCGGGCCTGCGGACCCGGCTCTCCCGCACGCTGTACGGCGCCGGTGCCCAGGTGGCGAAGCCGACACCCGAGGAGTACCGGGCGGCCCGGCACGACGGCGGGCGTCAGGCAGGCGAGGCGGGACCTCCGGACGGCTGATCCGCGGAACACCACCGGACTGCCCCAGGCTCCCCCGGGCTCCCCACGGATGACGCCCGGCAGGCGCGCGGCGCCCGCTCACAACTGCGCGTGGACGAACAGATTCTGACAGCGCGGCGCACACGCCCGTCGGGGCTCCGGTGCGCAGGCTCCGTCCCTCCCGGCACATCGGCCTGGATCCCGGGGTGGCGGACGGGCCCGGCAGGGCGGACCGTGGCCGGGGCGGGAATCGGTGCGCGGTGTGCGCAGGGGCCCGACGCACTACCCTGGACCTCGCGTGACGCACCTGTTCACCGTGAGTGTGCCCAATGGAGTGGCGGCGATGTGAGGAGCCACAGCGAGACACCGGGCGACAGCCCGGACTACCCGTTCGACAAGACCTCCACGGCGCGGGCCGTCATCGACGGTGACGGCGTCGTCGTCGAGTGGAGCGAGGGTGCCCGGCGGCTGCTCGGCCACGCGTCGGCCGACGCCGTGGGCAGACCCGCCGCGGACCTGCTGGCACCGGGCGCCGAGGTGCCCCGGCCCCCGTCGGCCGGGCACCCCTGGAACGGCACGGTCGCACTGCGCCACCGGGACGGCCGCACCCTTCGGGTCTGGCTGCTCGCGCACCGGCGGCGGCCCGAACTCGACGACGGCGGCTGGCTCGTCGTGACCCCGCTGGAGAGCGACGCCCCGTCGGCGCAGGACGCGTCCCGCGCCGCCGCGTTCCTGGACCAGTCGCCCTGCGCCACAGCGATCTTCGACGAGCGGCTGCGGCTGCGCAGGGTCAACGCGGTGATGGCGCAGTCCATGGGGCTCCCGGAGGAACACATCCGCGGGCTGCGGATCCCGGAGATCGGCGGCGGACCGCGGAACGAGGAGCTCGAAAGGCACCTGCTCCAGGTGCTGCGGACCGGGCGGCGCGCGGACGTGGAGACGTGTCTGGACGGCGTCCCCGACGACCGCTCCCGGGTCTGGCTGGCCCGGATGGCGCCGCTGACCGACGCCGAGGGCCGGGTGCGCGGCGTCTGTCTGTCCGCCCACGACCTCACCGAGCAGCACCTCGCCCAAGAGCGCCTGCAACTCGTCAACGAGGCGAGCGTCCGGATCGGCACCACCCTCGACGTCACCCGAACGGCGCAGGAGCTGGTCGATGTCTGCGTCCCCGCGCTCGCCGACTTCGTCAGCGTCGATCTCATGGATCCCCCGGACCGCGGTGGCGAGCCGCACACCGGGCCGGTCCTCGCCCCCGTCAGTCTGCGCCGCGCCGCCCAGCGGTCGGTGAACCCCGGCGATCCGGAGTCCGTCGTCAAGCTGGGCCAGCTCGACGTCTATCCCGCCGGCTCACCGCAGGCCGACTCCCTGGTGGCCGGCCGGCCCATCGCGGCCGCGGACCCCGGGACCACGCTCTCCGGGTGGCTCGCCTGGGACCCGCAGCGCGCCGACCGCGTACGGCGGCACGGCATCCACTCGACGATGTCCGTGCCCGTCCGGGCCCGCGGCGCGATCCTGGGGGTCGCCGTCTTCACCCGGTTCGGCCGGCGCGGTCCGTTCACCGCCGACGACGTGCTGCTGGCCGAGGAGGTCACGGCCAGGGCGGCCGTCTGCATCGACAACGCCCGCCGGTTCTCCCTCGAGCGGGAGACCGCGATCGCCCTGCAGCGCAGCCTGCTGCCCCGGACGCTGCCGCACACGGCCGCCGTGGAGGCGGCCTCGCGCTATCTTCCCGCGGCGCGGGCCGGGGTCGGCGGCGACTGGTTCGACGTGATCCCGCTGTCGGGGATGCGGGTCGCCATGGTCGTCGGCGACGTCGTGGGCCACGGGGTGCAGGCGTCGGCCACCATGGGCCGGCTGCGGACCGCCGTACGGACGCTCGCCGACATCGACCTGGCACCGGACGAACTGCTGACCCACCTCGACGACCTGGTGGTCCGGCTCTCCGGCGAGGCGGGCGGCGAGGAGACGACCGGCGAGCTCGGCGCCACGTGCCTGTACGCCGTCTACGACCCGGTCACCCGGCGCTGCACGCTCGCCAGCGCGGGCCATCCGCCGCCGGTGATGCTCCGGCCCGGCGGCCCGCCCGAGGAGATCGACGTACCGCCGGGGCCGCCGCTCGGCCTGGGCGGGCTGCCGTTCGAGTCGACGGAGCTGAGGCTCACCGAGGGGACCGTGCTCGCCCTCTACACCGACGGCCTCACCGACAGCCGCGACCGTGACCTCGACGAGAGCCGCGCCCTGCTGTGCCGGGCGCTGGCCCGGACCTCGGGTTCCCTCGACGAGACGTGCCACGACATCCTCCAGTCGCTGCTGCCGCCCGCGGGCGCCCCGGACGACGTGGCCCTGCTGCTCGCCCGCACGAAGGGCCTGCCGACCTCCCAGGTCGCGACCTGGGACATCCCCGCCGACCCCGCTCTCGTCGGTCCGATCCGCAAGCAGGTCGTCCAGCAGCTGGACGTCTGGGACGTGAGCGAGGCGGCGTTCACGACCGAGCTGGTGGTCAGCGAACTCGTCACCAACGCCATCCGGTACGGCGAACGCCCGATCCGGCTGCGGCTCATCCAGGGCGCGGCCACGTTGATCGTCGAGGTGTCGGACTCCAGCCACACCGCGCCGCATCTGCGCCGCGCCAAGACGTTCGACGAGGGCGGCCGCGGTCTGCTCCTGGTCGCGCAGCTCACCCAGCGCTGGGGCAGCCGCCACACCACCGAGGGCAAGACGATCTGGGCGGAACTGACGTTCGCCGAGAACTGACGTCCGTGAGCGCCGGGCCGCGAATGCGGCGGCGGTGAGCATTCCGCCGTGTTGCACACTGTTCGTACGGAGCCGGGCATACGAGAACACGGGCGCCCCGCGCCTGTTTCAGTTCCCGCTCCCCGAAGGACGACCCCTGAGCTCCACACTCATGACCGCTCTTTCCGCCGTGCTGCTCGTGGCGGTACTGGCCGGTGCCGTGATCCGGCCGTTCGGCCTGCCGGAGGCCACCGTGGCCGTCCCGGCCGCCGGCCTGGTCCTGGCCACCGGCGCCCTCTCCCTCGACCACGCGCGGGCCGAGGCCGAGTTGCTCGGCCCGGTCGTCGGCTTCCTCGCCGCGGTGCTGGTGCTCGCCAAGCTCTGCGACGACGAGGGTCTCTTCCGGGCCTGCGGCGCCTGGCTGGCCCGTACGTCGAAGGGGCGGCCGCAGCGTCTGCTGGCCGCCGACTTCCTTCTCGCCTCGGTCATCACGGCCGTGCTGAGCCTGGACGCCACGGTGGTCCTGCTGACCCCGGTGGTGTTCGCCACCGTGGCCCGGCTCGGCGCCCGCCCCAAACCCCATGTGTACGCGTGCGCCCACCTGTCGAACACGGCGTCGCTGCTGCTGCCCGTCTCCAACCTCACCAACCTGCTGGCGTTCACGGCCAGCGGTCTGAGCTTCACCCGGTTCGCCCTGCTGATGGGTCCCGCGTGGGCCGTCGCGGTCGCCGCCGAGTACCTGGTCTTCCGGCGCTTCTTCGCCGACGACCTCGTGGACCGTCCCGGCGACGTCCCGGCGGAGGGCTCGCCGGGACCGGCCGGAGCCGCCGGGCCCGAGCCCGTCGACGTGCCTGTGTTCGCGCTGGCCACGGTCGCCTGCACCCTGGTGGGCTTCGTCGTGGCGTCCGCGCTCGGTGTCGAACCGGCCTGGGCCGCCTTCGCGGGAGCCCTCGTCCTGGCCTGCCGGGCGCTGCTCCGCCGTCGCACCACCCCGCTCGCCGTCGCACGGGCCGCCTCGCTGCCCTTCCTCGCCTTCGTCCTGGCCCTGGGCATCGTGGTGCGCGCCGTGGTCGACAACGGCCTCTCGGACGCGCTCGGCCACCTCGTCCCCGACTCGGCGAGCCTGCCCGCGCTGCTCGGCATCGCCGTCCTCGCGGCCGTGCTGGCGAACCTCATCAACAACCTCCCGGCGGTCCTGGTCCTGCTGCCCCTGGCCGCGGTGGCCGGACCCGGACCGATCCTCGCCGTGCTGCTCGGCGTGAACATCGGCCCGAACCTCACGTACGCCGGTTCGCTGGCGACCCTGCTGTGGCGGCGGATCGTCCATCAGCACGACCACGAGGTCGATCTCGGCGAGTTCACCCGGCTCGGCCTGATCACTGTGCCCGCCACGCTGATCCCGGCCGTGGCGGCCCTGTGGCTCTCGCTGCGCGTGTTCGGGACGTGACATCCACACCGGGAGAGCTCGTACGGGTGAGGTCGTGCGCTGAGCATTGACGCTATGACATGGTCATGCAATGCTCCGTTTTGGGAGCGCTCCCAGCATCCTGCCGACCCCATCAGCCGGCATTCATGGACTCCGTTCCAGGCACCGGGAGGCGCTCCATGCTCACGTTCCCGCCCGCGCACCGCCGACGCCGCGGTGAACGCCGCACCCCACGGAAGACCCCAGGACGCGCGACGGCCGTGCTGCTGACAGCCGCGCTACTGACGGGCGGACTGGCGCTCGCGCCCGGCGCGGCCGGGGCGCAGTCCTCCTCGACCGAGCCGGGGAACCTCACCGGCCCCTCCACCGCTCTGCCCGGCGGCGCCCCGTCGGCCGCCCCGTCGGATGGTTCCGCGGCGGCCTCGCCCGTGCGCGTCAACCAGGCGGGCTACCTGCCGGACGGCCCCAAGCGCGCCACCGTGGTCTCCGCGGCCACCGAGCCGCTGGCCTGGCAGTTGCTCGACGCCTCGGGCGCCGTGGCCGCTGCCGGCCGGACCGTCGTCCACGGCACGGACGCCGCCTCGGGCGACGCCACCCACCTGGTGGACTTCTCCGCCTACCGCGGGACGGGCCCCGGGTACGTCCTGGTGGCCGACGGGCGGAGCAGCGCGCCCTTCGACATCCGCGCGGACCTCTACGACGGTCTGCGCTCCGACGCGATGGCCTTCTTCTACCACCAGCGCAGCGGCACCCCGATCGAGGCCTCGCTGGTGGGTCCCGCCTACGCACGGCCCGCCGGACACCTCGGGGCCGCCCCGAACCAGGGCGACACCGACGTGCCGTGCCAGGCGGGCGTGTGCGACTACACGCAGGACGTACGGGGTGGCTGGTACGACGCGGGCGACCACGGCAAGTACGTCGTCAACGGCGGGATCTCCGTCTGGCTGCTCGTCGACTCCTTCGCACGGGCCCGGCGGGCCGGCGCCGCGTCCGCGCTCGGCGACTCGACCCTGCGGATCCCCGAGCGCGGCAACGGCGTGCCCGACGTCCTGGACGAGGCCCGCTGGGAACTCGACTTCCTGATGCGGATGCAGGTACCCGCGGGCAGGCCCTACGCGGGCATGGCCTTCCACAAGATCCATGACGCGGCCTGGACGGGCATCCCGACCCGGCCCGACCTGGACGCCCAGCCGCGCGAGCTGCACCGCCCGTCCACCGCGGCCACCCTCAACCTCGCCGCGACGGCGGCCCAGTGCGCCCGTGTCTTCAGGCCGTACGACGCCGCGTACGCGCGGCGGTGCCTGAGCGTGGCCCGCACGGCGTGGACCGCGGCGAAGGCCAACCCCGCGCTGTACGCGCCCGGCACGGACAGCACGGGCGGCGGGCCCTACGACGACACGCAGGTCACCGACGACTTCTACTGGGCGGCGGCCGAGTTGTACGCGGCGACCGGGGAGCGCGCCTACCGGGACGCGGTCACCTCGTCGCCCTGGCACACCTCCGCCGGGGCGCTCCCGCCGACCGGCTTCAACTGGGCCGACACCGCGGCGCTCGGCCGGCTGACCCTGGCGACCGCGCCGAACAAACTGCCCGCCTCCGACATCAGGCGCGTACGGGCCTCGGTGACGGCCGCGGCCGACGGGTACCTCACCACGATGGCCGGGCAGGGCTACGCGGTGCCCATCCCCGCGAACGGTTATGTGTGGGGTTCCAACAGCCAGGTCACCGACAACGCGATCGTGATGGCCACCGCCTACGCGCTCACCGGTCGACAGCGGTACCGGGCAGGCGTGCTGGAGACGATGGACTACCTGCTGGGCCGCAACACCCTGGACCTGTCGTACGTCACCGGCTACGGCGACACGTACGCCCGCAACCAGCACCACCGGTTCTGGGCGCACCAGTACGACGCCTCGCTGCCGAACCCGCCGGCCGGTTCCCTCGCGGGCGGCCCCAACAGCGGTCTGCAGGACCCGGTGGCGCAGGAGCACCTCGCCGGGTGCTCCCCCGCGGCCTGCTACATCGACGACATCGGCTCGTACTCCACCAACGAGGTGACGATCAACTGGAACGCCCCGCTGGCCTGGCTGGCGGCCTTCGCGGCCGAGCGCTGACCGCGCCGCGTGCGGCAGCCGGGCGGTGACGGTGGCGCGGTGGGCCGCGGTCAGGAGCGGAGCAGCCGCGCCGCGCCCAGGTCGAGTACGCCGTCGTGCCAGGTCAGGCCGCGCAGATCGCGTACGACGACCGGGGCGTCGGTGTCCAGTGCGCGCCGTCCGACGCCGATGACGTACGCACCGGCCGCCGCCCCCGCCGTGGCGCCCGCGGCGCTGTCCTCCAGGACGACGGTGTGCGCCGGGGCCACACCGAGCCGCTCCGCCGCCGCGCGGTAGCCGTCGGGGGCGGGTTTGCCGTGGCTGACGTCGTCCGCGGTGATGAGCACGGGCGGCAGGGGCAGGCCCGCGGCGGCGAGACGGGCGCGGGCAAGACCGGTGACTCCGGAGGTCACCACGGCCCAACTGCCCGGTGGCAGGCCCGTCAGGAGGTCCAGCGCGCCGGGCAGGGCGGTCGTGGTGGCGGCCGCCTCGATCTCCAGCCGGTCGATCTCGGCGAGGGCGGCGGGCCGTTCCCCGGGGTCGGTCACGAGGAGGGTGACGGTGTCGGTGGAGCGCCGGCCGTGCACCATCGCCGTGACCTGCTCGGCGGGCAGCCCGCGGTTCCTGGCCCACCGGCTCCACGCCTGGTCGACGCCGAGGTCGGAGTCGACCAGGACGCCGTCGTTGTCGAAGAGGAGACCTTCGCAGGCGATCTTCATGTACGGGCCTCTCGGGCGACGGGACGGTTGCGGTAGCGGCCGACGAGTTCACGGGCGGCGGTCTGCATCCGGGCGGGCGGCAGCCCCTGGGCCAGCAGGGTCAGGTCGTCCACGACCATGTCGCCGATGCTCAGGAAGGCGTCCGGGATGCCGCCCGCGCGGTGGGCGGAGAGCACCAGGCCCTCCAGGGCGCGGGCGGGGTCGTCGGCGGCGACGGGCTCGTCGGGCCAGACGTCGATCCCCGCGAGCAGGCGGCCCTCGGCGACCCGGGCGAGCAGCGCGGGGAAGTCCACGACGGGTGCCCGGCTGACGAGGACCAGCCGGGCGCCGTCGGGCAGCAGCGCCAACTCCCGCTCGCCGAGCAGGTGGCGGCTGTCGTCGGTGACGGTGGCGAGCACGAAGACGAACGTGCTGCGGGAGAGGGTCTCGTCGAGCGTGGCCGGTACGAGGCCCTGCTCGCGCAGGACGGCGGGCGGCAGCCAGGGGTCGTACACGCGCAGCGTCGGCCGGAAGGCGGCGAGGAGCGGGTGGAGGGCGCGGCCGAGGTTCCCGAATCCGACCAGCCCGACGTCCGCGCCGCGCAGCAGCACGGCGTCGGCGTTGCCGTCGAGGACGTACCGCTCCCGTCCGGCGCGGAAGGCACGGTCCTCGCGGCTGATGCCGCGTGCCAGGTCGAGGGCGAGTCCGAGGGCGTACTCGGCGACGGCCTGGGCGTAGGCGGGTCCGCAGCCCAGCACGTGGATGCCGCGCCGGAAGCACGCGTCGTAGTCGACGTTCGGGAAGAAGTTGCCCTCGACGTTCAGCAGGGCCCGCAACTCGCCCGCGCGGGCCAGGCGTTCGGCGGGCAGGTCGGGCTGGCCGACGACCGCGAAGGCAGCCGGCAGGGCCCGGTCGAGCGCCTCCTCGGTGTCCGGCTCGACGACGGAGAAGCGTGCGTGGAGCCGGGCGAGCGCGTCCGGCCCGAAGATGCGTTCCCTGGGGTGCGGGTCGGCGCGCAGGATCACGAGCGGCTTGTGCGAGGTGCTCACGGCTCTCCTTGCATCCGTCACGGTCTCCTCGCGTGCGCACCCGGCGGGCGGGTACGCGGCGGGAGCGGGCCTCGGCCCCACGAAACGTTAGCCCGGCGCCGCCCGCCTGGCAGCAGGGCGGGGCGGGCCGGGCCGGGGCCGCGTGGCCCGCGTGGTCAGGCGAGAGGGGTGACCGGGCCGATGAACCTGCTCACGTCGCCGCCCAGGAGATTCTCCCGGATGCTCGCGTTGATGCCGTGCGGGACGCCCGGTTCGACGGCGCTGACCTCGTCGAGCCGGGTGTACTGCTTGTCGGTGAGCGTCACGTCGAGGGCACCGAGGTAGTCGTCCAGCTGCGCCGGTGTGCGCGGCCCGACGATCGGGACGAACGTCGCGGCCGACCGCTCGCCCCGCTCGCGCAGCCAGGCCATCGACACCTGTGCGGCGTTCGCCCCCGTCTCCTCGGCGACCGCCAGGACCGCGTCGATGACGGCGGTCCGCCGGCCGGTGGATTCCGGCGTCACGAACCGGCTGGGGTCGGTCGCCCGGCCTTCGCCTCCGGTGCGGTACTTGCCGGTCAGCAGTCCGCCGGACAGCGGTGACCACAGGTTCACGGCCAGGCCGAGACTCTCCGCCATCGGCAGCAGCTCGCGGTCGGCGGTCCGCTCGATGAGGCTGTACTCCGTCTGGATGCCGACGATCGGCGCCCAGCCGCGCAGGTCCGCCAGGGTCGCCGCGGCCGACACCTGCCAGGCCGGGAAGTTCGAGAGCGCGACGTGATGGACCTTCCCGGAGCGCACCAGGTCGTCCATCCCGCGCACGATCTCGTCGATCGGCGTGACGCCGTCCGGGAAGTGGACCCACAGCAGGTCGAGGTGGTCCGTGCGCAGCCGCTTCAGGCTCGCCTCCACGGAGGCGGCGAGGTTCTTCCGGCCGCCTCCCGTCAGCGAGACGTGCGGCCGCTCGGTGTCGCTCGCGGCGTACTTGGTCGAGACGACGAAGTGGTCGCGGTCCACGGCCAGCAGGTCGCCGAGGATCTCCTCGGACTGCCCTGCCTGGTACATGCCCGCGGTGTCCAGGAACGTGCCGCCTGCCTCGGCGAACCGGTCGAAGATCACGCGGGCGTCCGCGGCGTCCGTGCCGCTGGACCAGAGTGTCCCGAAGTTCCCGGTGCCGAGGGCGTATTCGGAGACCCGCAGGCCCGATCGGCGTCCGAATGTCGTGTAGCGCATGAAGGTCTTCCTCACAGTGGGTCGATCGCGGAGGCCGCCGAGAACGCGAAGGTCGCGGAGGGTCAGAGGTCGGTGATGCGGCTGTCGGAGATACTCGTGGCGAAATCCGGGCCGAACGCCGAGGACGGGGTCTGGAAGCCGGCGGGGTGCTGTCCGGCGAGCACACGGGCGGCGGAGGCGACCGCCGAGAGCTGTGTGTACGTGTAGCCGGTCGGGGTCTCGACGACCGAGCGGACGACGGTGCCGTCCTCGTCGGTGACCTCGGCGAGGGCCCAGTACCGGCCCTCCAGGCGCTCGGCGGCCGTCGGGCCCTCGGGGAGTTCGCCACCGGGCGCGGGAATCGCGCCGTCGGAGCGCATGAAGACCTCGATGTTCCGCAGTCCGGCCGAGTGCCGGGCGGTGATGAGATCGCCCATCGGGACCGGTACGAACTCCTCGGGTCCGGCCCCGAGGTCGAAGGACGCGGGCGCCGCGTCGGCCCTGCGCACGAGCTGTCCGTCGGACCGGACCAGTCCGGCGAGGTCGGCGATCCCCGCGGAGCTGGAGACCGAGCCGCGGGAGAAGCCGCCGGTCACCTTGAGGGCCACCCGGAGCGCGACCGGTCGCGGTGTCCGGCCAGCGGTGTGCACGGCGACCGCGTCGCTGGGCACGACGTCCCAGCCGACGCCCGGCACGAGCATGACGCCGGCCGCGGCGGCGGCCTCCGACCGCTCCTCGGCCAGTTGATAGACCGCGAACTCCGCGGTGGTGTCGAGGTAGTGGACGCCTTCGGCGACGGACGCGTCGATGAGCCGCTCGGCGGTGCCGCTGAACGGGCCGGCGACGTTCAGCACGACCCGGACGCCCCGGAGCTCCTTCCG
The DNA here is from genome assembly GCF_047444975.1 of Streptomyces sp. CWNU-52B. NCBI lineage: Bacteria > Bacillati > Actinomycetota > Actinomycetes > Kitasatosporales > Streptomycetaceae > Streptomyces > Streptomyces sp. CWNU-52B. Next base: position 245,405 of record NZ_JBLFJV010000005.1, on the reverse strand, counting down.
CACGGTCTTCGGATCGTCGAGCGTGAAGGTCCGGCCGGGCACGCCGAGCTGTTGCGCGAGTGCCTCGACCGCGGCCGGGTTCCGGCCCGCGACGGCGAAGTCCAGCCCGGCACGGGCGGCCTCCTCGGCGATCAGCCGCCCGGTGTAACCGGTGGCGCCATAGATGAGCAGTGCGGGTGTGGTGGTGGTTTCCATGTCTTCAACGTAGCAGAAACGGAGAGATGCTCTCCGTTCGGAGAATCTCAGTCCGTTGGGAGGAGTGTCTTCCGCTGAGTTATAGTCCGGGGCATGGCGGACGCAGTGACGGACGAGGTTCCCAAGGAGCGGGCGGACTCGCGCCGCAAGCGGCTGCGCCTGATCGAGGCCGCCCGCTCGGCGATCGCCGAGCACGGGCTCCAGGCGTCGACGACCGACATCACGGAGCGCGCGGAGGTCGGGGTCGGCACGCTCTACCGGCGTTTCGGGTCGAAGGAGGCCCTGATCGCCGACGTACTGGTCGACGGTCTTGCGGAGATCCAGTCCTGGGCCGAGGCCGCCCTGGACGACCCCGATCCCTGGGCCGCCCTGTCCGGCTTCCTCTTCGCCTACACCGAAGCACAGCTGGCCAATCTCGGGCTGGCGGAGTTCACGAGCGGCACGGGTACGCCGCACGAGCTTCCCCCGGAGGTGCTGGCGCGCGGCGCGGTGCTCGCCGAGGCCATCGACCGGCTGGTGCGCCGCGCCCAGGATCACGGCGCGTTGCGGGCCGACGTGACGTGGCGGGACGTGGTCCTCATCTCGATCGCCCCGATCGGCGGGACCGAGTGCCTGGGCGCCATGAGGGGCGAGGGCCAGTGGCGCCGGACGATCACCATCGCACTGGACGGCCTCCGCGCCCCGGCGGCGAGCACACTGCCCGCGGAGTAGGCCGCCGCCGACACGGTGCCGCGCGGGCCATGCCCCCGCAGGGCGCGCCGGCCGCCCGCCCCGACCGGAGATGGCCGGCCGAGATGGCCGGTCCGCCCAGGCTCAAACCGTGTCCCACCGGCCGAGCACCGTCACCGCGCCCCGTCCACGGCGCCGGGAGCGGCGACCGGCGCCCGGCCGGCAAGTGGCGGCTCAGAGGGCCGCAGCCCCCTGGTGACCACCCCCGCCGGATGGAGGCCGCGAGCCCGGACGGCCGACCCCGGCCCCTCGCAGGGCGAGTTCCGCCGGCCGGTGCCGCCGGAGCGGCCGCGGGCGGCCGAGTGACAGGCGAGGACCGACCATGCCCCCACTGGGCCCGCCCGCCCCGACCTGGGACGGCCAGGCCAAGAGGCGGCCCGCCCACTGGCCATGGCGCCGGGAGCGGCCGCCCCAGCCCCCTGGCGACCGGCCGCACCCGACCGCCCGGTTCCTCGCCCGGCGCGAGCCGCCCGTGCGGATTTGACGTGCGACTTATCGCACGCTTTGATCCTGACGTGCCGAGGCGTGCCGCCCGGCACCCAGAGGTACGCCCAGCCGGTAGCGGACAGGACACGGTCCTCAGCCCGGCCAGAGTCGCCAGGCCCGTCACGGGGACCGAGGCGGGGTCGTACTCGCGATCGATGGAGCGGACATGCCCGCCAAGCGTGGCCCCCGCGTGGGATTCCTCAGAGCGGCCGCCGCCCTGGTCGCCCTCGCGGCCCTGGCTTCCTGCGCGTCGGACCCGTCGGACTCGTCGGACGGGAGCGGCAAGAGCGCCGACGACACCGCGGGGTCGAGTGCGCGGGGCGTACGGCTGCCGCCCGTGCACGCCGGTTTCGACTACCAGATCGGCGGCGCCTACCGACCGGCCTCCGACGTCCGTGTCGTCGCCCGCGACCGCGGCGCCGACCCCGCACGCGGTCTCTACAACATCTGTTACGTCAACGCCTTCCAGGCCCAGCCCCAGGAACAGGACGACTGGCCCGCCGACCTGCTGCTGCGGGACGAGCAGGGTGAGGTCGTCATCGACGCCGACTGGGACGAGCCGCTGCTCGACATCGGCACACCCGCCAAGCGCAAACGCGTCGCGGCCCGGGTCGACAAGTGGATCGACGGCTGCGCGGACAAGGGCTACGACGCCGTCGAGCCGGACAACTACGACAGCTTCAGCCGGTCGGACGGGCTCCTGAGCGCGAGCGACGCCCTGTCCTTCATCAAGCTGCTCTCGATCCACGCACACGCCCGCGGCCTGGCCATCGCCCAGAAGAACACCGTGGAACTGGCCGACCGACGCACCCGCGCCGGGCTCGACTTCGCCGTGGTGGAGGAGTGCGGCGCGTACGACGAGTGCGGTGAGTACGCCGACGCCTTCGACGACCGGGTCGTGGTCGTCGAGTACACCGACAGCGGGATGAAGAAGGCCCGTTCGGGCTTCGGCGACCGGCTGAGCATCGTGCGCCGGGACATCCAGGTGTCGACGCCGGACAGCGCCGACTACGTACGCAGGACGCGCTGACCCCACCCGTGGGCACGTCGGCGGGTCAACCCGGCACCTGGCCCAGCAGGTCCAGCGCCTGTTCCCAGCGGAATCCGTGCTGCCGCGGGCCGTCGAAGGCGTGCTCCCCGAACCGCACGCCCATCCCGCGCAGCCGTTTCAGGCTGTCCCGGTAGGCGGGGTGGGCCGCCAACGCCTCGCTGACGCACGGCAGTACGGAGATCGGCACGCCCGTGCCGGACGCCTCGCAGAGCGTGCCGAGGGCGAGCGTGTCGGAGATCCCGGCCGCCCACTTGTTGACGGTGTTGAAGGTCGCGGGCGCCACGGCCACGGCGTCCGGGTCCGGGAACGGGCGCGGATCGCCGGGCGCACGCCAGGCGGACCTGATCGGCCGGCCGGTCCGCTCCTCGACCGCCGCGACATCGAAGAACCCCGTCGCCTGCGGGGTCGCGAGGACGCCGACCTGCCAGTTCCGTTCCAGCGCCAGGGTGATCAACTCGCCGATGCCGTCGGCGACTCCTGCGGCGCAGACGACGACGTAGAGAAAGGGCTTCCGGGCCTGTTCGGTCACCCGGGAACCCTACTGAACCGGGAACGTCCTCCCTCGCTCCGCGTCCGGCCGCGGGCCGGCGATCCGCCGCTCCGCCTCCTCGATCGCCACGTCGTTGATGCTGGCCTCGCGCCGGGTCATCAGCCCCTGCTCGTCGAACTCCCAGAGTTCGTTGCCGTACGAGCGCCACCACTGGCCGTCGGTGTCACGGCACTCGTACTGGAAGCGGACGGCGATGCGGTTGCCGTCGAAGGCCCAGAGGTCCTTGCGCAGGGCGTACTCCTCCTCGCGTCGCCACTTCTCGGTGAGCAGCTCCACGATCCCGTCCCGGCCGGTGACGAAGGTGTCGCGGTTGCGCCAGACCGAGTCCCGCGCGTAGGCGAGCGAGACCTTCCGCGGGTCGCGGGTGTTCCAGGCGTCCTCGGCCGCCTGGACCTTCTGGGCGGCGGTCTCCCGGGTGAAGGGCGGCAGGGGCGGACGATCCTCGGCCATGACGGTTCCTCTCGGCTTCTCCTCCGGCGTGAGAACGTACGTTCTCCACGGCGACCGCTAACGTAGAGAACGGTGGTTCTCACGTCAAGACGCAGGAGGCGGGACCCAGGTGGCGAGCGCGAGCGGACACATGGACAGCGCGGCCGCCAGGGCGCGGGCCCTGGACGCGGCGGAGGCCCTGTTCTACGGGCGCGGCATACAGTCCGTCGGCATGGACGACATCCGGGGCGCCTCGGGGGTCTCGCTCAAGCGGCTCTACCAGCTGTTCCCCGCCAAGGAGCACCTGGTGGTGGCGTACCTGGAGCGGCGCGACCTCCGCTGGCGACAGCGGCTCGCCGCGCACGTGGACGGTCACACGGACCCGCGGCGGCGCGTGCTCGCGGTCTTCGACTGGCTGGGCGCGTGGTTCCGCGAGCCCGGCTTCCGCGGCTGCGCCTGGATCAACTCGTACGGCGAACTGGGCGCCACGTCGGAGCCGGTCGCCGACCAGGTCCGTACCCACAAGCGGGCCTTCAAGGAGTACGTCGTCGGGCTGGCGGGCGAGGCCGGACTGCCCGCGGAGCCGGCCGGTCAGCTGCACCTGCTGGCGGAGGGCGCCATGACCACCGCCGCCATCGAGCGGAGCGCGGCACCCGCCGCGCTGGCCGGCCGGGCGGCCCAGGCGCTGATCGACGCGTACGGCGCCGCGGCCACCCCTTGCGCGGCGCCGCAGCCGGCCATTGACTGATGGTGCGTCCGGTCTCACACTCTCATTGAATATTCAATGGACAATTGTTCACCAGGCGAACGCATGCGGTTCCGTCGTGGCCGTGTCGCGTCGCACGACGGGAAGAGCCGCGCATGACCCTCCATCGTGACCTGCTCATCGGCGGCAAGGACCTGCCCGCGGCCACCGGCCGCACCGCCGAGGACGTGAACTCCTACAGCTCACAGGTGTACGCCACGGTCGCCGCGGCCGGCGCCGAGGACGTCACCCGGGCCGTGGACGCGGCGGACGCCGCGTTCCCCGCCTGGGCCGCGCTCGGTCCGGCCCAGCGGCGCACGATCTTCCTCACCGCGGCCGACCTCCTGGAGTCCCGCACCGAGGACGCCGTACGGATCATGGCGGGCGAGGTCGGCGGCACCCGGCCCTGGGCCATGTTCAACGTCGGTCTCGCCGCGAACATCCTGCGCGAGGCCGCCGCCGCGGTGACCGCCCCGCGCGGTGAGGTGCTGAGCGCGCAGGAGGAAGGCGCCCTGGGACTCGCCGTCCGCGAACCCGTCGGTGTCGTGGCCGCCTTCTCGCCCTGGAACGCCCCGGTCATCCTGGGTGTCAGGGCCGTCGCCGCGCCGCTCGCCGCGGGCAACACCGTGGTGATGAAGCCGAGCGAGGACGCGCCGATCGCGTGCGGACTGTTCATCGCGGACATCCTGCGCGACGCGGGCCTGCCCGACGGCGTCCTGAACGTGATCACGAACGCCCCCGAGGACGCGGCCGCCGTCGCCGAGGCCCTGGTCGCCGACGAGCGCGTACGGGCCGTCAACTTCACCGGTTCCACCGGGGTCGGCCGGATCATCGGCGTGCACGCGGCCCGTCATCTGAAGCCCGCGGTCCTCGAACTCGGCGGCAAGAACTCGGTGATCGTGCTGGCCGACGCCGACGTCGGCTACGCGGTCGACGCCGCCGTCTTCTCCGTCTTCATGAACTCCGGCCAGATCTGCATGTCCGCCGACCGGATCCTCGTGCACGAGAGCCTGGCCGAGGAGTTCACCGCCAGGTTCACCGCGAAGACCGAGTCGCTCGCGTCCGGCGACCCGGCCGATCCGCACACCGTCGTCGGCCCGCTCGTCACCCGGGCCGCCGCCCGCCGGGTGGCGGCGCTCGTGGAGGACGCCGTCGCCAAGGGCGCGCGTGTCCTCACCGGCGGCGGCGCCCCCGAGGGTGCCGTGCATCCGGCGACCGTCCTCACCGACCTGCCGGAGGAGGCCGAGCTGTACCGGGGCGAGGCCTTCGGCCCGCTGGCCGTGATCAGCACGTTCACCACGGACGACGAGGCGGTCTCCGCCGCCAACGCCACCGAGCACGGGCTGACCTGCGGGATCATCACCGAGAACGGCACCCACGGGCTCAAGGTCGCCCGCCGGATCCGTACCGGCATCGTGCATGTCAACGACCAGTCCGTCGCCGACGAACCGAACGCCCCCTTCGGCGGGTTCAAGGGCAGCGGGTACGGGCGCTTCGGCGGACGCTGGGGCATCGAGGCGTTCAGCAACACCCGCTGGGTCACGCTGGCCACGCAGCAGGCCCACTTCCCGTTCTAGCTCTCTCGCCCGTTCCGGCCCTCCTTTCCGGGTGAGCCGCGCGCGCAGACCGGGTCCCGGGCCGCGTCCGCTCGTTGACCCGGTGACTCACCCGGGCACATCCGGGCAGGCATGAGGTCGACGCGGTTCGCGAGGAATGAGTGTCCGAGCGGAGCGGTTCAGTCCTGAGCCGGTACGAGTCGTACGCAACGACGATCGATGGGATGGATGTCATGCCTCTTGAGGGCGAATACGAGCCCAGCCCCACCAAGTGGGTACGCGACCAGGTGGAGCTGTACGAGCGCTCCGGCGGTACCGAGGGAACGACGTTGCAGGACACGGGGCTGCCCGTCATCGTGCTCACCACCCGGGGCGCGAAGAGCGGGAAGATCCGCAAGACCCCGCTGATGCGGGTCGAGCACGACGGCCGCTACCTCGCGGTCGCGTCACTGGGCGGCGCGCCGAAGCACCCCGTCTGGTACTACAACGTGCTCAGCGATCCCCATGTGGAGCTCCAGGACGGCCCGAAGCGCCAGGACATGACCGCGCGTGAGGTGACCGGCGAGGAGAAGGCGCAGTGGTGGGAGCGGGCGGTCGCCGCGTTCCCGTCGTACGCCGACTACCAGGAGAAGACCGACCGGGAGATCCCGGTCTTCGTCCTGGAGCCGACCCCCGGCGCCTGACGGACCGGTCGGCGAGCGCGCATCGGTGGCCCCTCCGGACCAGTCCGGAGGGGCCGCCCGCACACATCCGAGGGGCCCGGAGAGGCCCGCCCGGACCCGCCCGGCGCGGCCCGGAAAAGGTGTGCATGACTCCGCGGGCACCGGGCACCCGACGCTCAGGTCCCGCCACGCTCCCCCGTCGTGGCGGGGCCGCTGTCGTGGGCCGCCGCGCGGCGGGCGATCGCGGCGTCCGTCACATCGAGGAAGATCTGGTCGGCCTCCGGGACCAGGTGGGACACGGACCGCTTGATGCGTACGGCGACCAGTTCCACCTCCTCGCTGTCCATGCCGGGCATCAGGTCGATCCGCGCCGCCACCAGCGTCGAGTCGGGGCCGAGCTGCATGGTCAGCAGGGACTCCACGGAGTCGATCTCGGGCTGCGCCTCCAGCAGGGCGCGGATGCGGCCCGCCGACTCCTCGTCGGTGGCCTGGCCGATCAGCTGGTCGCGCGCGTCACGGCCCAGCCGGTACGCCACGTACACGAGGAGCACCCCGATGGCCATCGAGGCCGAGGCCTCCCAGACGACCTGGCCGGTCACCATGTGCAGGGCCATGCCGGCGATGGCGAGGAGCACACCCAGTACGGCGGTGCCGTCCTCGGCGATGACCGTCCGCAGAGCGGGGTCACGGATCTCGGCGGAGAAGCCGCCCTGCCGGCGGACCTGCAACAGCGCGCGCAGCAGGGACGCGCCCTCCGCGAGGAGCGCCACGACCAGGATCACCAGACCCGCCACATAGCCGCTGTGGGACTCGGTGCTCTCACTGCCCAGGGCCTCGAAGCCCTGGAAGAAGGAGAAGCAGCCGCCCATCAGGAAGATGCCCACGGCGGCCAGCAGCGACCAGAAGAAGCGTTCCTTCCCGTAGCCGAAGGGGTGGCGGCGGTCGGCGGGGCGCCGGCTGCGGCGCAGAGCGGCCAGCAGGAAGACCTCGTTCAGGCTGTCGGCCACCGAGTGCGCCGCCTCCGAGAGCAGCGCGGGAGATCCGGTGAGCAGGCCGCCCACGGCCTTGGCCACGGCGATGACGAGGTTGGCACCCAGCGCCACCAGCACGGTGACACGGGTCCGGCGGTCCGAGGGGGAGGAAGGCTTGCGGTTCACTCCCGCCGAATGCCCCTTTCCGCACACCTCACACGAGGTGGGGGGCGATTCCGGTGGACCGTCACCCTGAGCCCGTCGGCTGAAACGGCTCGTGACGGGTCGCGTATTCGCCGCTGAACTGGACACCCGCGAGAGGCCCGCGCGAACACGAGCCGAAGGAGTGCCCGGTGCAGAAGAAGCACAAGAAGAAGCTGCCCGTCGTCTACAAGCCCGTCGGGTTCCTGCTCGGCTGGACCGGCGGGACCCTCGCCGGGATGGCGTTCCGGGCCACCTGGAAGGCGATCCGCCACGAGGACGACGCACCCGACGCGCTGGACAAGGACCGCGGCTGGGGTGAGGTGCTGCTCGCCGCGGCGATCCAGGGCGCGATCTTCGCGGTCGTCCGCGGCGCGGTGGACCGCGCGGGTGCGACGGCCATAGAACGGTCCACCGGAGTATGGCCCGCCACCGACAAGGGGGGCCGCGACTGACTCCCCGTACCGTCCAGTACGGTTGGCCTCCGCACAGGTGACGGACAGCCGGTGTCGGACGGCCGGTGGCAGCCGCCATGGGCCGGTGACGGACAGTCAGGGGAGCCAGTCGTGACGAACCAGGCAGCGGTGGGCGACACCGTCGAGGACTTCACCCTCCCCGACGAGACCGGTACGCCCCGCAAGCTCTCGGAGCTGCTGGGCGAGGGGCCCGTCGTGCTGTTCTTCTATCCGGCGGCGCTCTCCGCGGGCTGCACCGCCGAGGCGTGCCACTTCCGGGACCTGGCCGCCGAGTTCACGGCCGCCGGGGCGCGGCCCGTGGGGATCAGCGGTGACACCGTCGAGCGCCAGCAGGAGTTCGCGGGCAAGCACACCCTCGGGTATCCGCTGCTGTCCGACCCGGACGGTGCGATCCGCGAACGGTTCGGGGTGAAGCGCGGCCTGTCGCTCGCGCCCACCAAGCGGGTCACCTTCGTCATCGCCGAGGACCGCACGGTGCTCGAGGTGGTGCGCAGCGAGCTGCGGATGAGCACGCACGCGGACCGCGCCCTGGCTGCCCTGCGCGCGCACCGCGGCTGAGCCGTCCGGCGCACCCCGCCGGGCGGCCCCGCCGCGGGTGGCTCAGCCCTGCTTGGGTGAGGTGTCCCGTCCCAGGCGCAGGGTGAACGAGTGGCCCGCCGGGTCGGCGTACCCGCGCTCCTCGTACGGGCCGCCCGCGTCGTTGGTCTCCACCGGCCGCCCGCCCAGCGAGACGACCCTGCGCTCGGCCGCGTCCAGGTCCTCGACGTGGAAGTCGATGTGGGCCTGCAGGGAGTTCTCGGGCCGTGGCCAGCTGGGCGGGGTGGCGTTCACGTCCCGCCGGAACGCCATCCGCATTCCGTCGGCTCCCCTGATCTCGACCCGGTTCGCCGTCGCGTCGGTCTCCTCGCCGTCGAGGAACTCCCGGTAGAACGCGGCGAGTTTCTCGGGCTCGGCGCAGTCCAGCACCACGACGCCCGCGACTACCAGTCCCATGTCTCCTCCGTACGCCGACCGAGCGCGAACGGCGGTCCGCCCACTGCTCCGACCGACGGGTACCCCCGTCCCGCGGGATCAGTACAGGGAACTCACGGGGACCGGCCCCTGGGAGCCACTCAGGGGGACCACCATGTGAGATCCGCCGGTCGCCGCCAAGTGCCCTGAATTCACTGCCCAGTTGAGCGAGGGCGCCCATTCAGCCACGGAGGCCGACAAATCGGTGAGGTCACGGAACGATGTAACGCAGGTCACGATGAAGGCGCCGAGGTCGCGGCATAGATCATTTACGATCGGGGCAGTCTCGTAGCGCAAATCGAGTCAACTTTCGTCTCGGGAAGCGCAGTTCGAGTCAGCGGGCGTCACTTTGGCACGCCCGCGCGCAGGGATGGGGGGCCCTGTGATTCGTCGCAAGAGAGGACGCGAATGCCGCAGGACGTCAGGTTCGATCTCCCCTTCTCCACCCCCGTCAGTGAACATCTCGAATACGCCCGGTCCCGGCATCTGCGCTGGGTGTGGGACAAGGGCCTGGTGCGCAGCCAGGCCGGCTTCGAGGAGTACCGGTCCTGGGATCTGCCCCAGGCGGCGGCCCGCACCTACCCGCACGCGTCCGCCGACGACATGGTCGTCCTGATGAACTGGTTCTCACTGGCGTTCCTGTTCGACGACCAGTTCGACTCGGCCAGGCCCGACCGCGCGGACCGCATAGCGGAGGTGGCGCGGGAGCTCATCGCCACTCCCCTGCGGCCCGCGGGCATCACCCCCCGGGTGATGTGCCCGATCACGATGGCCTGGGCCGAGGTCTGGTCCCATCTTTCGGATGGCATGTCTCTGACATGGCGCTCGCGGTTCGCGGCCTCCTGGGGCCGTTTCCTCGTGGCGCACACCGAGGAGGTGGACCTCGCCGCCCGCGGGCTGGCCGGCACGCTCGACCTCCAGGAGTACGCCGAGTTCCGCCGTCGCACGGTGGGCATCCACCACAGCATCGACGCCGGGGAGCGCAGCCGCGGCTTCGAGGTGCCCGCCGAGGCGGAGGCGCATCCGCTGATGGAGCGGATGCGGGACCTCGCCGCCGACACCATAGGGTTCATGAACGACATCCACTCGTTCGAGCGCGAGAAACGCCGGGGAGACGGGCACAACCTCATAGCCGTCCTGCACCGCGAGCGCGGCTGCACCTGGCAGGAGGCGGCCGACGAGGCGTTCCGGATGACCACGGACTGTCTCACCGAGTACCTCAAGCTGGAGGCACAGATACCGCAGATGTGCGACGAGCTCGGCCTGAACGAGGAAGAGCGCGTCAGGGTCAGGATGGGCGTCGAGGCCATCCAGCACTGGATCAACGGCAACTACGAGTGGGCCCTGACCTCGGGCCGCTACGCGACGGACAAGGAGACCCCGGCGACCAAGGCCGAACTGGCCGGCAAGGGCTCCCTGGACGACCTGCTGACAGTCTGAAGGCAAAGAGCCCGCCCGGGACTCCCCGAGCGGGCTCTACAGACACCGACGACACCCCGTCAGAGGGGCGCCCCGTCAGGGGCGCGGGGAACGGCGCACCCGCACCCCACCACACACCAGGGGCCCGCTCAAAACCCGAGCGAGCCCCACAGGCGTCAGGGGGGCGCCCCCTCAGGGGCGCGGGGAACTGCGCGCCCAACCACAACGCGCCCGCACCCACAAGAACACACCAGCCCCCACACCCCGCCCCCAACGGACGTGCCTACGCTGCGAACTGCACAGGCAGCCGATCCAACCGCGTCTCCCACGTGGAAGCCGTCGAGGTGAGCTCCTCCGGAGCCACCGCGAGCCGCAGCCCCGGCAGCCGGTGCAGCAGCAGCTCGACGGCCGTCTCGATGATGGCCTGCCCGATGTTCTGCCCGGGGCACTCGTGCGGCCCCCCGCTGAACGCCAGGTGCGACTGGTTGCCGTGCACGGAGATGCCGACGTCGGGCCGGATCTCCGGATCGACGTTGCCCGCGGTCAGGCCGAGCACCAGCAGGTCGCCCTCCTGGATGCGGTGCCCGCCGAGTTCGAGGTCGGCGGCGGCGAAGCGGCCCGGCAGGACGGCCAGCGGCGGGGTGTCCCACATGACCTCCTCCACGACGGCGGAGATGTTCAACTGCCCGCTGACCAGACCGGAGAGCCGGTTGGCGTCGGTGAGGACCAGCTGCAGCACCCGGGCCAGCAGGTTGCTGGTGGTGGTGTGCGCGGTGATCAGCACCAGGCGCAGGTGGTTGATGATCTCGTCCTCGTCGAGGTCCGCGTGGTGTTCCAGGAGGCCGGTGGCGAAGTCGGCACCGGGCTCCACCCGCTTGCGCTCGGCGAGTTCACCGATGATCTGCATGATGCGGTCGTTGTGGGCCAGTGCCTCGGCGCCACCCTTGAGCACCTGCGCGGACGACTCGGCCAGCCGCCGTCCCTCGCTCTCCGCCAGCCCGAACACCCTGGTGAGTACGAGCATCGGCAGGTACTCCGCGTACTCGGACACCAGGTCGGCGCTGCCCACCCCGGCGAACGCGTCGATCTGCTTGTTGGCGAAGTGCGTGACGTGACGGCGGATGCCACGGCTCGACACCGCCTGCAGGTTGTCGGTGACCGCGCCGCGCAGCCGGCGGTGCGGCTCGCCGTCCTGCGAGACGCAGTCGGGACGCCAGCCCACCATCGGTATCAGCGGTGAGGTGCTTTCGACGCGCCCCTCCTTCCAGTCCCGCCAGTTCCGCGAATCCCGGCTGAACTGGCGGGGGTTGTCGAGCACCCGCCGGTTCTCCCGGTATCCGAGGACCAGCCACGCAGGAACATCGCCCTCCAGCAGTACCGGCGCGACGGGCCCGTGCTCCTTGCGCAGGCGCGCGTAGATGCCGATCGGGTCGACGGCGGCCTCGGGCCCGTAGAGACGGGTGAGGTCCTCCCCGCCCCCGTGCGCGACTGGGCAGCCGCGTGGGGCGTCGGAACTGTTTAAGGGCTGGTCGGTCATCGGGACTCCAGTGCGACTGCAGAGCGATCCTTGAGGTGCTGAATCAGTGCGATCAGCACATCACGGCTGGAGGCCCGGTCGCGAGCGTCGCAGGCCACGACCGGTATGTCGGGGGAGATGTCCAGGGCGTCCCGGATCTCCTCGACCGGATGGTTCTTGCAGTCCGGGAACACGTTCAGGGCGATCACGAACGGGACGTCCTGACGCTCCATCTCCTCGATGGCCCGGAAGCTGGAGGCCAGCCGGCGGGTGTCGACCAGCACCACGGCCCCGAGCGCGCCTTTGAACAGGCCGTTCCACAGGAACCAGAACCGCTCCTGCCCCGGGGTGCCGAAGAGGTAGAGCATCAACTGGTCGTTGATGCCGATCTTGCCGAAGTCCAGGCTGACGGTGGTCTCCTGCTTGTCCGCCACTCCGATCAGGTTGTCGACGTCCGCGCTGGCCTGGGTCAGCGTCTCCTCGGTGGTGAGCGGCTTGATGTCGCTGACCGAGCGGACCATGGTGGTCTTCCCGGTACCGAATCCGCCGGCGATCATCACCTTCACCGAGCGGGCACCGTCCGGCAGGGTGCCGTCGGCCGGGTTGCGGTCGGGATGGTCAAAGCCTTTGAAGTCCACTGAGTACCTCCTCAAGGAGCGCGAGGTCGGGCCCGCGTCCGGCGCCTGACGCCGGGATGGGATCACGGGCTTCAACGCGGCCTGCGTCCAGCAGATCGGCCAAGAGCACCGCGAGAATGTTGAAGGGCAATCCGAGGTAGGCGCCGAGTTCGGCGACCGACAGCGGATCACGGCAACGCCGTAGGATCTCCTCGTGCTCGTGCTGTATGCCGGAAGCGGCCGCAGCACGGGAGGTGATGAGGGTCGCCACATCAAGACTCGACGCCGAACCGCCCGGTCCGCTGCGGCCGCCCGTGAGGACGTAGTAGCGCTCGAGACCGGACGGGTCCGTGGGTCGGCGGGGACCACTCATCCAGAGTGCTCCTCCAGCCGCGGAGTGGTGCCGAGAAGCTCACCCATCCTCCGGGCCAGATCCCTCATCTGATGGCCGAGGAGGCCCTGGTCGAGCCCTTCCCTGGCCAGCACGCCGAGGTATGTCTCCACACCCGCGCGCACCACGAAGAGGTGACCACCGTCGACCTCGATCATCGCGAGCCGCAGTTGCCCCGCGTACTTGGGGAACTGCTCGGCCACGGGCTGAGCCAGTGCCTGCAGTCCCGCCACCACGGCGGCGAAGCGGTCCACGTCGTCGGGGTCGTCCGCGCCGTAGGAGGTGATGGCCTTGCCGTCGCTGGAGGCCACAAGGGCGAAGCGGATCTCCTGGATGCTCTCGACCAGATCGCGGAGCGCCCAGCTCACGTCGGTTCCCTGTTGCGTCATGAGGACTAGTCGCTCTCTTCAGTGCGGTGCTCTGTGGACTCACGTCCGGAGGTCGGCTCACGGTCGGCGATCGGCTCACGCCCCGCCGTGGCGAAGGCGGCCAGGCCGGTGAAGGACGCGTCCGGCGGTACCGCGTGCGAGGCGGTGGCGGCGGATTCGTCTTCGCGCACGGGCGGTTTGGACCGCTCGGGCTCGGCTCTCCTGCGCCGTCTGGGCAGACCACCGGGTGTGGTGTCCCCGGTCTCCTCAGGCTCTGCCTGCTCGACCGCTTCCGTCTCGACCACGTCGGTGCCCGGCGCGGCCGGGACCTGGGCGGCCGGGGCCGGGGCGGTGACGATCGCGGGCAGCTGGCTGAAGTACTTGTGAGGCACCACGACGACCACCGACGTACCGAGCCACGGCGAGTCCGCGAACGTGACCCTGATGCCGTACCTGCGGGCCAGCGCGCCCACCACTCGCAGACCGAGGTGAGCGTCCTCGGACACCCCGCCGATACCGGGACCGGGAGCGACGCCCTCCAGCGACTGGAGAGCCTCCTGCTTCTTCTCCTCGTTCAGGCCCTTGCCGGAGTCCTGGATCTCGATCCCGACACCGTTGGGAACCTCCTTGCCGGAGACGACCACGGGCTCGGTGGGCGGCGAGTAGCGCGCCGCGTTGTCGAACAGGTGGGCGAAGATCAGCGTGAGGTGGTCCACCAGACCGCCGTCGACGCCGAGTTCCGGCAGGTGCTGCACCTGGACACGGTCGAAGTCCCGGATGCGGCCGATACCGCCGCGCACCACGCTGAGGAGCCGCTGCGGCTCCTGCCACTGCCGGCCCGGACGGTCACTGCCGCCCAGTACGCCGATGCTCGCCGCCAGGGAGTCGGCGGGGCCGAGCTCCTGGTCCAGCTCCATCAGGCCCTGCGCGACGGACGGCAGCCTGCCGTGCTCGCCCTGCATCTCGTGCAGCCGGCCACGCAGCTTGCTGGTCAGTACGTGGATACGGCTGCCGATGCTGATGACGGCCTGCTCGGCGGAGGTGGAGCGGTCGAACTCCCGCTCCACGCCCATGAGCGAGGTCCTGAGCACCTTGCGGAGCACGGCCTGCAGGTCGGCACCGATCTCGGCACCCTGCCCCGGTGGCGGCAGCAGGTCGTCGATCGAGTCACCGTCCCGCAGGCGCTCGAGCGCCTCGGGCAGCTGCCGTTCGGCGAGCAGGGCGACCGCGGTCAGCTGTCGGTCCAGCTGCTCCTGCCAGGCCTGGGTCTGCTCGGCGATCCGCTGCTCGTAGACCTGGGCCTGTTCGGCGAGCTGCGCGTCGTGGGCCGTGCGCTCGGCGGCGTGCTTCCGTTCGAGACCGGCGACGTGCTGCTGCCACTGCTGGGAGTGTTCGGTCTGGGCGTTTCTGAACTCACTTGCGCTGCTGCGCAGTTGACGCTGGGAGCGGATCAGGAGTCGTACCGTGACGGCACTCGCGGCCGTCACCACGATTCCGGAGACGATCGCGGGTATTCGGACCTGGTCGGAGCCCACGACCGCGGCGACGACGGTACCGGCTCCTAAGGCAAGTGGCAGCAGCCACCAGCTGTACCAAGGGACCGGTGCCCGCGCCGCCGGTGGCGGAGTGGCAAGTTCCATCTGCATCCTTCAAAGCAACACGATCGAACAGAGGGGGGATTACTCGGGGGGTTTTCGGGGGCAGCATCGTCATGTGGTGTTCAACCCCGTGACGGGCATGCGCGGGCAACGAGCGACAGTCGATGATGGTCGCGTCAACTCGCCGCACCTCAGGGAACCTTATCGGGTTTGATCACCGGAGAAACAACCTGGTCGGTCCACTCCTGTGAAGCTTTCGTCACGCTCCGAGCAGGCCCATTTAGGTCGACAAATCCCCTAACTCGTCACCATGGCGGAGCGCGGGCGGGCCGAAACGGGTGCATACGCCACGGATTTACACCCCGCCCGTCTCACCCACCGGGACGACATATGCCCCGTGAACATGACCTCACGGGAGAGACCGGGCGGCGCATCCGCCGTCGCGGCCGGCGCCGAGATCCACACGAATCCGTCACATGGCGAGCGTCGCACCCACACGGATGTGGACCCACGGGCACACGTGACGGAATTTCCTGGATAGTCGTCCATGTATGGTGGACACCTGTCCAGGAAAGTCGTCCCCGAAGGAGCTCACCCCGATGCAGACACTCGCGAACGTGCTGGTCGGCCTCGTCGCCGCCCTGCACGTGTACTTCCTGGTCCTGGAGATGTTCCTGTGGGAGCGCAAGCCAGGGCTCGGGCTGCACGGGTTCGATCCCGAGATGGCGCGGGCCACCGCCCCGCTCGCCGCCAACCAGGGGCTCTACAACGGGTTCCTGGCGGCCGGACTCGTCTGGGGTCTGATCGCCGGCGACCCGACCGGGTTCCGGGTCCAGGTCTTCTTCCTGGTGTGCGTGATCGTCGCGGGCGGGTACGGGGCGGCCACCTCGAACCGGCGCATCCTGTTCGCGCAGGCCCTGCCCGGCGCGCTCGCCCTCGCCGCCGTCCTGCTCGCCCGGTGACCTCCGACCCCCGGGCCGAGCGCACCAGGGCCAAGCTGCGCCGGGCCCTCCTCGACGAGTGCGCCCGGCGCCCGCTCACGGAGATCGGCGTCACGGCCCTGGCGCGCGCGGCCGGGGTCGGCCGGGCCACGTTCTATCTGCACTACGCCGACCTGGAGGCGCTGGCCGTCGACGCCTGCGCCGATGTCGTACGCGACGCCGTGGACGCCCTGCACGCGTGGCGGGGCAGGCCGGACCCCCGGTCGGCGCCGGAGGCCCTGCTCGTGTTCTTCGCCGGCCTGCCCCCGCACGCGCCGTTGTACCGCGCCCTGTTGAGCCCGGGGGGCGGCGGTCCGCTGGGCCGTGTCCTGCACCGGGACCTGCGCGCCCGCAGCCTCGCCGAACGCGAACTCGTCGGCGCGCCCCAGGCCCCCCTCGTCGCGTCCGCCGTCGCCGCGACCTTCGCGGGCGTCCTCGCGGACTGGCTGCACGGGCTCGTCGAGGGCACTCCGGAGGAGATCGCCCACACGGTGTGGCGCCTGCTCGTGGGCCTGCACGCCGTCCCGTGGGACACCGCCCGCTAGGGCCTGTCAGGGCTGGCGGCTCGCGTGGAACGTACGCCGGTACGCCTGCGGGGACACCCCGATCGCGGCGTGCAGGTGCTGGCGCAGCGAGGTGCCCGTGGCGAAGCCGACCTCGCCGGCCACCTGGTCCACCGGCAGATCGCTGGATTCGAGCAACTGGCGTGCCCTGAGGACGCGTTGCTGGATGAGCCAGCGGCCGGGGCTCATCCCCACCTCGTCGTTGAAGCGGCGGGCGAAGGTGCGCAGGCTCATCCGGGCGTGGTCGGCCAGGTCGCCCAGGGTGAGCGGCTCACCGAGGTGCTCCAGCGCCCAGTACCGGGTGGCCGCGGTGCTCGTCACCGTGGGTTCGGGCACGGGCTGCTCGATGTACTGCGCCTGGCCGCCGTCGCGCCAGGGCGGCACCACGCAGGAGCGCGCCACCCGGTTGGCCAGCTCGCTGCCGTGGTCCTTGCGCACGAGGTGCAGACAGACATCCACGCCGGACGCGGCTCCGGCCGAGGTGAGGAGGGTGTCCTCGTCGACGAACAGCACGTCGGCGTCGAGGTCCACGTCCGGGAACATCCCACGGAACAGTCCGGCCAGCTGCCAGTGCGTGGTCGCCCGGCGGCCGTCCAGCATCCCGGCCGCCGCCAGGACGAAGGCGCCCGTACAGATGGAGACGATCCGGGTGCCGGGTCCGATCGCCCCGAGTGCGTCGGTCACCGCGTCGGGGAGGTCGGCGACGAGGTGCGACAGGCCGAAGGGCGGGATCACCACGGTGTCCGCCGTACGCAGCACTTCGGGGCCGTGCTCGACGGTGATCGAGAAGTCCGCGTCCGTGCGCACCGGCAGGCCGTCGACCGTGCACGTCAGTACCTCGTACCGGCCCTCGGCGGAGCCGAACACCCTTTTGGGGATGCCCAGTTCGAAGGGGTAGACCCCGTCGAGGGCGAGCACGACGACGCGTTCCACGTGTCCGTCGTACGCCCCGCCCCCCGGATTCGCGGAGCAGTCGGACGGTACGGGGCGCTCCCCGCGGCGGGTCTCCAGCAGCATGGCACGATCCTATCGAACAATGGCAATTCTGCCATGTCCTGGGCCGTCGAAGCCGGGCAGGCTGATGCACATGAGCACTGCGAACACGATGCGCGCGATCAGGCAGGAGGACCTCGGCGGTACCGAGGTCCTCAAGGAAGTGGAACTGGAGATCCCGAGGCCGGGGCCGAGCGAGGTGCTGGTCCGGGTGCACGCGGCGGGCCTGAACCCGACCGACTGGAAGCACCGGGCCAACGGCGGGTTCCTCGGGAAGCCGCCGTTCGTCCTCGGCTGGGACGTCTCGGGGGTCGTCGAGGCCGTCGGTCTCGGCGTCACGCTCCATGCGCCGGGCGACGAGGTCTTCGGGATGCTGCCCTACCCGTACGGCGTAGGGGCGCACGCCGAATACGTCACCGCACCGGCGCGGGCGCTGGTCCGCAAGCCGGCCGAGGTCGACCACACACAGGCGGGAGCGCTGCCGCTCGCCGCGCTCACCGCGTGGCAGGCGCTGGTCGACACGGCGGACGTGCGGCCGGGGCAGCGGGTGCTGGTCCATGCGGCGGCCGGCGGGGTGGGTCACCTGGCCGTCCAGATCGCCAAGGAGCGGGGCGCGTATGTGATCGGAACGGCCAGCTCGGGGAACCACGCGTTCCTGCGGGGGCTGGGCGTCGACGAGGTGATCGACTACCGGGAGACCGACTTCGCCGAGGCCGTGGGTGATGTCGATGTGGTCCTCGACACGATCGGGGGCGACTACCGCTCGCGTTCGCTGCGGACGCTGCGGCCGGGCGGGCTGTTGGTGACGCTCCTGGTGTCCGGGGCGTCCGAGCTCGCCGAGGAGGCGGAAGGGCTCGGGGTACGGGCGGTGGAGATGCTGGTGGAGGCCGACCAGGCGGGGATGAGCGCGGTGGCCGAACTCGTCGCGGCGGGGCGGCTGCGGGCGACGGTCGCGGGGGTGTTCGCGCTGTCCGACGCGGCCAAGGCGCATGCGCTGGGCGACACCGGGCGGACCGTGGGGAAGCTGGTCCTTCAGGTGCGGTAGGTCCTTGCGGGCGGTTCGGTCGGTCTTTGTGATGCCCCGTGACATCAGTGGTGATGTCACGGGGCATCAGTCTTGTTCTGACCTGCGGGTGCGTGGGGGCCGGTCGCGCGGTTCCCCGCGCCCCTGGGGTGCGGGGGGACGGGCCGCGTTCCTAAAGGGCTGACATATGTCAATCGAACATGCTGAAATTCACTCTAACGAGGGTAACTTGCAGGGTGAGGGACGGTGGTGCGACCTCAGGGCGCGTCCGGTCGGCTCTATGCTCGCGGCACGACGTCACCCTGGTCCCCGGTGACCCTTACGGAGGTGATGTCGTCGTGCGCAACAAGCCCGGGCCCCACTCGCCGCATCTGCGCGTTCACGAGAACGCGGGCCACACCGTGCTGGAGTTCCACGGCGAGATCGACATCCTCGCCTCGCTGGACATCATCCCGGTGCTGGACGCGGCGACGGGACACCCGGCCGGCGACGTCGTCCTCGATCTGCGGTACATCGAGTTCTTCGACTGCTCGGGCCTGCGCCTGCTGCACCGGGCCCGGCGCCGGGTCCTCGCCCAGGGCGGACAGGTGCGTCTGGTCTGCACCCATCCGCTGACCCTGCGCATCCTGCGCGCGACCGAACTCGCCGGGGTCATGCCGCCGTTGTCGACGATGGACGAAGCCCTCGGCCGCACCGAGGCCGCCTCGAAACTCCCCTGACACCTCCCGTCGCAGCCGCTCAGGGGCCGGTGACCAACTGGAGGTCCGTCTCGATGCCCGCGGCGCACTCCTGGAGCCTGGGCACCAGGGCCCGTAGCTCCTCCAGGCTGCGCATGCCCGCGCCGACGGCGACGTTGGCCGCGGCGATCACGGCGCCCGAGCGGTCGTGCACCGGGACGGCCACGGCCCGCAGCCCCTGGTTCAGCTCCTGGTCGGCGATGCAGAAACCGCTCGTGCGGGTCGCCTCGATGATCGTACGGAGCTCCGCGGTGTCACGGACCGTCCGGTCGGTCAGCGGCTGGAGGTCGGCCCGGCCCAGGTAGTCCTGGAAGGCGTCCTCGCCCAGGCCCGCGAGCAGGACGCGCCCCATGGCCGTGGCGTAGGCCGGGAAACGGGACCCCACGTTTATCGACACGGTGATGACTCCACGCGCCGGCACCCGGGCCACGTGCACCACGTGATCGCCGTCGAGCACGGACAGCGCCGTGGTCTCGCCCACATCGTGCATCAGGTCCTTGAGATGGGGCTCGGCGATCTGCGGGGTGGAGAGCGCCCGCAGATAGGCGTGTCCCAGTTCGAGGATCTTCGGGGTGAGACCGAACAGCGTTCCCTCGCTGCGCACATAGCCGAGCTTCAACAAGGTCAGCAGCGAGCGCCGGGTCGCGGCACGCGAGAGACCCGCCGCCCGCGCCACGTCACTGAGCGACCGGGCCGGGTGATCCGCGTCGAAGACCTTGATCACTTCCAGTCCGCGGGCCAGCGACTGGACGAAGTCCGGTTCTGCGGGCCCGACTTCGAGCGGTTCCATGTGCCATCTCCTGTCTCGGCGCGGTCGCGGCGCCCACTGTCCCACATCCACTCGGCCCGTGCGATCAGCAGTGTACGCACAGCGAACGGTTGTGCGTGCGTCTAGCGCACACGTGTTCAGATATGTATGGTCGCTCCCATCGCACCTGGGTCCGGGCTCCCGGACCCCCTTCAAGTGGAGGAACGATGGAGTTCCCGATCATGCGGAGAAGGACGGCTCTGGCCGCCGCGGCAGGCCTGGCCCTGTCGCTCACCGCCTGTGGCAACGGCAGCAGCGGCTCCTCGGCCGGTCTGGACCCCTCGGCCAAGACACCGGTGACCGTGCAGGCCGGGTTCATCCCGGTCATCGACGTCGCCGCCCTCTACCTGGGACAGAAGCAGGGCTTCTTCGGCAGCGAGGGCATCAAGCTGAACATCAAGACCGCTCAGGGCGGCGCGGCTCTGGTCCCGCCGGTGGTCAGCGGTGAGTACCAGTTCGCCTTCAGCAACATCGTCTCGGTGCTGGCCGCCCGCGACAAAGGCCTGCCGTTGAAGGTCATCGCCTCCGGCTCGAACTCCACGGGCGTCGCGGGCAAGGACGTCACGATGATCCGGGTCCCCAAGGACAGTCCCGTCCGGTCGGCCGCCGATCTCGCCGGCAAGAAGGTCAGCGTCAACACGCTCAACAACCTGCTGCAGATGCTGGGCGAGGTGGCGGTCAGCGCCGACGGCGGCGACCCGGACGCGGTCAAGTTCGTCGAGCTGCCCTTCCCGGACGCGGTCACCGCGCTGGGCAAGGGAGACATCGACGCCATGGTCACGGCGGAGCCGTTCGACACGATCGCCGCGGGTGCGGACACCCGGGTCGTCGCCTCGCCGTACCTGGAGATGGCGAAGACCAGTCTGACCACGTCGGTCTACTTCACCTCGGAGGAGCAGGCGAAGAAGAACCCCAAGCTGTTCACCGCGCTCAAGGCCGCCATCGACAAGTCACTCGCCTACGCGGAGGCCCACCCCCGGGAGACCAGGGACCAGCTGGCGTCGTTCATGAAGATCGATCCGGCCGTGGCCCAGAAGGTCACCCTGCCCACGTTCTCGCCGGAGATCCCCCAGGCGTCGGTCGAGGCGTTCGTCAAGGCCGCCCGCACCCACGGACTGCTCGACGGCGACATCTCCTACGACGACCTGATGTGGTCGGGAACGGCCGGCTGACATGGCGACCACACTCCGCAGCGACCTGCCGGTGGGCAGCTCCCGCTGGGCCGTCCGCCGGGCGGAATGGCGCTCCCTGGGCATCACCGACGAGGAGATGGCCCGGCCCAAGATCGCCATCGTCAACTCCTCGTCCGACCTCGCCGCGTGCTTCGCGCACCTGGACGACATCGTGCCGGTGCTCAAGGACGCCATACGCCGGGCGGGCGGTCTGCCCTTCGAGATCCGCACCGCCGCCCCGGCCGACTTCGTCACCAGCGCCGGCGCCGGCGGCCGGTACGTGCTGCCCACCCGCGACCTCATCGTCAACGACATAGAGGTGGTCGTGGAGGGCGCCCTGCTCGACGGCATGGTGTGCCTCAGCTCGTGCGACAAGACCGCGCCGGCCCACATGATGGCGGGCGGCAGGCTCGACGTGCCCACCCTGGTCGTCGCCTGCGGATACCAGCGCAGCGCGATGCACGAGGACGGCGGCGCCGACATCGAGGACGTCTTCCTGCACGCCGGTCACACCGCGCTGGGCCGCACGTCCGCCGAGGACCTGCTCGCCATGTCCGAGGACGCCATCCGCGGCCCCGGGGTCTGCGCCGGGATGGGCACCGCCAACACCATGCACATGGCCGCCGAGGCGCTCGGCATGGCGCTGCCCGGCACCACGCCGACCCGCGCCAACGGCACCGTCATGTGGGACGCCGTCCGGGCGGCCGGGCGGACGATCGTGGACATGGTCCACGGGGGGCGCACCGCACGGTCGGTGCTCACCCCGGCCGCGATCCGCAACGCCGTCACCGTGATGCTCGCCATCGGCGGTTCGATCAACTCCGTCAAGCACCTCCAGGCCGTCGCCGTCGAGGCCGGTCTCGACGTCGACGTGTGGCGGACGTACGAGGAGCTGGCCGACCGGGTTCCCGTCATCACGGCGGTACGGCCCAACGGCCCGCACCTCATCGAGCAGCTCGACGACGCCGGCGGCACCCGGGGCGTCCTCGCGACCCTGGCGCCGCTGCTGGACCTGGACACCGTCGGGGTCACCGGCCGCCCGCTCGGCGAACTCGTCGCCGAGACGCGGGCCGCGGACCCGGAGTTCGTCCGGCCGCTCGCCGACCCGTTCACCCGGCGGCCGTCGATCGTGATCCTGCGCGGCTCGCTGGCCGCCGAGGGGTCCATCGTGAAGCTGCCCGCCGACGAGGACCGGCCCACCGGTTTCCGCGGCCCGGCCCGCTGCTACCCCTCCCGGGAGACGGCCATCGCCGGTCTCGCGGCCGGTGAGGTGCAGGCCGGCGAGGTGGTCGTGCTGCGCGGCATGGGGCTGCACGGCGGCCCCGGCATGGCCATGGCCTCGGCCTTCGTGTTCGCCCTCGACGGCGCCGAGCTGGGTGAGAAGGTCGCGGTCGTCACCGACGGCCAGCTCTCCGGGCTGGTCAACAAGGGCATCGTCGTCGGCGAGGTCTCCCCCGAGGCCGCTGTCGGCGGACCGCTCGGCAAGGTCCACGACGGCGACCTGATCAGCATCGACCTCACCACCCGCACGGTCGACCTGGAGGTCGACCCGGACGTCCTGGCCGGCCGCGAGAGCGCCGCCGCGGAGACCGTCCGCACGCCGGGCTGGCTGACCGCCTACGACCGGACCGTCACCAGCCCCGCCTGCGGCGCCGTACTCGCCCGCGAGGGCTGCGCGAACACCTGCGGCGCGAGCCACGGAAGCGCCACCCGCACGCGCGGCGACGCCCCGGCCGACGCGGACGTCCGGGCTCAAGGAGGTGTCCGGTGAAAGTGCTCGATGTGACACGGCCGAGCAAGGCTCCGGCCGCCCCCGCACCGCGCCGCCGCGCGGCCCGGCCCCGTGTCGCCCCGCTGGTCGGCATCGCCGTCGCCGCGCTCCTCGCCGAGGTCGTTCCCCGTACGGGGCTGATCGCGGACGGTGCGCTGCCCCCGCTCAGCTCCGTACTGGCCGAGCTGGGCCGGCAGGCGGGCGACGCCGTGCTGTGGGAGGCCCTGGGCCGCACGGTCCGTACCTGGGCCGTCGGACTGGTGGTCGCCGTCGTCGCCGGAGTGGTGGCCGGTGTGCTCATCGGACTCGTGCCGGTGCTGCGCGCGATCACCGCGTCCACGGTGGAGTTCCTGCGCCCCATCCCCTCCGTGGCCCTCATCCCCGCGGTCATCCTGGTCTTCGGCACCGGCTTCGAGTCCGGCGTGGTGCTCATCGTCTACGCCGGTTTCTGGCAGGTGCTCGTGCAGGTGCTCTACGGCGTCCAGGACATCGACCCGGTCGCGTACGACACGGCCCGCTCCTACCGCTTCGGTGTCTGGGGCCGGGTGCGGCACGTCATCTGGCCGACCACGCTGCCCTTCGTGTTCACCGGGATCCGGCTGGCCGCCTCGGTCGCCCTGGTCCTGGCCATCACCGGTGAGCTGGTGATCGGCACCCCGGGGATCGGCCAGCTCATCTCCGTGGCGCAGAGCAGCGGCGCGACGACCGAGATGTTCGCGCTCGTCCTGGTCACCGGAGTCCTGGGGGTCCTGGTCAACACGGGCTTCCGGTACGCGGAGCGGGCCGTGCTCGGCTGGCACCCCTCGGTGCGGCGATCGGCGGGTGCGCGATGAACGTCCTGCGCCGCGTCCTGTACGCGCTCGGTCTGCCCGCGGCCCTCGTCGCCCTGTGGTGGGTCACCAGCGTCAACAGCACCAGCTACTACTTCCCGCCGCTGCCGGACGTCCTCGACTGGTTCGGCCGGCTGTGGCTCTCCGGCCGGTTCGCCGACGACGTGGTGCCCAGCCTGGTCAGGCTGCTCACCGGGTTCGTCGTCTCCGCCGTGATCGGGGTGGCCCTGGGCGTCGCCCTCGGCCTCACCGACGCGCTGCGGCGCGGCGCCGAGCCGGTCCTCGAATTCCTCCGGGCCCTGCCGCCGACCGTCCTCGTACCGGTCATCGCGATCGTCGCCGGCATCGGTGACGGGGCGAAGGTCCTGGTCATCGTCTCCGGCTGTGTGTGGCCCGTCCTGCTGAACACCGTCGAGGGCGTACGCGCCGCCGACGAGGTCATGGTCGACACCTGCCGCACCTACGGCATCACCCGCGGCGCGCGGCTGCGTCACATGGTGCTCCCCGCCGCCTCCCCGCAGATCGCGGCCGGACTGCGGCAGGCCCTGTCGATCGGGCTGATCCTGATGGTGATCGGCGAGATGTTCGCCGCCACCAACGGTCTCGGCTTCAGCATCGTGCAGTTCCAGCGCACCTTCGCGATCCCGCAGATGTGGAGCGGCATCATCCTGCTCGGCCTCATCGGATTCGCCCTCTCCGCGCTGTTCACCGTTGTCGAGAAGCGGGCCCTGGGCTGGTACCTGGGTCTGCGCGAGTCGCAGAAGAGGAACGGCTGATGACAGACATGGTCACCGTCAAGGGCCTGAACAAGGTCTACGAGTCCGCCGGCCGCCGGGTGGAGGCGATCGGCGACATCTCGTTCTCCGTCGCGCGCGGCGAGTTCGCCTGCATCGTGGGCCCCTCGGGCGCGGGCAAGACGACGCTCCTGAAGTGTCTGGCCGGACTCCTCGATCCCACCGCGGGCGAGGTGCTGCTCGACGGCGTCCCCGTGACCGGCCCGCCGCCCGGTATGGCGGTGGTGTTCCAGGAGTACGGGCGCAGCCTGTTCCCCTGGAAGACCGTGCGGCAGAACATCGATCTGCCGCTGCGGCAGAAGGGCCTGTCCCGTGCCGACCGCGACCGGCTGGTCGCCGACTCCCTCGGCTCGGTCGGGCTCGCCGACGCCGGTGACGCGTACCCCTGGCAGCTCTCGGGCGGTATGCAGCAGCGGGTCGCCATCGCGCGGGCCATCGCGTACGAGCCGCAGGTGCTGCTCATGGACGAGCCCTTCGCGGCCGTCGACGCGCAGACCCGGGCCGACCTGGAGGACCTCGTCCGGTCGCTGTGGCGGTCGCTGGGCATCACGACGCTGTTCGTCACGCACGACATCGACGAGGCGGTCTATCTCGGCGAGCGGGTCCTGGTCCTGTCCGCCTCGCCCACCTGTGTCCTCGACGACGTGCCCATCGGGCTGCCGGCCGAGCGGGACCAGGTCACCAGCCGTTCGACGAG
This sequence comes from Streptomyces sp. CWNU-52B, assembly GCF_047444975.1. Classification (NCBI taxonomy): domain Bacteria; kingdom Bacillati; phylum Actinomycetota; class Actinomycetes; order Kitasatosporales; family Streptomycetaceae; genus Streptomyces; species Streptomyces sp. CWNU-52B. The sequence goes on along the minus strand of NZ_JBLFJV010000005.1, from coordinate 220,065 downwards.
CGACTTCGCCGAACTGCGCACCCGGGTGCACCGCGGCATCCAGGACGCCAAGGCCGGCCGCCGTACCTCCGGGGCCGCCGTATGACCGCTCACACGGACGAGGGGTCGGGACCGCCGGTCCTCCTGTCGGCCTCGCTCGGCACCACCGCCGCGATGTGGGCGCCGCAGCGTGCGCGCCTGCGCGACACGCACCGCGTCATCGGCTACGACCACCGCGGGCACGGCGGTTCCCCGGCGCCCGCGGGCCCGTACCGCCTCGGTGACCTCGTCGACGACGCCGTGGCGCTGCTCGACTCGCTGGACATCGAGTCGGTGGACGTCGTGGGCGTGAGTCTCGGCGGCACCGTCGGGCTCGCGCTGGCGGCGGACCACCCCGAGCGGGTGCGCAGCCTGGTCACCGTCAACGCGCCCGCCTTCGCCGACGACCCGGACTTCTGGCACGGGCGGGCCGCCACGGTCCGGGAGCGGGGCATGGCGGCGGTGACCGGGGGCCTGCTGGGCCGCTGGTACTCCCCCGCTGTCGCCGACGCGCCGTCCGCCCTGGTGACGGACACCGTCGCCGGCGTCGGACGGCTCGACGCCGAGGGCTACGCGGCGTGCTGCGAGGCCATCGCCACGACGGACCTGCGCGGGCGGCTCGCCGGCATCCGGTGTCCCGTCCTCGTGGTGCACGGCACCGCCGACGCCGTCGTCCCCGCCCACCACGCGCGGACGATCGCGGACACCGTGCCCGGCGCCCGGCACCTCGCCCTGGCCGGGGCCGGACACCTGCTCACCCAAGAGATCCCCGACCGGCTCCACGCGCTGCTCACCGAGCACTGGGCAGGCGCCGCGGGCGGAGCCGACAGAAAGGCCACTGCGTGAACGCCGTGAACAGCGCCGAGAACAGCGGCGAGAACAGTTACGTCACCGAACCCACCCGGCAGACCCCGGTGCTCGGCGAGTGGGAGGTGGTCGTCCTCGGCGGAGGCCCCGCAGGACTGGCCGCCGCCACCGCCGCCGCCCGCGCCGGCCGCAGCACGCTGCTGGTGGAGAAGAGCGGATACCTCGGCGGCGCCGGCACCGGCGGCGGGCTCTCCACCTTCTGCGGCATGTACTCCAACGTCCACGGCGAGCACGTCCTCACCGTCCGGGGGCACGCCACCGAACTCCTGGAGCGCATCGACCGCCTCGGCGGGCTGCGCGCCCCGCACCTGTCCTTCGCCGACCGCATCCAGGCGCAGGCCTACGACATCCCGGCCTACCGCAGCGCCGCCGACGAACAGGTCCTCGCCGCCGGGGCCCAACTGCTCTACCACGCCTTCGCGGTGGGCGCGGTCACCGGCCCGGCGGGCATCGAGGCGGTCGTCGTGGAGTCCAAGTCGGGCCGGGGCGTGCTGCGCGGCCAGGTCTTCATCGACGCCTCAGGGGACGGCGACCTGATGGCCTGGTCCGGTACGGGACACGAGAAGGCCGACCCGTACGGCGACATGCTCTTCCCGTCCACCATGTTCCGGATCAACGCGGTGGACGACGAGCGCGCCGGACCCGCGTGGAAGACGCTGCCCAAGCTCATGGACGAGGCGGTCGCGGCCGGCCGGCCGCGCTTCCCCCGGCGCGGCGCCATCGTGCGCCCCCAGCGCGACGCCGTCGAGTGGCGGGCCAACGCGACCCAGCTGCGCAACCCCGACGGCAGCGCGGTCGACGGCACCGACGTCTGGCAGCTCACCCACGGTGAGGTGCAGGGCCGCGCGCAGGCCCAGGAGGTGTTCGGCTTCATCCGCGACAACCACCCGGGCTTCGAGCGGTCCTACATCGTGGACATCGGGCCGGAGATCGGTATCCGCGAGACCCGCCGGCTCCTCGGCCGGTACGTCCTCACCGAGGACGACGTCCGCTCCTGCGCCCGCTTCGAGGACTCCGTCGGCCTCAACGGCTGGCCGGTGGAGGCCCACGTCGACGGCGACCTCGACATCCGCTGGCCCTACGGCGACGACCCGGTGGGCTACAACCAGCTGCCGTACCGCATGCTCGTGCCCGCCGAAGGACCCGGGAACCTGCTGGTCGCCGGGCGCTGCGCGTCGATGACCCACGGCGGCCAGTCCGCCGCCCGCGTCGCCGGCCCGTGCTTCGCGATGGGTCAGGCCGCCGGTACGGCCGCCCACCTGGCGCTGAAGGCCCGCGGCACGGTCGCCGAGGTCGACACCGGTGATCTGCGCGCCGAACTCGAAGCGGAGGGCGCATGTCTGACGCTGTGAGGCCCTCATGAAGCTGAGCCCCGCCGACGAACGCATGCTGGCAGGCGACGAGGGTCCGGCGGTCGCGGCCGCCCTGGACCTCCTGGTGAAGTACGGCGACCTGATGGGCGCGGAACGCCTCATCGACACGGACAACGTGTGCGGCGCCAACCTGTTCGGACCGCGGCACTCCCGGGTCCTCGGCACCACCGATCCGGCCGCGCTGTTCTCCCGGTTCTCGCTCGACCTGGACGCCACGGTCGACGTTCCGCCGTTCCGCGCGCACAGCTGCCAGCTCATCGGGCCCCGGGACCGTGAGCAGTGGGAGCTGCAGGGCATCGCGCCCACCGACGCCACCGCGATGGACGACAGCGAGCGCTATCTCGCCGAGCGGGGCGTCGACCTGCTCTCCACCTGTACGCCGTACCAGGTGGGCAACGTGCCCCGGTTCGGCGAGCACTGCGCGTGGATGGAGTCCTCCGCGGTGGTGTACATCAACTCCGTGCTCGGGGCCCGCACCAACACCGAGGGCCGGGAGTCCTCGGCGGCCTCCATGCTGACCGGCCGGACCCCGTACTGCGGCTACCACCTGGACGCGCACCGCCGGGCCACGCATCTGATCGAGGTACGGCACCCGGTCGTGACCACCGAGGACTGGAACATCCTCGGCTACTGGGTGGGCGAGCAGGTGCAGGACGCGGTCCCGGTGCTCACCGGCCCCGGGCTCGCGCGGGATGCCGCGGGGCCGACTCCGGTGCGGCTCAAGCAGTTCGGCGCGGCCGCCGCCTCCTCGGGCGACGTGGAGATGTACCACCTCCCCGGCGTCACCCCGGAGGCCGGGACGGTGCAGGAGGCGCTGGGCGGGCGGCAGCCGGCCGCGGTCTCGGTCTTCGACGCCGCCGCCCGCGCCGCGACCGTGGCCTCCCTGTGCCGGACCGCGGTCGACCGCGAGGTGGACTTCGTGATGATCGGCTGCCCGCACGCCTCGCTGGACCAGGTCCGTGAGGTCGCCCGCCTGCTGGAAGGGCGCCGCCTCGCGGACTCCACGGCACTGTGGGTGTTCACTCCCGGTGCGCTGCGTACGGTCGCCGAACGCGAGGGGTACGTCGCGGTCATCGAGCAAGCCGGCGGGCGCGTGCTGTCCGACACCTGTCCGGCGATCGGGCAGTTCCTGCCGCCGGGCACGAAGGTGTTCGCCACCGACTCGGCGAAGCAGGCCCACTACCTGCCGGCGATCACCGGCGTACAGGGCTGGTTCGGCAGCGTACGGACCTGTGTCACGGCCGCTCTGGAAGGCCGGTGGCCCGATGCCTGAGCTGCTGCGGGGCCGCGGTGTCGTCGCGGGGCGGGCGAGCGGACCGGTCCTGCTGTGTACGGCGCCGGTGTCGGGCTGGGGCGGAATCGACCCCAGGACCGGCGTCATCGTGGAGAGCCGCCACCCCCAGCACGGACAGAGCGTCGCCGGCACCGTCCTGGTGCTGCCGGGCGCCAAAGGGTCCTCCGGCTGGTCGGGGCAGTTCCACCTCGCCAAACTGCAGGGCACCGCGCCCTGCGCCATTGTGTTCACGCGGATGAACAGCAAGCTCGCCCTGGGCCTCGTCGTGCTGAACGTTCCGGCGGTGACCGGCCTGGAGACGACCGGGACGCTGCGTACCGGGGTCGTGGCGGACGTCGACGGGACGGCCGGCACCGTGCTGGTCCACGGTGCCGCGGTTCCGGCCGCGCAGATTCGAAGGGAAGACTGATCGCATGGACGCTCTCCGTATCGACGGACAGGTGGTGCTGGTGACCGGCGCGGCCAGTGGCATCGGCTACGCCGTCGCCCGTGCCTGCGCGGCCGAGGGGGCCACGGTGCACCTCGCGGACGTCTCGGACTCCGTCCACGAGGCGGCCGGGAAGCTGAACGAGGTGTCGGCCGGGTCACCGCCCGGCGGGTCGGCCGGGGCCGGGGCCGTGGTGTCGCACGTCTGCGACGTCACGGACCAGGACGCGGTGCGCGCCCTGGTGGACGAGGTCGTCGCGGCCCGTGGCCGTCTCGACATCGCGTTCCTCAACGCCGGCGTCAACGGCGTGCCCTCGCTCCTCCAGCCCGGCGGCGCCATCGACGAGGTGTCGTTCGAGGCGTGGCGACGGGTCATGGACGTCAACCTGGACGGGCTCTTCCACTGCCTCCAGCACACCGCCCGGGTCATGAAGCGGCAGCGGTCCGGGAGCATCGTCGTCACCGCCTCCACGGCGGGGCTGCGCGCGGAGCCCCGGGTCAGCTATCCCTACGTCGCGTCGAAGTCCGCCGTGGTCGGTCTGGTCCGCCAGGCCGCGCTGGAGCTCGCCCGGTTCGGCGTCCGGGTCAACGCCCTGGCACCGGGTCCGGTGGTCACCAACATCGGCGGCACCGGGCCCCGGCCCGCGTCGAGCGTGACGGCGTGGGAGGACTCCATCCCGATGCGCCGCTGGGGCAGCCCCGAGGACATCGCGGGGATGGCCCTGCTGCTGGCCTCCGACGCCTCGTCGTGGATGACGGGCGGCGTCCACGTCGTGGACGGCGGCGCCTCGGCCCTCACCCAGATCCCCAGCGACACCCTCCCCGCTCCCGACACCACGCGGTGAACGCGGTGAACGCGCCGACGTGACGTCGTCCTGCCGGTCCGGTCCCGGCGTCCTCCCCTCGCCCGACTAGGCGGTCTGGCGCCCCGATTGAGGGGCACAAGGAAGGGGGAAGGAGGACAGTCCACATGACGACGTCTCTTGATCGTGTGCCCGGATGGGCAAAAATCGTGAGTGCCGTCGTACTGGTCCTGGTGGTGATCTTCGCCGGTATTCGGTGGAGTCTGCTGCCCGGACTGGGCGACGTGTTCCGTGAGGAGTCCCACGACCGGACGGGGCCCACGCTCCTCAAGTCCATCCAGGACATCAGCCGTTACGACGCCGCCTCGGGCAACTTCCAGGTGGTGGTGGATCTGGAGAAGGACACCAAGTACCTGCCGGACGCGGTCCGCGGCACCCGCACGCTGTACGTGGGCGCGGGCACCGTCGCCTCCTACGTCGACCTCGGAAAGATCCGCGACCAGGACGTGAAGGTCGACAAGGACCGCACGTCGGCCACGCTCAGGCTCCCCCACGCCGCTCTGGGCAAGCCCGCCCTCGACCCCGACCACTCGTACGCCGTCTCCAAGCAGCGCGGTCTCCTGGACCGGCTCGGCGACGTCTTCTCCGACAACCCGAACGACGAGCGGGCCGTGCAGCGGCTCGCCGCCCGCCACATCGGCGACGCCGCGAAGGACAGTGAACTGACCGCCCGCGCCGAGGAGAACACCACCGGCATGCTCAAGGGGCTGCTGGGTTCGCTGGGCTTCAAGGAGGTGCGCGTGACCTACGGGACCTGAGCCCTGGGACGACGCGAAGGCAGGACCGTGCCCGCGAGCCGCCGAGTGCGGCTCGCGGGCACGGTCGTCGGCGGCATCTTCGGCCGCTCGCCGGGTAACCGGGCTTCACCGAACCACAGTTGAAAACTGGAGGGTTGCATGGCCCGCGCAGCGCTACGTCCCCGTAACGCCTTTCGTTTCCGCTCCGCGTCAGACTCGGGCAGCAAGAAGTCGAGCCCTCGCAGCACCGAGCCGCGCCCGCGCGGCGGAAAGTCCACCCGTCCCTCCTCGAAGACGAAGCCGAAGACCAAGCCGAAGACGAAGGCGAAGGCTCCCCGCGAGCGACGGCGGCCCCCGTTCCTCGTACGACTTCTGGTCATGGTCGTCGCCCTGGCCGCCATGGTGGCGTTCGCCGCCGTACTGGCCAAGCTCACGCTCCAGCCGTCACCGGCCTCCGAGGCGCTGACGCACAGCAACCTCCATCCGGGCCGTTCACTGCGTGCCTACCTGGATCAGCCCGAGCTGCGTGACGCGTTCAAGCAGATCGGCGGCAACATCGTCCTCGGCATCCCCTTCGGCCTGCTGCTGCCCGTCCTCGTCCCGGGGACGCGTGGCATCCTGCGGGTGATCCTGCTGACCGCCACCGCGATGCTGCTGGTCGAGCTGGTGCAGGGGGCGCTGATCACCGGTCGCGCCTTCGACATCGACGACGTCATCCTCAACACCACCGGGGCGCTGATCGGTTATCTGCTCCTCGGTCGGCGGGTGAGCCGCGCGGTCCATCCGAAGCGGCGCGACCGCAAGGCCGAGGCCTGAGGTGCCGGCTCGAAGCGCCGGCCCGAGGTGCGGTCCTGAGGTGGGCCGGGTGTGCCGGAGGTGTGAAGACATGAAGGCCGGCCCAGGATGTGAACGGATGGTCCGTACCAAACTCTTGACTCCCCCTTACTTCACTTCTTAAATCAAGAGCCGAAGCGCGCACCCCCCACCTCAGTCGGCTCCTCCCCCACGGGGATCCGTACGGAAGGGAGAGTCGTGGACTCACCACGCCTGCTCCGCAATTGCCTCTTCGCCGCTCTGTCCTCCGTGCTCCTCGCATCCGCCGCGGTCGGACCCGCGCAAGCGGATCCGACCTCGGCAGGACACACGCAGGCGGCCCCCACATCGAGCGCCGCCGCGGCGGTGACGTTCTCGGACACCTTCGACGGTCCCGCCGGTTCGGCCGTCGACTCCTCGAAATGGCAGATCGAGACCGGCGACAACGTCAACAACCACGAGCGCCAGTACTACACGGCGGGCAACAACAACGCGGCCCTGGACGGCCAGGGCAACCTGGTGATCACGGCCCGCCGCGAGAACCCGAACAACTACCAGTGCTGGTACGGGACGTGCGAGTACACGTCGGCCCGGCTCAACACCGCCGGCAAGTTCACCACGACCTACGGAAAGGTCGAGGCGCGGGTGAAGGTGCCGCGCGGACAGGGCATGTGGCCCGCCTTCTGGATGCTGGGCGACGACATCGGACAGGTCGGCTGGCCGAACTCGGGCGAGATCGACATCATGGAGAACGTCGGCTTCGAGCCGGGCACCGTGCACGGCACGCTGCACGGCCCGGGGTACTCCGGCTCGGGCGGCATCGGCGCCGGTTACTCACTGCCCGGCGGGCAGGCCTTCGCCGACGACTTTCACACCTTCGCCGTCGAGTGGTCGCCCGAGGCGATCACCTGGTCCGTGGACGGCACGGTCTACCAGCGGCGTACGCCCGCCGACCTGGGCGGCAACCAGTGGGTGTTCAACAAGCCGTTCTTCCTGATCCTCAACCTCGCGGTGGGCGGCTACTGGCCGGGCGACCCCGACGGCTCGACCACCTTCCCGCAGCAGCTCGTCGTGGACGAGGTGAAGGTGACCTCGGGCTGACGAGGAGCTGAGCAGCCACGGCGGAGCCCGACCGGAGAACCTTCGGTCGGGCTCCGCTCGTACGGTGGCGCCGGTGCCGGTGCCGGTGCCGCTAGCGCCGGTGCCAGGTGAGCTTGTCGCCGCCGACCCAGCGGATCACCGCCGGATCGTCGGCGTCGTGCACCGGGATGCCGTACGCCGCGGCGGCGACCAGGACGTCCGTGAAGCTCCGGGCCTCGCCGACGACGGCACCGTCGATCTCCACGATGCGGAAGGGCGGATCGCCGGGCTGGACGCCCAGGACCGTGATCCGCGGGTACGAGAGGTGGGGGCTGGCGATTTCAGTCATGGTCCCACCGGTTCCACACGCGTCCCGCCGGTAAGCCTGTCCGCTCGGGGCCCGCGGCGTCGGCCGCCGTGCGGAGCCGCGCGGGCTGGGCCACGCTGGAGGCATGGACCCGGCCGAGGCGCTGGACCGTATCGCCTTCCTGCTGGAGCGGTCCCAGGCCCCCACCTATCGCGTACGGGCGTTCCGCACGGCGGCGCGCGTCGTGACGGGGCTGCCCGCCGAGGAAGTGGCCCGCAGGGCGGCCGAGCGGTCGCTGGAGTCCCTGAAGGGCATCGGGCCGAAGACCGCGCAGGTGGTGCGCGAGGTACTGGCCGGCCAGGCCCCCGGCTATCTGACGAAACTGGAGCAGGAGGCCGCGGACCCCCTCGTCCGGGGCGGCGAGGAGCTGGCGGCGCTGCTGCGCGGTGACTGCCATCTACACTCGGACTGGTCGGACGGCGGCAGCACCGTCGAGGAGATGGGCCGCACCGCGGCGCGGCTCGGGCGCGAGTGGGCGGTCCTCACGGATCACTCGCCGCGCCTCACGGTGGCCCACGGCCTGTCCCCCGAACGGCTGCGCGAGCAACTGGACGTGGTGGCGGGACTGAACGAGCGGTGGGCCCCCTTCCGGCTGCTCACCGGCATCGAGTGCGACATCCTCGACGACGGGTCGCTGGACCAGGAGCCCGACCTCCTCAACCGGCTCGACGTCGTCGTGGTGTCGGTGCACTCCAAACTGCGGATGAACGCGGCCGCGATGACACGCCGGATGGTCGCCGCCGTACGCGATCCCCGGTCCGACGTCCTGGGGCACTGCACGGGACGGCTGGTCACCGGGCGGGGCCGGCCCGAGTCGGAGTTCGACGCGGACGCGGTGTTCGACGCCTGCGCCGAGACGGGCACGGCGGTGGAGATCAACAGCCGTCCCGATCGGCTCGACCCGCCACGCCGACTGCTCCGCCGGGCCGTCGCGGCGGGGGTGCTGTTCGCCGTGGACACCGACGCGCACGCGCCCGGTCAGCTCGGGTGGCAGGTCTACGGGTGCGCGCGGGCAGCGGAGTGCGAGGTGCCGCCGGAGCGCGTGGTCACCACCTGGCCGGCCGAGGATCTGCTGGCCTGGGCGCGAGATCGCGTGACTCCGCCGGGCTTGCGGGCGCCCTGACGTGGTACTCGAAGCCCTCGAACGGACGCGGCACCCGACGAAAGGACGACGTATGGAGCGGGCGGCCGTCTTCGACGTGGACGGCACTCTGGTCGACACCAACCACCTCCATGTGACGGCCTGGTGGGAGGCGTTCCGGCAGGCCGGACACGAGGTGTCGATGCACGCCGTGCACCGGGCGGTGGGCCTCGGTTCGACCGACCTGATCGCCCATCTGCTGGGCGAGTCGCGGGACACCGGACAGGACGACACGATCAGTGCCGCGCACAAGGCGTTGTACGGCACGTACTTCGAGCGGCTGCCCCCGTTGCCGGGCGCCGGAGACCTGCTGAGGCGCCTGGACGACGACGGCTGGTCGGTCGTGCTCGCCACCTCCGCCGGCGGCGGTGAGCTCACGGCACTCCTGCGGGCCGTCGACGCCGACGACGTCATCAGGGCCACGGCGAGCGCCGACGACGTGGACGCGGGGAAGCCCGCACCCGATCCGGTGGCGCACGCCCTGGAACTCGTCGGGGCCGGCGCCGAACACTCGGTCTTCGTGGGCGACACCGTCTGGGACATGCGTGCGGGCACCCGGGCAGGCGTGCGCTGCGTGGGGGTGCTGTGCGGTGGCATCCCGCGCGCCGACCTGGAGGAGGCCGGGGCGAGCGCCGTCTACCGGGACCCGGCCCATCTCCTCGCGTCCTTGTCCGGCAGCCCGCTGGCGCGTGCCCGCGGAGCGGCCGACCGGCCGTCGGCCGAACGGTGACACAGATCACGGCCCACGCCGTTCCGACCTGGGAACACTCATGAGTAGTTTCCCGTTAAATCAGCTGTGGGTGCGGATGGGACAGTGTCCCCGGGCCTCACCTTCCGCCCACAGGGAAGATCGTTCGGCTGAAGCCCTGTGGAGCATTCCGCCGAGAGGCGACCGCCATCCGCGGCCACCCACAAACGGCCCCGACCGCGATTCCCCCGTCCGGTCGGGGCCTTTCCTCTGCCCCCCTCTGCCCTGCGCCTTCGGACAGTCGGACAGGTGAACAGTCGAGCAGTCGAACAGTCGAACAAGGTCCCGGGCACCTGGCGGGGAGAGTCGGCAAACACCCCGTCGGCGTCGCGCCGGCGTCAGCGCGGAGAGCGTTCCTCCAGAGCCGTGCGCCAGGCGGGAAGCGGCGCGCCCCCGGACGACACCCCCGGGCGGCGTCCGCCGTGTGCGAAGAAGTCGGCCAGCGGCAGGATCGCCGCGCCCACCGTGACCGCGTCCGGGCCCAGCGCGCCGAGTTCGATGGTGACCCGCTCGGCCGGGTGCCGCAACGCGTACGACACGGCGTGGGCGCGGACGGCGGGCAGGAAGCGCGAGCCCAGCTGGAGTCCGGCCCAGCCGCCGATGAGGATGCGTTCGGGCTGGAAGAGGTTGATCAGGTCGGAGAGCCCCGCGCCCAGGTACTCGGCCGTCTCCTCCAGCACGGCCAGCGCCACCGGGTCGGCCACCGGGCCGTCACCCGCGGAGCCGCCGGCCGCCGCGTCCCCGGCCGGATACGCGGCGGCGAGCATGGCGGTCAGCGCGGTCTCCTCGTCGACCCCCTTCGGCGGCCGTCCCCCCGCCTCCTCCCAGCGCTCCAGGAGCGCCTCGGCCCCGGCGTACGCCTCCAGGCAGCCGAGCGCGCCACAGCGGCAGCGGCGCCCCCTGACCCGTACCGTGAGATGTCCCCATTCCACGGCCCGGCCCTGCTCCACGTCGTCCGAGACCAGGCTGGCGCCGACGCCCGAGCCGAAGAGGACCACGACCGCGTTGTGCGCGCCGCGCCCCGCGCCGAACCACATCTCGGCCTGGCCGAGGGTCTTCGCGCCGTTGTCGGTGAAGTACGGGACGGAGTCCGGGAGCCCGCACGCGGCACGCAGCAGCGACTCCAGCGGGACGGACGGCCAGCCCATGGTCTGACCGTGCACCACGGCGCCCTCGGCCTCGGTGCGCTCCACGATGCCGGGCACGCCGATGCCCACGCCGAGCAGTTGCTCGGGGGCGATGCCCGCGTCGGCGAGGACCTGTGCGACGCCGTCCCTGATGTGGCCGACGATGACGTCGACGTCATGGCCCTGGTTCTCCAAGGGTCTTTCCGTGCGGGCCAGTTCGGTCAGGGCCAGGTCGAAGAGTTCGACGCGGACGCGGGTCTCGCCGACGTCCACGCCGATCATGTGGCCGCTGGCGGGGGCGACCCGCAGCAGCGTGCGGGGCCGGCCGCCGTCGGAGTCGACACTGCCCGCCTCCTCCACCAGGCCGTCGGCGACGAGCTCGGCGACCACGTTGCTGACGGAGCCGGAACTCAGTCCGGTGACGGGACCGAGCTCGAACCGGCTCATCGGTCCGTCGAAGTAGAGCCGCCTCAGCACGGCCGTGCGATTGCCGCGTCGCAGGTCACGCACCGTACGACCGTTCCGCCCCGCCATGTGGTTCCTTCCGCCGGACCCCCGACCTGCAAGATACCGCTGTGCTATCCCTTGACGCGACTTTCTTCCGGGTCTTAACTCACGTCCTAAATTAAGCCGTGAGGGTCGTTCGGGAAGTGAACGCACGACGCCTCTCGCTTTCCCTCAGGAAGGGACGCCTGACGTCATGCGCAGAACCCGAGCCGCGGCCGCGAGCGCGGTCACTGTCTCACTGCTGGCCGCCGTGACCGCCTGCGGCGGTGGCTCGTCGACGGACGGCGGGTCCAACGACTCGCCGAAGACGCTCACCTACTGGGCCTCCAACCAGGGTGCGAGCATCGAGGCCGACAAGAAGGTCCTCACCCCCGAGCTGAAGAAGTTCGAGGAACAGACGGGCATCGAGGTCAAGCTGGAGGTCATCCCCTGGTCCGACCTCCTCAACCGCATCCTGGCCGCCGCCACCTCGGGACAGGGCCCGGACGTCCTCAACATCGGCAACACCTGGTCCGCCTCGCTGCAGGCGACGGGGGCGCTGCTGCCCTGGGACGCCCAGAACTTCGAGAAGATCGGCGGCAAGGACCGGTTCGTGGAGTCGGCGCTCGGCTCGGCGGGCGCGACCGGCTCCGATCCGGCGGCGGTCCCGCTGTACTCGATGGCGTACGCCCTCTACTACAACAAGAAGATGTTCGAGGACGCGGGGATATCCGGGCCGCCCGCGACCTGGGACCAGCTGGTCGCCGACGGGAAGAAGATCTCCAAGGACGGCAAGTGGGCGCTGGGCGCCGAGGGCGCGAACCTCTCGGAGAACATCCACCACGTCTTCGTCCTCGGCAAGCAGCACGGCGCCGACTTCTTCGACGCCGACGGCAAGCCCGACTTCACGTCCGACGGGGCCGTGGCGGCGGTCAAGCAGTACGTCGACCTGATGGGCAAGGACAAGGTGGTCGCGCCCGGCAACGCCGAGTACGCGCAGAACCAGTCCCTCCAGGACTTCGCCAAGGACAAGACGTCCATGGTCCTTTGGCAGACCGCGGCCACCACGCTGAAGGCGCACGGCATGAGCGACGACGAGTGGGGCGTCGCTCCGGTGCCGGTCCAGTCCGGCGCGCCGGGCGCCGACACGGCCGTCAACTCGATGGTGGCGGGCATCAACATGGCCGTCTTCAAGAACACCGACAACATCGACGGCGCCCTGAAGTTCGTGAAGTTCATGACGAGCGACGCCGAGCAGAAGTCGCTCAACGAGACCTACGGGTCCATCCCTCCGGTCAAGGCGGCCCAGGAGGACCCCGCCTTCAACTCGCCCGCGCTGAAGGTGATCCGCGAGACGCTCGCCAAGAGCGCGGCGCCACTGCCGCAGGTGCCGAACGAGTCGCAGTTCGAGACCGCGGTCGGCACGGCCGTGAAGGAGCTCTTCGCCGACGCGGCGGCCGGGCGGCCGGCGACCACGGCCTCGGTCAAGGAGAAGCTCGACGAGGCCCAGCAGCAGATGCCGAAGAAGTGAGCGCTCGATGACCGTGACCGCTCAGAGCGCGGTCGAGAAGGAGACACCGCCCGGTGCGACGGGGCCCGCCCCGCGCCGCCGCACCGGGCGGGTGCGGCGGATCGCCCTGCCGTATCTGCTCCTGCTGCCCGCTCTGCTCCTCGAACTCCTCGTCCATCTGGTGCCGATGGTGATCGGCATCGTCATGAGCTTCAAGGAGCTCACGCAGTTCTACATCCGCGACTGGGGTGCCGCGCCCTGGACCGCCTTCGACAACTACAGCCTGTCCGTGGACTTCGACGCGCCCATCGGCAAGGCGCTGCTCCACTCGTTCTTCGTCACCTGCGCGTTCACCGTGCTCTCCGTCGGCCTGTGCTGGCTGCTCGGGACGACGGCCGCGGTGTTCATGCAGGAGAACTTCCGGGGCCGCGGGTTCCTGCGGGCCGTCTTCCTCGTCCCGTACGCGCTTCCGGTGTACGCGGCCGTCATCACCTGGGCGTTCATGTTCCAGCGTGACAACGGCCTGGTGAACCACGTGCTCCACGACCAGCTGGGCCTCACCGACAGCCCGTCCTTCTGGCTGATCGGTGACAACAGCTTCGTCGCGCTGCTCGTCGTGTCGGTGTGGAAGGGCTGGCCGTTCGCCTTCCTCATCGTGATGGCGGGCCTGCAGAACATCCCCAAGGAGCTGTACGAGGCGGCGGCGATCGACGGGGCCGGGATGCTCCAGCAACTGCGCCGCATCACCCTGCCGTCGCTGCGCCCGGTCAACCAGGTGCTGGTCCTCGTGCTGTTCCTGTGGACGTTCAACGACTTCAACACGCCGTACGTGCTGTTCGGCAAGTCGGCGCCGGAGGCCGCCGACCTGATCTCGATCCACATCTATCAGTCGTCGTTCGTGACCTGGAACTTCGGGACGGGATCCGCGATGTCCGTGCTGCTCCTGCTGTTCCTGCTGGTGGTGACGGGCGTGTACCTCGTCCTGACCTCACGCGGAAGGAGGGCCGCCGCCGATGCCTAGGTCCCCGATGGCCGCGCCGCGTTCCTTCCTCTGGTCGCGCCGGATCTTCCTCACCCTGCTCACCGGTTTCGTCCTGCTGCCGGTGTACGTGATGGTGTCCAGCTCGCTGAAGCCGTTGCAGGACGTGTCGGGTGAGTTCCGCTGGCTGCCCAGCGGGCTGACGATCCGCCCCTACATCGACATCTGGTCGACCGTCCCGCTGGCGAAGTACTTCCTCAACTCGCTGATCGTGGCGGGCGCGGCGACGGTCCTGTCCGTGGTGATCGCGATCTTCGCCGCGTACGGGGTGAGCCGCTACCGGTTCCGCGGCAAGCGCCTGTTCACCGTGACCGTGCTGTCCACCCAGATGTTCCCCGGGATCCTGTTCCTGCTTCCGCTGTTCCTGATCTACGTGAACATCGGCAACGCCACGGGCATCGCGCTCTTCGGCTCGCGGCTCGGTCTGATCCTCACGTATCTGACGTTCTCGCTGCCGTTCTCGATCTGGATGCTGATCGGGTACTTCGAGTCGGTGCCGCGTGATCTGGACGAGGCGGCGATGGTGGACGGCTGCGGCCCGCTCGGCGCCCTCTTCCGGGTCGTGGTGCCCGCGGCGGTGCCCGGGATCGTCGCGGTCGCCGTGTACGCGTTCATGACGGCGTGGGGCGAGGTGCTGTTCGCGTCGGTGATGACCAACGACACCACCCGCACCCTCGCCATCGGTCTCCAGGGCTACGCCACACAGAACGACGTGTACTGGAACCAGGTCATGGCCGCCTCGCTCGTGGTGAGCGTTCCCGTGGTCGCCGGGTTCCTGCTGCTCCAGCGCTATCTGGTCGCCGGACTCACCGCCGGGGCCGTCAAGTGACCACCGCTTCCCGCGTACCGCCCAGTTCCCCCGTGTCGGAAAGGACTTCTGTGACCATCGATCTCGCCGCATTCCCCCAGGACTTCGTGTGGGGCACGGCCACCTCGGCGTACCAGATCGAAGGTGCCGTCGCCGAGGACGGCCGTTCGCCCTCCATCTGGGACACCTTCTCGCACACACCGGGGAAGGTGGACGGCGACGACCACGGGGATGTCGCCTGCGACCACTACCACCGGTGGCGCGAGGACATCGCCCTGATGAAGGAGCTGGGCACCAACGCGTACCGGCTGTCGATCGCCTGGCCGCGGGTCGTGCCGGGCGGCGACGGGCCGGCGAACGCCAAGGGGCTCGACTACTACGACGCGTTGATCGACGGCCTGCTGGAGGCCGGCATCACGCCGTCGGTCACGCTCTACCACTGGGACCTGCCGCAGGTGCTCCAGGACCGGGGCGGCTGGACCGAGCGCGACACGGCGTACCACCTGGCGTCGTACGCGACGGTCGTGGCCGAACGCCTGGGCGACCGCGTCCAGCACTGGACGACCCTCAACGAGCCGCTGTGCTCGGCCTGGATCGGTCATCTGGAGGGACGGATGGCCCCGGGCCTCACGGACCTCACGGCGGCGGTCCGCGCCTCCTACCATCTGCTGCTCGGCCACGGCCTCGCCACCCAGGCGATCCGGGCCGCGGCCCCCGGCGCCCAGGTCGGCATCGTCAACAACCTGTCCAGCATCGAGGCCGCCACCGAGCGGCCCGAGGACATCGCGGCGGCCCGGCGCATGGACGGCCACACCAACCGCTGGTGGCTCGACCCGGTCCACGGCCGCGGCTTCCCGGCCGACATGCGCGAGGTGTACGGAGTCGAACTTCCCGAGCGGGAGGGCGACTTGGCGACCATGGCGCAGCCGCTGGACTGGCTGGGGCTCAACTACTACTTCCCGACGGCCATCGCGGACGACCCGACGGGACCGGCCCCGTACGCCACCGAGGTCCGCCGGCACGGTGTGCCGCGCACGGCCATGGACTGGGAGGTCGACGCGGCCGGGATCGAGGGCCTGCTGCTGCGCCTCAAGGACGACTACGGCGCCCGGAAGCTGTACGTCACCGAGAACGGCTCCGCCTACCCGGACGTCGTGGGCCCCGACGGCACCGTCGAGGACCCCGAGCGCACCCGGTACCTCGAACAGCACCTGGCGGCCTGCGCCTCCGCGGTCCGCAAGGGGGCCCCGCTGGCGGGCTACTTCGCCTGGTCGCTGCTGGACAACTTCGAGTGGGCGTACGGCTACGACAAGCGGTTCGGCCTCGTCCACGTCGACTACCCGACGCAGCGGCGCACGGTGAAGGGCAGCGGGCACCGGTACGCGGAGATCATCCGGGAGCACGGCGGCCGGGAGCGCAGGGCGGCCTGAGCCGCTCCTGCCGCTCCTGCCGCTCCTGCGTCACCGGGCGAGTTCGTCCAGCGCCGCGACGAGTTCCGGGACCACCGTGTCCCGGCGCCACGCGAGATCGTCCTCCGCCGTGCCGCGCGGGACCGTCTCGACAAGCATGATCAGGTAGAGGTAGCTGCGGTAGAGGGCCAGCCGGAGGCGGGCCGGGCGGGTGAACTCGACCCGCCCGCCCGCCTCCTGATAGCCGCTCAGGAAGTCGCGGTCCTTCTCGATGTCGTCCAGCAGCGCCAGGGACACGAAGTCCGCCAGCGGGTCGCCCCAGAACATCCGCTCGCCGTCGATCAGCCCGCCGATCCGGGGCGCCGCGCGGCCGGCCGGGCCGGACTGCGGCCGGCCCCCGGGACGTTCGACCAGGATGTTCCCCCGCCACAGGTCGAAGTGCACCAACCGCGGGACGGTCACCTCGTCGAGGGCGTCGTACGCGGCCGCGGCCGTACGGGCCACCTCGTCCACCGGGCGGGGCAGCCAGGCCCCGTACCGCCGGGCGTCGTCCAGGACGGCCGCGTACATGGCGGCGAAGGCGGAGCGCCAGTCAGCGGCCGGCGGGCCGAGCGCGCCGGACGGGTATCCGTAGCCAGGGCCGGTCACTTGATGGAGGCGGGCCACCTGGCCCCCCAACTCCGCGCGCAGGGAGACCTGTTCGTCCGCCGTGAGGCGGTCGTCCCACATGTCGCCGGGACAGGCGGTCATCAGCAGATACCGGCCCGCCGGCACGGACACCTCGAAGGAGGCACCCGCCACGCGCGGCACGGGGACGTCGACCGTGGCGGCGGCACGGTAGAACTCCGCCTCGGAGACGAGGAGTTCACGTTCATGGCGCAGACCGGGCGCATCGGGCGGAGGCGGGGTCTTCAGCACGTACCGGCTGCCGTCGGTGAGGAGCAGTTCCTCGACGGTGTTGTACGTCCCACCGCCGAGCGCCCGGCACCGAGCAAGACGCCCCGCCGGAATCCCGGCAGCTTCCAGAACCCGTCGGACCCGTTCTTCCGTCATACCACCAGGCTACGGACCCTTGAGCAGCCCTTGCACGATCTTTTGGGGCGCGGGGAACTACGCAGCTTCTCAGGGACGGCGCGGGGCTACACCGATGGACGCCTCCCCCAACCCCCACTCCCCCACCGCAAAACAGCCAACCGCATAAGCTCCCCGCATGGAACAGAGCGAGATCATCCTCCGAGCGATCGGCGTCCTGACCGAGACCCAGGAAATGGTGCGCAGGCTCAACAACGACACCCAGGTCGACATCGACGCCGGCGAGGCCCAACTGGGCAGGCTCGTGACCGAGGTCTTCCCGTCGGTCGAGGTCCCCGGCGACGCGACCCCGGCCGAAGCGGGCCAGGCAGTCGTCGACGCCCTGATGCCCGCGGCCATCTCCCTGGTCGGCGCCTTCGCCTTCCTGTTCTCGGAACTCGCCGACGTGCACGACACGGACCGTTCCGACATCAAGAGCACCGACCTCCTGCGCACCCTCGCACTCCGCCTGTCGAACACAGATTCGAGTCCCGCTCCCGACGCGGAGCCCGACGACGAGGCCTAGCCGTCACGAGGGACCTGCACCTGCCGGTACCGCACCATGAGGCCACCCCAGAAACCCATTAGCCCTCTCCGAATGGACTACGTAGCATAGGACAGAACCTAATCTCCCTAGGTTTGCTTCCGATGCCCGCGATCCGCCAGGGGAACCCGTCATGAGACCGCTCACCGAACAGGACATCCGCACCTCCTTCGTCAACTGCTCCAAGGGAGAGGCCAAACGCCTGACGGTGCCGCGCGACCTGGCGGAGCGGCCGTGGGACGACCTGGACTTCCTGGGCTGGCGGGACCCGGGCGCGCCCGACCGCAGCTACCTGGTGGCCGAGCGGTCCGGCGACCCCGTCGGCGTGACTCTGCGCTTCCCCTCCCAGCAGCGCGGCTTCCTGCACCGCAGCATGTGCTCGCTCTGCCTGACCACCCACCCGGGGAACGGCGTCTCCCTGATGACGGCGCGCAAGGTGGGCCC
Source organism: Streptomyces sp. CWNU-52B (assembly GCF_047444975.1). Lineage (NCBI taxonomy): Bacteria > Bacillati > Actinomycetota > Actinomycetes > Kitasatosporales > Streptomycetaceae > Streptomyces > Streptomyces sp. CWNU-52B. Next base: position 201,900 of record NZ_JBLFJV010000005.1, on the reverse strand, counting down.
GGCGGGCCGCGAGGGCAACTCGGTCGGCGTCTACATCTGCGCCGACCTCGCCTGCTCCCTCTACGTACGCGGCAAGAAGTCCCTGGAGTCCGGGTCCCGCTTCGAGGAGACCCTCACCGTGGAGGAGCAGATCGCCCGTACGAACGGCCATCTGTCGGCCTTCCTGGACCGTTTGCACTCCTGACCGAACCCTGGTCGCCCGAACGCGTTCGACACGGCTGTCGAACGGGAAGTGCCCAGGGATGCGAGATGTACGTGAGGCTTGGGCCCTGGCCACCGCCCAAGTGACGAAGTGGCGTGGGCAACCCGTGATCGTCCAGACGGTCCGGTCGGCGGCGGCCGCGACGGTGGCGTACGTGGTCGCGCTGCGCCTCAGCCCCGAAGCCGCCCCGCTCACCGCTCCCCTGACCGCGCTCATCGTCGTCCAGGTCACGCTCTACGCCACCCTCACCACCGGCATACGGCGTGTGAACGCCGTGGTGGCCGGCGTCCTGGTGGCCATCGGCTTCAGCGCCCTGGTGGGACTGACCTGGTGGAGTCTCGGCCTGCTCATCCTGGCCGCGCTCGCCGTCGGGCACCTGGTGCGGGTCAGTGAGTTCGTGCCCGAGGTGGCGATCAGCGCCATGCTGGTCCTCGGTGTCACCCGGGTCGGCGACACCGCCTGGGCCCGGATCCTGGAGACGGTGATCGGCGCCGTGGTCGGGCTCGGCTGCAACCTGCTGTTCGCCCCTCCGGTGTGGGTCGGAGCCGCCGGTGAGTCCATCGAGGACCTGGCCCGCCGGATGCGGCGGCTGATGCTGCGCGTCGGCGACGAGGCGGCCGGCCGGCCCCCGGTGGCCGTCGCCACCGAGAGCCTCCACGAGGCACGGCAGCTCGACCACGACATCGTCGACGTGGACGCGGCCCTCAAGCAGGCCGAGGACAGCCTGCGGCTCAATCCGCGGGTCCGTGAGGGGCTGTTGCACCGGGTCGTCCTGCGTACCGGCCTGGACACGCTGGAGATCTGCACGGTGGTCCTGCGGGTGCTCACGCGCACCCTCACCGACCTCGCCAGACAACGCGCCCCCGAGCCGCTGTTCGAGTCGCACACCGGGGCGACGTTCGAGCGGCTGCTGTCCGAGGTCGGTGACGCCGTGGTCAGCTTCGCCGTGCTGGTCACGACCGATGTCAGCCACAGCGCCGAGTCGGCCGAGTCCCGGCTCGCCTCCGAACTCACCGCCGCCACGGCCACCCGGGACAAGCTCGCCCAGCTCCTCCTGGAGGAGGTGCAGCGGGACGCGCACCAGTGGCAGTTGTACGGTGCCGTGGTGACCGAGGTGACCCGGATCCTCGACGAACTCGACATGGAGCACCGCTCCCGCCGGCTCCTGGAGGAGCTGGACCGCTGCACGCGCGAACAGCGCGAGCGCATGCCCCGGCTCGACCGCCTCCGCAAGCGCCTGCGGCGGTCGCGGCGGAAGCGCCCCGTCCCGTCGGGCCGGAGCGACGTGTCCGTATGACGAAACGACGACCAGCGAGCAGGGAGTGCGGATGACCGACAGCGCCGTGCGGATCGACGGGAACTCACTGCGGCTGCCGGGCGGTGTACGGGTGCGGTTCGTCCGCACCCTGCGCCTGCCCGAGTCGGGCACGCACGCGCTGCCGCCGGGGCTCGGCGAGTTCCCGCTGCGGCGCGTGGCGGACCACCCGGACACGGTGCCCGCCGAGTGGCTGGCCCGCGGCGGAGTGATGCTGCCGGTCCACCTGCGTGAGGCGATGTGGCTGAGCTTCGGCGGCACGACGGAACCGGCGGCCCTGCAGGTGGGCGTCGGCAAGGTGTGCGCGGTGTCCGGCAAGCCCTGGAGCCCCCGGCCGGCCCGGGACCCGCAGAACTACGTGGTGCTGCCCCGTCAACCGTGGCTCGACGGCATCAACTCCGGGAAGGGCACCGTCCGTCAGTTCGTCGCGGTCCCGCTCGGGATGGGCGCCACGGTCGAGGGCCAGGTCACCGGCGAGGAGGTGTGGGGCGGCGTACAGCTGCAGTCGTTCCCGCTGAACGACGCCGCGCTGCAGGCGTGGCGCGAGGAGCGGCTCCGGCTGGCGAGGGAGGCGGCGGCGCGCGTACGGGCCCGGACGGCGTCGGGCGGCTACGGCGCCGCGGCCCCGGTGCCCCCGCCCGGTGCCCTGCCGGCCCCGGCGGGTGCCGCGCCACGGAGGGCGGCAGCGATGGGGCTCGGCGTCGGCGGTTCACTGCGCCAGGAGGTCTACCGGGACGACCGTCCGCTGTCCGACTGGGCCACCACCGCGGCCGGGCGGGTCTTCGTCCACCTCGTGACGCCGCCGGAGTGGCGGCGCATCACGGGTGAGGCTCCCCCGCCGTCCCCCGTCGACCGCGCGGCGTACACGCGCGCCGGGCTGCCCTGGTTCGACTACTACGACGAGGACGCCACGGACCTCGCCCCCACGGACGCGCTCGGCGCCGTCGAGCCGGTCGGCGACTGGATCGGCGACGACCACACCCCGTGGCAGCCGCCGGCGCCCGGTCAGGTGAAACCCCTGGGTGACGCGCCGGGCAAGCCGGTCGGTGACGGGGACTGGTGAGCCGGGCCTCGGTGCGCCCCGGGCGGCCGGGGCCGTCCGCCCGCCGGGTCAGCCCTCACCCTCCGTGCGCTGTCGCTGCAGTGTGCGCGGGCAGCTCGCGGCGCTCGCCTGGGTGAGCAGCGCGTGCATGCGCTCGGTGAGCTGTCCGACGTCGTCCGCGGGCCGGTGGAACGGCAGTCGTACGTCGCCGTGACCGCGGGCGCGCTCGACGCGCAGCGTCAGTCCGTGGCGGTCGACGGCGAGCGGCTGCACGCGGACGACACCGTGCAGGCTGTCCGGCTCGACGAGGCGGGTCAGCCGCTCGACGGCGTCCGGGTGGGCGTCGGCGAGGTGGGTGAGCAGGTGTGCCTCCGCGAGGGCCAGCGGGTCGGGCTCGGCGGCGGCGTACTCGTCGAGGTCGACGACGACCGCCCCGCCGAGCTCGCGCAGCACGGCACGGGTCGGACGGAACGTCAGGTGTCCGTCCTCGGGCGCGAACCAGCCCGCCATCCACAGGCGCGAGCGGATACGGTCGCGTACCGGGACGGGCGCGACGTCGGCGAACTCCAGTACGGCGGACGGCTCTCCGCGTGGCGCGCAGACCGCGGCCGTGGTGAGCATGCTGTCGTCCGGCAGGTGCAGCAGCACCCGGCCGTCCGCCGCTACGGTGTGTACGCCGATGAACTCCTCCCGACCGCCTTCCGCGGTCACCGCGCAGGACCACGCCGCGGCGAGCACCGACCGGGCACGTTGTGCCGTGGCCGGTGCGGCCGTCCAGCTGTGACGGTCACCCATCCCAAAACCTCCCTTAGGTAAGCCTTGCCTAACCTATCGAAGATCGGGGTGTACGCCAACCACGCGCGGCGGATCGACGGTTCGGGCGACGCAGGACGGGTTCAGGAGGTCCAGTGTCCGGGGCGGGTGAACGACTCCGGGAGCCTCGTGCCGGCGCTGCCCTTGGCGGCGTTGAGCTGCGGCTGGGTGAGGAAGAGGACACCGGTCAGATCGGCGTCCGTCAGGTCGGTGTCGCGCAGGTCGGCGCCGATCAGATCCGCCCCGCGCAGATCGGCCCCCGTCAGGTCGGCCGCGATGAGGAAGGCGCCCCGGAGGTTGGCGCCGCGCAGATCGGCGCCCCCCAGCCGGGCACCCATCAGGTCGGCGCCCCTGCGCTCCTTCTTCCTGCCCCGGCCGAGACCGGCGCGGGCCAGCTCGCTGGCGCGCAGCAGCAGCACGTTGGCCTCCTGACGGACCGCCGCCACGTCCAGCGCGGCGAGCTCCTCCGGAGTCCCGTGGGTGAGCGCCTCGGTACGGTCGAGCACGCGGCGCACCTCGGGACGGACGGAGCGGGCCGCGGGCAGGTGCAGGGCCTCGGTCAGGTACCAGAGCAGTTCCTGCAGTTGCCTGACCACGGGGAACACGTCGAACATCAGCCGGGCGCGGTCCGGGGCGCCCGAGCGCCAGTTCTCACCGCCGAAGGTGAGCTGCGAGACCTTCTGGCCCGCGCCGAAGCAGTCGTAGACCGTGCAGCCGTTGAAGCCCCGCGGACGCAGTTCCGTGTGGATGCCGCAGCCGAAGTCGGTCCGGAGGTTGCGGCACGGGCTCCCGGCGGCCTTGTCGATCGCGAAGTCCGCCGAGGCGGCGAAGGGCAGCGCCACACAGCACAGCCCGAAGCACTCGGCACAGTCCGCCCGCAGTTCCGTACGGGCGGGTGCCGCGCCACCGGGTTCGTCTCGCATGGGCCCCAGCCTACGCAGCGCGCGCCCGTGCCGATCACCGGCGGGTCGGGGCACCCGCCCCCGCTACATGGAGCGGAACATCGCCACGTTGCTCACCAGCAGGCCGCCGTCGACGGGCAGGGTCACCCCGGTGATCCAGGCCGCGTCCGCCGAGGCGAGGAAGGCGACCGCGGAGGCGATGTCGTCGGGCTCGCCGACCCGCCCCAACGGGTAATGGGGGGCGATTCGTTCGAGGGCGTCGCTCCGGCCTTCCCACGCGTCGGTGCGGACCGTGCCGGGCTCGACGAGATTCACCCGGACACCCCGCGGGGCGCAGTCGACGGCGAGGGTGCGGGTGAGCGAGGCCAGTGCGGCCTTCGCCGCGCTGTACGCCTGCGCGCCGAAGTGCCGCTCGGCGTTGACCGAGCCGATGTTGACGATCGCGCCCCGCCCCCCGGCCGCCACCAGATGCGGCAGGGCGGCGCGGGCGCAGCGGAACGCGCCGTGCAGGGTGACCTCGAAGTCCTCGTACCACGGCGCGTCCTCGTACTCCTCGAAGGAGGCGGGGTCGGCGTGACACGCGCACGCGTTGTTGACCAGGACGTCGAGGCCGCCGAAGGCGTCCACCGCCGTGCGGACGGCCGCCTCCACCGCGGTGCGGTCGGCGACGTCGCACGCGTACGGTTCGGCGGTGCCGCCGCCTTCTCGGATCTCGACGGCCACCCGCTCGGCTCGCGCGAGGTCGCGGTCCGTGACGAGCACGGACGCGCCCTCTGCCGCGAGCCGTCTCGCGGTCGCCTCGCCGATGCCCTGGCCGGCCCCTGTGATCAGTACTCCGTAGCCGTTGAAACGTGTCATGGGTTCACCCCGGGGAGCGGTCTTGAACTGCGGGTCCGATGTGGCCGGGCGCGCGGTTCCCCGCGCCCCTGACGGGGGGCTCAGGCCTCGTCGCGGGCCAGGGCCAGGAGGCGGTCCAGGACGTGCGGGCCGCCGGCGCGTACGCCGTCGTGCTCGAACTCGTCGGTGACGTAGGTGCGCAGACCGCGGATCGTGCGGGCCGTGCGCAGGGAGTGCTCGGTGTCGACGTACATGTCGTCGTGGTAGACGGCCGCGGCGACGGGGACCTCGTTCGCGGCGAGGCGGGCGGCGTCGTACAGCGGGGCCCAGTCGGTGCGCTCGGCGAGGAGGTCCGCGGTCTCGCGCAGGGGGCGCAGGGCGGGATCGCAGTCGAAGGTCCAGGGGTGGATCGTCTCACCGGTGAACAGGAGCGGCCCGTCACCCGCGAGGGTCTTGGCCGCGTCGAACTGCGGGAAGTCGGCGCGGACCCGCTCCGCGGACCAGGCCGTGGGGCGCTCGCCCTGCGCGTAGCAGGCCTCGTGGACCAGCGCGTACAGGGGATGTCCCGCGAAGGAGAGCAGGGACTGGACGTCCTCCTGGAAGGCGTCGGACAGGGCCGGGCCCTGGGCGGTGCGGACGAAGGCGTTCTCCAGGAGGTAGTGCAGGCGGTGGCTGCCGTCGCCCTTGCCGAGCATCATGCCGAGGGACTGGAAGGCCTCGACGGTGAGCCGGTAGCCGCCGTTCAGGACGGGCTCGTGCGCCACCACGTACTCGGCGATCCGCCGGGCCCGCTCGATGTCCTGGGGGTAACGCGCGTAGTGTGCGGCGACCTTGCGCTCGATACGCGGGTACGCGGCCCGGTAGACGTCGTCGGCGTGCAGGTCGAGCGCGGGCAGTCCGCCGGTCAGCAGGGCCGTGCTGAGGCCCTCGGGCGCGGTGGAGAGGTAGTGGGTCGCGCAGAAGCCGCCGAAGCTCTGGCCGAGGACGGCCCAGGGCGCGCCTCCCGTGACGGCCGGGCGGATCGCCTCGCAGTCGCGGACGATGGAGTCGGCGCGGAACAGCGCGAGGTGGTCGGCCTGTTCGCGGGGTCCGCCGCGCAGCGGGAGCGTCTGCCGGCTCAACGGGGTGGAACTGCCGGTGCCGCGCTGGTCGAGGAGCAGGACGCGGTAGTCCTCCAGGGCGCGTCCGAGCCAGGCCTCCTTGCCGATGAAGCGGTTGGCTCCGAAGCCGGGGCCGCCCTGGAGGTACACCAGCCAGGGCAGGTCCTGGTCCGCGCGGTCACTCGCGACCACTTCACGGGCGTACAGCTCGATCGTCTCCCCGGCGGGGGCGTCGTGATCGAGAGGCACGGTGAACCGGCGATCGCTGAGGACGACACCGGGCTGACGGTAACTGGCGCTCAAAAGGGGCTCCCGAGACGGACGGATTCCTGACCGCGAACCAGTTCAACACAAGTTCTCCGGTGAGCCGAGCCCGGGAATCAAGAAATCCGTACTGACCGGCCGATCAGCCCGGAACCGTGTCCCGGACCGAACGGCCGGTCAGCGCGGTGGGAGGGTGGAGCGCCGCACCACCAGTTCCGGCTGGAGCACCACGCGCCGGTGCTCGTGCGGGGCGTGCGTCGTGTCGGCCTCGGTCTCCTCCAGGAGGAGTTCCGCGGCGAGCGCGCCCATGGTCACGGCGGGCTGGCGCACCGAGGTCAGCGGGACGGCCGCCGCCGCGGCGAACTCGATGTCGTCGTAGCCGACGATCGCGAGGTCGTCCGGGACGCTCACACCGGCCGCGAACATCGCCTGCAGGACGCCGAGGGCCAGCAGGTCGTTGGCGCAGAAGACGGCCGTCGGCCGGTCCCCGAGGCCCAGCAGCCGGGCTCCCGCGTCGCGGCCCGCGGACACGTCGAGGCGCTCGGTGGGCAGCTCACGCAGGCACTGCGGGCCCAGTCCCGCCTCGTCGAGCGCCTTCAGGGCGCCCGTGCGGCGGTCCCTGACCTGGTTCAGTCCGGGCGGCCCGCTCACGTACGCGATGGAACGGTGGCCCGCGTCGATCAGGTGCCGTACGGCCAGGGCGCCGCCCGCCACGTCGTCCACGGAGACGGAGCACTCGGTGGTGCCCTCGGCGACCCGGTCGACGAGGATGAAGGGGATGCCGTGCCGGCGGAACGTCTCTATGTTGCGGCCGGTCGCGTCGGCGGGGGTCAACAGGACGCCCCGTACCCGCTGCTCGGCGAAGAGCGACAGGTACTCGGCCTCCTCGCCCGCGCTCTGCGCGCTGTTGCAGACCATCACGCCGAGCCCGGCCTCACGGGCCGCCCGCTCGGCGCCGCGCGCCACGTCCACGAAGAACGGGTTGCCCATGTCGAGGACGAGCAGGCCCATGATGCGGCTGCGCCCGGCGCGCAGTTGCCGGGCCGACTCGCTGCGGACGTAGCCGAGCCGGTCGATGGCGGAGAGCACCCGGGCGCGGGTCTCGGAGGCCACCGTGTCCGGGCGGTTGATGACGTTCGAGACGGTGCCGACGGAGACTCCGGCGACTCGTGCGACGTCCTTGATACCCACCGACTGGGCCATCAGGCGGTTACCTCCGGGGGAACGGGGAGTGGTGGGCACGCAGTCACATTACCCGCGTGCCCACCCGGGACGGACTCCGTCATGCGGGCAGCCCGAAGTCGATGACCCGGAGGGCCGATGGCGTCGTCCCGCTGGACCTGACCTGGTACAGGATCGACAGCACGCCGTCCTGGGCGATCCTCGTCTCGTCGACGAGGACCTCACCGAACGCGTCCAGGCCGCCGCCGTCGAACAGGGTCGTCCAGTCGGTGTGTCCGGACGCGGCGGACGCGGCGGCGATGCGCCCGAACGGCAGGATCGCGTACGCGTTGTCGTACGTGTCGAGGACCAGCCGGGTGCGCTGGCTGGAGTTCAGGGCGAGGGGGATCTCGGTCTTGCGCCAGGTGCCGGTGGCGGTCCTGCGGACGTGGAAGGCACGGCCGTTCGCCGTCCGGTCTCCGACGTAGTTCGTGGTGCACTGGCCGAAGCGGCCGGGCACGTAGCTGATGATCGCGTGCGGGCGGCCCGCGGAGTCGGTGGCCTGGCTCTCCTGGTTCATCAGGGAGTGGTCCGGATCGAGGGCGTCGATCACCAGACCGCCGTCGGTGACGGCGACCGTGTTCGAGGAGCCGGTGGTGCCGACGACCGCGCCCGCGTCGTTGCGCCAGGTGCGGCCCCGGTCGTCCGAGTAGACGTAGCCCGTGTCGTGGTTGGTGAGCCCGCCGCCGTTGCACATCACCGCGTTGTTCTGCTCGCGCCAGGTGAAGAAGGAGTGCAGCCGGCCGTTCCTGTCGTAGTCGATGCCGTGCAGGTACATGTTGCGGGCGGTGCTGGAGCCGTGCCCGCTGGTGTACGTGCCGGTGGACCCGCTCCACTCGCCGAGGGCGGTCCAGGAGGTGCCGTTGTACTCGGCGAGGGCGTTGCGGCCGTTGCCCGAGACCCCGGCACGGTAGCTGAGCTGGAGCTTTCCGTCGGGCGTGGCGACGAACTGCGGGTACGTGAACTGCGAGGTGAGCGCGAGCCCGTCGAGGGTGGACTGCGGCGCGCCGAACCTGCTCGCGGTCCAGCTCAGCCCCGCGGGGTCGTCCATGAGCCCGGCCGCCGACTTCACGTAGGTGAAGCCGTCACTGTGGGAGTCCATGTGGAGGTGGAGGCGGCCGTCCGACCGGGACAGCCCCATGGAGATGACGTTGTGGGAGTCGTCGTACCGCAGGGTGTGTCCGACCCGCAGGGTCGACCAGGTGCCGGCGCCCAGCGCACGGCGGCCGACGACGGCGTTGCGGTCGGCGGTGTACCAGGCGGCGTACTGGTGGCCCTTGTAGGTGAGCAGGGCGTTCTTCTGGAACGAGTTGTTGTTGACCAGGCCGTCGTAGGAGACGAAGAAGATGGCCTGGCTGTCGAGCGTGGTGGTCCCGGCCCGGGTGACCGAGGGGCCGGGGACGGCCGCCCTGGCGGGGCCGGCGAGGGCGGGGGCCGCCGCGGCGCCGAGCAGGGCGGTCGTCAGCAGGGTGCGTCTCTTCATGTCCGGGGCTCCTTGGCGTGTGGGGACGAGGAGGACGAGCGAGGACAGAGCACGGTGGTCAGGCGAGGTGGAACACTTCCGTGAGCGGTTTCATGGCTTCGTCGGGCCTGGCGCCGTCCAGCGACTCGAAGAACGGCGCCATCTCGGCCTGCCAGCGGGCGTTGACCCCGGTGGCCTCCATGCCCGCCTGCGCCGCCGCGAAGTCCTCGGTCTCCAGGTAGCCCACCAGCAGGCCGTCGTCCCGGAGGAAGAGCGAGTAGTTGTGCCAGCCGGTGGCCGAGAGGGCTTCCCGCATCTCGGGCCACACGGTGGCGTGTCTCTCGCGGTACTCGTCGAGCCGGTCCTTACGGACCTTGAGCAGGAAACAGACGCGCTGCATGAAGTGCCGCTCCCGGGTCGTGGGTGAGGTGGTGCCGGCCGGACCGCCCGCGGGTGCACGGGCGGCGGCCGGACGGTCCAGCCCTCGACCGTCCGGCCGCCGGGCCGTGTAGCTGTGTGGCGGTGTGAGTGTGCGGCTGTGCGGCGGTCAGAAGTCGAACTGGTCGATGTTGTCCTTGTTGAAGACGGTCGGCTTGCCGAGGTCGATCACGCCGTCCTTGCCGATGGTGAAGCTGCCCATGTCACCGGCCTTGAAGGTCTCGCCCTCCTTGCCGCTGATCTGGCCGGAGACCAGCGCGACGGAGGTGCGGGCGGCCAGCTCGCCGAGCTTCGCCGGGTCCCACAGCTCGAAGGCCTCGACGGTGCCGTTCTTCACGTACTTGCGCATGTCGTTCGGGGTGCCCAGGCCGGACAGCTTGACGTTGCCCTTGTACTTGGAGCCCGACAGGTACTGGGCGGCGGCCTTGATGCCGACCGTGGTCGGGGAGATGATGCCGGCCAGCTTCGGGTGCTCCTGGAGGAGGCCCTGGGTCTGCTGGAAGGACTGCTGGGCGTCGTCGTTGCCGTACGCGACCTTGACCAGCTTCATGTCCTTGTACTTCGGGTCCTTGAGCTCGTCCTTCATGAAGTCGATCCACGTGTTCTGGTTCGTCGCGGTCTGCGCGGCGGACAGGATCGCGATCTCACCCTTGTAGTCGAGCTGTTCGGCCAGCAGCTGCACCTCGGTGCGGCCGAGCGCCTCGGCGCTGGCCTGCGAGACGAAGACGTTGCGGCAGTCGGCCTTGGTGTCCGAGTCGTACGTGACGACCTTGATGCCGTTCTTCATGGCCTGCTTGAGCGCGGTGCACAGGGCGCCCGGGTCCTGCGCGGAGACGGCGATCGCGTCGACCTGCTGCTGGGTGAGCGTGTTGACGTAGGAGACCTGCCCCGAGGTGTCGGTGCCGCTGTTGGTGCCGACCTCCTTGTACTTGGAGCCCAGCTCCTTCAGCGCGGCCTCGCCGCCCTTGTCGGAGGAGGTGAAGTACGGGTTGTTGACCTGCTTCGGCAGGAAGCCGACGGTCAGGCCCTTCTTGGTGGCGGCGTTCGGATCGGCCTTGCCGGCGGCGGCGTTCGAACCGCCCTCGTCCTTGACGTCGTCCTTGGAGGTACCACCACCGCAGGCGGTCGCGGCCAGAGTGAGCGAGGTGACTGCGGCCAGGGCCGCACAGGCCCGGCGGATCGATGACTTGCGCATGGCTGGGTCCTTTACTGGGGTGAGTACGGTGCGCCCCTTCAGGGGCGCGGGGAACTGCGCGACCAGCCACAGACGGCCCGCAGATTTCGAACGGCCTAACCAGCGGAGCTCTGCGCCCGGCGACCGGCCCGCGCTATGGAGACCTGCCGCGCGACCCGCGGCCCGAGCACGGACAGCACCAGCAGCACACCGGTGACGACGATCTGCGACTGCGCGGAGACGTCCTGAAGGCTCATCACGTTCTGCAGCGCCCCGAGCAGGAAGACCCCCGCGATCGCACCGCCGAGCGTGCCCTTGCCCCCGTCGAAGTCGATGCCGCCGAGCAGGACGGCCGCCACGACGGACAGTTCGAGCCCCGTGGCGTTGTCGTAACGGGCGCTGGCGTAGTGCAGCGCCCAGAAGATGCCGGTCAGCGAGGCCATCAGCCCGGTCATCGTGAACAGGATCAGCTTCTGCCGCTTGACGCGGATACCGGCGAACCGCGCGGCCTCCTCACTGGCGCCGACCGCGAACAGGGAGCGCCCGAACGCAGTGGCGTGCAGCGCGACCACGGCGATCGCGAGCAGCACCAGGAAGGGGAGCAGGGCGTACGGGACGAAGGTGTCGCCGAGCCGCCCGGACGCGAAGTCCAGGTACTGGGAGGGGAAGTCGGTCACCGCGTCGGAGCCGAGCACGATCTGCGCGATACCCCGGTAGGCGGCGAGCGTGCCGATGGTGACGGCGAGGGACGGCAGCCCGAGGCGGGTCACCAGCAGGCCGTTGATCAGCCCGCACACCACCCCGAGGAGCAGGCAGATCGGGATGATCGTCTCGATGGTCATGCCCTGGTTCCACAGGGCGCCCATCACGGCGCCGGACAGGCCGGCCGTGGAGGCCACCGAGAGGTCGATCTCGCCGGACACCACGAGCAGCGTCATCGGCAGGGCGATCAGCGCGATGGGCAGCGTGTTGCCGATCAGGAACGACAGGTTGAGCGCGTTGCCGAAGCCGTCCACGGTGGTGAAGGACAGCAGCAGGACGACGATCAGGAGGGCGCCGACGACCGTGTCCCAGCGGACGGCGCGCGTGAGAGCGGAGTCAGCCATGGCGGGCGTTCCTCTTCTTCAGGGCGGTCGCCACCCGCAGGGCGACGATCCGGTCGACCGCGATGGCGAGGATGAGCAGGATGCCGTTGATGGCGAGCACCCAGACGGAGCTGACGCCGAGGGCGGGCAGCACGCTGTTGACCGAGGTGAGGAGCAGCGCGCCGAGAGCCGCTCCGTAGACGCTGCCGGAGCCGCCGGTGAAGACGACGCCACCGACCACGACCGCGCTGACGACGGTGAGTTCGTAGCCGTTGCCCGTACCTGAGTCGACGTTGCCGAACCGGGCGAGGTACAGCGCGCCCGCGAGTCCCGCGAGGGCTCCGCAGAAGGTGTAGGCGGCGAGGATCCGCTTGCGTACGGGGATTCCGGCGAGGCGGGCCGCCTCCGGGTTGGAGCCGAGGGCGTACAGCTCGCGGCCGCTGCCGAAGTGCTTCAGGTAGTACGCCGTCGCGACCAGCACCACCAGCGCGATCATCGCCAGCCACGGCACGGCGGACAGGCCGCCCGCGCCGAAGTCGATGAATCCGTCGGGCAGGTTCGCCGCGGTGATCTGCCGGGAGCCGACCCAGATGGAGTCCAGGCCCCGGATGATGTAGAGCGTGCCCAGGGTGACGACGAGCGCGGGCACCTGGCCGAGGCTGACGAGCAGCCCGTTGACCAGACCGCAGCCGATGCCGAGCAGCACCGCGAGGACCACGGCGACGACCGGGTTGCCGCCGCCCTGGAGGTACGTGCCGGCGGCGAAGGCACTGACGCCGAGCGTCGAGCCGACCGACAGGTCGACGTTGCGGGTGATGACGACCAGCGACTGGCCGGTGGCGACCAGCAGGAGGATCGTCGCGTTCAGCAGGAGGTCCTTGATGCCCTGCTCGGACAGGAAGTCGCTGTTGCCGATCTGGGTGATGACGATCATCACCAGGAAGACCGCCAGGATGGCGAGTTCGCGCATCTTGAAGACGCGGTCCACCAGCCGGGTGCCGCTGGACTTGGGCACCTCGGCGGCGGGGGCGGGCTTGGGAGCGGTCACCGTCACGCGGCTGCCCTCCCCGTGGCTGCGGCCATCACGGATTCCTCGGTGGCGTCGGTGCGTGCGATCTCGGCGGTGAGCCGGCCCTCGTGCATGACGAGGACCCGGTCGGCCATGCCGAGGATCTCGGGCAGGTCGGAGGAGATCATCAGGACGGCCACCCCGTCGGCGGCCAGCTGGCTGAGCAGCCGGTGCACCTCGGCCTTCGTACCGACGTCGATGCCCCGGGTCGGCTCGTCGACGATCAGCACCTTCGGGCCGGTGGCGAGCCACTTGGCGAGGACGACCTTCTGTTGGTTGCCACCGGACAGGGTGTTGACGCTGTCGGCGATCCGGGCGTACTTGACCTGGAGCTTGACGGCCCAGTCGAGGGAGCGGCTGCGCTCGGCACCGCGGTCCATCAGCCCCGCCCGCACCGTCGTGCGCAGCCCGGTCAGGCCGATGTTGCGCTCGATGGACATGTCCATCACCAGGCCCTGGGCGCGGCGGTCCTCGGGGACGAGGGCGAGCCCCGCGGCCATGGCCGTGGAGGGCGCGCCGTTCGTCAGCTTCCGCCCGTCGACCTCGACCTCTCCGGCGTCCCAGCGGTCGACGCCGAAGACGGCTCGGGCGACCTCCGTGCGCCCGGCGCCGACGAGTCCGGCGAGGCCGACGATCTCACCGCGGCGGACGTCGAAGGAGACGTCGGTGAAGACACCCTCGCGGGTCAGCCTCCGCACGCTCAGCGCGATCTCCCCCGCCCGGACGTCCTGCTTGGGGTAGAGCTCGTCGAGGTCACGGCCGACCATGCGGCGTACGAGGTCCTCCTCGGTCATTCCCTCGATCGGTTCGCTGGAGATCAGGGCGCCGTCCCGCAGGGTGGTGACGCGTTGGCAGATCTGGAAGATCTCCTCGAGGCGGTGCGAGATGAACAGCACGGCCGAACCCTGCTCGCGCAGCGTCCGGACGACTCCGAAGAGACGGGCCACCTCGCTGCCGGTGAGGGCGGCGGTCGGCTCGTCCATGATCAGGACCCGGGCGTCGAAGGAGAGCGCCTTGGCGATCTCGACGATCTGCTGGTCGGCGATGGACAGGCCGCGCGCCGGACGGTCGGGGTCGAGTTCGACACCGAGGCGTTTCATCAGGGCGAGGGTCGAGGCGTGTGTGGCCTTGTGGTCGATCCGGCCGAGCGCGCGCCGCGGCTGGCGGCCCATGAAGATGTTCTCGGCGATCGACAGGTCTGGGAAGAGAGTGGGCTCCTGATAGATCACCGCGATGCCCGCGTCGCGGGCGTCGGCTGGACCGTGGAAGATCGTGGGCTCGCCGTCCAGGAGCACCTGACCGGCGTCCGGTCGGTGCACGCCGGCGAGCGTCTTGATGAGGGTCGACTTGCCCGCGCCGTTCTCACCGGCGATTGCGTGCACTTCGCCGGGGAACAGTTCCAGGGACACGTCCCGCAGGGCGCGTACGGCACCGAAGGACTTCGAGATGTCCTCGAGTGCCAGCACGGGGGCCGGACCCGCGTCGGACCGGTGGGTCATGAGGGCTCCTCAACGACGCGGGCGATGCGGCCTCACGACGTCGTGAAAGGTTTCAACTAGGTTGCCGGGACGTTAGACATGTAGCCCAGGTCACGTCAATGGGTACAGGCCGAAATTTTCGATAGCCAAAGGTCACAACCGAGTCACGGCAAGGCGTCCGCGCCGGAGGGGTTGACAGCCTTTCGGGCGGCTCATAACTTCAGCCTTCTGAATCGTTTCAGAGCCAGGGTGTTCAGAAGTGGTTCGAACCCGATGCCACAACGGAAGTCACAGGAGCCCCGAAGTGACCGAGCTCGCCGCGGTGAAGGCCGCCCTCAAGACGCAGGCAGTAGAGACGCCGTCATGGGCGTACGGGAACTCGGGAACCCGTTTCAAGGTGTTCGCGCAGCCCGGGGTCCCTCGCAATCCTTTCGAAAAGCTGGACGACGCGGCGAAGGTCCACGAGTTCACGGGGACCGCGCCGACCGTGGCGCTGCACATCCCGTGGGACCGGGTCGAGGACTACGGGGCGCTCGCGAAGTACGCCGAGGAGCGCGGTCTGACCCTCGGCGCGATCAACTCCAACACCTTCCAGGACGACGACTACAAGCTGGGCAGCGTCTGCCACCCGGACGCCGCGGTGCGCCGCAAGGCGGTGGACTACCTGATCGAGTGCGTGGACATCATGGACGCCACCGGCTCCAAGGACCTGAAGCTGTGGTTCGCGGACGGTACGAACTATCCCGGCCAGGACGACATCCGTGAGCGCCAGGACCGCCTCGCCGAGGCGCTCACCCAGGTGTACGCGCGCCTCGGTGACGACCAGCGGATGCTCCTGGAGTACAAGTTCTTCGAGCCGGCCTTCTACGCGACCGACGTGCCGGACTGGGGCACCGCGTACGCCCACTGCCTCAAGCTCGGCCCCAAGGCGCAGGTCGTCGTCGACACCGGGCACCACGCGCCGGGCACGAACATCGAGTTCATCGTCGCCACGCTGCTGCGGGAGGGGAAGCTCGGGGCGTTCGACTTCAACTCGCGGTTCTACGCGGACGACGACCTGATGGTGGGCGCCGCGGACCCCTTCCAGCTGTTCCGGATCATGTACGAGGTCATCCGGGGCGGTGGCTTCACGGCGGACGTGGCGTTCATGCTCGACCAGTGCCACAACATCGAGGCGAAGATCCCCGCGATCATCCGCTCGGTGATGAACGTGCAGGAGGCCACGGCGAAGGCGCTCCTCGTGGACGGCGAGGCGCTGGGCGCGGCGCAGCGGTCCGGGGACGTGCTCGCCGCCAACGCGGTCGTGATGGACGCGTACAACACGGATGTGCGGCCGCTGGTGGCCGAGGTGCGGGAGGAGCTGGGTCTCGACCCGGACCCGATCGCGGCGTACCACCGGTCCGGGTGGGCTCAGAAGATCGCCGAGGAGCGGGTCGGGGGGCAGCAGGCCGGCTGGGGCGCGTAGCCGTTGCACTTGGCTTGGGCAGGGGCTCGGCATCGGTGTGGTGGTTCGTGGTCGGGTGGGGGTCGGTCTCGGTTGATCGCGCCGTTCCCCGCGGCTCCCTGCGGGGCCTGGACCCCGACGGGCCGCCCGCCGTTGGGCCTGAGGATCGTGGCCGACCGCGGGTCCGTCTCGGCTGATCGCGCCGTTCCCCGCGGCTCCCTGCGGGGCCTGGACCCCGACGGGCCGCCCGCCGTTGGATCTGAGGACCGTGGCCGACCGCGGGTCCGTCTCGGCTGATCGCGCCGTTCCCCGCGCCCCTTGCGGGGGCCCGAGTAATCGTTCGTAGCTCTCTTCTCTTCTTTAAGGACCTGGAACATGGCACCCCATCCCGAAGCCGCTGCTCTGCTGGGTCGGTCCAATCGGCTCGGCGCTGATCCTCGGAACACCAACTACGCGGGCGGGAACACGTCCGCGAAGGGGACCGACACCGATCCCGTGACCGGCGGGGACGTCGAGCTGATGTGGGTGAAGGGGTCCGGTGGCGATCTGGGCACCCTCACCGAGGCGGGGCTCGCCGTGCTGCGGATCGACCGGCTGCTGGCGCTCAAGGACGTGTACCCGGGGGTGGAGCGCGAGGACGAGATGGTCGCCGCGTTCGACTACTGCCTGCACGGGAAGGGCGGCGCGGCGCCGTCGATCGACACCGCGATGCACGGACTCGTGGACGCCGCGCACGTCGACCATCTGCATCCCGACTCGGGGATCGCGCTCGCCTGCGCGGCCGACGGGGAGAAGCTGACCGCCGAGTGCTTCGGGGACAGCGTGGTGTGGGTGCCGTGGCGCCGGCCCGGCTTCCAGCTCGGGCTCGACATCGCGGCCGTCAAGGAGGCGAACCCGGCAGCCATCGGGTGCGTCCTGGGCGGGCACGGCATCACCGCCTGGGGCGACACCGCCGAGGAGTGCGAGCGCAACTCGCTGCACATCATCCGTACCGCCGAGGCGTTCCTCGTCGAGCGCGGGAAGGGCGAGCCCTTCGGTTCCGTACTCGACGGGTACGCGGCGCTCGGCGGCGCCGAGCGCCGGGAGCGGGCCGCCGCCCTGGCCCCCGTGATCCGTTCGCTGGCCTCCAAGGACCGCCCCCAGGTCGGCCACTTCACCGACTCCGGGGTCGTCCTGGACTTCCTCGCGAGCGCCGAGCACCCGCGCCTCGCCGCCCTCGGCACGTCCTGCCCCGACCACTTCCTCCGTACGAAGGTCCGCCCTCTCGTCCTCGACCTGCCGCCGACCGTCGCCCTGGACGAGGCGATCGCCCGGCTGAAGGAACTGCACGCCGAGTACCGCGAGGAGTACGCGGCCTACTACCAGCGGCACGCCGACGCCGACTCCCCCGCGATGCGCGGCGCCGACCCGGCGATCGTGCTGATCCCCGGTGTGGGCATGTTCTCCTTCGGCAAGGACAAGCAGACCGCGCGCGTGGCCGGCGAGTTCTACGTCAACGCGATCAACGTGATGCACGGCGCGGAGGCCGTCTCGACGTACGCGCCCATCGAGGAGTCCGAGAAGTTCCGCATCGAGTACTGGGCCCTCGAAGAGGCCAAGCTCCAGCGGATGCCGAAGCCCAAGCCGCTCGCCACCCGGGTGGCGCTGGTGACCGGCGCGGGCAGCGGCATCGGCAAGGCGATCGCCGAGCGGCTCGTCGCCGAGGGCGCCTGTGTCGTGATCGCGGACCTCGACGGGGAGAACGCGGCCGATGTCGCCACCGCGCTCGGCGGCCCCGACAAGGCCGTCGCCGTCACCGTGGACGTGACCTCCGAGGAGCAGATCGCCAAGGCGTTCAAGTCGGCGGTCCTGGCCTTCGGCGGCGTCGACCTGGTCGTCAACAACGCCGGCATCTCCATCTCCAAGCCGCTCCTGGAGACCACGGCGAAGGACTGGGACCTGCAGCACGACATCATGGCCCGCGGCTCCTTCCTCGTGTCGCGCGAGGCGGCCCGGGTGATGATCGCGCAGGAGCTCGGCGGGGACGTCGTCTACATCGCGTCCAAGAACGCCGTGTTCGCCGGTCCGAACAACATCGCCTACTCGGCCACCAAGGCCGACCAGGCCCATCAGGTACGGCTCCTCGCCGCCGAGCTGGGCGCGCACGGCATCCGCGTCAACGGCGTCAACCCCGACGGAGTGGTCCGCGGTTCGGGGATCTTCGCGGGCGGCTGGGGCGCGCAGCGCGCGGCCACGTACGGCATCGAGGAGGAGAAGCTCGGCGAGTTCTACGCCCAGCGGACCATCCTCAAGCGCGAGGTCCTCCCCGAGCACGTCGCCAACGCCGTCTTCGCCCTGACGGGCGGCGACCTCACGCACACCACCGGTCTGCACGTTCCGGTCGACGCCGGCGTCGCCGCCGCGTTCCTTCGATGACGCACATGTCCGGCACGCAGTCGTACGCCGCCGTCGACCTCGGCGCGTCCAGCGGGCGCGTCATGGTCGGCCGCGTCGGCCCCCACTCGCTGGAGCTGACCCAGGCGCACCGGTTCCCGAACCGGCCGGTGCGCACCCCCGAGGGGCTGCGCTGGGACATCCTCGCGCTGTACGCCGGGGTCCTCGACGGGCTGCGCGCGGCCGGTCACGTCGACTCGGTCGGTATCGACAGCTGGGCCGTGGACTACGGCCTGCTCGACGCCGACGGGGCGCTGCTCGGCAACCCCGCGCACTACCGGGACTCCCGTACGCGGGGCGTCGCGGAGAAGGTGTGGGCCACCGTGCCCGCCGCCGAGCTGTACGCGGCGACCGGGCTCCAGTACGCGCCCTTCAACACGCTGTACCAACTGGTGGCGGCCCGTTCCTCCGCGCAGCTGGCCCACGCGAAGCGGCTGTTGCTCATCCCCGACCTGCTGACGTACTGGCTCACGGGCGAGGCGGGCACGGAGCTCACCAACGCCTCCACGACCCAGCTGATCGACCCGCGCACCGGCGACTGGTCGTACGACGTCGCGGCGCGCCTCGGGATCGACCTGGAGCTCTTCGCGCCGCTGCGGCGGCCCGGGGACCCGGCCGGTCTGCTGCGGCCCGGTGTGCTGGAGGAGACCGGGCTGGCAGGTCCCGTGCCGGTGACCACGGTCGGCTCCCACGACACGGCCTCGGCGGTGGCAGCCGTGCCGGCCGTGGGCGAGCGGTTCGCCTACATCTGCACCGGCACCTGGTCCCTGGTGGGTCTGGAGCTGGCGGCGCCCGTCCTCACCGAGGCGAGCCGCACGGCGAACTTCACCAACGAGCTGGGCCTGGACGGCACGGTCCGCCATCTGCGCAACATCATGGGCCTGTGGCTGCTCCAGGAGTGCGTACGGGAATGGGGCGACCCCGACCTGGGCGACCTCCTCTCGGCCGCCGCCGAGGTGCCGGCGCTGCGGTCCGTCGTGGACGCGGGCGACGCGGCGTTCCTGGCCCCGGGCCGGATGCCGTCCCGTATCGCCGACGCCTGCCGGGAGTCGGGGCAGCCCGTGCCCGCGTCCCGGGCCGAGATCACCCGCTGCATCCTCGACTCGCTGGCGCTCGCCCACCGCCGGGCGGTCCTCCAGGCGCAGGAGCTGGCCGACCACCCGGTCGACGTCGTGCACATCGTCGGCGGGGGCGCCCGCAACGAGCTGCTGTGCCGGCTCACGGCCGACGCCTGCGGGCTCCCGGTCGTGGCGGGCCCGGCGGAGGCGGCGGCCCTGGGCAACGTCCTGGTACAGGCACGGGCGCACGGCCAGGTGGGCGACCGGGCACAGATGCGGGACCTGGTGGCTCGTACACAGCCCCTGACCCGTTACGAGCCCCGGGGCACCACCGCGGCATGGCGGGCGGCCGAGGCCCGCCTGACCGGTCACTGACATGAGGTGGCGTCCCGCACCGGCATGCGGCTCCGCCGCGGGTCCCGGCCGGCCGAGGTCGGCCGGGACGCGACCGCCGACAGTCGCCCCGCCTCGTTCCTGCCGAGCCGAGCGCCGCGTACCGTGCACTCATCCGACGAACGATCCCGAGGAGCCGCGATGCGTGTCGCTCTGTTCCTGACCTGTGTCAACGACACCCTCTATCCGGACACGGGCCGGGCCGTGGTGAGGCTGCTGACCAGGCTGGGCGTCGACGTCGACTTCCCCATGGCGCAGACCTGCTGCGGGCAGGCGCACTACAACACCGGGTACCGGCACGAGGCCGAACCGCTGGCCCGGCACTTCTCCGAGGTGTTCGGCGGGTACGACGCGATCGTGACCCCCTCCGGATCGTGCGGCGCGATGGTGCGCGAGCTGTACCCACGGATGGGCGAGCGGGCCCGCGCCGAGGGACGCGGTGACGGCCTCGCCACCGCGCTCGCGCCGGTCGTGCCCAAGACGTACGAGCTGACCGAGTTCCTGGTGGACGTGCTCGGGGTGACGGACGTGGGCGCGTACTACCCGCACACCGTCACCTACCACCCCACCTGTCACGGGCTGCGCAGTCTCGGTCTGGGCGACCGGCCGCTCCGGCTGCTCCAGTCCGTCAAGGGACTCGAACTCAAGGAGCTGCCGGGCGCCGACGAGTGCTGCGGCTTCGGTGGCACCTTCGCCCTCAAGAACGCCGACGTGTCGGCGGCGATGGGGGCCGACAAGGTCCGCAACGCCGAGTCGACGGGCGCCGACGTGCTGTGCGCCGCCGACAACTCCTGTCTGATGCACATCGGCGGCACGATGACCCGGCTCAGGACGGGGATGCGTCCGGTGCACATCGCGGAGATCCTGGCGAGCACGGAAGAGGACCCGGAGCAGAACCCGGAGCGGAGCCCGCGAGCGAGCGCGGGAGCCGGCGCGACAGAGGGGCCGACGGCATGAACAATGACAGCGGACAGGGGCCGGTCGTATGAGCGGGGGCACCTATCTCGGGATGCCGGCCTTCCCGAAGGCCGCGCACGAGGCCGTCCGGAACAAGACCCTGCGCGGCAATCTGCGCCACGCCACGCACACCATCCGTGCCAAGCGCGAGAAGGCGGTCGCGGAGGTCTCCGACTGGGCCGAGCTGCGTGAGGCCGGCAAGCAGATCAAGGACCACACGCTCCGGCATCTCGACCGGTACCTCGTGCAGTTGGAGGAGTCGGTCACGGCAGCGGGCGGCACCGTGCACTGGGCCGCCGACGCGGACGAGGCCAACCGGATCGTCACGTACCTCGTGAAGGCGACCGGCGAGAGCGAGGTCGTCAAGGTCAAGTCGATGGCCACGCAGGAGATCGGCCTCAACGAAGCGCTGGAAGCCGAGGGCATCGACGCCTACGAGACCGATCTCGCCGAGCTGATCGTGCAGTTGGGCAAGGACCGGCCCTCGCACATCCTCGTCCCGGCCATCCACCGCAACCGCGGCGAGATCCGCGAGATCTTCGCCCGCGAGATGAGCGAGTGGGGCCGCCCCGCGCCGGAGGGCCTGACGGACACACCGGCCGAGCTGGCCGAGGCCGCGCGCCTGCACCTGCGGGAGAAGTTCCTGCGCGCCAAGGTGGGTGTCTCGGGCGCCAACTTCATGGTCGCCGAGACCGGCACCCTGGTCGTGGTGGAGTCCGAGGGCAACGGCCGGATGTGCCTGACCCTCCCCGAGACGCTGATCTCGGTCGTCGGCATCGAGAAGATCGTGCCGACCTGGCAGGACCTGGAGGTGTTCCTGCAGACCCTCCCCCGCTCCTCGACGGCCGAGCGCATGAACCCGTACACCTCCACCTGGACGGGCACCACGGACGAGGACGGTCCGCAGGACTTCCACCTGGTCCTCATCGACAACGGACGCACCGACACGCTGGCCGACGAGGTGGGCCGCCAGGCCCTGCGCTGCATCCGCTGCTCGGCGTGTCTCAACGTCTGCCCGGTGTACGAGCGGGCGGGCGGCCACGCCTACGGCTCGGTCTACCCGGGTCCCATCGGGGCGATCCTCAGCCCTCAGCTCCGGGGCACCGAGAGCGAGATCGACGCCTCCCTGCCGTACGCGTCGTCGCTGTGCGGTGCCTGCTACGACGTGTGCCCGGTGGCGATCGACATCCCGGAGGTGCTGGTGCACCTGCGGGAGCGGGTCGTGCAGGGCGGCGCCGTGACCCGCGACGGCGCCAAGGTCGTGGTGAAGCCGGCGAAGGGGCACGCCGCCGAGCGCGCGGCGATGCGCGCCGCGCGGTGGGCGTTCAGTCATCCGGGTGTGCTGCGCACGGGCCAGCGGGCCGCGTCCCGCACCCGCCGCCTCCATCCTCGGAAGCTGCCAGGTCCCGGCAGGGCGTGGAGCGATACCCGGGCGCTGCCTGCGGTTCCCGCGGAGCCGTTCCGCGACTGGTGGCAGCGGACCCGGGGCGGAAAGGACACGTCGAAGTGAGCAGCAGGGATCTGATCCTGGCCCGGGTGCGGCGGGCGATCGCCGACGTCCCACAGGACGACACGCCGTACGACCAGGCCTTCGAGCGCGGCTATCTGCGCGAGCACGGCGCCCGGGGTGTCGCGGAGACGGTGGATCTGCTGGCGGAGAACCTGGCGGACTACCGGGCCCATGTGCACCGCTGCACGGCCGGCGAACTGCCCGCGACGATCGCCCGGCTGCTGGCCGAGCGCGGTTCCACGTCGGTCGTCGTCCCTGCGGGCCTGGATCCGCGCTGGCTCTCGGCCACCGGCGTCACGCGGGTGCCCGACCGGGCCGCGAGCACCCCGGCCGAACTGGACCGGGTCGACAGCGTGGTCACGGCGTGCGCCGTCGCCGTCGCCGAGACCGGCACCATCGTCCTGGACGGCGGCACGGACCAGGGCCGCCGCCGGATCACGCTGGTCCCGGACCACCACATCTGTGTCGTACGCGTCCCGGACCAGGTGGTGTCGTCGGTGCCCCAGGGCCTGGAGCGCCTCGACCCGGTCCGCCCGCTGACCTGGATCTCGGGGCCCTCCGCCACCAGTGACATCGAACTCGACCGGGTCGAGGGGGTGCACGGTCCTCGCACCCTTGAGGTGGTGCTGATGAGCGAGGAGTGACGCACGCGGTTAGCGTGAAGGCATGATCCGGTTCGAGCAGGTCACCAAGCGGTATCCGGACGGTACGACCGCCGTGGACGGGCTCTCCTTCGAGGTGTCCGAGGGTGAACTCGTCACGCTCGTGGGCCCGTCCGGCTGCGGGAAGACGACGACCATGATGATGGTCAACCGTCTCATCGAGCCGACCTCGGGCCGGATCCTCGTCGGCGGCGAGGACATCGCGAAGGTCGACCCGGTGCGGCTGCGGCGGCGGATCGGCTACGTCATCCAGCAGGTGGGGCTCTTCCCGCACCGGACGATCCTCGACAACACGGCGACCGTGCCCACCCTCGTCGGCTGGAAGAAGGCGAAGGCGCGGGCGCGCGCCGCCGAGCTGCTCGACCTGGTGGGCCTGGACCCGAAGACGTTCGGCCCGCGCTATCCGGACCAGCTGTCGGGCGGTCAGCGCCAGCGGGTCGGTGTGGCGCGGGCCCTGGCCGCCGACCCGCCGGTCCTGCTGATGGACGAGCCCTTCGGAGCGGTGGACCCGGTGACGCGGGACCAGTTGCAGGACGAGTTCCTGCGGATGCAGGCGGCCGTGCGCAAGACGGTGCTGCTGGTCACGCACGACATCGAGGAGGCCGTGCGGCTCGGCGACCGCATCGCCGTGTACGGGCAGGGGCGCATCGAGCAGTACGACACGCCCGGAGCGGTGCTGGGCACTCCGGCGACCTCGTACGTGGCGGAGTTCGTGGGCGCCGACCGGGGGCTGAAGCGGCTCTCGGTCACCGAGATCGAGCCCGACGACCTGGAGCAGCCGCCGGTCGCCCTCCTCGACGAGAGTGCGGAGCGGGCCGCAGGCCGGCTGCGCGCGGAGGGTGCGCGCTGGGCGGTCGTGCTGGACGCGGGGGGTGATCTGCACGGCTGGGTGGGGGTGGAGGGGCTCGCGGCGGGCGGTACGGTCGGCGACCGTGTCCACCGGATGAAGTCCTGGGTGCCGGTGGGTGCTCCGCTGAAGCAGGCCTTCGGGATGATGCTCCAGCACGACGCCGGGTGGGTGGCGGTGCTCGACGGGGCGCGCTTCCTCGGTGTGCTGACCCCGGCGAAGCTGCATGAGGCGCTGCGCAGGTCGGTGGACGCGGATGCGCTCGGGGTGGCGCGGGGTGAGGTGGAGTTCGACTCGGTCTCCGACGCGTGAGCGCTCCGCTGGGTGGGGAGGGGGTCGGGTGCGGGTGCGTGGGGGTTGCGCGCGCAGTTCCCCGCGCCCCTTGCAGGGGGGCCTGCATGTGTGTCGGCTGTCGGTTCGTGGGGGTTGCGCGCGCAGTTCCCCGCGCCCCTTGCAGGGGGGCCTGCATGTGTGTCGGCTGTCGGTTCGTGGGGGTTGCGCGCGCAGTTCCTCGCGCCCCTTGCGGGGGCCTCGTTGTTACTTCAGTAGGGACTTGGTCTTCAGGTAGGTGCGTGCCACGTCCTTCGGTAGGCGGCGCCAGCTGTCCACCTGTTGGTTCATGTCGGCCAGGTCGGCGGTGGTCAGTACGTCGTTGAGCTTGCCGAGTGCTTCGGTGACCTTCTCGCTGCCCGCCCGGGAGCGGTTGACGACCGGCACGACGTAGTCGGCGTTCTGGAGGTGTTTGTCGTCCTTCAGCAGGACCAGGCCGAAGTCGTCCAGCGTCGCGTCCGTCGTGGTGGTCAGCACCATCTGGTCCTGGCCGTTCTGCACGGCCCGTTTCGCCTGTGTGGTGCCGACGCCCTTGGGATCCACACCCGTGATGTCGATGCCGTACGTCTTCTTCAGCCCCGGTTCGCAGTACGGCCGTTGCACGCACTCGTCACCCGCCGCGAGCCGTACCCGCACGCCGGACCGGCCCAGGTCGCTCAGCGACGTGAGGCCGTGCTCGCGCGCGAAGGCGCGGGTGACGGCGAAGGCGTTCTGGTCGACCGCCCGGCCGGGGTCGAGGACGGTGAGTCCCCGGGGCTCCGCCAGTTTCCGCAGCGCGCTCATCGTGGCGTCCAGGTCGGGCGAGCCGACCGCGGCGGCGTCCGCCCCGTTGGTCTTGGCGCCCAGCCAGTCCGCGAAGGTCGCCGCGTACTCGGCGACGACGTCGATCTGCCCGGCTTCCAGGGCGGGTTCGTACAGTTCGCGGTTGGCGACGGTGAGCGTCGACGTCCTGTAGCCGGCCTGGTTCAGGAGCAGCCCGTACATGGTGGCCAGGACGTCGCTCTCGGTGAAGCCGGCCGAGCCGATGGTGAGGTCCTTGCTGTCGCCCGGCGGCGCGGTGACCTCTCCCTGGCTCTCCAGGGAGGGGCCGGAGGAGCAGCCGGTCAGCAGGAGCAGGCCGGCGAGGGCCCCGCGCCACCTCACCGAGCGCCCCGCCCTCATCGTGTGCCCCGTCCGGGCGCCAGTCGCTCGGCCACTTCGAAGAGCCCTTCGACGAGCAGGGCGAAGACGGCCACGAGGACGGCGCCGGCCACGACCTGCGGCGTACTCGCCAGGTTGAACCCGGCGGTGATGATCCGTCCGAGTCCGCCGCCGCCCGCCAGCGCGGCGATCGTGGCGGTGGCCACGAGCTGCACGGCCGCGATGCGCACACCGTTGAGGATCATCGGCATCGCGAGCGGCGCCTCGACCCGCCACAGCAGCTGCCGACCGGTCATCCCCATGCCTCGGGCCGCCCGCACCACGTCACGGTCGACCTCACGCATCCCGACGTACGCGTTGGTGAGCAGCGGCGGCACGGCGAACAGCACGAGCGCGACGACCGTGGGGCCCTGGCCCCGGTCGCCGACCGGGGTGAGCAGCAGCAGGACCAGCACGGCGAAGGTGGGGACGGCCCGGCCGACGTTCGAGATGTTGACGGCGAGCGCGCCGCCCCTGCCGAGGTGGCCGAGGACGAGGGCGACCGGCAGTGCGATCAGACAGCTGATCACGAGGCAGACCGCGGTCAGGACGAGGTGCTGGGTGAGCCGGTGCCAGATGCCGTCGTCGCCGGCCCAGTGCGCGGAGTCGCTGAGCCAGTCCCAGGCGTCGGTGAGTGTCGTCATCCGCGCCTCGCTCTCGTCCAGGGGGTGATCAGCCACTGGATCCCGAGCAGCAGCAGATCGGCGGCGACCGCGATGACCACGCACAGCACGGACGCGGTGAGGACCTGGGCCTTGAAGTAGGTGTTCATCCCCGAGTAGATGAGGTTGCCGAGCCCTCCGAAGCCGACGATCGCACCGACCGTGGCCAGCGACACCGCCGAGACGGTGGCGATCCTGAGCCCGGCCATCGCGGCGGGCAGGGCCAGCGGCAGCTCGACGGTGAGCAGCAGCCGCACCGGCCCGTACCCCATGCCGCGGGCCGCCTGCCGGGTCTCCTCGGGGACGGCCCGGAGCCCGGCCAGGATGTTCCGGACGAGCAGGGTCAGCGAGTAGAGGACGAGTCCGGCGACGACCAGGGCCGCCGACAGCCCGTACACCGGCAGAAGCAGCGAGAACATGGCCAGCGACGGGATCGTGTAGAGGACCGTCGTGACGGCCAGCACCGGGCCCGCCGCCAAGCGCCAGCGGCGGGCCAGCACGGCCAGCGGCAGGGCGATCGCCAGGCCGATGAGCACGGAGAGCGCCGTCAGCTGGAGGTGCTGGCCGACCGCGTCGAGAAGGATGTGTCGGCGGGTGCTCAGGTAGTCGCCGCAGATCCACTCGTTGCGCGCGAGGCAGTCGTCCGGGGGCGCGGTCACCGGTCCAGTCCACCCGGGCGGGCGGCGGACGGCGCGTGGTGATGACCCGTACGGGGGAGTTGAACGCCCGTCACGCCGCTGCCGTACTTCAGGGGCAGCGGGCTCTCGGCCGTCGAGTACCTGCCTGCCGTGCCCGGAGGAGCCCCGCCCATGACCGCACACCGCACCGCCGCCCTCGCCGTCCTCGCCGGGGCGGCCCCGCTGCTGCTCGCGGTGGGGGCCGCCGGGCCCGCCGCCGCGCACGGGGCGCCGACGGACCCGGTGAGCCGGGCGGTGGCCTGCTCCGCCGAGGGCGGGCAGCGGGCGCGGTCGGCGGCCTGCCGGGCCGCCGTCTCCTCCGGTGTCGCCGCCTTCGACAACCTGCGGCTGGCGGGCGTCGGCGGCCGGGACCGGCAGGTGGTGCCCGACGGCAAGCTGTGCAGCGGCGGCCTCGCCGCCTACCGGGGACTGGACCTGGCCCGCGCCGACTGGCCCTCGACCCGGCTGGAGGCCGGGGCTCGGATGACGCTCACGTACCGGTCGACGATCCCGCACACGGGCACGTTCAAGCTCTTCCTGACGAAGGAGGGCTACGACCCGACGAAGCCGCTCACCTGGTCCGACCTGCCGTCGCAGCCCTTCGCGACGGCCACCGACCCGGCGCTGGTGGACGGCGCCTACCGGATCGGCGCCGAGCTGCCGTCCGGCCGCACCGGGCGCCACCTCCTCTACACGATCTGGCAGAACACGAGTACGCCGGACACGTACTACTCGTGCTCGGACGTGGTGTTCCCGGGCGCCGGCGCGAAGGACGGCGCGGGCGGTGCCGGGTCGGCCGGTTCCGGGACGCGGAAGCCGGCGGCGACACCGACGAGGTCCGCCGGGTCGCGGACCGGCACGGCCGCCGCTCCCTCGAAGTCCCCGTCGTCCGCGTCCGCCCCGTCCGACGTCACGAGCCCGGCCGCGCGAGCGTCCCGTACGGTGACCGACGCCCCCGGCGAGACGGTCTCCTCCCCCACCACCGGCAAGGACGACCGGACCCCGGCCCTGCCCCTCGTCGCGGGCGGCGCGGCAGGTCTCCTGATCACGGCGGGCGCCGCGTACACCTTGCGCAGGCGGCGCTGAGCCCCTCCGCGACCCCGGGCCTGCCGACCTCCGAAGATCACGCCACTGATAGCCTGCGCGTTCGCTTCGGTGGTGAAATTCGGCTTTCAGGGGAGATGTACGTGCGGACCTGGCGGAGGAGCCTGGACGAGGCCGAGGTACGCCGGGGCGGGCTGGGCGACGACTACACGAAGGTCGCGCGGTTCATGCGGCGGCGGGAGCCGGCCGGCTATCTGGCGGTGCGCCTGCTGGTGCCGCTGGGCCAGCAGCCCCATGTGCTCGCCGGATACGCGTTCGCCTCGTACACCGACGACGTCTGCGACCGGGGCACGGTCCAGGAGCGCACCCACCGCTACGACGCGTGGGACGAGCAGGTGCGCACCGCGCTGGGCTCGGGCAGCGCCGGGCATCCGCTGCTGCGTGCCTTCCTGCACACCGCGGCCACGCGTGAGCTGCCGCACCGATGGGTCGACTCGTATCTGGACGGCGCGCGCATCGACCTGGACTTCCCCGGCTTCGCGACCGAGGACGACTACCAGCGGTACGTGGAGCAGCTCACCTGGCCGTTCCTGATGATCACCTCGGGGCTGGCCCATCAGGGCGGCGGCAGTGCCGAGTTCGCCGCGGCGTGCCGGCTGTTCGCCGACGCGGCCCAGCGCACGGACATCCTGACCGACCTGCACGAGGACCTGCGCGGCGGGCGCCTGTACCTGCCCGTCAGCGACCTCGACCGGTACGGCATAACGCGCGAGGACCTCGAACAGGGTCGCGACCTGCCGGGAGTACGCGCGCTGGTCGCGTCCACCGCCGGGACCGCGCGGGCCACGCTCCGGGAGGCAGGCGTGCTCCTCGACCACTGCTCCGACGAGCACCGCCGGCTGATGCGCTTCGTCCTGGACCTGCACCACCAGCGCCTGGAGTCGGTGACGGCCCGGGGCGCCTCGGTGACCCGCCGCCCCGTACGCGACCGCCCGGTGGCGTGCCTGCGCCTGCTGACCCGGCGCGGCCCGGCACCCCGGGACGAGCTCGCCGGAACGTCCGGGAGCGCTTCCGCCGGCTAGGGCCTGTCGCCTCCCCTCCTCGGCACGGCGCCGCTTCCCGTCGGCCGCTCCCCGGGCGCGCCCAACCCCCGGCCGCATGGACAGCGTTGACCGCTGGATGGTCCGAACTGCCTCACGCGCGGCCGCGCCGGGCGGGTGACGCGACCATTCGGTGGACAGGTGCACGAAGCTTGGCGGTTTTGTGAGCGGGGCGGGGAATGGAGGTTGTGCCGCAATGGCACCTTCCGTCGCCGTTCGGGACGGCGGAGGCACGTATCAGGAGGTCAGCATGGCCCGCAGAACCACCACCCTCGCCCTCGGTGTCCTCGTCGCCGCCGGGGTCCTCGTCGGCAGCCCCACGGCGGCCTTCGCGGACGGGGTCGACGGCGAGAGGCCGGACGTCGCCGCGCCGAAGAAGCCACCGGCGGCCGAAGCCGCGCCGCAGGCCGCGCACAACCAGTACTTCGGTCCGTTCGTCACCGTGCAGCCGGGTCAGAACGGTCTGGCCACCGTGTCCTGCCCGTCCGGTCTGGTGCCCACCGGCGGCGGGGGTGCGAGCAGCGCGTACCGGATCTTCTTCACCGACTCCTTCGTGTCCAACGGCAACACCTGGGTCGTGCGCGGCACGAACACCGGCACGACGGCCGAGTCCATCCAGGCCTTCGTCATCTGCACGAAGCCCTGACCGGGGCCGAGCCACCGGCGAGACCCCACGGCGGGGGCAGCGAGCCCGATGCCCCCGCCGCCCCGGGCCGCGGCCGTGGCCCCGGCGACAGCGGCCGCGCCGGTCAGCGCACCCGTCCCCGCGGTTTCAGCGGCACGGGCGGCAGGTCCGGCGCGGGGAGCCGGTCACCGTCGTAGCCCTTCACCTCGCCGAAGCGCGCGCCGTCCATCCAGTCCGAACGGGCCTGCGCGATGTCCTCGCCGGACCGCCCGATGAAGTTCCACCACATGACCAGCTCCTCCTCGAACGGCTCGCCGCCCAGGAGCATGAGGCCGGCTTCCGACTCGGCCCGCAGCGGAAGTTCGGTGCGGCCGCAGCCCAGGTAGAGCATGGAGCCGGGCAGCAGCGGCACACCGTCCACGTGGGCCTCGCCCGACATGGACAGCACGGCGTACTCGAAGTCCGGCTCCAGCGGGAGGCGTACGTCGGCTCCGCGCGCGAGGGCCAGGTCGGCGCCGACGATCGGCGTGTACGTGGTCCCCGGCGAGGCCGCCCCGTCGACGCCGCCCAGGACGATCGTGGCCTTCAGCCCGGGGGCCGTCACGACGGGCAGGTCGCTGTGGTGCTCGAAGAGCGGGTCGGTGTGGCGGTCGCTGTCGGGCAGGGCGACCCACAGTTGCGCGCCGTGCAGGAAGCGGGCGTGCGGCCTGGGGCTCTCCTCCGAGTGGCTGATGGCCCGGCCGGAGGTCATGAGGCCCAGCTCACGGGGGCGGATCGTCTGAAGGCTGCCCGTGGAGTCGCGGTGCAGCACCTCGCCCTCGTGCAGCCAGCTGACGGTCTGCAGCCCCATGTGCGGATGCGGCGGGACCTGCATGCCGGGCTCGTCGGCGATGTCGTCGGGTCCGTAGTGATCGACGAAGCACCAGGCGCCCACCATGCGCCGCCCCAGGTTGGGCAGCAGCCGCCGGACTTCGCTGGACTCGCCGAGCTTGACCCGGCGGGGACTGAGGAGTTCACGCACCGGCTCCGCCACCACGAAACCCCGGCCGCCGCACAGAGCGGGAACGGCCTCGCGATCAAGATTGCTCATGCCGCACAACCTAGCCCGGTGGAGGACGGTCCGGCAGTCCATTCCCCGGCCGGTCACCGCCATGAGTTGTGGAATATTCAACAACCATGGCGGGTTCTGCTCGTCGAAGGAGGTCAGACGTGAACACGACGTACGACGAGAACGAGTACTCCGGCCCCGACCCGTCCGGGCGCGGCTACTACGGCCACGGCACCTCCGCGGAGCGCTGGGAGCGCGCCCGGATGTTCTTCGACGCCAAGGACTACGCCGCCGCGGCGCGCGTCCTCGGCGGCCTGGTCGAGGAGGTGCCGCAGGAGACGGGACCCCGCCTGCTGCTGGCCCGCGCGTACTACCACTCCGCCCAACTGGGCCGCGCGGAGGCCGAACTGCGTGTCCTCGTCGAGCAGGACCCGGTGGAGCACTACGCCCGCCTCATGCTCGGCCGTACGCTCCAGCGCCAGGGCCGGGGCGCCGAGGCCGAACCGCATCTGCGGCTGGCCTCGGCCCTCTCGGGCGACTTCGACTCGCTCTGAGGGGAAGCATGAGGTCCCCGGCGCCCGCACAGCCGGGCCCCGGGGACCTCGGGACCTATCCCCCTGCCGCCTCGCGCTGCTTCGCGGCCTCCTTGGCCGGCCCGTACGTGCGCCTGCCCCGCCGGTGGGCGATCTCGCCCAGGATCACGTCCACCGCGACGAACGCCGCCAGTGGGATGCCGAGCAGCGGCACGAAGTATCCGAGGACGGCGACACCCGCCATCAGGGGGACGAGGACGTGCGCGGGGACCTGCTGCCAGGCGCCGCGCGGAATCGGGCGGCCGAACGCCGAGGCGCGCCCCCGCTGCCACCACATGCGGTAGCCCCACAGGATCAGCAGGATCAGGCTGAGGGCGACGGCCATCAGCACCAGTTGGTTGACGAGGCCGAACAGGACCCCGGTGTGCGCGTCGATGCCCCAGCGGGTGAGCTTCGCGAGCACCGGGTAGTCGGCGAAGCGCACCGTGTCGGTCACCTCGCCGGTCGTCGGGTCGACCGCGACCGCGTCCTGCTTGGTGGGGAAGCTGCGCTGGACCTGGCTCACGACATAGCCCGACGAGGCGTCGGCGGGCGGGACGATCTCCACCGGGTCGCCGAGTCCCTTCGCGCGCGCGGCGGCCAGCACCTTGTCGAGGCCGACGCCGTGCTCCACGCCGCCCTCGGCCGCGCCGGAGCCGTGGCCCGCGTGTTCGCCGCCCGCGGCGGCCGACACCGACGGGGTCGCCTGGCGGAGCGAGGTGCGCAGTTCGTCGATGTTGGCCCCGGCGTACGTGGACCAGGTCAGGCCGGTCGCCGAGAGGAAGACGAAGCCGACCGCGACCCACGCGCCGACCGAGCCGTGCAGCCCGAGGGTGCGCCGGCGACCGCTGGTGCCGCGGATCCTGCGCTGTGTACGGCGGCGGCTGAACCAGAGCACCAGACCGCCGCCCGCGATCACCCACAGCCAGCTGGCGGCGAGTTCGCTGTAGAGCCGGCCGTCGTCGCCGAGCCTCAGGTTCGCGTGGAACTCGTCGATCCAGGTGCGCAGCGGCAGGGCGCCGGTGGAGCCGTACTGTTCGAGCGCGCCGCGCACCTCGGCGGTGTACGGGTCGACGAACACCGCGAGGGTGTGGGTCTCCCCGATGCCGGCGACGCCGGACACCATCACCCTGGTGGTCGCGTCGTCCTCGGGTGAGGGGCGTACCGCGGAGACCGTTCCCTCCGGGTGGGCCTTGCGGGCGGCGGCGACCTGTTCAGAGACCGGCAGCTTCCCGTCGCCGACGGGGACGGTCGTCTCGTGCGAGTACAGGACCTTCTCGGCCTGGAACGACGCCGCGTACAGGAATCCGGTCGTGGCGGCGACCAGCAGGAACGGGGCGACGAACACTCCGGCGTAGAAGTGCAGCCGCAGCACCAGCGGGCGCAGCGGCGCCCAGCCGCCGCGTCTGGAGGCGGGAGCGGGGGTGACGGACTGCGGGGACTCGTCCGTCTCGGTCGTGGGAGCGGTGGACATCGGCTGGCATCTCCGGTCGGGCAGGGGACGACGGGGCCGTACACGGCCGTTGCGGTGCATTAGTCGGCGGGCCGGGTCGTCGAGTTCCCGGAGACGGGTGTGGCGTGGGTCACGCGTGCGTCGAGGGGTGGCCGATGCCACGGGGGAAGCCCCTGCTTCCGCCGGGGCGCCGACTCGCACCACGGGCCCGGGACTTGGCATGCTGGCGCGATGGCATCATCCAATGATCTCGCGCCCCTCGGTGAGCGAGTGGAGCAACTCCTCTCCCGTACCGGCCCGTTGCCGATCGTCTCCGCCGGTGACCCGGTGCTGCGCCGGGCGGCCGAGCCGTTCGACGGCCAGCTGGACGCGTCGCTCCTGGCCCGTTTCGTCGCGGCCCTGCGCGACACGATGCACGCGGCGCCCGGGGTCGGTCTTGCCGCACCTCAGGTGGGTGTCTCCCTGCGCCTGGCGGTCATCGAGGACCCGGCGCCGGTCCCCGACGAGATCCGCGAGGTACGCGGCCGGGTGCCGCTGCCCTTCCGGGTGCTGGTCAACCCGGTGTACGAGCCGGTGGGCCCCGCCCGTGCCACGTTCTTCGAGGGCTGTCTGAGCGTGCCGGGCTGGCAGGCGGTGGTGGCGCGGCCCACCGAGGTGCGGCTGCTGGCGCTGGACGAGCACGGGAACGCGGTGGACGAGGTGTTCACGGGCTGGCCCGCGCGGATCGTCCAGCACGAGACGGACCACCTGGACGGCACGCTCTACCTGGACCGCGCGGAACCGCGCTCGCTGTCCTCCGCCGAGGCGATGGCGGAGCGATGGACCCAGCCGACCCCGGCGGAGGCGGCGAAGGAGCTGGGCTTCCCGCTCTGAACGGCCTCAGCTCCCCGCCGTCGCGCCGCTACTTCCCGTCGCGGTACGCCTCCAGCAGCCTCAGCCACACCTCGCTCACCGTCGGGTAGGACGGGACCGCGTGCCACAGCCGGCTCACCGGGACCTCGCCCGCGACCGCGATCGTGGCCGAGTGGATCAGTTCGCCGACGCCGGGGCCGACGAACGTGACGCCGCGCAGGGTCTCGGTGTCCAGGTCGACGATCATCCGGGCCCGGCCGCGGTAGCCGTCGGCGTACAGGCCGGCGCCCGCGACCGAGGCCAGGTCGACGTCGACCGCCCTGACGCGGTGGCCGGCCTGTTCGGCCTCGGCGAGGGACAGGCCCACGGAGGCGGCCTCCGGGTCGGTGAAGACGACCTGGGGGACGGCGGCGTGGTCGGCGGTCGCGGCGTGGGCGCCCCAGGGGTCGGTCTCCAGGAGCGGGACACCGGCGGCGCGGGCGGCGATGGCGGCGCCCGCGATCCGGGCCTGGTACTTGCCCTGGTGGGTGAGCAGGGCGCGGTGGTTGACGTCGCCGACCGCGTAGAGCCAGTCGCTGCCCGTGACCCGGCAGCTGTCGTCGACCTCCAGCCAGGAACCGGACGTGAGGCCGACCGTCTCCAGCCCGAGGTCGTCGGTGCGCGGGGCGCGGCCGGTGGCGAAGAGGATCTCGTCGGCCTCGATGCGCTCCCCCGTGGAGGTCGTGACGACGACCGTCGTGCCCTCCCGGGTCACCGACGCGACCGAGGCACCCGTCCGCACGTCGGCGCCCGCCTCCGTGAGCGCCTCGGCGACCAGTTCCCCGGCGAAGGGCTCCATCCGGGGCAGCAGTCCCTTGCCGCGCACCAGAAGGGTGACCTGGGAGCCGAGGGCCTGCCAGGCGGTGGCCATCTCCACGCCCACGACCCCGCCGCCGACCACCACGAGGCGGCCCGGCACGGCCTGCGCGCTGGTGGCCTCGCGGCTGGTCCAGGGCTTGACCTCGGCGATCCCCGGCAGGTCGGGCAGCACGGCGCGGGTCCCGGTGCTGACGGCCACGGCGTGCCGGGCGGTCAGCACGTGCCGCTCCCCGTCGGGGCCCTCGACCGTGACCCGGCGTGTCCCGTCGAGCCTGCCGTGTCCACGGAAGAGGTCGACCCCGACGCCCTCCAGCCACTGGACCTGGCCGGCGTCCTTCCAGTGCGAGGTGTACTCGTCCCGGTGGGCCAGGACCGCGGCCGCGTCGAGGGGGCCCTGCACGGCCTGGCGCAGACCGGGCACCCTGCGTGCGTCCGCACGGGCGATCACCGGGCGCAGCAGGGCCTTGCTCGGCATGCAGGCCCAGTACGAGCACTCGCCGCCGACGAGCTCGCTCTCCACGATCGCGGCGGACAGGCCCGCCGCGCGGGCGCGGTCCGCGACGTTCTCGCCCACGGGCCCGGCGCCCAGCACCACCACGTCGTACACATTGGTCTCCGTATCCGTCATGGGGTCAGTCTGGTCGTTGGTGTGGGTCGTGGCCACACGGGTACGTGCGCGGAATACGGCGCCGGACGGCGCCGTTGTGCACAACGGCCACGCACCGACCCCAGGAAGTGGGAATCAACGCCATGAGCAGCACCGTGGAGCTCACCAAGGAGAACTTCGACCAGACGGTCACGGACAACGAATTCGTCCTGATCGACTTCTGGGCGTCCTGGTGCGGCCCGTGCCGGCAGTTCGCCCCGGTCTACGAGAAGGCGGCGGAGGCCAATTCCGACCTGGTGTTCGCCAAGGTCGACACGGAGGCGCAGCCGGAGCTGGCCGCGGCCTTCAACATCCAGTCGATCCCGACGCTGATGATCATCCGTGACCAGGTGGCGATCTTCGCCCAGCCGGGTGCGCTGCCCGAGTCCGCGCTGGTGGACGTCATCGGCCAGGCCCGGGAGCTCGACATGGACGAGGTCCGCAAGTCCGTCGCCGAGGAGCAGGCGAAGGCCGAGTAGTCCCGGAGCGGTACGAGCGATGACCGGGGTGCCCCGGAAGGGGTGTCCCCCGGCTCGTCGGTTCTACGGGCCGGTCAGTGGCCGCCGCTTCGGCCCGGGTCGTCGACCGCGGCGGCGAGCGGGAGTCCCGTGTAGTTGGCGGCCAGTTCGGCGGCCGCGGCACGGGACTCGGTGATCCGGCGCAGCCGGGCCAGCTGGATCCGGTCCTCGAAGGTCTCCCCGTGCGGTGACGCGTCCGGTCGGGTGTGGAGCATCGTGGTCATCTCGTAGGAGAAGCGCGTCGCCTGCCAGATCCGGTCGAGGCACACCTGCGAGTACGCGTCGAGCAGCCGCGTCGAACCGGAGCGGTGCAGTTCGGCGAAGCCGCGGGCCAGTACCCGGACGTCGGACACCGCGAGGTTCAGCCCCTTGGCGCCCGTCGGCGGCACGATGTGCGCGGCGTCCCCGGCGAGGAACAGCCGGCCGTGGCGCATCGGCTCATGGACGTGGCTGCGCATCGGGGTGACGGACTTGGCCGTGATCGGGCCGCGCTCCAGCCGCCAGTCGCCGTCGATCGCGAAGCGCGCGTCGAGTTCGTCCCAGATACGGGTGTCGGGCCAGTCCTCGGCCCTCGTGCCGTTCGGGACCTGCAGGTACAGCCGTGACACGGAGGTCGAGCGCATGCTGTGCAGCGCGAAGCCTCCCGGACCGCGCGCGTAGATCAGCTCCTCGCAGGAGGGCGGCACATCGGCCAGGATCCCGAGCCAGGAGTACGGGTACTCGTGGGCGTACGTGCGACTGACGGCGGCCGGGAAGGCATCGCGGGCCACGCCGTGGAAGCCGTCGCAGCCGACCACGTAGTCACAGGTCAGCGTCTGCTCACGGCCCTCGTGCACGAAGCGTACGAGGGGTGCGCCGCGCCCCGCCTCCTCGGCGGCGTTCTCGACGGCGAGCGCCTTCGCCTCGAAGAACAGGGGCGGCCCGTCGGCGAGTTGGAGCGCGACGAGGTCCTTCACGATCTCCGTCTGGGCGTAGACGGTGACCGTACGGCCGCCGGTGAGCACGGGGAAGTCGACGCGGTGCCGCTCGCGGTCGAAGCGCAGTTCGATGCCGTGGTGGACCAGCCCCTCGGCCGTCAGCCGGTCGGCGGCGCCGCACTCGCGCAGGGCGTCCACCGTGCCCTGCTCCAGCATTCCGGCTCGCTGCCGCTGCTCGACGTACGCGCGGGTCCTGCTCTCCAGGACGACGCAGTCGATCCCCGTCCGGTGCAGTGAGCGGGCCAGCAGGAGCCCGGCCGGGCCCCCGCCGACGATGCCGACCGTGGTCCGCATGACACGCCTCCCTGACGTTCGGGTCCCGCCACCCGGGTCCCGGCACCCGGCGACGCTCAGGTCGATTCCCGGTGCACGACCTTCGCTCCCAGTACTTCGTACACCTCGGGCTGCCCGAAGGGCTCGCGCACCGCGCGGTCGACCAGCGCGGCGAGTTCCCGCCCCGACGGGAGCTCGATATGGACCGTGCTCAGCCGGGGCCGCAGCAGTCGGCCGAGCATCAGGTCGTCGGCGCCGACGACAGCCGTCTCCTGCGGTATACCCACGCCCTCGTCCTGCAGTGCGCGCATCAGCAGCATCGCGAACTCGTCGTTGTACGCGAACACGGAGTCCAGGCCGAGGGAGCGCCAGCGCCCCGCGAGGTCGGCCGCGGCCTTCTCGTCGTAGGCGAGCGGCACCTCGGTCACCGTGGCGTCCGTGCCGGCCAGGGCCTGCCGTACGCCGTCGAGCCGGGGTCGGGAGAACACCTCCAGGCCGGGATCCTCGGGCACCAGGACACCGACCCGGCGATAGCCCCGGGCCAGCAGGTGCTCGCCGGCGCTCCGGCCGACCCCGTGGTGGTCCAGGAGCAGCGCGTGCGCGCCCTCGACCCGTTCGGGGCCGAGGGTGACGACGGCTCGCGCGCCGGAGCGCTTGAGCACGGACACGCCCCGCGCACCGAGGCCGTCGCCGGGCACCAGTACGGCGACCGGGCGCAGTTCGGCCCAGGCGCGGGCCGCCTCGTCGCCCTGGAGGCCGAGGCCGCCGTACTGCACGACGGTGTACTCCAGACGGCTGAGCGCCCACTGGAGTTCGTTGAAGAACTGGCTGTAGAGCGGGCCCACGGGCACGTCAGGGGCGGGCATCAGGACCATGCGGCTGTGCCCGGCGCGCAGGCTGCGGGCCGCGGCGTGCGGCACATAGCCGAGTTCCTCGGCCGCCGCGTGGACCCGGCGGCGGGTGGGCTCGCTGATCCGGACGGCACTGGTGTTGTTGAGGACGTAGGAGACGGTCGCGCGTGACACACCCGCAAGACGGGCCACATCGGCACTCGTCGGCACGGAGGGCTGCACGGGCGACGCAGGGGCGGATGTTTTCTGTATCTGCACCATGACGTACGGCATCTTCGCAGAAGCCGCGCACGGACCCGGGGCCGGGGGCGCCGCGCGCGCCGGACCTGCGGCTCCGCGGGACCCGGGGCGCCGCGCGGCCCAAGTCGCCTTCCTACCGGGGCAGTTCCGCACCCGTCCGGGGCGGCTCCGTACGGGTCAGGCGGGCGACCAGGTCGGTCCAGCCCGCTTCGAGGCGCTCCAGCGGCATGCCGCACTCCTTGGTCAGGTAGTGGATCAGCGCGGGGTCGAGGTAGCCCATCAGCGTCTGGGCGAGGAGGACACCGTCGGCGTCCGGTGCCGCCTGCCGCAGCAGCAGGGTGGCGTGGCTGGTGAGCAGGCGCTGGGGCGGGAACGAGAAACGGCGGGCCGGTTCCGGCTGGGCCGCCAGTTGCAGCTCCAGGTGGTCGACCGCCTGGCGCAGGACGGCATGCCCGAACGCTTCCAGCCGCTCGACGGGCGGCGCGCCGGGGCCCAGCGGCGGCGGGCCGCTGAGGAGGGCGGCCTGGAGCTGCTTGGCGGAGTGGTCGAGCAGTGCCATCAGCAGCCCGGTGCGGTCGCCGAAGCGGCGGAAGACGGTTCCCTTGCCGACCGAGGCCGCCGCGGCCACCGCCTCCATCGTGACGCCGGCCGCGCCGTGCTTCTCGACCAGGACGGTGGCCGCTTCGAGGAGCCGGGCCCGGTTGCGCGCGGCGTCGGCGCGCAGGCAGGGCTCGTCCGCCCCGGAGGTCAGCTCCAGGAGGACGGGCTCGTCGGTCGGCTCCAGGTGCTTCGGAAAGGGCGGCAGGGAGGCGGACATGAAGACAGCGTAACGCCAGGGAAGAAAACTGGACCCTGGTCCGTTTGACTGATACAACGTAAACGGACCTTGGTCCGGATCGTAACGGCAATGTTTCACCCCCATTGGAGTTCTCCATGTCTGTTCGCATCCTCGCGCTCGTCGGCAGCCTTCGCGCCGGCTCTCACAACCGCCAGCTCGCCGAGGCCGCCGTCAAGCTCGCCCCCGAGGGCGCGGAGATCGAGCTGTTCGAGGGCCTGGCCGACATCCCCTTCTACAACGAGGACATCGACGTGGAGGGCGACGTACCGGCCGCCGCCACCCTGCTGCGTGAGGCCGCGGGCCGCGCCGACGCCCTGCTGCTCGTCTCCCCCGAGTACAACGGCACCATCCCGGCCGTCCTGAAGAACGCCATCGACTGGCTGTCCCGGCCCTTCGGCGCCAGCTCCATCAGCGCCAAGCCCCTCGCCGTGATCGGCACCGCCTACGGCCAGTTCGGCGGAGTCTGGGCGCAGGACGAGACCCGTAAGGCCGCGGGCATCGCCGGCGCCAAGGTCCTCGAGGACGTCAAGCTCTCCATTCCCGGCTCGGTCGTCCGCTTCGCCGAGACGCACCCCTCCGACGACGCCGAGGTCACCGCTCAGCTCACCGAGGTCATCGAGCAGCTGCGCGGCCAGGTCACCGCGCCCGTCGCCGCCTGACCACGCCACGTTCCTCACGTCCTGCGACCCGTACCAACGTCGCAGGTGACCGGCAGGGGGCCGGAGCCGAGCGCTCCGGCCCCCTGCGGCCGGTCAGGGCACCCCGCCCGGTGGGCGCCGTACCGCCGCCACCGGACCCCTCCGACCCTCCGAAAGGTGCCGGTCCGCCATGCCGACGTCCGCCCCCGCCACCGCGCCGAAGCTCGTGGCCACCGACCTGGACGGGACGCTGCTGCGCAGCGACGGGTCCGTGTCCGCACGGACGGCGGCCGCGCTCGCGGCGGCCGAAGCGGCGGGCATCCGGCTCGCGCTGGTCACCGGGCGCCCGCCGCGGAGCCTGCCCGTCCTGTACTCCGACATCGGGCGTCACTTCGCGATCACCGCCAACGGCGCCGCCGTGTACGCGCCCGACGGCACGGCCGTACGGCTGTCACCGTTCTCGAAGGACCCGCTCACCGCGCTCGTGGCACGGGTCCGCGCCGCGGTGCCCGGGGTGTCCTTCGCCTTCGAGTACGAGCAGGACTTCGGCCACGAACAGGCGTACCCCGCCTGGTCGTACGGGGAGTCGGCGGTCGAACTGATCGGCGGCGCGGAGGAGTTGCTCACGCGGACCGTCGGCCGGCCCGTCTTCAAGGTCCTCGCCCATCACCCGACGCTGTCGCTGCGCGACTTCCACGAGCGGGCGCACCTCGCCGCGGGCGCCGACGCGGAGACCACGCACTCCACGGGGCTCGCGCTGGTCGAGTTCAGCGCGCCGGGCGTCACCAAGGCCAGCGCGCTCACCGCGTGGAGCGCCGAACTCGGCCTGGGCCCCGAGGACATCGCCGCGTTCGGCGACATGCCCAACGACCTGCCCATGCTCGGGGCGGTGGGCCGCTCCTACGCCATGGCCAACGCGGATCCGGAGGTCAAGCGGGCGGCCCGGTTCCACACCGGGTCGAACGACGAGGACGGCGTGGCCGTGATGCTGGAGCGGTTCGTCCGGCTGACGCGCCACCGGGCCACGTAGCCCCCGTCGAGAACCGCGCCTGGCTCAGCCGAGTCCGGCGAGCCGCTCGACCACCGGGGCGACACCGCGCTCGATCCACTCGGCGGGCTCGTCCACACGCGGGGCGAGGATCACGGTCTCGATGCCGAGCTTCGCGTACTCCGCCATGTCCCGGGTGAACGCGTCGAGTTCGGCCGCGCTCCGGGGGTCGCCCGAGTGGATCATCGTCTTGCGGATGTCGGCGTACTCACGGCCCTCGGCGTCGCAGTGCCCGCGCAGGACGTCCAGCTTGTGGCCGACCTCCGCCGGGGACGAGGCGAACAGGTTGCAGGCGTCCGCGTACCGGGCCACCAGCCGCAGCGTCTTCTTCTCGCCGCTGCCGCCGATCATGATCCGCGGGCGCGGGACGCTCACCGGAGCCGGTACGCAGAGGGTCTCGGCGAGCCGGTAGTACGTGCCCTCGAAGGGCCCGTTCGCCTGTGGGTCCCACATCTGCAGACAGATCCGCAGCGTCTCCTCCAGCCGTTCGAAGCGCTCCGCGAGCGCCGGGAACGGCACGCCGAGCCCCTCGTGCTCACGGTCGTACCAGGCCGCCCCGATCCCCAGCGTGCCCCGGCCGCCGGACAGCACGTCGAGCGTGGTGGCGATTTTGGCTAGCAGCCCGGGGTGGCGGTAGGTCACCCCGGTCACCAGCGCTCCGAGCTCGACGGTGGAGGTGTGGGCCGCGAGGAAGCCGAGGGTCGTGTAGGCCTCCAGCATGGCGTCCTCGGCGCCGCCGTTGCCCTCCATCTGGAAGTAGTGGTCCATGACCGACATCCAGCTCACACCCGCGGCTTCGGCGGCGGCACCCGCCGCGGCCAGTTCCGGGCCGAGCGCCGCCGCGCCGCCGGGGTGGTTGAACCGGTTGATGTGTACGCCGACCCGCATGTCCGTCTCCGTCGCCTGTGATCACCGTCGAACCGTCGCCGACTCCCGTGACGGTAGAACTTGGAGAGCACTCGAAGGCAAGCCCCCGCACACCGCGCCGACCCGCGCGAGGAGCCAACCGCCTTTCCCGTGACGGAGGTTGATCCTCCCTTGCCGCATCGGCCACGGCATGGGCCATCCGGAGGTTACCGTGCGGTAGACATCGTGCTTCCGGAGGTGGCCCGCATGACATCCGACCGTGCCGCAGGGCTCGTGGAGCACGCCCGCGCCCTGGCCGAGGGCACGGTGTCCTCGCGGACGCTCGTCGAGGAGGCCCTCGCCCGGATCGAGGCCACCCAGGGCACCCTGAACGCCTTCCGGCTGGTGCGCGCCGAGGCGGCGCTCGCCGAGGCCGACGCCGCGGACGCGGAGCGGGCGGCAGGCGGACACCGGCCGCTGCTCGGGGTGCCGGTGGCGGTCAAGGACGACACGGACGTGGCGGGCGAGCCCACGGCCTTCGGCTGCCGCGGCGAGTTCCCGCCGGCGGCCCAGGACGGCGAGGCGGTGCGCCGGCTGCGGGCGGCCGGCGCCGTGATCGTCGGCAAGACCAACACCTGCGAGCTGGGACAGTGGCCCTTCACCGAGGGCCCGGCCTTCGGCGAGACCCGCAACCCGTGGCACACCGGGCACACCCCGGGCGGCTCGTCCGGCGGTTCCGCGGCGGCCGTCGCGGCGGGCCTGGTCCCCGCCGCGCTCGGCTCGGACGGGGCGGGCTCGGTGCGCATACCGGCGTCCTGGACCCATCTGATCGGCATCAAGCCGCAGCGCGGCCGGATCTCGACCTGGCCGCGCCCGGAGTCCTTCCAGGGCATCACGCTCAACGGCACGCTGGCCCGTACGGTCGCGGACGCCGCGCTGCTCCTGGACGCGGCGAGCGGCGGCCACGCGGGCGATCTGCACCGACCGCCCGCGCTGTGCGTGTCGGACGCGGTGGGCCGGGAGCCGGGGCGGCTGCGGATCGCGCTCTCGCTGAAGCCTCCGTTCACGGCGCTGCCCGCGCGGCTGCGCCCCGACGTACGGGCCCGGGTCGTCGCCCTCGCGGAGCGGCTGGCCGCGCTCGGGCACGAGGTCGAGGAGGCCGACCCGCCGTACGGGCAGATCGGACTGGCCTTCGTTCCCCGTGCCACCGCCGGTATCGCCGAGCGGGTACGGGAGGTGCCGGACCCCGGTCTGCTGGACCGGCGCACCCGTGCGGCGGCCCGGCTGGGGCGGCTGCTGGGCGGTGCCCCGCTGCGGGCGGCCCGGCACGCCGAGGCACGGCTGCACCGGCGGATCGGCGCGTTCTTCGGGACGTACGACGTGGTCCTGGCGCCGACGACGGCCGCCCCGCCACCGCTGATCGGTGCCCTGCACCCGCTGAGCGGCTTCGGCACCGACCGGGCCATGATCGCCGCCTGTCCGTACGCCTGGCCGTGGAACGTGCTGGGCTGGCCCGGGGTGAACGTGCCCGCCGGGTTCGTCGAGGGCTCGCTGCCCGTGGGCGCGCAACTCCTCGGCCCCGCGCACAGCGAGCCGCTCCTCGTCTCGCTCGCCGCTCGGCTGGAGGCGGACCAGCGGTGGTACGAACGGTGGCCGGCCGCCGGGCCGTAGGCTTGGGGCCATGGACGACGCGTCGATGGTGGGGCTCATGGGGCGGGTCACCGGCACGGTGGGACCCGGGCTCGTCGGCGAGGTGATCGTCCGGGTCCGTGGCGGCGCCGAGCACTTCCTCGCGTACCCCGCCGCCCCGAAGGACCGTATCGAGTCGGGCACGGTGGTGATGGTGGT
Source organism: Streptomyces sp. CWNU-52B (assembly GCF_047444975.1). Taxonomy (NCBI): domain Bacteria; kingdom Bacillati; phylum Actinomycetota; class Actinomycetes; order Kitasatosporales; family Streptomycetaceae; genus Streptomyces; species Streptomyces sp. CWNU-52B. The sequence goes on along the minus strand of NZ_JBLFJV010000005.1, from coordinate 159,071 downwards.
GGAGTACCTGCCGCCCCGGACGGTGTACGTGTCGCCCGCGTACGACAGTTGACCCCGCTGCCCCTCACGGACCACGTCAGGGACGGCTGTGTCAGGTGAGCGTGTCGTGCGTATCAAGGATGTCCCAAGGACGCGTCGGACTCTGTCCCCACGGGTCCGCTCGGGCGCACACTCCCTTCGTTCGGTGCCGAGAGGGCACCATCCGACAGGGGGCGAATGCCGATGGTCGTCGGCGTCGTGGCGGGGGCAGCGGTCCTCGCGCTCATTTTCGTCGTGGTGGTCTTCAAGCTCATGTGGCGGGTCGCTGAGCCCAACGAAGCTCTGATCATCTCCGGTTCGAAACACCGCACCGAGGGCCTTGAGGAAGGCATGGGGTTCCGGATCGTCACAGGGCGCGGCACGCTCGTGATGCCGGGTGTCCAGGCGGTGCGCAAACTCTCGCTCGACCTCAACGAGACCGAGCTGTCCGTGGACTGCGTGACCCATCAGGGCATTCCGCTCAAGGTGCGGGGCGTGGTCATCTTCAAGGTGGGCGACGACTTCGTGTCGATCGCCAACGCGGGCCGCCGCTTCCTCGACCAGCAGAAGCTGATGGCGGAGCGCGTGCACAACGTGTTCGCCGGTCATCTGCGGTCCATCGTCGGCGGGCTGACCGTCGAGGACATGATCCGCGACCGCGAGAAGCTCACCGGGCAGACCCGGGCCGCGTGCGGTACGGAGATGGAGAAGCTGGGTCTGATCGTCGACTCGCTGCAGATCCACGAGATCGAGGATCCGACGGGCTACATCAAGAACCTGGCCATGCCGCACGCGGCGGCCGTCCAGCGGGACGCCCGGATCGCGCAGGCCGAGGCCAACCGGCGGGCCACCGAGGCCGAGCAGCAGGCCTCCGCGCGGATGGCGGAGGCGACCCGGGACAGCGAGATCCTCCAGGCCGGCTATCAGGCGGAGCGCGACAACGCCGCCGCCACGTCACGGCAGGCCGGGCCGCTCGCCGACGCGCAGGCCCGCCAGGAGGTCGTGGTCCAGGAGACGCGGGTCTCCGAACTGGAGGCGCACCGGCGTGAGCAGCAGCTCCAGGCGGACGTCCGCAAGCCCGCGGACGCGAAGGCGTACGAGAAGCGCACGCTGGCCGAGGCGGAGCGCGATGTCCGGATCTCCGCCGCGCAGGCCAAGGCGAGGGAGACGGAGCTGGCGGCGGCGGCCGAGGCGACCCGGGTCACGACGGCCGCGGGGGCGGAGGCCGAGGCGACGAAGGCGCGGGGCGCGGCCACGGCGACCGCGACCCGGGCCACGGGTGAGGCGGAGGCCGCCGCCCAGCAGGCCAGGGGGCTCGCCGTCGCGGAGTCGACGCGGGCGAAGGGGCTCGCGGAGGCGGAGGCCATCGCGGCGCGGGCGGCCGCGCTGGCCGAGAACCAGGAGGCCGTGGTCGCACAGCAACTCGCCGAGAACTGGCCGGAGATCGTCAAGGCCGGGGCGGGGGCGTTCGGGAACGTGGAGCACATGGTGCTGCTGAACGGTGCCGAGGGGATGTCCGACATGTTCGCCAAGGCGCTCACGATGGGTGGGACGGGGCTCGGGCTGGCCCGGCAGTTGCTCGCGTCCATGAACACGAACGGGCAGGCGGGTACGGACGGTTCGGCGGTGAACGGGGTCGGCGCGCCAGGGGCTGCTTCGCGGCGGGTGCCGGTGGACGGGGAGTCGTAGGACGGACGGTGAGCGGTCGGGTGCGGGCCGCCTGTGGCTGGGCGCGCGGTTGCCCGCGCCCCTCGAAGAAGGCGGTCACCCGTGCCTCTGGAAGGAGGCGGTGGCCCGTGCCCCTGGTCGGAAGGGGTGCGGGCGCTTGCCGGGGAAGGGCGCGGGTTAACGTGTCGCCGTGACTGCTTCTGCCGAGCAAGATGTTCCTGGGCGATACGGGCCCTACGCGACCACCGAGGCCGACGCCCTCAAGGTGGGACGGGTACGGACCGAGTACTCGCCCGCGCACGACGGCGACCCGGACCCCGGCGAGATCGTCTGGACCTGGGTGCCCTATGAGGAGAACGACGGGCGGGGCAAGGACCGCCCGGTGCTGGTGGTCGCCCGGGAGGCCGCCGGTACGTTCCTCGCCGTGCAGTTGTCCAGCAAGCGGCACGACGGCGACCGCGAGTGGGTGCCGATCGGCAGCGGCCCGTGGGACCGGTCCGGACGCGACTCGTGGGTGGACGTGGACCGCGTGCTGCGGCTGCACGACCAGGGGATGCGCCGGGAGGCGTGCGCGCTGGACCGGATGCGGTTCAACCTCGTGGTGCACCGGCTGCGGGAGCGCTACGGCTGGCGCTGAGCGGCCCTGAACGTCCGCTCGAAGGCACCCCTGACCACCGCTCCCCCGGTGCGGTCGAGGACGCCGAACACGACGTGCTCGAACGAGCCCGAGAACCGGCCGCCGTCCGCCAGGAGCCCGTGGAACGCGCTCGCCACCTGCGCGGGGTCGTGTCGGAAGACCCCGCAGCCCCAGGCCCCCAGCACCAGCCGCCGGTAGCCGTGGGCCGCGGCCGTCTCCAGCACGCGCTCGGCGCGGGAGGCGAGGGCGCGCGGCAGCTCGGGGGTGCGCTCCGGCGCCGTGCGCGCGATCACGCCGGCGTTGGGTGCGGCGGCGGTCAGGAATCCGGCGGTGTACGGCTCGTCGAGGAACGCTCCCCGGTCGTCGCGGAAGACCGGGACGGCCGGCGAGTGGATCACCCGATCGGTGTAGAAGGGGTCGCGGTGTGTGCGGTGGTGGTCGTAGAACTCCCTGGCCTCCACCACGCACGTGTAGAGCGCCGAGGCCCGGCACAGGGCCTCTTCCTGGGCCTGTGCGCCGTTCAGGTATCCCCCGCCCGGGTTACGGGCCGACGCGAAGTTCAGCACCGCGACCGGTCCGGCCTGCGCCATCCGGCGCGCCGCTTCCAGGCTGCTCTCGCCCGTGACCTCGAACGACGTGTCCACGGGAGCGGTGCCGGCGCCGGCACCCGGTGGCTCCACCGGCTCCGGCCCGTACATCCGCGTGCCCTCCCGGGCGGCGGCCACCGCCGCGGCGATCGACACCGCGCGCCCGTCGGACGCGCGGTACGAACCCGCCGCGACGATCTCCTCCGTCCGCCGCGCGATCGCGCGCAGCCGGGCGCTCATGGCGCCACCCCTGTAGGTGCCATGATCGCGTCCCGCGCGACCTCCCCCGGCGCCCCCGTCATACTTCTGTCACATCCTGCGTCGTGCTCCCCCGTCGTGCTCATGAACGCATGGTGAGCGATCCTGGTACTGCGCCGCAACGGAGTTTCCCGGCCTCAAAAGCGTAAATACGCACCCTTGTGCGAACGGGCACAAGAAGCTTGGGTGGGACGAGCGACTGTCGGCCCGGCCCACCCGAAGCCGGACCGGCGGCATGGATGAGATCTCAGGAGGATCCCGACATGTCCGATTCGGCGAGTGACTGTACGGAGCCACGGCGCTCCACCGTCACCGAGGCCGAAGTGGAGGCACTGGTCCGCGGCATCTGCTTCAAGACCGGACCGCCCCGCTACCTCGGTGTGGAACTCGAATGGCTTGTCCACGAGCCGCGCTCCCCGCGGCTCCCCGTACCACCTGAACAGCGCGACGCGGCCTACGCCGCAGTGCGGGCCCTGCCCCTGAGTTCGGCGTTCACCGTCGAACCGGGCGGCCAGCTGGAGCTCAGCTCCGCACCCGCCGCCTCCCTGATGGAGTGCATCGACTCCGTCTCCGCCGACCTCGACGCCGTACGCGCGGTACTGCGCGAGTCGGGTCTGGCCCTCAGCGGCCTCGGCCAGGACCCCTGGAACGAACCCACCCGGTTCCTCCATGAGCCGCGCTACGACGCCATGGAGGCCTGTCTCGACCGCACCGGTCCCGAGGGCCGCGCCATGATGTGTTCCTCCGCCTCCGTCCAGGTCTGTGTGGACGCCGGTCACGAGGAGCCGGGACCGCTCGGTCTCGGGCGGCGCTGGTGGCTGGCCCACCATCTGGGCGCGGTGCTGGTCGGCGCGTTCGCCCACTCCCCGATGGCCCGGGGCAGGCCCACGGGCTGGCGCTCCACCCGGCAGTCCCTGTGGGCCGCGATGGATCCGGGCCGCTCGAGCGCCCCGCCTCTCGACGTCGACCCGCGGACCGCCTGGGCGCGGCACGTCCTGGACGCACCGGTGATGTGCGTACGGGCGCCCAGCGGACCCTGGGAGGTGCCGGAGGGGATGAGTTTCCGCGACTGGACCCGGTCCGGCACACCGCCGGGCCGCGAGGACCTCGACTACCACCAGACGACCCTGTTCCCGCCGGTGCGCCCGCGCGGCCATCTGGAGCTGCGCATGATCGACGCGCAGCCGGGTGACGACGGCTGGATCGTGCCCCTGGCCGTGACGGCGGCGCTGTTCGACGACGCGCAGGCCGCCGAGACCGCCTACCGGACGGTGAAGCCGCTCGCCGAGCGGACCGGCTCGCTGCCCGCTCCGACCAACGCGCTGTGGACGACCGCCGCCCATTCGGGCCTGGCCGACCCGGAGCTGCGGGAGGCGGCCGTCACCTGTTTCGCGGCGGCGGCCGACGCCCTGCCCCGGCTCGGCGCCGGTCCCGAGGTCATCAGGGCGGTCGCGGAGTTCACCGACCGCTATGTGGCCAGGGGCCGCTGCCCGGCCGACGACGTGCTCGACCGCGCCGCCGACTCGGGTCGTCCGCTCCACGGCACGGAACACCTGCTGCACGAAAAGGACATCCGCTCATGACCGACCCCGGTACGGACACCTCGCTCGACGATCCGGAGACGCTCAGGAAGCGTGCGCTGGCGGCGCTGCTCAGGGCCCGCGAGCGCACGGCACTGCTCACCTCCTGTGTCGAGGACCCCGAGCTGACCGCACAGCACTCGCCGCTGATGTCCCCGCTGGTGTGGGACCTCGCGCACATCGGCAACCAGGAGGAGCTGTGGCTGCTGCGGACGGTCGCGGGCCGCGCCGCGATGCGGCCCGACATCGACGGCCTGTACGACGCGTTCGAGCACCCGCGCGCCGAACGGCCGTCCCTGCCCCTGCTGCCGCCCGCCGAGGCCCGCAGTTACGCCGCCGAGGTACGCGGACGGGCGCTCGACGTCCTGGAGAGCACCGCGTTCCAGGGCACCGGCGCCCCGCTGACCGAGGCCGGCTTCGCCTTCGGCATGGTCGCCCAGCACGAGCAGCAGCACGACGAGACCATGCTGATCACCCATCAGCTCCGCAGGGGGCCGGTGGCCCTGACGGCTCCGGACCCGATGCCCGCGCCCGCGTTCCCGGGTCCGGCCGAAGTGCTGGTCCCGGGCGGCCCGTTCACGATGGGCACGTCCACCGAGCTGTGGGCGCTGGACAACGAACGGCCGGCGCACGCGCGCGTGGTGCCGCCGTTCTTCATCGACACCACCCCGGTGACGAACGAGGCGTACCAGGCGTTCATCGCGGACGGCGGCTACACCGACGAACGCTGGTGGGCACCGGAGGGCTGGTCCCACGTCCGGGCGCACTCCATCGAGGCGCCGCTGTTCTGGCGCCGCGACGGCGGGCAGTGGCTGCGGCGGCGTTTCGGCGCCACCGAGGCCGTACCGCCCGACGAGCCCGTCCTGCACGTCAGCTGGTACGAGGCCGACGCGTACGCGCGCTGGGCGGGGCGGCGGCTGCCCTCCGAGGCGGAGTGGGAGAAGGCCGCCCGGCACGACCCGGAGACGGGCCGCTCGACGCGCTACCCGTGGGGCGACGCCGACCCCACGCCCGAGCACGCCAACCTCGGCCAGCGCCATCTGCGCCCGGCGCCGGCCGGCAGCTATCCGGCCGGGCAGTCACCGCTCGGCGTACGGCAGTTGATCGGTGACGTGTGGGAGTGGACGTCCAGCGATCTCCTCCCCTACCCGGGCTTCGGCGCCTTCCCCTACAAGGAGTACTCGGAGGTGTTCTTCGGCCCGGAGCACAAGGTGCTGCGCGGCGGCTCGTTCGCGGTGGACGCGGTGGCCTGCCGGGGGACGTTCCGCAACTGGGACTATCCGGTCCGGCGGCAGATCTTCTCCGGTTTCCGTACCGCCCGGGACGCCGCTCCGGAGAGCGTCTGATGTGCCGACACCTGGCATATCTGGGTCCCGAGGAGCCGCTCGGGCGGCTCCTCGTGGACCCGGCGCACAGTCTGTACCGGCAGTCGTGGGCGCCCCGGCGCCAGCGGCACGGGACCGTCAACGCCGACGGTTTCGGGGTCGGCTGGTACGCCGCGGGGGACCCGGTGCCCGCGCGGTACCGGCGTGCCGGGCCCGTCTGGGGCGACCAGTCGTACGCCGACCTGACGCGGGTGGTGCGCTCGGGCGCGCTGCTCGCCGCGGTGCGTGACGCGACCTTGTCGGGCGCGGACGGGGAGGCCGCGGCGGCGCCGTTCGCCGCGGGCACCTGGCTGTTCAGCCACAACGGCGCGGTCGCCGGCTGGCCGCGCTCGCTGGCCCCCCTCTCCCGTACGCTGCCGGCCGCGGACCTGCTGTCGATGGAGGCCCGCTGCGACTCGGCGCTCCTCTGGGCGCTGGTCCTCGGCCGGCTGCGCGGCGGCGACGAGGCGGGGCAGGCCCTCGCCGACACGGTCCTCGACGTCGCGGCGGCGGCCCCCGGCTCGCGCCTCAACCTGCTGCTCACCGACGGCGAGGTGATCGCCGCCACCGCCTGGGGCGACACGCTCTGGCACCTGACCGAACCGGGCCGGCGCACCGTCGTCGCCTCCGAGCCGTACGACGACGATCCGCGCTGGCAGGAGGTGCCGGACCGCACCCTGCTCACCGCGAGCCGCACGGACGTCCTGCTCACCCCGCTCAAGGACGTCGACGAACACCCGGCATCCGCACCGACCGAGGAGCCCCGTACGTGAGTCCGTTCCGCGTCACCCGCACCCTGCCCGAGGACGCGACGGAGGCCGCGCTGCGCGCCGATGTCCTGCACGGGCTGACCCGCTCGCCGAAGACGCTTCCGCCCAAGTGGTTCTACGACGCGCTCGGCAGCGAGCTGTTCGAGAAGATCACCGCACTGCCCGAGTACTACCCCACCCGCGCCGAGGCCGAGATCCTCGCCGTCCGGGCCGCCGAGATCGCCGCGGCGAGCGGGGCCCGCACGCTGGTCGAGCTGGGCTCCGGGTCCTCCGAGAAGACCCGGCATCTGCTCGACGCGCTGGCCGGTCTGCACACCTATGTGCCGGTGGACGTGAGCGAGAGCGCGCTCACCCAGGCCGGTGAGGCGCTGCTCGCCGAGCGGCCCTCGCTCGCCGTGCACGCGCTGATCGCCGACTTCACCGGCGGTCTCGCCCTGCCGGACACCCCCGGGCCGCGGCTCGTGGCGTTCCTGGGCGGCACGATCGGCAATCTGCTGCCCGCCGAGCGTGCGGCGTTCCTGGCGTCCGTACGGTCCCTGCTGTCGCCCGGTGACGCGCTGCTCCTCGGCACGGACCTGGTGAAGGACGAGTCGGTCCTCGTCCCGGCCTACGACGACGCGGCCGGGGTGACGGCCGCGTTCAACAAGAACGTGCTGACCGTCGTCAACCGTGAGCTGGGCGCGGACTTCGACCTCGACGAGTTCACCCATGTCGCCCTGTGGAACGCCGAGCGGGAGTGGGTCGAGATGCGGTTGCGCGCCGGTTCCGCGCTGACCGTGAAGATTCCCGCGCTCGACCTCGCCGTCGAGTTCGCCGAGGGCGAGGAGATGCGGACGGAGGTGTCGTCGAAGTTCCGCGAGGGGGGCGTACGCGCGGAACTGGCCGCGGCCGGGCTCGAACTCACCCACTGGTGGACGGACTCCGAGGGGAGGTTCGCGCTGTCGCTGAGCACGGTTCGCTGAGCGGTGCTGAGCTGAGCGGTGCTGAGCTGAGCTGAGCGCGGGGCCACGTCTCGCGCTCCCCCGTCTCCTGGGGCACCGTGGAATGACGCGTGGCACACGGGCCACGGCGGAGAGGACCACCCGCATGTCCGACCACACCTACCGGGTCACCGAGATCGTCGGGACCTCGCACGAGGGCATCGACCAGGCGATCCGCAACGGGGTCGCCCGAGCCTCGCAGACGCTGCGCAACCTCGACTGGTTCGAGGTCACCCAGGTGCGCGGGCAGATCGAGAACGGGCAGGTCCAGCACTACCAGGTCGGCCTGAAGGTCGGCTTCCGCCTGGAGGACTCGGCCTGACGCGTGGCGCCTGCCGGCGGGCCGGCCGGATCTGGGGGCCTGGGCCCTCTGGTCCGGCCGGAGGTGCGCCTTGGCCGGGCCCGCCGTTCCCTGCGGGGCTCGGGACGGCCTGACAGGTGCGGGTGCCTTGTGGCTGAGCGCGCCGTTCCCCGCGCCCCCTGCGGGGCCCGGGACAGCCCGATAAGTGCGGGTGCCTTGTGGCTGAGCGCGCCGTTCCCCGCGCCCCTTACGGGGCTCGGGACAGCCCGACGAGTGCGGGTATGTCGTGGCTGAGCGCGCCGTTCCCCGCGCCCCTTACGGGGCCCGGGACAGCCTGACAGGTGCGGGTGCGTCGTGGCTGGGCGCGCCGTTCCCCGCGCGCCCTGCGGGGGACGGGGCGGTCCGACGTGGTGGACCTTTCGGGGGCCGTGGGAATCCTGGGGGGTGCCGGGTGTTGTACCGGTGTGAGCTCTGTGATCTCGTCGACTCGATTCTCCGTTCTTGACCGGTCCCGTACCCGTGAGGGGCACTCGGTCCCCGAGGCGCTGCGGGACACCGTGCGGCTGGCCCAGGACCTGGAGGGGCTCGGCTACCACCGGGTCTGGGTCTCGGAGCACCACGGTGTGCCGGGCGTGGCCGGTTCCGCGCCGACCGTGCTGGCCGCCGCGGTCGCCGCCGCGACGCGCACGATCCGGGTGGGCACGGGCGGGGTGATGCTGCCCAACCACCAGCCCCTGGTGGTGGCCGAGCAGTTCGGCGTCCTGGAGTCGCTGTTCCCCGGCCGCATCGACATGGGCCTGGGCCGCTCCGTCGGGTTCACGGACGGCGTACGCAGAGCGCTGGGCCGGGACAAGGACGTCGCCGACGACTTCGCGGCGCAGCTCGACGAGCTGCTCGGCTGGTTCCGCGGCACGTCCCCGACCGGGGTGCACGCGCGGCCCGCGGAGGGTCTGACCGTGCCGCCGTTCGTCCTCGCCATGGGTGAGGGCGCCACGATCGCCGCCCGGTCCGGCCTGCCGATGGTGATCGGCGACCTCCGGAACCGCGAGAAGATGCGGCGCGGCGTCGACCACTACCGCGAGACGTTCCGGCCCTCGGTGTGGGCGAGCGAGCCGTACGTCGTCGTCTCGGGCACGGTCGCGGTCGCGGCGACCCCCGAGGAGGCCCGCCGGCTGCTGCTTCCGGAGGCCTGGTCGATGGCGTACTCGCGCACGCACGGCACGTTCCCGCCGCTGCCGCCCGCCGAGCGCGTCGAGGCCCTGTCGATGACCGACCGGGAGCGCGGCTTCCACGAGTCCGGGCTCACCGGCCAGATCGCCGGCACCGAGGACCAGGTCGCGCACGAGCTGGAGACGGTGATCAAGGAGACCGGCGCCGACGAGGTCCTGGTCACGACCAGCACGTACGACCGGGACGCCCTGCTGGACTCGTACCGGCGGCTGGCGCGGGTCGCGCACCTGGGCGACCTGCCGGATCAGGGCCAGTAGGCTTTCCGGAGGCGCGACTTGGCCAGTTTCCCGGTGGGCGTACGGGGCAGCGAGTCCGTGAAGTCCACACTGCGGGGCGCCTTGTAGTGCGCGATGCGGGCGCGGACGAACGCGAGGAGTTCCCGTTCGAGCCCGGGTCCGGGCACGGCGCCGGGGGCGGGCTGGACGACCGCCTTGACCGCCTCGCCCATCTCCGCGTCCGGTACCCCGACCACCGCGACGTCGGCGACCTGCGGATGCAGGGTCAGACAGTCCTCGATCTCCTGCGGATAGATGTTCACGCCGCCGGAGATGATGGTGAACGCCCTGCGGTCGGTGAGGAAGAGGTAGCCGTCCTCGTCGACGTGCCCGATGTCGCCCGTGGTCGTCCAGTGGGGATGCTCGGGGTGCTGCGCCTGGCGGGTGCGGTCCTCGTCGTGGTGGTAGCGGAACGGGAGTTCGTCGCGCTCGAAGTAGACGGTGCCCGTCTCGCCGACGGGCAGCACCTTGCCCTCGTCGTCGCAGATCCGCAGTTCGCCGAGGAAGCCGCCGCGCCCCACGGACCCCGGTTTGCGCAGCCATTCCTCGGGCCCGATGAAGGTGATCCCGTTGGCCTCCGTCGCCGAGTAGTACTCGTACAGGATGGGCCCCCACCAGTCCATCATCCGCCGTTTGACCTCGACGGGGCAGGGCGCGGCGGCGTGGATGGCGACCTTCAGCGACGACACGTCGTACGCCGCGCGCACCTCGTCCGGCAGCTTCAGCATCCGTACGAACATGGTGGGCACCCACTGGCTGTGCGTGACCCGGTGCCGTTCGATCGCCGCCAACGCCCCTCGCGGGTCGAAGGAGTCCATGAGGACGACCGTGCCGCCGGTCGCGGTGACCACGAAGCAGAAGCGCAGGGGCGCGGCGTGGTAGAGCGGGGCCGGGCAGAGGTAGACGCTGTCCTCGTCGAAGCCGTACATGGGCTGGAAGAGCAGTTGGTACATGCTCATCTCCTCGCGGACGTCGCCGTCGGGGAGCGTGGGCGCGATGCCCTTGGGCAGTCCGGTGGTGCCGGACGAGTAGAGCATGTCGACGCCGCGCGGCTGGTGTTCGGGCGGCCGGGGCGAGGCGGCGGCGAGGGCCCGTTCGTACGAGCCGTCGTCGAAGTCCAGGTGCAGCGCGGCTTCCGGCACCGACTCCCGTACGGACCGGCCGAGTCCGGCGAGCGGCGCGGACACGATGAGGGCCCGCGCGCCGCAGTCGCGGACGATGTAGGCGGCCTCGTCGGCGGTCAGATGGTGGTTGACGACGGTCAGGTACAGGCCGGAGCGCAGGGCCGCCCAGTAGACCTCCAGGACGCGCGGGTCGTTGTCGGCGAGGAGCGCCAGATGGTCGCCCACGCGCAGTCCCGCGGACCGCAGATGGTCCGCGAGCCGCAGCGAGCGGTCCTCCAACTGGCCGTAGGTGAGGGTACGGCCGCCGTCCGCGGTGACGACGGCCGTCCTTGCCGGGTCGTACGCTCCGGGATACATGCGGGGACGGTACCCCGCGTGTGTGACGGTGCGTCAGAGGTGTGCGGCGGCTTCCGGGTTCGCGCACGTCGTGTCCTGGGCGCGCGGCCGGTGCCCGGTCGCCGTCTCGGCGGCGAGGGCCAGCGCCCGGCGGTCGGGGGCCGCGCCCGGCGGGAGCACCGGCCGCACGTGCACCTCGGCGACGAGGCCGCGGGCCGACACGACCCGCCACACCGAGGTCAGCAGCGAGTCGCTGCCCACGAACGCGGGTGCGGTGCTCACCGCGCCCCCGTCGTGCCGGTAGCGCAGGCGCACCGGCTGGACGGCCGCGCCGGCGTCGAGGGCGGCCTGGAAGGCGGCCCTGCGGAACCGGCCCTGGGCGCGCCCGCACCAGGTGCTGCCCTCGGGGAAGACGACGACCGCGGCGCCGTCGCGCAGGGTCTGGGCGATCCGCGCGACCGTGCCCGGCAGCGCGCGCAGGCGGTCGCGTTCGATGAACAGCGCGCCGCTGCTCGCGGTGAGCACCCCGGCCACGGGCCACTGCCTGATCTCCGCCTTGGCGAGCATCCGGCCGGGGCGGACGGCGGCGAGCAGGGGGATGTCGAGCCAGGAGATGTGGTTGGCCACCAGCAGCAGGCCGCCGGTGGGCGGCGCGGCGCCGGTGGTGCGGACGTCCACGCCCGCGGTGCGCACGATGGTCCGGCACCACGTCCGGATGAGCCTCTCGCGCCGGTCCGCGGGCACCCGCGCGACGACCGGGATCAGTACGACCCCGGTGGCGACGACGACGAGCAGCGAGACCAGCCGCAGCGCGGCACGCGGGACGGCGGTGGCCGCCCGCACGGACTCCACGCAGGTCCCCGGGGTGCAGGGCGCGCTGGGCAGCCAGGCGCTCGCCGGAGCGCCGGCCGCGGTGGTGGCCGGGGCCGGGGGCGCCCCGGCCCGACGGGAGGCGGCCGGGCCGGAGGCGGCCGGGCGGGTGAGGCCCGGCACGCCGCCGCCGCGACGCGGGCGTGGGATCTTCACGGCGCCCAGGAGCGCCGCGCGGGGCGCGTTCATCACGCGGGCACGAGGGAGAGGAAGTGCCGCAGATAGCGCGGGTTGACCCGGCGCATCGACAGCAGCACGTACAGGTCGGCGACGCCGAAGTCCGGGTCGTGGGCCGGCTCGGCGCAGACCCAGGCCCCCAGGCGCAGGTAGCCGCGCAGCAGCGCGGGCAGTTCGGCGCGGTCGGGACGGGCGACGCCCTCGGCGCTCCAGGGCAGCAGCGGCCGTACGCGGTACTCCGCGGGCGCCAGGTGCTTGTCGCGCACCCGGTCCCAGGCGCCCGCGGCGAGCGTGCCGCCGTCGGCGAGCGGTATGGAGCAGCAGCCCGCCAGCCACTCGTGGCCGCCGTCGGTCATGTAGCGGGCGATGCCGGCCCAGATCAGGCCGATGACGGCGCCGTCGCGGTGGTCCGGGTGGACGCAGGAGCGGCCGACCTCGACGAGCCCTGAGCGGATCCCGGCGAGGGGTCCGAGGTCGAACTCGCTCTCCGAGTAGAGCCGTCCGGCGACCGCGGCGCGCTCGGGCGGCAGCAGCCGGTAGGTGCCGACGACCTGCCCGGTCGTGGTGTCGCGCACGAGCAGGTGGTCGCAGTACGCGTCGAAGGCGTCGATGTCGAGGCCCGGCCGGAGGGTGGCCAGCCGAGCGCCCATCTCCCCGGCGAAGACGTCGTGGCGCAGTCGCTGCGCGTCCCGGACGTCGGACGCGTCGCGGGCGAGGGTGACGGTGTAGCGGGTGGGTGCGGTCGACAGTGGGGGGCTGTCGAGCGTGGAAACGCCGGTCATGGCTCTCTCCTGGTCACGGGCCGGATGCGGCGGAGCGGCGCGGACCGTCGCGTACCGGTCCGTGCGTTCCTGTTCTTCCGACGCCGGCTGACCGGCGAGTAACCCGCGGAGAGAGACCGGGTGTGAGCTTGCTGAATGCCAGGGGTGCTTGGCGGGACCGGGGCTGAGCACCACGACGGTCCCGCCCGTCCGCACCCTCGGCGAACGTCTGTAGGGGGCGCGGGGAACTGCTACCGCTTCCCCGCCTTACGGGTGGCTCGCAGCCACTCCTTGTTCATCCCCGTGATGGACATCAGCGGGATCCCCTTGGGGCAGGCGGTCGCGCACTCCCCCGCGAGCGTGCACCCGCCGAACCCCTCCTCGTCCATCTGCGCCACCATGTCGAGCACCCGCGTCTCCCGCTCGGGCGCCCCCTGCGGCAGCACGTTGAGGTGGTTCACCTTCGCCGAGGTGAACAGCATCGCGGCACCGTTCGGGCAGGCGGCCACGCACGCGCCGCATCCGATGCACTCGGCGTTCTCGAACGCGAAGTCCGCGTCCGGCTTCGGCACCGGCGTCGCGTGCGCCTCCGGCGCGGCGCCCGTCGGCGCGGTGACGTATCCGCCGGCCTGGATGATCCGGTCGAAGGCGGTCCGGTCGACGACGAGGTCCTTGACGACCGGGAAGGCCGAGGCGCGCCACGGCTCGATGTCGATCGTGTCGCCGTCCGAGAAGGACCGCATGTGCAGCTGGCAGGTGGTCGTGCGCTCGGGACCGTGCGCGTCGCCGTTGATGACGAGCGAGCACGCGCCGCAGATGCCCTCGCGGCAGTCGTGGTCGAAGGCGACGGGGTCGTCGCCCTGGAGGATGAGCTCCTCGTTGAGGGTGTCCAGCATCTCCAGGAAGGACATGTCCTCAGAAATCTCGTCCACTTCGTACGTGGACATCGCTCCGTCGGCGTCGGCGTTCTTCTGCCGCCAGACGCGCAGGGTGAGCTTCATGCGTAGCTCCGCTGGGTGGGGTGGACGTACTCGAAGACGAGGTCTTCCTTGTGCAGGACGGGCGCGTCACCGGTCTCGGTGAACTCCCAGGCGGCCGCGTAGGTGAACTCCTCGTCCCGGCGGGCCGCCTCGCCGTCCGGGGTCTGGGACTCCTCGCGGAAGTGGCCGCCGCAGGACTCGTCGCGGTGCAGTGCGTCCAGGCACATGAGCTCGGCGAGTTCCAGGTAGTCGACGATCCGGTTGGCCTTCTCCAGCGACTGGTTGAACTCCTCGCCGGTGCCGGGGACCTTGATGCGCCGCCAGAACTCCGCTCGGATCTGCGGGATGCGCTCCAGGGCCTTGCGCAGCCCCGATTCGGTACGGGCCATGCCGCAGAACTCCCACATCAGTTCGCCGAGTTCGCGGTGGAAGGAGTCGGGGGTGCGGTCTCCGTCGACGGCGAGGAGCAGCCGCAGCCGGTCCTCGGTGTCGGCCAGCACCTCCTGGACGGCCGCGTGTTCGTCGGTGACCTCCTCGTGGTGCGGGTTGCGGGCGAGGTAGTCGTTGATCGTCGACGGCAGGACGAAGTAGCCGTCGGCGAGGCCCTGCATCAGCGCGGACGCGCCGAGCCGGTTCGCCCCGTGGTCGGAGAAGTTGGCCTCGCCGATGGCGAACAGGCCCGGGACGGTGGTCTGGAGGTCGTAGTCGACCCAGAGTCCGCCCATCGTGTAGTGCACGGCGGGGTAGATCCGCATCGGCACGGTGTACGGGTCCTCGGCGGTGATCCGCGCGTACATGTCGAAGAGGTTGCCGTACTTCTCCTCGACGGCCTTGCGGCCCATGCGGCCGATGGCGTCGGCGAAGTCCAGGTAGACGCCCTGCCCGCCGGGGCCGACCCCGCGGCCCTCGTCGCAGACGTTCTTGGCGGCCCGGGAGGCGATGTCACGCGGTACGAGGTTGCCGAAGGCCGGGTAGATCCGCTCCAGGTAGTAGTCGCGCTCGTCCTCGGGGATCTCGTTCGCCGGGCGGTCGTCGCCCTTGGCCTTCGGGACCCAGATCCGGCCGTCGTTGCGCAGCGACTCGCTCATCAGGGTCAGCTTCGACTGGTGCTCGCCGGTGCGCGGGATGCAGGTGGGGTGGATCTGGGTGAAGCAGGGGTTGGCGAAGTACGCGCCGCGCCGGTGCGCCCGCCAGACGGCGGTGGCGTTGGAGTTCATGGCGTTGGTCGACAGGTAGAAGACGTTGCCGTACCCGCCGCTCGCCAGGACGACGGCGTCCGCGTAGTAGGTGTCGATCTTCCCGGTGATCAGGTCGCGGGCCACGATCCCCCGCGCCCGCCCGTCGACCACGATCAGGTCCAGCATCTCGGTGCGGGCGTGCATCTCGACGGTGCCGGCCGCGATCTGGCGGGACAGCGCCTGGTAGGCGCCCAGCAGCAGTTGCTGGCCCGTCTGGCCGCGGGCGTAGAAGGTGCGGGACACCTGGACGCCGCCGAAGGAACGGGTGTCGAGGAGGCCGCCGTACTCACGGGCGAAGGGCACGCCCTGGGCCACGCACTGGTCGATGATCTCCACCGAGATCTGGGCGAGCCGGTGGACGTTCGACTCCCGCGCCCGGAAGTCGCCGCCCTTGACGGTGTCGTAGAACAGCCGGTGCACCGAGTCACCGTCGTTGCGGTAGTTCTTCGCGGCGTTGATACCGCCCTGCGCGGCGATCGAGTGGGCCCGCCGCGGTGAGTCCTGGTAGCAGAACTGCACGACGTGGTAGCCCTGTTCGGCGAGCGTGGCCCCGGCGGCGCCGCCCGCGAGCCCGGTACCGACGACGATCACGGTGTGCTTGCGGCGGTTCGCGGGGTTGACCAGTTTGGCCTCGAAACGGCGGGTGTCCCACCGCTCGTCGACCGGCCCCCCTGGGGCCTTGGTGTCGGCGACCGGCTCTCCGGTCGTGTACTCGGCGTAGGTCGTGGGCTCGGCGAGTCCAGCGGCCGTGTCGGCTTGTGCGGTCATGTCAGCTCACCACTCCGGTCATCACGCCCACGGGTACGGCGACGAACCCCACCGTCAACACCAGTGCGAGCACGTCGGCGATGGTCTTGAAGGCCCGGTCGCGGGTGCGGCTGCCCACGCCGAGGGTCTGTGCCGCGCTCCAGAAGCCGTGCCGGATGTGCAGGCCGAGCGCGAGCATCGCGACGATGTAGATGACGCTGCCGTACCAGGTGGAGAAGGTGTCGATCACGTTCTGGTACGGGTGTCCGGACTGGAAGCCGTCCGGGTGCACGGTGCCGGTCGTCAGGTCCAGGATGTGCCAGACGATGAACAGGCCGAGGATGATCCCGCCCCAGCGCATGGTGCGGGTCGCGTAACTGGCCCGGGGCTTCTTGTGCACGTACTTGGTGGGGCGCGCCCTGATGTCACGGCGGCTGAGCTGGTAGGCGGAGACGGCGTGCGCGACGACCGCGGCGACCAGGACCACGCGGATGATCCACAGCGCCCACTCGTAGTGCAGGAAGGGCTCACCGATGGTGCGCAGCCAGTGCGCGTAGTGGTTGAAGTCGTCCGAGCCGAAGAAGATCTTGAGGTTGCCCAGCATGTGGACGACCAGGTACGCCAGCATGATCAGGCCGCTGACGGCCATCACGGTCTTCTTGCCGACGGACGAGTCCCACATGGTGCGCGTCAAGGACGGTTTTCGGTCCGTCCGCGTTGCCAGAGCCATGGGACAGCACGCTAGGCCCACCAGGCACGATCGGTCCAAGACATGCCACGGCTCGATTCCATAGGCAACGCCTATCGTGGACGTACGATGGGCGGATGCAGTTCCAACAGCTCCAGTACTTCGTGGCGGTCGCCGAGACCCGGCACTTCACCCGGGCCGCCGAGCTGGTCCATGTGGCCCAGCCGTCGCTCTCCCAGCAGATCAAGGCGCTGGAGCGGGAGTTGGGAGCCGGCCTCTTCCTCCGGGCGCGCGGGAACATCACGCTGACGGACGCCGGGGAGGCCCTGCTGCCGCTGGCCCGGCGCATCCTCGCGGACGCGGACACGGCCCGGCACGAGGTGCAGGAGCTGGCCCAGCTGCGCAGTGGCCGGATCCGGCTGGGCGCGACGCCGAGTCTGTGCACGGGCCTGCTGCCGGACGTGCTGCGGGCCTTCCACGACCGGTATCCGGGCATCAGGCTGCTGATCGAGGAAGGCGGCTCGCACGACCTCGTACGGGAGCTGGCCCGCGGGGCGCTCGACCTCGCCCTGGTCGTCCTGCCGCTGCCCACGCCGTCACCCGCGCTGACCACCGTGGAGGTGCTGCGGGAGGACCTGGTCGTGGTGTCGTCCCCGGAGGCCCCGGCGCCGGGGCGGGGCCGGCGGACCGTGGGCATCCCCGATCTGGAGGGGGAGCGCCTGGTGATGTTCCGGCACGGCTACGACCTGCGCGAGCTGACCGTCGCGGCGTGCCGCTCCGCCGGGTTCGAGCCGGATTTCGCGGTGGAGGGCGGGGAGATGGACGCCGTGCTGGGGTTTGTGCGGGCGGGGCTCGGGGTGGCCGTGGTGCCGCGGATGGTGGCCACCCGGGTGGGGCGGGGGCTGCGGGTGACGCCGCTGGCTCGGCCCGGACTGAACCGGACCGTCGCGCTGGCGCACCGCAGCGATGTGGCTCCGCCGCGAGCGGCACGGGAGTTCCAGCGGATGCTCCTGGAACGGTGACACCCTCTGCGGGGCTTGGGCCGGGAGTGTCGTGCGGGCCGGTGAGGGCTGAGCGCGCAGTTCCCCGCGCCCCTGAAAAGCGTGGGCTGCGCCCCGCTGATGAAAGACAGGGGCGCAGCCCTGTCTTTCAGGGGCGCGGGGAACTGCGCGGCCAGCCACGAGATACCCGCACCAACGATCCACCCCGCACACCAGCACCCAAAAGGGGCGCGGGGAACTGCGCGCTCGGCCACGACGTGCCCGCGGCCGCGCATCCCCGCTCGATCACCCCGTCGCGTCCACCAGCGCCAGATCGTGCAGCCGGTCCGGCGGACCCGGGCGGGCGTAGTACCAGCCCTGCGCCGTGTCACAGCCCAGCAGCCGCAGCTGCTCCGCCTGCGCCCCCGTCTCCACGCCCTCGACCGTGACCGCGAGGTCCAGGCTGTGGGCCAGGGAGACGATCCCCTCGACGATCTTCAGGTCGACGGGGTCCGCCGGGAACTGCTGCATGCCCTGCGTGAAGGACCGGTCCAGCTTCAGGATGCTCACCGGCAGGCGCCGCAGATTGGCCAGGTTCGAGTACCCCGTGCCGAAGTCGTCGAGCGCGATGTCCACCCCCATCTCCGCGAGCCGCCGCAGCGGCTTGAGGAGATCGTCGTCGGCGCCGATCAGCGCGGACTCGGTGACCTCCAGGCACAGCGAGTTCGGTTCGAGGCCGACCCGCTCCAGGATGTCGACCGTGTCGGAGACCAGCCCGGGGTGGGTCAGCTGGCACGGGGAGAGATTGACGTTGATCCGCAGGGGCCCGGCGCCGGAGTGACGTTCCTGCCAGATCCGGGCCTGCCGGACCGACTGCTCCAGGACCCACCGCCCCAGCGGGACGATCAGGCCGGTGTGCTCGGCGAGCGGGATGAACCGGTCGGGCCCGAGCACCCCGTGCTGCGGGTGCAGCCAGCGCACCAGGGCCTCCGCGCCGTGCACACTGCCGTCGCCGAGGTGCACGAGCGGCTGGTACTCGATGAAGAACTCGCCCCGGTCCAGCGCGGCCGGCAGCGCCGTGGTGAGCCCGTGCCGGGTGATGGCCCGCGCGTCGGCCTCGGCGTCCGCGAGCTCGTAGCGGTTGCCGCCCGCCGACTTGGCCCGGTACATCGTGATGTCGGCGCTGCGCAGCACCTCCGCGGGGCCCCGCTCGCCCGCCGGGCCCTCGACGATGCCGATGCTGCCGCGGACCGTCAGCTCCCGGCCGTCGATACGGACCGGGGTGATCAGGGCGTTCATGATGCGGTCGGCGAGCGCGTCGACCTCGCTCTCGGTGTCGGGCCCGGTGGTCAGCGCCACGAACTCGTCACCGCCGAGCCGGGCCACCATCTCGCCGGGCGCGGTCGCGCAGGACTGCAGCCGGTCCGCGACCTCGACGAGCAGCCGGTCCCCCGCCGCGTGCCCGAGGCTGTCGTTGATGGTCTTGAAGCCGTCTAGGTCGAGGTAGCAGAGGCCGAAGCGCATGCCGTCACCCGCGGAGAGTGCCTTGTCGAGCCGCTCGAAGAACAGGGTGCGGTTGGGCAGCCCGGTGAGCGCGTCGTGCGTCGCCTCGTACCGCAGCCGGAGGTTGAGCAGCCGGCGCTCGGTGGTGTCCTCCATGAGGGCAAGCTGGAACTGCGGCCGGCCGTCCGCGCCCCGCAGCAGCGAGACGGTGAGGTTGGTCCACAGAACCGTTCCGTCAGGCCGGTAGAAGGCCTTCTCCACGTGGTAGTGCTCGCGGTCGCCGCGCACCAGTTCCTCGTAGAGCCGCCAGACCTGGGGGGCGTCCTCGGGGTGGGTCCACTCGGTGACGTTCCGCCCGCGCATCAGCTGCTCGGTGCCGCCGAACATCCGCAGCAGGGCGTTGTTCACCTGGAGGATGTTGCCGTCGAGGTCGGCGACGCCGATGCCTATCGCCGCGCCCTCGAAGACCGCGCGGAAGCGTGCCTCGGTCGCGTGCAGCGCGTCCGCGACGATGCCCTGGGCCTGGAGGGCGGCGCGTGCGATGGTCTCCTGCTCGGCCAGCGTCCGCTCCCGCAGCGCCCTGGCGAACCCGGCGGCCATGGCGTGCTGCAGGCGTGCGGAGCGGGCGCGCAGGGCGTCCTGGGCCCCGTCCCCGCCGCAGTAGAGCACCAGGTAGGCGTCGACGCAGTCGAGGGTGGCGCTGAGCGCCTCGGGCTCCGTGCAGTGCGCCTCGATGAGCGCGGCGCCCACGGCCTGTCCCTCGGCCGCCTCGAACGTCCTGGCCCGCAGCGCCTCGCTGAGCCGCCGGGCGAGCGGCACCAGGCGCTGCTCGAACTCCGGCCGGGTCAGCGACGTGGCGGTCACCGGGAAGACCGCCCGGCTCCAGATCGTCGCGAACCTGCGCAGTCTGTCCTCCGGCCCGTCCGGCTCCGCGGTCACGCCGCGCGCCCCACGCCCGCGAAACCCGAGTAGGAATAGGGATCCTCGTCCTCGGACGCCGGGTCGGGCCGCCAGTTCGGCATCGGCACCAGTCCGGGTTCCACCATGTCGTACCCTTCGAAGAACCGCGCGATGTCTTCGCGCGAGCGCATGATCAGCGGGTTTCGGATGTCCTTGTAGACGTCGGAGATGCCCCGGACCCGCTCCGGGGGGACCGGAATCCCCTCGTACGAGGCGTGCGTGACGACGAACAGACTGCCGGGCGCCAGCGCGTCCCTCAGCTCTGCCACAGCACCGTACGGGTCGTCCTCGTCCTCCACGAAGTGAAGTATGGCAACGAGAAGAAGAGCCACTGGCTGATTCAGGTCTATCAGACCCCGCAGCCGGGGATGCACGAGGATGTCCCGGGGCTTGCGCAGGTCGCCGACGACGGCGTCCGCGTCCTCGTTGCCGGCCAGGACCGCCTCGCTGTGCGCGACGGCCACCGGGTCGTGGTCGACGTAGAGCACGCGTGCGCCGGGGCGTGCGCTCTGGGCCACCTCGTGGACGTTCCCGAAGGTGGGCAGGCCCGAGCCGATGTCCAGGAACTGGGTGACGCCCTGCTCGGCCGCGAAGCGCACCGCGCGGCGCAGGAACGCCCGGTTCGCCTGCATGATCTTGGGGAGGCCCGGCACGAACTCCATGGCCCTGCGCGCGGCTTCCCGGTCGACCTCGAAGTTGTGCGAACCGCCCAGGTAGTAGTCGTAGACCCGGCTCACACTGGGCACCGAGATGTCGATGCCGCGCGGGGCCCAGGCGGGACGCTCCATCTGTCTCTCCAAGGCGTAGACGATCCGGTGTTCGAGCTGAGGCTACTGATCGCCTGCCAATGGAGCGAGTGGAAACGGAAATTGACCGTCCGTTCAAGGCCGGCCCCTCTGTCACTCACGTAAGGGAATGCCTGACGAAATCACCCTGAAGCATTCCAAAGAGATCCGCGGGAACTGCGCAGGGTGACGAAGAGCCACGACAGCGGTGGCCCCGGATGTGAAAAAGCCGTTTCGCCCTCTCCGTGCGGTGCGGAGGGGGCGAAACGGCGGTTTCCGTACGGCGCGTTCACAACTCGGTGAGCCACCGGGGGAAGTGGTTGTACGAAGTGGCCGTACGAAGCGATAGGTCGAAGTGACGCAGGAAGAGGAAGTGGCGGTACGAAGTGGTCGTCCCGTGGGGCTACTTCGGCTTGCCGAGCGGCTTGCCCTCCGGGGAGATGGCGTACCAGGTGCCGCCGACGCCCTGCCCGTTGGTGTCGCCGGCCTTCTTGTCACCCGCGAAGGTGTAGAGCGGCCAGCAGTCGATGCTCTGCTGCTTGAGTCCGTCCGGGCGGTTCAGGACGACGTAGCCGCGCTTGCCGTCGTTCTTGTTGGCGATGCCCTTGGTGTCGGCGGCGTCCACCGGCTCGACGACCGGCCACTTCGTGAGGCAGGCACCGACACAGGCCGACTTCATCGGCCACGGGGTGTCCTTCTCGAAGCGGTAGACCGTCATCCCGTTCTTGTCGACGACGACCTCACCGAGCTCCGGGTCGTTACGGGTCGAAAGACCGGGCAGGTCGGCGGCTGCCGCGCCGCTCCCGGCGGCGGACGCCTTCTTCCCGGTGGGGGCCGACGCGTACCAAGTACCGCCCACGCCCTGGCCCTTGACGTCACCGGCCTTGGTGTCCTTCGCGAACCGGTACTGCGGCCAGCCGTCGATGGTCAGCTGCTTCGTACCGTCGGTACGGGTCACCTCACCGAGCAGGGCCTTGTCGATACCCACCGGAGCCGCGGCACCGGAGGACGGCACCGGCGGCCAGGCCGTGGCGCAGTCGCCGTCACAGGCCGACTTCGGCGGCTCGGCCGTGTCCTTGTCGAAGCGGTACAGCGTCATGCCCGCGCTGTCCGTGACCACCTCACCGAGCTTCGCGATGTCCGACACGGCAAGCTGGCCGGCGCTCTGCGCCACGGCACCCTGTCCGTCAGCGGCGGCGGCACCCGTCTCGGCCGCCCCCGCCCCGGCCGTGCCGTAGCCGTTGGCGGCGGGTGCCGCTCCCACGTTCTGGCTGCCGGTATCGGCCGCCTCTTCCTGACCGCACGCCGTCGTCAGCACCAGCACTGCCGCAGCTGACGCTACGAGTGAGGCGCTCCGCCAGGAGGTCTTCATTGGTAACTCCCGCTGTTTGCATAGGTGTTGCGGCACTCCTCAGCACCGCGTATGGCCCTAGGTACGGGCGGGGGTGCGGTGAGTGTTCAAAGGGTGCACATATTTCTTTCCGGTAACGCCCGGGAGACCTGCTCAGGAAGGGGTCCAAACGCCGTCCGGCGCCGGACGGTAACGGCATGAAGCCCACTTGTCCCTCCTTCGGGGCAATTACACCGTCAATCCCATATATATGAGCGTCCGAGGGCCGATGATCGCGATCGTGCCTGGATCACGACGAACCTCTCCGCCACTCCGACTCGCCCTCGGCATACGGCTGCTGGCGCTGCTGACCCTGACCTGGCTGGCGAGCGGCGCACCGGCCCCCGCGACCGCCGACGCGTGCGCGTACGCCTCCGCCGGCTCCGGTGGGAGCGCCGCGGTGTCGGTGGCGGGCACCTGCCCGCCCCCGACGCCCACGCCCCCTCCGCCGCCTCCGCCGCCCCCCAGTCCGACGCCGAAGCCCCCTCCCCCGCCGAAGCCTCCGCCCGAGCCGACCCCCACCCCGACGCCCGCGCCGAAACCGCCTCCCCGGCCACGGCCCGCCCCGCCGGCCGTCGCACCGCCCGCTCCCGTGCAGCCTCGGCCGGTCACGGCAGCGCCCCGCCCGGCGCCTCCCGCACCGTCCCCGACACCGACTCCGACTCCGACTCCCAGTGCGCGGCCGAGTCCCTCACCTGCTCCGGTGAGTTATCCGCCCTACCGCGTCAAGGCGCACAAGGCCCCGCCCCGCGGCGGCCAGTCCCTGGTGTCGTACGCCCTGCTCATCACCGCGCCCGCCGTGCTCGCCGCCGCCGCGCTGCGCCCGCGCTGACCCCTGGAGGAACCTTTGTCGGAATGGCTTGTTCTCGCCCTCGCGATGGCGGCTGCCGCTGTCGTCGTCCTCATCGTCACCTACGTACGGAACCGCACGGTCGCCGACGACGACGACCCGTCCGACACCCCGGACGTCATCGAGTACATGACGATGATGATCGGCGTGGTCTACGCCATCGTGCTCGGTCTGGCCATCGCCGGCGTGTGGGAGGCACGGGGCGTCGCCGAGGACCACGTCCAGGCGGAGGCGCACGCGCTGCACGAGATCTCCGAGCGCGTCCGCGTCTACCCTCCCGACGTGCGTGACCGCATCCGGGCCGACGTCGACGCGTATGTCGGCCACGTCGTCACCACCGAGTGGAAGACCATGGCCGACCACGGCCACGTCACCGAGCGCGGGGAGGAACTGCTGAGCCGGATCCGCCACGACGTCACCGACTACGAGCCGAAGACGGACTTCGAGGCCCAGGCCTACCAGCCCCTCCTCGACCAGGTGACCGCGGTGGACGTCGCGCGCACCGCCCGCGCCGACTCGACGTCGCCGACCATGCCGGGCGTCGTGTGGTTCGGGCTGATCATCGGAGCGGCGGTGACCGTCGGGCTGATCTTCGCGCTGCAGATCCGCCGTACGCCACGCGAGGTGATCCTGGCGGGCCTGTTCGCCTCCCTGATCGCCTTCCTGCTCTTCCTGATCTGGGACTTCGACGCGCCCTACAGCCGAGGGATCGCGGCGACCACCGAGCCGTTCCTGACGCACTTCCCCGACGCAGGCAAGTGACGGACCCGCTCGGGCGCCCGTCCCTCCGGGGCGGGCGCCACGCCGTGCCCGTCCCCCGGTCGCGGGTACGCGTTCCCCGGTTCGGCCCACTCGGTTGCCCCATTCGCGCGACTGAGATCGCGCCCGGCCCCGCACCTTCCTAGCGTTTCGGACATCGAGGTGCATGTACGGCGCAGCGGAAAAGGTCCGCGGGCTGCTCCTCGGGGACCCGGAGGACTCACCATGCGCGCGATACGCGTCGCCTCGGCCGCACTGCTGGGCATGACCGCCCTGGCCCTCGCTCCATCCGTCGCCTTCGCCGGGGACGACGAGGACGAGAACCACAACATCACCTCGTTCGGCTTCGACGTCACACCCTCGACCATCGCGGCGGGCGGGCGCGTCACGCTCTCGGTCAACGGCTGCAAGTCGGAGACCAAGGTCACCTCCGGGGTCTTCGACACGGTGACGCTCCACAAGGGGCAGTCCAGGGCCTCGGCCACCGTCGACTGGGACGCCAAGCCCGGCGCCGTGTACGAGGTGACGTTCCGGTGCGGGCGCGAATCCGGCCACACGGACCTCACCATCGCCGGCGGACGCCCGGACGATCCGACGCACAACCCCGTCCACCGGGGCGTCAAGGCGGGCGTCGGCGGCACCGCCGGCGGCTTCGACCTGGGCGAGATCGGCCTCGGGGCGGCGCTCATCGCCGGCTCGGTCGGCGCGGCGTACCACTGGTCGCGCAGGCGCACCGGCGAACACGGCGGCTGACGCGCCAGGAACGGCCCTTCGCCCCGGAACCCGTGAGGGTCCGGGCCGAAGGGCCGTTCCAGTGCGATCCGGTCTCCGAAGGGAGGAGCCGGCCTTCGTGGCGCCCGTCCCGCGAGGCGCCCGTGCCGGTGGGACCCGTGTGCCGGGGGCGGGCTCAGATCCTGCTCTCGGAGCGGCGACGCATCCAGAACACCCCGCCGCCGACGAGCGCGAGACCGACGAGACCGCCGCCGATCGCCATGTCGGTCGACGTGGCGCCGATGGAGCTGCTGCCGCCGAGACCACCGCGGACACCGCCGATGACGGTGAAGGCGGCGGACTTCGACAGCGCGGGCCTGCCGTGGCAGTGGACCGTGATGTCGTACGCGCCCGGTGTGGCCGAGCTGTTGACGGTCGCGGTCCCCTTCGACGTCTCGCTGTGGTTCTTGATCGGTGAGAGATACGCCTGTGGGAAGGCCCTGCTCGTCATGGTGCCGCCGCTCGGGCACCCGTCGACGGTCACGGTCAGCTGTCCGCCCCGCGCGATGGCGCTGGGCATGGCGACGATGTTGCTGGCGCTGTCCCAGGCCACGGCCTGGGGAGCGATGAGTCCGAGGGCGGCGACCGCTGTCACAGAGACCGCCAGGGCACGAGTGCTACGCATGTGATCCTCCGCGGAAGGCGCCCCCGGGAACGTCCCCGGGTCGATCGGCGAGAGAACGCCTCCCAGACAGACACTCAGTTGTCGTGCACAGGGCCGCATTTCGAGAATGGTCCGTCCTGGTGAGGGGACACGCCGACAGAAAGGAACACAATCGGATATTGCCGCAGGTCACGCACCGTCAGAAATTTCCTGCCGGTGGCGACTCGGATGGCGCACGGCACGCCTGTCCACCACCCGTTCGCGCTTCTCCCGTCGCCCCGCGCGCATCGTGCGCTTAGCGTTCTCGTATGCGCGACGGACGTGGCGACGGCCGCGTCGAGAGGGGTTTGCGAATGTCCGTGTCCGAGCTGACCGAAGAGGAAGAGCGCCCCAGGAAGCGCGCTCCGTGGGGTGTCATAGCTCTTGTTCTGCTGACGGGCCTCGCTCTCATTCGCAACGGCTCGGGGGAGTTCGACGTGGGGCCCCCGCAGCCCGCGACGGCCGCGGCGGCGGACAGCGCCTTCGTGGACAGGTCCCGGCCCGGCGCGCCCGCTCCCCTGTCGTTCTCCGTGGTGGACCGCGTCAGAATCCCGGCGATCCAGGTCGACGCCCCCGCCGTGCCGGTGGACCTCGACATGGACGGCTGGGTGGACGCGCCGCCCCCGGAGGACCCGAATCTCGCGGGGTGGTTCTCGGGCGCGGTCTCGCCCGGCGAGAAGGGCACGGCCGTCATCGTGGGCCATGTCGACAACCAGCAGGGGCCCGCCGTCTTCTACGGTCTCGGGGCCCTCAAGAAGGGCAACCGCGTCGAGATCGACCGCAAGGACGGAAAGACCGCCGTGTTCGAGATCTACGGCGTCGAGGTGTTCGAGAAGAACAACTTCCCGGGCGACCGCGTCTACGGGAACACCGGTGGCCCCGAATTGCGGGTCATCACCTGCGGAGGCGGTTTCTCCAAGCAGAACGGCTACGACGGGAACGTCGTCACGTTCGCCCGCCTGGTAGAGGTCCGCTGAGCCGGTACGGAATCGGCCGAATGGAGCGGGGCCCGTGGAATTCCACGGGCCCCGCTCCGTTCGGCCTGCTTTTCTCCTGCCTCCACCCACCTCCGTCTGCCCCCGTCTGATTTCACGGAGGTCCGTGTTTCTAGGCGGGCCGCCGGCGGGGCACGGTGAGCTGATAGCCGGAGTCCAGCAGGCGCGGCAGATAGTCGCGCAGCGCCTGCACGCTCTGCGAGCGGTTGCCGCCCGCGTCGTGCCCGAGGACCACGACCCCCGGCGCCGCGCCGCGGACCACCCGGCGCTCGATGGCGCGGACGCCCGGCGTCGTCCAGTCCAGCGTGTCGACGGTCCAGGCGAGCGGCTCCATGCCGAGGTCGGCGCCGATCTGGAAGGTGGCCCGGTTCCAGGCCCCGTACGGCGCGCGGAACCAGCCGGGGCACTCGCCGTACGCCTCCTCGACGACATCGCTGGTGCGCTCCATCTGGGAGCGGATCGCGGACCTGCTCAGCTTGGTCAGGAGCGGGTGGGACCAGGTGTGGTTGCCGACGATGTGCCCCTCGTCCGACATCCGGCGCAGCAGGTCCTTGTTGTCGACGGCCATCTCGCCGCACACGAAGAACATGGCGCGCACGTCGTGGGCCTTGAGGACCCGCAGGATGTCCGGGGTGTAGCGGGGGTCGGGGCCGTCGTCGAAGGTCAGCACCATGCTGCGGCCGCGTCCCGACATCCGCAGGAACGGCTCGTGCCGTACGAGGGTGGGCGCCGGTGCGGCGCGGGCCGGTCCGTAGCCGGCGATGGGCTGGAGCCGGAAGGCGGAGGGTTTGCGGAGCGCTCCGTTCGCCTGGGCCCCGGCGGCGGGAGCGGGCGCGGAGCGGACCGGGGGGCCCGGGTCGCCGGTGAACAGGTGTACCGCGCCCGCCGTGCCCGTCGCGCCCAGGACGGCGGCACCGGCGAGCAACGCCCGGCGCCGCGTGATGATCTGATCCTTATTCATGACTAATCAGTCGCCCGGCGGTGGCGATCCCCCGCACGATTCCACCGGTGCGGACGTATGAAAGCACCCGTTGAGAGCATCCGTGGGACGGTCCGGCGGCGGGGTCGGGCGGATCCGCCGGGTCCGATAGCCTCAGGCCGTGACGGAAAAGCACTCCCACCAGTTCGAACGTGGCACCGACGGGCCCAAGGTCATCATGGTCGGTGTGGACGGCTCCGAGTCCTCGCTCCGCGCCGCCTCCTATGCCGGAGGGCTGGCCAGGCGGCAGCGGGCTCTGCTGACCCTGGTGTACGTGCAGCCGGTCATGGCCGCGGGTGCGGCGCTCGGGGTCCCGGTCGCCGAGACGACCGACCAGATCGCCGAGGAGCTGGTCCGGGACATCCAGGAAGCGGCCGAGCAGGTCAAGGGCATATTCGATGTGCGCTGGGAGTTCCACACCTTCCGCGGCGACCCGTACAACGGGCTCGTCCAGGCGGCCGAGGAGCTGACGGCGGACGCCGTCGTGGTGGGCGCCTCGGAGCAGGCGGGGCACCGGATCATCGGTTCCGTCGCGATCCGGCTGGTGAAGGCGGGACGCTGGCCGGTGACGGTGGTCCCGTAGGGGCTGCCGCCCACGGGGTGCAGGCCCGTTGCGGTGCGCCGGGACGCAGAGGCGGAGTGTTACGTCCCGGTTGACCGTTCGTCGTACCGTTCGTCGACGGGTTCGACCGTCTGCCGACGAGCGGTGTCGTGCCCCTGTCCCGGCAGGGCGCCCTGCGTTGGCATACGGCCATGACGGCCGCCATCACCATGACCAGCAGGACGACCGCCGAGCACGAGCTGGCCGATTTGCAGCGGGAGCACGGAGCACCGCTCTTCGCCCTGTTGCTGAGGCTCTCCGACGGAGACCGCCAGCGCGCCGAGGATCTGGTGCAGGAGACATTCGTACGCGCCTGGCAGCATCCCGAGGCTCTGCGCGCCGACGACTTCGACTCCGTACGGCCCTGGCTGCTGACCGTGGCGCGGCGGCTGGCCATCGACGCCCGACGGGCCCGGCAGGCACGCCCGGCCGAGGTCGGGGACGCGGTGCTGGAGAGCGCCCGGGTCTCGGCCGACCACGCGGAACGCTCCGTGGCGACCCTCGATGTGCGGGAGGCTGTGAAGACTCTCACTCCGGAGCACCGCGAAGTCCTGGTGCAGGTGTATTTCCGGGGGGCGAGTGTGGCGGAGGCCGCGGCTGCCCTGGGGATCCCGCCCGGTACGGTGAAGTCCCGCGCGTACTACGCGCTGCGCGCCCTGCGCCGGGTTCTTCCGGGATACGCGGCCGACCTGCGGTGAAACCGAGGGCCGGGTCAAGCCTCCGTAAAGCGCCTTGCTGAGGATCACGGTTGAGCAATCAGCTGTCCTCATCCGTGTTCCCGAGTGGGGCCCGGGTTCGGGCCACGCGCACGCACCGGAGGAGGCAGGAAGGGATGCTGCACAGAGGTCAAGAGAGCACGGACGGTACAGGTGGCGGTGAACTCACCGTCCCCATGGCCTGGTTGTACGCCGAGTACATCGCCGACGAACTGCTGCGGACCGGCGACCTGATGCCACCCACGTCCTTCGAGTTCCGCGCCGGGCGCGACGCCCTGGCGCTCACCATCTTCCTGTCGGACACGACCGGCGAGCTCTCCGGCATCCGGGTGGTGACCCAGCTGGAGACGTGGCTGTCGCTGACGGCGTACGACCAGCCGTGGCAGGACTGGGTGAGCGAGCGCATGGCCGGGCTCGTGGCCGAGGCCGCCGAGGCGGGCGGTCCGTCGCCCGACGCGGATCTGGCGACGGCGGCCTGGCGCTGGCTGCAGGAGACCGAGTTACTGGCGCCCGACCTGGACGCGGTGCCGGGCGGCGGCTCCGTCGTCGGAGAGGACGACGGCCCGAAGGTCTGGACCCCCGCCTGGCAACTGGGTCTGCCGCTCGGGCATCTGGCGATCCACCTTTTCTGATTTTTTCCGGCCGATCCCGTGCCCGGGTCCCGCGGCCGGCTCCGCTGACCAGTTTTTTTCCAACCCCGACCAATCCGGGAGCCCGACCGCTCCGAATCTCCTGGTTGGTTTCCGGTCGGGACTTGAGTGATTCGGCGGTCTCCTGCGTACCGGTGGGCAAGCAGCTACTCCCCGCACACACACCCATCGGCACGGCATGAGGATTTGGTATGAGGTCGCTGGAACGCCACCGCGACGTCGGCGCATACGCGCTAGGCGTGCTGGACGAGGCGGATGCCTTCCGCTTCGAGGACCACCTCATGGAGTGTCCCCAGTGCGCGGTTCAGATACATGAACTGTCCGCCACCACACGGACGTTGCGGGCCTACGCCCAGGCGACGCCGCGTACGGTGAACCCCATGACCCAGGCGGGTCCCGGCCTGCTGGACCGGCTCCTGGAGGATGTCGTCACGGCCCGCAGGAGCGGGCGCAGGCGCTGGCTGTTCGCGGTCGCCGCCGCCGTGGTCTTCGCCGTCGGCGGACCCGCGATCGCGGTCATCGCCGGGGACGAGAGCTCCGACAGCAGCTCGGTCGCCGCGACCGACCCCGGGACCGGAGTGTGGGCCGAGGTCACCACGCTCGACCGGGCCTGGGGCAGCGAGGTGGACCTGAAGGTCAAGAACGCCTCCGCCGACCAGTCCTGCGAGCTCGTGGCGATCGGCCGCGACGACTCGGAGCAGGTCATCCTGAGCTGGACGGTGCCCAAGAAGTCCGCGGCGCCCTCCGACGGCATGCAGGGCGCCGCCGCGATGCACCCCTCCGACATCGTCCGCTACGAGGTACGGACGTCGACCGGGGAACGGCTGGTCACGCTCAAGACGCCCTGAGGTCCGCTACTTCAGGAACTTGGACGTCCTGCGGTCCGCGAGGGGCTTGCCGCCCGTCTGGCAGGTGGGGCAGTACTGGAGCGAGGAGTCGCTGAAGGACACCTCGCGGACCGTGTCCCCGCACACCGGGCAGGGCTCGCCGGTCCGCCCGTGGACCCGCAGGCCGCTCTTCTTCTCGGCCTTCAGGCGGCCCGCGGCCACCGAGTGGAAGCGCTCGACGGCCTCCGCGAGAGTGGTCCGCAGCGCCTCGTACAGGCGCCGGGTCTCCTGCGGGGTCAGGGTGGCGGCGAGCTTGAAGGGCGACATCCTCGCGGCGTGCAGGATCTCGTCGCTGTAGGCGTTGCCCACCCCCGCGATCAGGCTCTGGTCGCGCAGGGCGCCCTTGAGCTGTCTGCGCTCGCCGTCCAGGAGCCCGGCGAAGCGCGCCTCGTCGAAGTCGTCGGCCAGCGGGTCCGGGCCGAGGCGGGCCACACCGGGCACCTCCATCGGGTCCCGTACGACGTACACCGCGAGACGCTTCTGGGTGCCTGCCTCGGTGAGGTCGAAGCCCGCGCCGGTCTCCAGGGCCACACGCATCGCGAGCGGGCCCTTGCCGGGGCGCGGCGGCCCGTCGGGCAGCCGGTCCTTCCAGTGGAGCCAGCCCGCCCGCGCCAGATGCGTGACGAAGCGGGGACCGTCGGCGGTCTCCAGGTCCAGGAACTTGCCGTGCCGGTGCACGGCCACCACCTCGTGGCCCTCCAGGGCGGTGGGCGGCGGGTCGTACGTCTTGAGCACGCTGATCGCGACGGGCAGGACGCGGACGATCTCGTGGCCGACCAGATGTTCGGCCAGGAAGTCCTTCAACGCTTCGACCTCGGGCAGTTCCGGCATGGATCCAGGGTGCCACCGGCGCGCCCCGCAGGCCTCTCGTCCCCCTGCCCCGTCACGCCTGCTCCGGTCACTCCCGGTCGGGCACCAGAAACTCGCACCACACGCACTTGCCGCCGCCCCGGGCCTCGACGCCCCACACGTCCGCGAGCCGGTCCACCAGCAGGAGGCCCCGCCCGGAGACCCCCGCCTCCCCCGCCTCACGGCGCCGGGGCAGCGCGCTGGACGCGTCCTCGACCTCGACGCGCAGCCGCCGGTCGGGCCCCGCGAGGGCCCGTACGGTGATGATCGCGGAGCCCTCCGTGTGCATCAGCGCGTTGGTGATCAGCTCGTCGGCGACCAGCTCGATCTCGTCGGCGCGGGCACGGGCGCCCCAGGCCCGTACGGCGGCCCGGACCATGTGCCGGGCCTCGGTGAGCGCCTCGGGGTCCGCGGGCCCGACGTGCTGCTGGACCCGCTCCCCCGAGCGCCACGCGTCCGTGCCCAGCCGGCGCAGCAGGAGCAGCGCCACGTCGTCGTCGCCACCGCGTTCGTCCGCGACCTCGATGAGCCGGTCCGCGAGGTCGCGGACGTCGTCGGGGCCCGTGGCGACGAGGGCGCGCAGGGTCCGCATGCCCTCGTCGAGGTCGATCCCGGGTTGTTCGACCAGTCCGTCGGTGCACAGGAGCAGCGTGTGGCCGGGGTCGAGTTCGAGGGTGTTGACCGGGTATTCGAGGCTCCCGAACTCGGCGGACAGGCCGAGCGGCAGACCTCCCTCGACGGGCAGCCGGTGGCAGCCGCCGTCCGTGTCACGGACCAGCGGGTCGACGTGGCCGGCCCGGACGACCTGGACCACCCCGGTGGTCAGGTCGGCCTCGGCGTACAGACAGGTCGCGAAGCGGTCGGTGTCGAGCTCGTGCAGGAAGACGGAGGCGCGGGCCATGACGGTCGCCGGGGTGTGGCCCTCGGCCGCGTAGGCGCGCAGCACGATCCGCAGCTGGCCCATGACGGCGGCCGCGTGCGTGTCGTGTCCCTGGACGTCCCCGATGACGGCGCCGACCCGGCCCCCGGGCAGCGGGATCACGTCGTACCAGTCGCCGCCGATCTCCCGGCCGAGGGCGCCCGAGCGGTACCGCACGGCGACCTCGGCGCCGGGGACGTCCGGGATCGAACGCGGCAGCATGGCCTGCTGGAGGCCCTGGGCGAGGTCCTTCTCCTGCTCGTAGAACATGGCGCGCTGGAGGCTCTGCGCGATGCTGCTGCCGAGTGCGACGAGGACGTTGCGGTCCTGGGCGGAGAAGCCGCGCCGGTCGTCGTAGAGCAGCCCCATGGCCCCGATGGGCCGGGCCTGCGCGATGAGCGGCAGATAGGCCGCCGAGGTGATGCCGAGCTCGGTGATGTGCGGCCACAGCAGCGGATACGACCTGGCGAACTCCTCCGGCGACTCGATGAACCGCGGAGCGAGGGTGCGCACGACCTCGCTCATCGGGTACTCCTCGCCGACGCCGGTGACCAGGGTGCCGGGTACGAAGCTGCCCTTGGGGCCCTCCGCGACCAGACGGACACGGCCGGCCTCGACCAGACCCATGACCAGGCTGGTGGCCCCCAGATGGGTGACGCCCTGGTTGTTCTTCAGGACGTCGATGACGTCCTGGACCGTGCGGGCGTGCGCGAGGGCCGCCGTGGTGATCTGCACGACGTTCGTCTGCCGCAGGCGCGCCTCGTCCTCCAGGGCGGCCCGCTCACGGCGGTCCTGTGCCTCGATCAGCTCCTGGGCCGCGTCGCGGACGATGCCGATGATGCGGTGCGGCCGGCCGGTCTCGTCGCGCTGGATGTAGCCCTGGGTGTGGGTCCAGCGCAGGGTGCCGTCACGGCGGCGGATCCGGAAGTACGCCCCGTAGTTCTCGCTGCCGTTCTTCAGGGCCTGGGAGACGTGCATGTCCACGCGGTGGCTCTCGTCCGGAGGCACCCGCACGGCCAGGCCTTCCGGACGGCCGGTGAATTCCTCGGGGCGCAGGTCGAAGATCTCGTGGGCCAGGACGTCGAGGCGCATGAGACCGGCGTCCAGGTCCCAGTCGAAACTGCCCATGCGGTTGAGCGCCAGGATCGGGTCCGGGTGGGCGGGCCAGTCGTCCGGGAGCGACACAGCGCTCTCACCCCGGTCAGCCATGAGCCCACCTTGTCAGGGTTTACCCGAATCCTCGACTCGTGGGACGAGGGCTCAGAGGCGGTAGACGCGCTCGGCGGTGCCCCCGAAGACCTGCGCGCGTTCAGGGCCGCTCAGTCCGAGTGTGAGCCCCTCGGCCATGAGCCACACTCCGGCGTACGTCGTCGCCAGCGTGCACACCGGCCAGTCGGACCCGGCCAGGAGGCGCTCCGGGCCGAAGGCCGCCAGCACGGTGTCCGCGTAGGGCTTCAGCTCCCGCCGCCGCGACGCCGCGGAACGCCGGTGCGTCAGGTCGGTCTCCGTCACCATGCCCGACAGCTTGCACACCGTGTTCGGCAGGGCGGCGAGCGCCGTGACGCCCTGGGCCCATGGCTCCAGTGTGCCCGAGGCGATGGGCGGCTTGCCCAGGTGGTCGAGGACGAAGGTGAGACCGGGCAGGGCGGCCGCCGCCCCGGTGCAGGCCGGAAGCTGGTGGGGGCGCACCACCAGGTCGTACACGAGCCCGGCCGCCGCCACCGCGGCGAGTCCTCGGCGCACGTCCGGGCGCGACAGCCACTCGGGGTCGGGTTCGCTCTGGACCTGGTGACGGATGCCCTTCAGGTACCGGCCGCCCGGCATCTCCCTCAGCCGGGCCAGCTCGTCCGCGACGTCGGGGCGGGTCAGGTCGGTCCAGCCGACGACTCCGCCGATCAGCTCGTGGGCCGCCGCGAGGGCCAGGAACTCCGGGGTCTCCTCGGCCACCGTGACCGTCTGCACGAGGACGGTGCGGGAGACTCCGGCGGCACGCGCCTGCGGTTCCAGGTCCGCGACGGTGAAGTTCCTTCTGAGCGGCGCCAGTTCGGGCCCGATGAGCCAGTCCTGGTCCCGTACGGAGAGGTCCCAGACGTGGTGGTGGGCGTCCACGGTGCCCGTGCGTCCGCTCGGGCCGGTCCCGGCGGTCGCCGCGGTCGGGGCGGTCGCGGCGCTCACGGGAGCTCCCAGACGACCGGCAGCCCGGCCGCCGCGCCCTCGGCCGAGTAGTCGTGCGCCACGTCCAGCAGCTGCGCCATCCGGGACTGCCAGGCGATGTTGACGGGCAGCCTCTCCAGCTCGGCGAGCAGCCGGGGGTAGTCCTCGCACTCCAGGAGGTGGAAGAGGTCGGGGCCGCTGCGCCAGATCGTCCAGGAGGTGGCGCCGGCGGCGCGGATCGCGTCCGTGAGTTCCCCGGGAACCTCCCGGTGGGCGGCCTCGTACGCGGCGACACGGTCCACGCGGACCTTGGTGTGCAGGGCGACTCTCATGACGGCTCCTCCCCCGGTACCGGGGCGTCGGCGGGCAGCAGGCCCGTGTCCCGCAGTTCCTGCCAGAGGCTCCCGGGCACGGGCGCCCCGAACTGTTCGGCGCAGTCGCGCAGCTCATGGGGCGACCTGGCTCCCACGAGGACGGCCGCGACCGCCGGGTGGGCCGCGCAGAAGGCCAGGGCGGCCGCGCGCAGGGTGGTGCCGTGCCGGTCCGCCGCGGCCTTGAGCGCCAGCGCCCGGTCCAGTACCTCGGGCGGCGCGGAGGTGTAGTCGTACGTGGCTCCCGGCCTCGGGTCGGCCAGCAGGCCGGAGTTGAAGGCACCGCCGATGACGACGGACACGCCGCGCTCCTGAGCGGCCGGCAGCAGACCGGTGAGCGCCCGCTGGTCGAGGAGCGTGTAGCGGCCGGCGCAGAGCACCACGTCGACGTCCGTGTCACGGACGAAGCGGGTGAGCATCCCGGCCTGGTTCATGCCGGCGCCTATCGCGCCCACGACGCCTTCCGAGCGGAGCTTCTCCAGGGCCGGATATCCCTCGCGGAAGGCCTCTTCGGCGTGGTCGTCGGGGTCGTGGAGGTAGACGACGTCCACCCGGTCGAGGCCGAGCCGCTGCAGACTGGCGTCGAGGGTGCGGCGTATCCCGTCCGCGCTGAAGTCCCAGACCCTGCGGTGCGTGGCGGGCACCGCGAACCCGTCGGCGCGGTCGTCGCCGCCCGCGTCGGTGGGTTCCAGGCGGCGGCCCACCTTGGTCGAGAGGGTGTACGCCGACCGGGGGCGCCCGCGCAGGGCCGCGCCGAGGCGGCGTTCGGAGAGGCCGATGCCGTAGTGGGGCGCGGTGTCGAAGTAGCGGACGCCCGCGTCCCAGGCGGCGTGCACGGTCTCCTGCGCCTGTTCCTCACCGACCTCGCTGTAGAGGTTGCCGATACCGGCGGTGCCGAGGGCCAGCGCGGTGACGTCGAGGGACGTTCGGCCGAGCGGACGCGTACGCACGCCGGTCACCGGCCCGTCGGACGCGGCCGCAGCCCCTGCATCCCGCCGTCGACCGCGAGGGCCGTGCCGGTGGTCGCACCCGACAGCGGGCTCGCCAGGTAGGCGATGGCGCCCGCGACCTCGTCGGCCGTGACGAGGCGCCCGGTGGGCTGGCGGGCCTCGAGCGCGGCCCGTTCGGCGGCCGGGTCGGGCGCGGCGTCCAGGAGCCGGCCGACCCAGGGGGTGTCGGCCGTACCGGGGTTCACGCAGTTGACGCGGATGCCCTCGCGGATGTGGTCGGCGGCCATGGCGAGGGTCAGCGACAGGACGGCCCCCTTGGACGCGGAGTACAGGGCGCGCTGCGGCAGGCCCGCGGTGGCCGCGATGGAACAGGTGTTGACGACGGCCGCGTGCGAGGACGTCCGCAGGTGCGGCAGGGCGGCCCGGGTGGTGCGGACCATGCCGACGACGTTGACGTCCAGGACGCGGTGCCAGTTCTCGTCGTCGTTGTCCTCGACGGTGCCCTGGGCGCCGATGCCCGCGTTGTTGACCAGCACGTCCAGGCCGCCGAGGTCGGCGATCGCGGCGGCGACGGACCGGCGTACGGACGCGTCGTCGGTGACGTCCGCCCGGTAGCCGAGCAGGGGTCCCCGCACGCTCGTGGGATCCAGGTCGAGCACGGCGACCCGGGCGCCGCGGGCGGCGAGGAGTTCCGCGGTGGCCCGGCCGATGCCGGAGGCGCCGCCGGTCACCAGGGCCTTGAGCCCCTCGAAGTCACTCATACCGCCTGCTCCTTCTTCTTCGGGTCCTGCTTCTGACGGGCCAGGTCGGCGGCCCAGAACGTGCCGTCGGGGAAGGTGAACTCGGCGATGGACTCCGGCCGCATGGCCGCCGAGAAGCCCGGAGCGCCGGGTGCCGTGTAGCGACCCTCTCTGATCACCACCGGGTCGAGGAAGTGGTCGTGCAGATGGTCGACGTACTCGATGACGCGGTTCTCGGTCGTGCCGGCGAGCGCCACGTAGTCGAACATGGCGAGGTGCTGGACGAGTTCGCACAGTCCGACGCCGCCCGCGTGCGGGCAGACGGGCACGCCGAACTCGGCCGCGAGCAGCAGGATCGCGAGGTTCTCGTTGACGCCGCCGACCCGGGCCGCGTCGATCTGCAGGATGTCGACGGCGCCCGCCTGGAGCAGTTGCTTGAAGACGATCCGGTTCTGTACGTGCTCGCCGGTGGCGACCTTGACCGGCCCGACCGCCTCGCGGATCGCGGCATGGCCGAGGATGTCGTCGGGGCTGGTGGGCTCCTCGATCCAGTACGGGTCGAACTCGGCCAGCGCCCTGGTCCACTCGATGGCCTCGTCCACGTTCCAGCGCTGGTTGGCGTCGACGGCGATCCGGATGCCGGGCCCGACGACCGCGCGGGCCACCCGGCAGCGCCGTACGTCGTCGGCGAGGTCCGCGCCGACCTTCAGCTTGATCTGGGTGAAGCCGTCGGCGACGGCCTGGCGGGCCAGCCGGGTGAGCTTCTCGTCGGAGTAGCCCAGCCAGCCGGGCGAGGTGGTGTAGCCGGGGAAGCCGCGCTCCTCCAGCAGGGCGGTGCGGTCCGCCAGGCCCTCCCTGCCCTGCCGCAGCAGCCGGAGCGCGTCCTCGGGGGTGAGGACGTCCGCGATGTAGCGGAAGTCCACCTGGGAGACGAGCCATTCGGGGGTGGCGTCGGCGAGCAGCCGCCACAGCGGCTTGCCTGCGCGTCTGGCGGCCAGGTCCCAGACGGCGTTGACGACGGCGCCGATCGCCATGTGCATCACGCCCTTCTCGGGCCCCAGCCAGCGCAGTTGGCTGTCGCCCGTCAGGTCGCGGGCCAGTGACCCCGGGTCCGCGCACACCTCCTCGACCGGCCGCCCCAGGATGTGCGGGCGCAGTGCCTCGATCGCGGCGACCTGGACCTCGTTGCCCCGCCCGATGGTGAAGGTGAACCCGTGCCCCTCCGGGCCGCCGTCCGTGCGCAGGACGACGTACGCGGCCGAGTAGTCGGGGTCCGGATTCATCGCGTCGGACCCGTCGAGCTCGCGCGAGGTGGGAAAACGGATGTCGTAGGTGTCGACCGCGGTGATGCGGGCGGCGGGTGAGGACACGGAGGTGCCTTTCGGTCGGGCCCCGTCAGGGGCGCGGGGAACTGCGCGGCCGGCCACGGCGCACCCGCGGGCGCGCGCCACGCTCAGTCCTGCGCACGGCCGGTGGTCACCCGAGCGATCATCAGAGCGACGAGGATGATCCCGCCGTAGATGGCCTGGATCCAGAACGACGGCACCTGTGCGAGGGTCAGCAGGTTCTGCACCACCCCCAGAAGGAGGACGCCCGTCAGGGCGCCGAACATCGTGCCCTTGCCTCCGTCGAGGCTGATCCCGCCGATCACCGCGGCGGCGAACACCGTGAAGATCATGTTCTGCCCCTGGTTGGCGTTGATCGCGCCGACGTAGCCGGTCTGCATCAGACCGCCGACCGCGGCGAGCGTCCCCGCGACGACGAACACACCGAGCATCACGCGCTCGACCCGGACACCGGCCGCGCGCGCCGCGTCCGCGTTGCCGCCGATCGCGTACAGGGCCCGTCCCCAGCGGTGGTACTTGAGGACGAATCCGGCCACGCCGAACGACACCGCCGCGAGCCAGACCGAGACGGGCACGGTGAGGAACGTGGTGGTGGCGAGCGTGTAGAAGGCGTCGGGCATCCCGAACAGGGTCTTGCCCTTCGTCGCGCCGACCAGCAGACCGCGCAGGACGATCAGCATCGCGAGCGTCACGATGAACGCGTTGAGCTTGAACTTCACGACGAGCACGCCGTTGAACCCGCCGATGACCGCGCCCACGAGGAGGACGGCGAGCAGCGCGACCGGGGCCGGCAGTTCGGTGCCCCAGCCGGACTGGGCGGCGGGCAGCAGCAACAGCGCGCCGACGGCGGGCGCGATGCCGACGACCGACTCCAGGGACAGGTCGAACTTGCCGGTGATGAGCACCAGCGACTCGGCGAGCACCACCATCGCGAGCGCGGCCGAGGCGCCCAGGACCGAGATCAGGTTCTGCTCGGTGAGGAAGGCGTCGTTGACGAACGCGCCGAGGACGAGCAACAGCAGCAGGGCCGGTACGAGGGCGAGTTCGCGGGCCCTGCGCAGGAGTACGGCCTTGGCGTCGGCCCTGCTCCTCGGTGGCCGCACGGGTGTGGCGGCCGAGGCCGACGGGGCCTTCGTGTCAGCCATGGTGGTCCACTCCTTCGATGGAGGCGATCAGCTCGTGGTCGCGCCAGCCCGCCGCGTGCTCGGCGACGACGCGGCCGTGGAAGAGGACGAGGACACGGTCGCAGCGGCGCAGGTCGTCGAGTTCGTCGGAGACGACGAGGACGGCGGTGCCGTCGTCGCGGGCCGAGTCCACGCGGGCGAGCAGGGACTCCTTGGACTTCACGTCGACGCCCGCGGTGGGGTTGATCAGGACCAGCAGTCTGGGCTCCGAGGCGAGGGCGCGGGCCATGACGACCTTCTGGGCGTTGCCGCCGGACAGGTCGGACACCGGCTGGTCGGGCCCCTCGGTGTGGATGTCGAGGCGCTCGATCAGCTCACCGGCGACGCCACGTCTGCGGTCGGTGCCGACGAACCCGTACCGGCCGAGGCGGTCCAGGACGCTCAGGGTGGCGTTGTCGCCGACCGTCATGCCGAAGACGAGGCCCTGGCCGTGCCGGTCGCGCGGTACGCAGCCGACACCGGCTCGCAGAGCCGCCGTCACATCGCCGAACGGCAGCCTCCTGCCCTCCAGTCGGGCGCTTCCCGCGGTCGGTGTGTGCAGTCCCGTGAAGGACTCGGCCAGCTCCGTCTTGCCGCTGCCGCTCGATCCGGCGAGGCCGACGACCTCACCGCCGCGCACGGTCAGGTCGACGCCCTCGTACGCCTCCGACGTGAGTCCGTGCGCGTCGAGGACGACGGGTGCGTCCGTGTCCGCCTTTCCGCGGGCCGCCCGCTCCTCGACGGCGGCGACGGGCTCCCCCGCCATGGCCTCGACCAGGGCGGCCCTGGGCAGGTCGGCCACCGGCGCCGTGACGATCCAGCGGGCGTCCCGCAGGACCGTGACGGTCTGGCACACCTCGTACACCTCCTGGAGGTGGTGCGAGATGAACAGGAAGGTGACGCCCGACTCCTGGAGCGCGCGCATCCGGGTGAAGAGGCGCTCGATCTCGCGGCTGTCGAGCTGGGCGGTCGGTTCGTCGAGGACGATGAACCGGGCGCCGAAGCTCAACGCCCGTGCGATCTCCACCATTTGGCGGTCCTCGACCTTGAGGTCGGCGGTCCGCGCCCGCGGGTCGACCCGCACGTCCCAGGTGTCGAGGACCTCGGCGGCCTCGCCCATCAGCCGGCGCCAGCTGATGAAGCCGCCGCGGCCGAGCGGCTGCCGGTTGATGAAGAGGTTCTCGGCGACCGTCAACTCCGGTACGACGGTGGGTTTCTGGTAGACGCAGGCCACCTTGCGCCGCCAGGCGTCGCGGTCGGCCGGCGCGGGCGCGGGCTCTCCGTCGAAGAGGACCGTGCCCTCGTCGGGTGTCTGGAGGCCGGTGAGGACGGTGACGAGGGTGGACTTGCCCGCGCCGTTGCGGCCGACGAGGGCGTGGGACTCGCCCGCGTGCACGGCGAGTCGTCCGTCGGCGAGGGCGACGGTGGGGCCGTACCGCTTGGCGACGGCCCGCGCCTCGACGAGTGGGGTGCTCCGTGGGGTGCTCATTCGACCGTGTTGCCCCACAGTTCGGGGTCGTCGACGTTCTCCTCGGTGACCAGCGGGGCGGGCAGCTGGTCCTCCAGGATGCCGCCGGGCAGCTCGACGATCTCCGAGTCGTGGTCGGTCGGACCGGGCTCGAACGTCTTCCCCTCCATCGCGGCCCTGATGTAGTACATGCCGTACTTGGCGTAGAGGTCGGCGGGCTGCGAGACGGTGGCGTCGATCTGGCCCTTGCGGATGGCGTCGTACTCCTGCGGGATGCCGTCGTTCGAGACGATCGAGATGTGGCCCTTCTCGCCGGCCTTCTTCAGCAGCCCCTTGGACTTGAGG
Organism: Streptomyces sp. CWNU-52B; assembly: GCF_047444975.1. Taxonomy (NCBI): domain Bacteria; kingdom Bacillati; phylum Actinomycetota; class Actinomycetes; order Kitasatosporales; family Streptomycetaceae; genus Streptomyces; species Streptomyces sp. CWNU-52B. The sequence continues at coordinate 118,708 of NZ_JBLFJV010000005.1, read as the reverse complement.
GTCTGCAGGGTGGGCGCGAGGTAGACGCCGCCCGCCTGCATGTAGATGCCCTTGAGGTCGGGGTTGGCGTTGAGGAGCGTGTCCAGCTTGGCGGCCGCGGTGTCGGACTCCCACTTGGCGGGGATCTCCAGGACCTTCAGCTTCGGGTACTTCTTCTTGACGCAGGTACGGAAGGCCTCGGAGCGGTCGCGGCCGTTGACCGAGGCGAGGTCGCCCATGATCTGCACGACCTTGCCTGCGGGGATCTGCTCGCCGAGGTACTCGCAGGCCTTCTCGCCGTACGCGACGTTGTCGGCGCGGACGACCATCGCGACCTTGCCCTTCTCGGGCGCCACGTCGACGGCGACCACGGGGACGCCCTTGCGTCCGGCCTGGTCGAGCCCCGCGGAGATCGCGGCGCTGTCCAGGGGCGCCACGACGAGGCCCCGCACGCCCTGGTTGAGCTGGTTGTTGATGTCGGTGATCTGCTGCGAGGGGTCGCTGTTGGAGTTGACGGTCTTGAGCGCGTCGACGTCCTCGGACTTGGCCATCCTGGGCACGTAGTCGTTGTAGGACTGCCAGAACGGCGAGGTCAGCAGGGGCAGGATGACGCCGACCTTGCCGCCGCCGGCACCCTTGCCGCCGGAGTCCTCGGAAGCGACGGAGTCCTTGGTGCTCCCGCACGCAGTGAGCGCGAGGGCGGCGCAGACGGCTGCCGCCGTCGCACCCGTCACCCGCGAGATGATTCGCCCGTTCCCGTATCGCCTGTTTCGCACAGTTCTGCCGGTCATCTATCGGCTCCTCGTTGAGCGTGATCGAGCAGGTGCCAGGCATATTTATCAGACCACTTCACCTCCACAACACCCCTCGGTCGCGATTTTTCGCTGTTTTGCCGCGTAGTGGTCGGACCACCTGAGTGGTTAGACTGCGGCGCACCTGATGACGGGAGGACGTGGCGTGGACGAGACCCCGCCCGAGGCGGTGGCGGCCCCGCCGAAGGGGACCGTGACGCAGCGCGCCATCGACGAGATCAAGGCGATGATCGGCGAGGGCCGCCTCGACCCCGGCGCCCGCCTGCCCACCGAGCGCGAGCTGGCCGCGCAGCTGGGCATCTCACGCAGCTCGACGCGCGAGGCGATCCGGGCGCTCACGGTCCTCGGTGTGCTGGAGGCCCGGCACGGGTCCGGGATCTACGTCACCCAGCTGGAGGCCGGTGACCTGCTGGAGACCTTCGGGGTGGTCGCGGACCTGTCCCGCGGTCCACGCCTGGTCGAACTCCTCGAAGTACGCCGGATCCTGGAGTCGACGGCGACGGCACTGGCGGCCGCGCGGATCTCGGCGGACCAGCTGGCCGAGGTGGAGAAGCACTTGACGGCGATGAACGCCACGGACGACCCGGAGGAGATCATCTCCCACGACCTGGCGTTCCACCGGGTCATCGCGGGCGCCGCGGGCAACGAGACGATGGCGGCCATCCTGGACGGGCTGTCCTCGCGGACGTTCCGGGCGCGGGTGTGGCGGGGGTATCAGGAGGAGGGGGCGTTCGAGCGGACGCGGCGGGAGCATGCCGCGATCCATCGTGCGCTGGTCGCGCGTGACCCGGAGGCCGCGCGGGCCGCTGCCGCGGCGCACGTGGGTGAGGTCGAGGAATGGCTCCGGGCCCAGCTCCTGCCTTAGCGGCTGGAACCGGGCCCGTAGGCCGGACGGTGGTGAGTCTTCGGGGAGGTGAGGGCTGGGCGCCCACATCCCCACGTCCCTGAAAGACGGGGCCGTGCCCCGGTCTCAGGCGCGCTTGAGCCGGAGCGTCACCAGTTCGAAGGGGCGGAGTTTCAGGGTCAGGCGGTTGCCGTCGCGCTCCGGTTCGGTGGCGTCGGCGAGCGGGCGTTCCAACAGGTCCGTCACCGTGACCGACTCGACGTCGAAGCCCGCCGTGAGCGTGGCCTGGCTGCGGCCGCCGCGCGACTCGTGGAAGCGGACGACGACGTCGCCGCTGTCGTCGTCGGCCAGCTTCACCGCGGTGACCACGACCGCGTCCTGCGGGACGGTCACCAGGGGCGCCACCTCGGAGGCCCCGCCGACCACCTTGCGCTCGGGCAGGTTGATCCGCCAGCCCTCGCGCACCGCGTCGCCGATCGCGGCACCGGGCACCAGCGCGTGCCGGAAGCGGTGGACACCCTGGTCGGTCTCGGGGTCGGGGAAGCGCGGGGCGCGCAGCAGCGAGACCCGGACCGTGGTGGTCGTACCGCCGTCGTCGCGCACGGTACGGGTCACGTCGTGGCCGTACGTCGAGTCGTTGACGACGGCGACACCCCAGCCGGGCTCCTCCAGGTGGACGAACCGGTGGTTGCAGGCCTCGAACTTGGCGGCCTCCCAGGACGTGTTGGTGTGCGTCGGCCGGAAGAAGTGCCCGAACTGCGTCTCGGACGCGTACCGCTCGGCGTGCACGTCGAGCGGGAAGGCCATCTTCAGGAACTTCTCCGTCTCGTGCCAGTCGACCTCGGTGTCGATGTCGAGCCGCCACTCCCCCGGCGCCAGCGACAGCACCTGGGTGACCTTCGACGCCCCGAAGCTCCGTACGATCCGGACCGAGACGCCGTCGTCGCCGGGGGCGACCTCGTCGGCGTCGACCAGGTCGGTGACGGTGTTCCGGTAGAACTCGTCGACGTCCCAGGCGTCCCACATGTTCGGGAAGTCCGGGTGGATCTGGAGGAGGTTGGCGGCCTCGCCGGGTGCGAGGGTCTCGCGGTCGGCGGCGAGATCGAACGCGGAGACCACGAGTCCGCGCTCGTCGATCTCGATGCGCAGCCGGCCGTTGTCGATCACATAGCCGCCGGCCGGGCGCGGCACGAGCGTGCACTCGCCGCCGACGGCCGGGGTGCGGGCGCCGCCCGCGGGCACGCCGTCGCGGGTGTGCGGCGCCGAGTTGAAGGCGAGGGAGGTCGTCCCCTCGCCGGCCAGGGCGCGCTGGGCGGCGTCGATGACGCCGTTCAGTTCCTCGGCGACCGCGTCGTACGTCTTCCGGGCCTCGCGGTGCACCCAGGCGATGGACGAGCCGGGCAGGATGTCGTGGAACTGGTGGAGCAGGACCGTCTTCCAGAGCCGGTCAAGATCCTCGTGCGGGTAGGTGAAGCCGGCCCGGACCGCCGCGGTCGCCGCCCACAGCTCGGCCTCGCGCAGCAGGTGCTCGCTGCGGCGGTTGCCCTGTTTGGTCTTCGCCTGGCTGGTGAGGGTGGCGCGGTGCAGTTCCAGGTACAGCTCGCCGACCCAGACCGGGGCGTTGGGGTATTCGGCCTCCGCCTTCTCGAAGAACTTCTCCGGGGCCTCCCAGACCACGGTCGCGGAGCCTTCGAGGTCCCGGAGCCGGGCCGCCTTGGCGACCATCTCCCGGGTCGTGCCGCCTCCTCCGTCGCCCCAGCCGGTGGGCGCGAGGGAGTGCCGGGCGACTCCCTTGTCCTTGAAGTTGTTCGCCGCGTGGGCGATCTCGCTGCCCTTCATGGAGCAGTTGTACGTGTCGACGGGCGGGAAGTGCGTGAAGATCCGGGTGCCGTCGATGCCCTCCCACTGGAAGGTGTGGTGCGGGAACTTGTTGGTCTGCGACCAGGAGATCTTCTGGGTGAGCAGCCACTTGGAGCCGGCCGCCTTGATGATCTGCGGCAGTCCGGCCGCGAAGCCGAAGGTGTCGGGCAGCCAGGCCTCGTCGTTGTCGACGCCGAACTCGTCGATGAAGAACCGCTTGCCGTGCACGAACTGCCGGGCCATCGCCTCCGACCCCGGCATGTTGGTGTCCGACTCCACCCACATGCCGCCCGTGGGCACGAACCGCCCGTCGGCGACGGCCTTCTTCACCCGGGTCCACACCTCGGGCCGGTGCTCCTTCACCCAGGCCCACTGCTGGGCCTGCGACATGGCGAAGACGAAGTCCGGCTCGTCCTCCAGGAGGGCGGTCATGTTGGAGGTGGTTCTGGCGACCTTGCGTACGGTCTCGCGCAGCGGCCACAGCCAGGCCGAGTCGATGTGCGCGTGGCCGACGGCGCTGATGCGGTGGGCGGAGGGGACGGCGGGGGCCGACAGCACCGCCTCCAGACAGGAGCGGGCCGCACCGGCCGTCGCGCCCACGTCCTGGAGGTCGACGGCGTCCAGGGCCTTCTCCACGGCGCGCAGGATGTCCCAGCGGCGCGCGGACTCCACCGGCAGCTCGGCCATCAGCTCGCCGAGCACCTCCAGGTCGATGACGAGCTGCCACACCGTCTCGTCGAGGACGGCCAGGTCCATCCGCGCCAGTGTGTACTGCGGTTCGCCGCCGGCCGTCTCCTTGTCGCCCAGCCGCGTCGGCAGGAAGGGGTGGTAGTCCAGGATGACGGGGTTCGAGGCGGCCTCGATGTGCAGGCGCACCTCCTCGCCGCCCTCGACGGGCGCGCCGATCCGCACCCACTGGTTGCGCGGGTTGAGGCCCTTCACCGGGGTCCCGTCGGGGCGGTAGACGAGGCCCTCGCACTGGAAGCCGGGCATGTTCTCGTCGAAGCCGAGGTCCAGGAGTGCCTCGACGGTCTTCCCGGCCCACTCCTCGGGCACGGTTCCCGTGACGCGGAACCAGCTGGTGCCCCAGGGAGCGCCCCACCTGTCGCCGACCGCCACCGGAGTGGTCGTGGCCGCCAGGCCCTCGGCGACGGGCACCGGCTCGCCCGGCGCGTTCCACACCGTCACTTCCAGCGGTACGGACTCGGGGTACACGGCGGGTCGGATGCGCTCGTCGAGCACGCGCTTGAGGCGGGCTTCGACCAGGCCGCGGTCGTCATGCATGTGGGTGGCTCCGTAACTCAGTTGTGCGGGTCGTTGCTTGTGCCGGTGGTCACCGGTGCTCGGCGGTCACCACGTGCGGGTGAGGGTCGCGAACCGCGACGCGGTGTAAAGCTCCCCCACCGCCCGCGGTTCGAACCGTGCCGCCTCCTCGCCTCCTTCCGGTGTCAGTCCTCCAACGAAGAAGACCTGCTGAGCGGTTCCGGCGGCGGGCTCACGAGGCTCACGGGACCTGCTCCGGAGTGACGACCTCGGTGATGCCCCGTGCGGTGAGATGCGCCGCGTCGCCGGCGCGGGAGGCGAGGACGGTGGCCGGGCGGGCACCGTCGGCGGTGAGCCGGAAGAACGCCTCGAACACCGGGCCGCCCGGCGCGCAGACCGAACGCCCTGCGGGGTCGTCGGGCACGACGAGCGCCGTGCTGCGGGTCTTGGGCGTGTACGTGTGCTCGCGGGCCGCGCGGGCCAGCGCCCGCGCGCTGTCCTTGGGGCGGCGACCGTTGGTCAACAGGCCCAGTCCGTATTCGAGTTCGGGGAAATCGGCGAGGTCGCGGGACACGTCGTGGGAGCACCACCAGGTGATGCCCCAGAGATCCGTGCAGTCCAGGGCGTTCGCGACGGTCGCCTCGGTGAAGGCGGCGGCGTGCTCGGCGGGGACCAGCGGCGCGGGGGCCCCGACCTCCTGGAGCCAGACCGGGCGCCCGGGGTCGTCGGCCCACGCCTTGCTGAGCTCGATCAGATAGGCGGCGTGGTGTTCGGTCGCGACACCGGTCCGGCCGTGCCGCTGGGCCGTGCCGTTGAAGACCCAGGAGTGCACGGCGGTGACGGCGCCGCGCCGGGCGGCCTGGGCCGGGGTGAACGGCATGTCGTCCTGGTACCAGGCCGCGTCGTACTCCGCGTGCAGGTGCAGCTTGCCGGGCGCGCCCTGCTCGCAGGCCGTGAGCATCCGCTCCAGCCAGGCGTCGACGAGCGCGGGTGCCGCCCGGTCGGGGTCCGGGTGGGGGCCGGCCGAGAACTGGTTGACCTCGTTGCCCACGGTCATGCCGAGGAAGTTGGGCCGCTCCGCGAGAGCGGCCGCGAGGGTCCGCAGGTACCGGGCCTGCCCCTCGACCACCTCGGGGTCGGTGAAGAGGTTCCGCCGGTGCCAGGTCTGCGTCCAGGCGGGAAGGAAGTCGAAGCTCGACAAGTGCCCTTGCAGGCCGTCCACGTTGACGTCGAGACCCCGCTCGGCGGCGGCGTCGACGAGGGAGACGAGCTGCTCCACGGCACGGGGGCGGACCAGTGAGCGGTTCGGCTGGAAGTAGGGCCAGATCGGGAAGACCCTGATGTGGTCGAGTCCGAGCGCGGCGATCGAGTCGAGATCGGCGCGCACCGAGTCGAGGTCGAAGTCGAGCCAGTGATGGAACCACCCTTCACTCGGGGTGTAGTTGACGCCGAAGCGGACGGCAGAGGTCATCCGGGAGTCCTAGTCCTGTTTCTGTGCTGCGTATGTGTGGGGGGATGCACGAACCACTACGACCGCCGCCAGGGGCGCGCGAACTGCGCGACCAGCCCCCGCCGGCCCGCACCCGACGACCGGCGGACGCCCGGGCACCACACGTGGTTCACGAGGCGCGCGCCCGATGACCGCGCGCCTCACCCCTTCACCGCGCCCTCGCCGACCCCGCGGAAGAAGTACCGCTGGAGGCAGGCGAAGAGCGCGATCAGCGGAGCCACCGCGATGATCGTGCCCGCGGCGACGAGCCGTTCGTCGTTGGCGAAGGTGCCGTGCAGATAGTTGAGGCCGATGGTCAGGGTGAATTTGTCGGGGTCGCTCAGCACGATGAGCGGCCACAGGAAGTCGTCCCAGGCCCCCATGAAGGCGAAGATCGCGACCACCGCGAGCGTGCCCTTCACCGACGGCAGCGCGATCCGCAGGAACCGCTGCCAGGTGTTCGCGCCGTCGACGAAGGCCGCCTCCTCGATCTCGTACGGGAGGTTGAGGAACGCGTTGCGCATCAGCAGGACGTTCAGCGCGCTGATGCAGCCGGGCAGGACCACCCCGACGAGGGTGTTGTTCAGGCCCAGCTCACGCATCGTCGTGAACTGGGCGATGATGATGCCCTCCACGGGCACGAGCATCGCGAGGATGAACACGAGCGTGGCCACCTTGCGGCCGCGGTAGCGCAGCCGGGCGAGCGCGTAGCCCGCGAGGGCCGCGCCGACGCAGTTGGTCACGACGTTGGTGGTGGCGACCTTCAGCGAGTTGAGGGCGTAGTCCCACACAGGGATGGTCTGGGCCACGCGGTCGTAGTTGTGCAGGGTCGGATCGCCCGGCAGGAACTTCGGCGGTGAGCTGAAGATGTCCTCGGTCGGACCCTTCAGGGACGTCGAGAGCTGCCACAGGAACGGTCCGACGGTCAGCGCCAGGACGGCCAGCAACAGCAGGTAGCGCAGGGCGAGTTCCCAGACCCGGATGTGCCGCCCGTGTTCGTCGGTGACCCGCCTGCCACGACGGCGTACCGGCGCGGCGGGCGGCGCCTCGGGGGCCTTCTCGGTGACACTCACGCGTCCTCCTTACGGTCGGCGCGCAGCACGAGCAGCATCAGCGCGACGGTGACGACGAAGACGACGACGGAGATGGCGGAGGCGTAGCCGACCCGGCCGGTCAGCCCGGTGCCGGTGCGCTGGACGAGCATCACGAGGGTGGTGTCCTCGCCGGCGGGGCCGCCGTTCGGCCCCGCCATCAGATACACCTCGGAGAACACCTTGAACGCGGCGACCGAGGAGAGTGCGCCGACGAGCACCATCGTGGAGCGGACGGCCGGCACGGTGACCGTGAGGAAGCGGCGGATCGCGCCCGCGCCGTCCACCGCCGCGGCCTCGTGCAGCTCGCGCGGCACGTTGGCGAGCGCGGCCAGGTAAATGATCATGTAGTAGCCGAGGCCCTTCCAGACCGTGACGGCCATGGCGCTCAGCAGGAGCAGCCATTGGTCGCTCAGGAAGCCGACCCTGCCGACCCCGACCGCCTCCAGCAGCGCGTTCACCAGGCCGCGTTCGTCGAGCAGCCACACCCAGATGAGGCCCACCACCACGATGGAGGCGACGACCGGGGTGTAGAAGGCCGACCGGAAGAAGGCGATGCCGGGGATGTTCTTCTGGACCAGGAGCGCCAGCAGCAGGGGCAGCAGGACGAGCGCGGGGACCACCCCGAGGACGTACAGCGTGCTGTTGCGCAGGCCGATCCAGAACATCTCGTCGTGCAGCAGCTCCCGGAAGTTGGCCAGTCCCACGAACTCGCCGGGGATCAGGGTCCGGCGGTCGGTGAAGGAGTTGACCACGGTCGAGACGAACGGGTAGAGGATGAAGACGCCGACGACCAGCAGTCCGGGGGCCGCGAACAGCCACGGACTGGCGGGCAGTTGGCGCCGCACCCGCACGGAAGCGCTGGAGACTCCGGAAGCACTGGAAACGCTGGAGGAACCACTGGCCATGCCGGTCAGCCCTGCTGCTGGAGCAGGCGGTCGCACGCCTTGACGGCGTTGTCGAGCGCTTCCTCGGGGCTCACCTTGCCCTGCAGCGCCTTGGCGACGGAGTTGCGCAGCTCGGTCTTCATCTGCTCGCTGAACAGCACCGGAGTGTAGTTGGCGGCGTTCTTCAGGGACTTGGCGGCGGCGACCCGTACCCGGGTCTCGTCTGTGCCGTCCTCCTCGGTGAAGTACGGGTCGTCGAGCGAACCGGCGGTGCTCGGGAAGATCGCGACCTTCTTGGCGAACGACATCTGGTTCTGCGCGTCGGTGACGAAGTGCGCGAAGGCGACCGCGGCGGGCTTCTTCTTGGTCTGGGCGTTCACCATCACGCCCATGACGTACATGTTGACCTTGCCGGTGCTGGTGATCTGGTCGGTGATGCCGATGTTCTTGTAGAGGTTCGGCGCCTGCTTCTTGAAGTTGCCGAGGTCCAGGGCGCTGCCCGGGTTCATGGCGACGGCCCCGGTGAGGAACTTCTTGCCGGAGGACTCCGGGGTCGCGGTGAGCGCCTGCGGGTCGAGGGCCTTGGCGTCGTACAACTCCTTGTACTTGGTGAGGAGTTGTACGCCCTTGGCGTCGTTGAAGGCGAAGGCGGTGCCTTCCTTGTTCATCAGCTCGACGCCGTAGCGGCCGAAGTCCTCGATGGTGGGCACGTTGGCCAGGGTCGCGACCTTGCCGTCGCTCTTGTCCGCCAGCTCCAGGGCGTCGGCGAAGAGTTCGTCGTACGTCTTCGGCGGCTTCGAGGCGTCCAGGCCCGCGTCCTCGAACAGCGACTTGTTGTAGAACAGCGGGCCGGTGTTCAGATACCAGGGGAAGGCGTACGTGCCGTCCATGCCCGGTATCTGATGGCCGGCCCACGCGTCCGGCAGGTACTCCTTCTCGTACTTCCCGGCGGCCTTGTCGAGGTCCAGCGCGAGGCCCGCCTTGGCGAGCGGGGCGACGAGGTCGGGCGAGACGTTCACGACGTCGGGCAGGGTGCCGCCGGCCGCGTCCGCGCTGATCTTGTCGGCGTAGCCCTCGGCGGGCTGGTCGATCCACTTCACCCGGGTGCCGGGGTACTTCTTCTCGAAGTCGGCGACCAGGCCCTCGAAGTACGGCTTGAAGTTCGCCCTCAGGTTCCAGGTCTGGAAGGTGATGTCTCCCTCGACCTTGCCGGAGGCGTCCGTGGAACCGCTGTCGTCACCCCCGGAGCCGCAGGCGCTGAGCGGCAGTACCAGGGCGACGACAGCGGCGGCGAGTGCTCTGCGAGGCATGCGCACGGTGACCGGGCTCCTTTGCGACAGGGTGGACCAGGGGTGACGGGCAGACCTTGCATCCAACGCGTCCGCGAAGTCAATGGATTCCGCGTAGCTAAATTCATTAGTTCGCCATCATCCCAGTTCAGAGCGGCATGGATCATCTCTTGCGACGGATCACTAATGCGCTTTAGGGTGGTTCAACTCAAGCGCATTAGTACGCATCGCCTCAGCGGTGGATCAGCTGAGGCTAATCGTCCGGGCAAGGAAAAGGGGAGCAAGGGTGCCAGCCAAGCGGTCTCCCGCACGCCGGCCGACGATGAAGGACATCGCGCAGCGTGCCGGGGTCTCCGAGAGCGCGGTCTCGTTCGCGCTCAACGACCGGCCCGGGGTCTCCGAGATCACCCGGGACCGGGTGCGCCGGGTGGCCGAGCAGTTGGGCTGGCGGCCCAGCACGGCGGCGCGCCAGCTGTCCGGCGAGGGCACGGCGACGGTCGGTCTCGTCCTGGCCAGGCCCGCGGACACGCTCGGTGTGGACTCGTTCTTCCTGCAGCTCGTCTCGGGCATCCAGGAGGTTCTGGCGGAGCGTCATCTCGGTCTGCTCTTCCAGGTGGTCGAGGACGTCGACGACGAGTGCGCGGTGTACCGGCGCTGGTGGGCGGAGCACCGCGTGGACGGGGTACTGGCCGTCGACCCCCGCACCGACGACCCGCGCCCCGGCCTGCTCGACGAACTGGGGCTGCCCGCGGTGGTCATCGGCGGGGCACCGGACGCCCGGCACCCCGGTCTTTCCACGGTCTGGGCGGACGACGCGGGCGCGATGGCGTCCGTCGTGGGGCGGCTGCACGAGCTGGGCCACCGGCGGATCGTGCACATCGCGGGACTGCCCGGCCTCGCGCACACCGAGCGGCGGATCCGTACGCTGCGCGCCGAGGCCGGCCGGCGCGGGCTCGCGGAGGTGCGCTCGGTGACCACGGACTACTCCGACGCCCAGGGCGCGGCGGTCACCCGCCATGTCCTGGAGGGCGGTGTGCTGGACGGCGGTGCGCCGCCGACCGCGCTGGTCTACGACAACGACGTGATGGCCGTCGCCGGAGTCGCCGCCGCGACGGAGCTGGGCTTCTCGGTGCCGGGCGACGTGTCGGTCGTCGCCTGGGAGGACTCGGCGCTGTGCCGCATGGTCAAACCGTGGCTGTCGGCGCTGTCCCGCGACACGGTGGAGTTCGGGCGCACGGCGGCGCAGGAGCTGACGTCACTGCTGGACGGTGGGGCGGCGCGGGCGGTGGAGGTGCCTGTGCCTCGGCTGATCGAGCGAGAGAGCACGGGGCCCTGCGGGGCGGGGCCCTGCGGGGCTTGGGCCGGGAGGGGGTGGGGGGTGCCGGTGGGGTGCGGGCGGCCCCTGCGGGGCGTGCGTGGTGCGGTGGCTGCGGGTGTGTGGGGGCTGGGCGCGCCGTTCCCCGCGCCCCTCAAGGGCGCGCCCCTCGCCCCGTCAGGGGTGGGAGCGGTGCAGTTCGAACTTGGACAGGTGGGGTGGTCGGCGGGTGCTCGTCACCCGTACCCGCCAGTGCCTTGCCCGTACGGGTGTCGGGAGCAGCAGGATGCGGCTCGCGCCCAGTGTGCCCGCCTCGGTGACGCGCTTCCAGGCTCCGTCGACGTGGGCCTCGACCACGGCGCTCTCGACCTGCTGGCCGTGCCGGATGTCCTCGGCCAGCCGGACGCGGTCCACCTCGTGGGGGCGGCCGAGGTCCACGGTGACCGTTCCCGGCGCGGTCGTCACGCGTGCCCCGCGTGCCAGGTCCCCCGGCAGCTCCCGGTCGATCCGTTCGCGGAACTCCCGCAGGCGGGTGACGTCGGCGGCCGCGAGGAGGCCCTGGTCGTCCGGCGGCACGTTCAGGAGCAGGACCGCGTTGCGGCCCACCGAGCCGAAGTAGATGTCGGTCAACTGCTGGACCGACTTCGGCTGTTGGTCGGCGTGGTGGAACCAGCCGTCGCGGATCGACACGTCGGCCTCGGCCGGCCACCACTGGAGGAAGTCGGCCACCGGCCGCGCGGCGACCAGGGCGTCCCGGCCGCCCATGTCGGGCGCGTCGTAGGAGAGCGCGAAGTCCGTGCGCCCGTTGTCCTTCTCCTGGACGGGGACGACGCTCCACTCGTTCTCCCTGGCCAGGCCGCCCTCGTTGCCGACCCAGCGCACATCGGGTCCCGACACGGCGACCGTGGCGTCCGGCGCGAGGGTCCGGATCAGCGTGTACCAGCTGTCCCAGTCGTACGTCTCGACCTTGTCCGGCGGGATGCGGCCCTGCGCGCCGTCGAACCAGACCTCGTCCACGGGCCCGTACTCGGTGAGGACCTCGTAGAGCTGGTCGAGCATATGGGTGCCGTAGTCGGTGGCCGGGAGGGTGAAGGTGGGCCCTTCCGGGCGGTCGTCCCCCGGGACCGGGGTGGGGACGGTCCGCTGGGAGCGGGCGCTGCCGTTGGCGTACACGCCGTGCAGGTACTGGTTCTCGTCGGCCGGTGAGATGTAGACACCCACCTTGAGTCCGTGACTACGCATCGAGTCGGCGAACGAGCGCAGGACGTCGCCCCGGCCGCCCTGCCAACTGCTCGACCTCACCGAGTGGTCGGTGTAGCGGGACGGGTAGAGCACGAAGCCGTCATGGTGCTTGACGGTGAGGATGGCCAGCTTGAAGCCGCCGTCGCGCAGGGCGCGGGCCCACTGGTCGGTGTCGAGTCCGACCGGCTGGAAGACATCGGGGTCCTCGTCCCCCGTGCCCCATTCGAGGCCGGTGAAGGTGTTCACGCCGAAGTGCAGGAAGGCGGTCCGTTCGAGGGCCTGCCAGGCGATCTGCCGCTCGGTGGGCCGGACTCGGGAGGCCTTGCGGACCAGCTCGTCCGCGGTGTCGTCGGGGCTGACGGGAATCCGGTACCACGCGTCGTCGGCGGCGCGAGCGGCGCCGGTGGCGGCGCGGGCGGGCGCTGCGGACGTGAGGGCGAGGGACGTACCGCCGGACGCCGCGACAGCGGCGGCGGCCGTGACGAAGAGACGTCGGGAGACTGCCATACGGGTCGGACTCCTCAAGTCAGGGGCGGGGGTGGCTCTGCTGATCGACGGGGCTTCCGGTCACGGGGTGGTCACCTGCCAGGCCGTCGGGCGCCGCTGGTCCGGCGGGTACTGCGCGAGCCGTCCGTCGTCGGTCACGTGTACGGCCATCTGTGTGATCGCGTTGACGAGCCGGTAGCCGCCCGGTGCGGGCAGCAACTGCCAGCGCTGCAAGGTGTTCGCGGCGTCGCAGGTCTGCTCGGACACCTCGATGCCGGGCTGGAGCGGCACGTTGAGGGTGAGCTTGCCGCCGCGTACGTCGAGGCAGCCGTCCGCGGTCCGCAGGGTCGCGTAGCCGTCCGGGGTCCGCTCGACCTCGGCCGTGACCGCCCTGGCCCCCGCGCGGAAGGTGTACGTGCCGTTCGCGACCGGTACGCGGGTGAGGTCCCGCCGGCCGGGCGCGTGGCCCACGGCCGCCGCGCGAGCGGTGAACCGGGCGTACGTGGCGTCCGGGTGAGGACTGCCCCAGGTGGCCTGGGCGAGGTGGCGCAGGGCCGGGCCGGTGTCCTCGGCGACCTCGTTCTCGGTCTCACCGCGGCCGTTGTCGGGCCAGAGGCTGATCTTCGCTCCGGTGATCCCCTCGCGCGAGGCCAGCTTCTCGCCCTCGAAACTGCGCGGGTCCCAACTCTGGTCGTACAGACTCGCGGTGTCCGAGTGGAAGCCGCCGCGCACGAGGTAGAGGGAGTAGGCCGCGTTCATCAACGGATAGCCCTGAGCGCGGAGTTCGCTCGGCTTCGTCGCCACGTTCAGCCAGTGCTCGACCGTGGTCCCGGCCGTGACGGGCACGGTGTTGGCGCCGGTGAGACCGTCGTTCCAGATCCGCAGCTTCTTGCCGATGCCCGCCGCGTGGGCGTCGACGCGGTTGACGAAGTCGATGAACGCGTCCTGCGGGGTGGCGTCCGCGCCGTACTTCGCCCTGGCGTACTCCAGGACCTGCGGGTACTTGGCGAAGTCGGAGCCGAGCATGTACTCGTCGGCACCCATGTGCCAGGAGTCGGCCGTGAACACCTGCGCGTACTCGTCCATCAGGCCCGTGTAGTAGGCGAGGGCCTCGGGGCGTGTGATGTCGAGCCGGGAGGGCTGCTTGTCGCCGTCGGAGTCGGTGAGCTGGAGATCCGGCCGGTTCTCGATCCAGGGGTCCATGTGTCCGGGGGAGTTGATCTCCGGGACGATCGTGACGTGGTACTTCTCGCCGAGTGCGACGAGGCGGCGTATCTCGTCCTTCGTGTAGTAGCCCCACGTGTTGGCCTCGGGGTGCTCGTCGCTCCGCACCTTCAGTTCGAGCAGCAGCTGGTTGAGCTTGTGGTACGCCATGTCGCGTACGAGGTTCTCCAGCCAGGCCGTGGTGATGTGGACGTAGCAGGCGCAGACGCCGACGCCGCGTTCCTCGTACCGGGGCACGTCGACGGTGCGTCCCGCGGGCAGGCGGTCGCCCTGCGCCAGGAGTTGGAGGACGGTCCGGGTGCCGTGGAAGGCGCCCGTCTCGGTGGCACCCGTCACCGACAGGCGCTTGCCCGCGCGGAGTTCGTACCCCTCCTCGCCCAGCTTCTTCCCGAGTCGCCTCGTCAGTTGCCGCCCCTGCGCGGTGCCGGACGGCTCGATGCCGACAACGATGTCTCCCGTGCGCGCTCCCCCGCCCACGACCGGAACGGTGCCGTGTCCCGCCGCGCGGAGGTCGTCGGCGAGGGTGGCCGCGACGCGGCGCTCCGCCGTGCTGTCCGCGACGATGCGGGTGCCGCGCCCGTACGTGTACTCGCCGGTCTCCGGCGTCCAGTCGGTCAGGGCGGGAACGGTGACAGGGGGCGCCGGTTCGGCCGCCGCGGCCGCTCCGGCGGGCCCGGTCGGCTCGGCCGCGCCTGCGAGCGGGACAGGAGCCGCGAGCAGCAGGAGCGCCGTCACGGCACCGACCAGCCGGGACCGTCCGGGATGCGCACTCTTGACGTCCGTACTCACGGGCACCTCCTATTCATCGGAGGTGTGATGATCGAGCGGGCTTCAGGGCATGTCAATGGGGTGCGGAGTGGGTCGAGTTGAGGCAGTGGTCGGATGACCTGCCGCTCCGCGCCCACAGCCGGACGGACCTGGCGCCAAAAGTCCAAGAGGAGCGCAGTGAATGTCCAAGCGGTGGGCCGGTCGCGCGGTTCCCGTCGCCCCCGAAAGACGCGGCCGCCTTCAGGGGACCCGGCCGGTCAGAGCGCGCGGTGCATGACGTGCAGGCCGACTCTGCCGTGGGCCGGGTGGTCGAACGCGTCGGGGATGGTGCCCACGATCGTGAAGCCGAGCGATGTCCACAGCTTCACGGCGGGGTTGGTCTCCACGACCGCGTTGAAGACCATCGCCCGGTAGCCGTCGGCCACGGCCGCTCGCAGGACGTGCTCGGCGAGGGCCCTGCCGACGCCCCGGCCCGTGCGGTCCGGGTCGACCATGAACCCGGCGTTGGCGACACCGGCCGCCGGGCCGCCGTAATTGGCGGTGAGGTAGGCGGAGCCGACGACGGCACCCGGGGTGTCCTCGGCGACGAACACACGCTTTCCCGGTGCCGTCCAGAGGGCGCGGGCGTCCTCCTCGGAGGTGTCCGGGTCCCAGGTGTAGGTCTCGGCCGCAGCGACGACGCGGTGCCAGAAAGGCCAGATCCGTGACCAGTCGTCGGCCACGGCTTCTCTGATCGACATGGACATGAACAGAAGTCTGGCACGTCCATGCCGGTCAGCGGATCACGCAAGGGGTCCGGCGAAGGCCGGGCGGGTTCCTCAGGTACTTCAGGTACTTCAGATACCTCGGGTTCCCCGATGGACCCGGCGGTCAGTCCACGCTGGGCAGGATGTGGGGTTCGGCGAGGTCGTCCTCGTAGCCCGCCAGGCGGATGGGGGCCGACCTGGCCCACACGTCGAGGCTGCCGAGCTTCTCCGCCCGGTCCGTATGCTCCGTACGTTCCTCGGGGGCCTGCTCGAGATTCGTCTTCTCCGGTGTCACCGCGCACTCCTTATGTGTCGGATCACCCTCGGGACGTACCGGACCACTCTGTCGGTGGCCGCTCGACGTCCGCTCGGGTCTGGGTAAAGGCACTACGGACGCGGTGGCGCCGGTCAACTCACAGGAGAGCAGGCCGTGGTGACTGGCTTGTCCCGGGACGGACCATGGGTGTGGGTGGAACCCGATGAGCTGTCCGTCGCGTACAGGGTACCCAAATGAGCGGGCCGCCGCTCGATGGGGCCGAAAACACGGTGTAACCATCTGAAGTCGTCCGGTGTCCGTTCGGCCGCCCCTTCGGCGTGTTTGACTCGGTTGTCCACAGGCGGGGATCCACCCGTCCGGCCCTGTGCCAACATGATCGAAGCCCGACTTTCCACGTGAAGGAGCCCGCCATGGCCACCCAGCAGGTACGCGGTGTCATCGCCCCCGGCAAGAACGAGCCGGTGCAGATCCGGACCATCCTCATCCCGGACCCGGGGCCCGGCGAAGCCGTGGTGAAGGTGCAGGCCTGCGGGGTCTGCCACACCGACCTGCACTACAAGCAGGGCGGCATCAGCGACGACTACCCGTTCCTGCTCGGCCACGAGGCCGCGGGCGTCGTCGAGTCGGTCGGTGAGGGCGTCACCGACGTGGCCCCCGGCGACTTCGTCGTGCTGAACTGGCGCGCGGTGTGCGGCCAGTGCCGGGCCTGTCTGCGCGGCCGCCCCTGGTACTGCTTCGACACGCACAACGCGAAGCAGAAGATGACCCTGGAGGACGGCACCGAGCTCTCCCCCGCCCTGGGCATCGGCGCCTTCGCCGAGAAGACCCTCGTCGCGGCCGGCCAGTGCACCAAGGTCGACCCGTCCGTGTCCCCGGCGGTCGCGGGCCTGCTCGGCTGCGGCGTGATGGCCGGCATCGGCGCCGCCATCAACACCGGTGGCGTGGGCCGCGGCGACTCGGTGGCCGTCATCGGCTGCGGCGGCGTGGGCGACGCGGCGGTCGCCGGGGCGAGCCTCGCGGGCGCGGCGAAGATCATCGCGGTCGACATCGACGACCGGAAGCTGGAGAAGGCCCGCACGATGGGCGCCACCCACACCGTCAACTCCAAGGAGACGGACCCGGTCGAGGCCATCCGCGAGCTGACCGGCGGCTTCGGAGCCGACGTCGTCATCGAGGCGGTCGGCCGCCCGGAGACGTACAAGCAGGCCTTCTACGCCCGCGACCTGGCGGGCACGGTGGTCCTGGTGGGCGTCCCCACCCCGGAGATGAAGCTCGAACTGCCCCTCCTCGACGTCTTCGGCCGCGGCGGCAGCCTCAAGTCGTCGTGGTACGGCGACTGCCTGCCCTCACGCGACTTCCCCATGCTGATCGACCTCCACCAGCAGGGCCGGCTGGACCTGGCGGCGTTCGTGACGGAGACCATCGCGCTCGACGAGGTGGAGCAGGCCTTCGACCGTATGCACGAGGGTGACGTGCTGCGTTCGGTGGTGGAGCTGTGACCGCCGCCCGGATCGAGCACCTGGTCACGTCGGGCACGTTCAGCCTGGACGGCGGGACCTGGGACGTCGACAACAACGTATGGATCGTGGGCGACGACACCGAGGCCGTGGTGATCGACGCGGCGCACGACGCCGACGCCATCGCCGAGGCGATCGGCGACCGCACGCTGCGCGCCATCGTCTGCACCCACGCGCACAACGACCACATCGACGCGGCCCCGGAGCTGGCGGCGCGCACCGGCGCACCGATCCTGCTCCACCCGGACGATCTCCCGCTCTGGAAGCAGACGCATCCGGACCGGCTGCCGGACGGTGAACTGTCCGACGGCGAGCGGCTCACGGTGGCGGGCGTGGAGCTGACCGTCCTGCACACTCCCGGTCACGCGCCGGGGGCCGTGTGCCTGTACGCCCCGGAGCTGGCCACCGTCTTCACCGGCGACACCCTCTTCCAGGGCGGGCCGGGCGCGACGGGCCGGTCGTTCTCCCACTTCCCGACGATGGTCGAGTCGATCAGCAGCCGGCTCCTCGGCCTGCCCGCCGAGACGGTGGTCCGCACGGGCCACGGCGACTCGACGACGGTCGGCGCCGAGGCCCCGAACCTCCAGGAGTGGATCGACCGGGGGCACTGAGACGAGACGGGCATGCCGGGTCCCGGGACCGGGACCGCCCCGGGGCCGGGCATGCCACGGTGCGCAGTTCAGTTCCTGTTGGTCCGATCGAAATCTGGTCATGATCTGCTGGCGCGAGACGACGGCCTTTCTCGCCCGCAGGGAGGACTGGCGCATGGAGCTGCGCAGAGTCGAAGAGCTGATGGATCTGCTGCACGCCTGCCGAGGGGCCCGGGGCACCGCCTGCCTCCGCGGCGCCCCGCTCGATCTGCACGAGCACGCGCTGCAGAGCGCCGCGCTGCTGCGCCGAAGTCGCCCTGCGGACAAGGAACTCCAGGTGGCGGGGCTGGTGCATGTCGCCGGGCAGCTGTTGCGGCCGGGCGACCCCGCCCGGCACGCCGACCACGCGGCGCGTGCGGTCCGGCCGTTGCTCGGCGAGCGGGTCGCCCGCCTCATACGCCTCCAGGACCTCCCCGAGGAGGCCCGGGTGCGCGAGTCGGCCCTGGCCGACCCGGTCATGGACGACGTGCTGCTCCTGAGCCAGGCCGACGAGTCCGCCAGGACCGCGGGCCTGGACGCCGGGGTGCTGGAGGACTGGCGCACGGTGCTGGAGCTGGTCTCGGCCCGGCACGCACGGCTCGGCGCCGTCGACTGACCGCCCGGCCCCCACCGACGCGCGGTCGCTCACGGCGCCCGAACGCGCCGACCCCGTCGACCCCGCCGAAGTCCCGCGCAGGGACTACCACTTGCCGGGCGCGTAGTCCTTCAAGAACACCCCGAACACGTCCTCGCCCTGTTCGCCCCGCACGATCGGGTCGTACACGCGCGCCGCCCCGTCGACCAGATCGAGCGGCGCGTGGAACCCCGCGTCGGCCAGCCGCATCTTGTCCGGGTGCGGCCGCTCGTCGGTGATCCAGCCGGTGTCGACGGCCGTCATCAGGATGCCGTCCTTCTCGAACATCTCCTGGGCGCTGGTGCGCGTGAGCATGTTGAGCGCGGCCTTGGCCATGTTGGTGTGCGGGTGGCCCGCTCCCTTGTAGCCGCGGTTGAAGACGCCCTCCATCGCGGAGACGTTCACGATGTACGTGCGGTGCGCGTCGGCGGCGGCCATCGCCGCGCGGAGCCGGCTGATGAGGATGAACGGCGCGGTGGAGTTGCAGAGCTGGACCTCCAGGAGCTCGACCGGCGTGACCTCCTCGACGGCCTGGATCCAGCTGTTGGTGTCGTGCAGGTCGGGCACCAGCCCGCCCGCGTCGATCGCGGTACCGGCGGCGATCCGCTCCAGGGAGGCGGAGCCGGACAGCAGCGCGAGACCGGTCACGTCCTGCGCGGTCAGCGCGCCGCCCCCGGCCACGGGGAGCGCGGACACGGCACCGGAGCCGAAGGTGCCGAGGACCTCGGCGGGCGGCAGTTCACCGGTGGGCAGCGGGCCCGACTCGGCGGCGAGCAGCTCGCTGTAGGCGCCCGGGGAGCGGCGTACGGTCTGGGCGGCGTTGTTGATCAGGATGTCGAGCGGCCCCTCGGCGGCGACCGAGTCGGCGAGCGCGACCACCTGGGCGGGGTCACGCAGGTCGATGCCGACGATCTTCAGCCGGCCGATCCACTCGTCGCTGTCGGGCATGGCCTTGAAACGGCGGATGGCGTCGTTCGGGAAGCGGGTGGTGATCGTGGTGTGGGCACCGTCGCGCAGCAGCCTGAGCGCGATGTACATACCGATCTTGGCGCGGCCGCCGGTGAGCAGCGCGCGCTTGCCGGTGAGGTCGGTGCGGGCGTCCCGGCGGGCGCGGTTCTCGGCGGCGCACTTCTGGCAGAGCTGGTGGTAGAAGAAGTCGACCTCGGTGTAGCGGGTCTTGCAGGTGTAGCAGGAGCGGGGCCGCTGGAGTATCCCCGCGATGGCGCCGGCCTCGGTGACGGACGACGGCAGGACGCCCTCGGTCTCGTCGTCGATGCGCTGGGCGGAGCCGGTGGCCGTGGCCTCGGTGACCGCCTTGTCGTGGGCGGTCTTGGCGGCCCTGCGCTCCTGCCTGCGGCGCTGCTTGACCGAGCGGTAGATCCCGGCGGTGGCGCGGCGCACGGCGATCGCGTCGGGGTGGTCGACGTCGACCTTCTCCAGTTCGTCGAGCACGGCGAGGCAGACGGCCAGCCGCTCCGGGTCGATGCCGGGACCGTACGAGCCGTCCGGGGCCTGTGCCGTGTCCACGGCGGGGGCCGCCTGGCTGTCCTCTGTCACCGTCATCGCCGTTGCCGTTCCTCGGGTTCTCGCGCGGCGCTCGAACCGCGCTCGCTTTCGCAGGCGGAATTTTACGGAGCGCGAGGCAAGGCACCAAACCCGCGATGATCACCGGTCTCCCGCGGCGGTCCGTGGACCCGGTGGAACGCGGCACTCCGGGCGCCCGCCGAGCCTCCTCCGGGACGCCCGCCCGCCACCGTCGCGCCCAGCGGGCGTCCTCCAGGACTCCCCTCGGGCCGACGCCGAACCCGTCGGGCCGCGTCGGTCGTCCACCGGGCGCCCGGTGGACGACCCGGAAGCGGCGGCTCAGTACACGCGAGCGGCGGCTCACCCCGTAGGTGGTGACCCCATGACACGCACGCGGGGCTCGGCAACCCGTGCCCGGCGACTCACCGCAGCACGCCGGGCTTGAGGGCACGGGCAACCGCGCACGGCGGCTCAGGGCGCGCACGCCGCCGTGAGTTCCGCCACCTCCGCGGTCAGCGACTTGGCCAGCGCGTCGAGGTCCGGGACGGCCTCCGCGTCGGCGACCAGCCCGTAGTGGACCCGACCACGGAACGTCGACACCGCGACCGCGAGGGCCTGGCCGCGGGCCAGCGGGGCGAGCGGGTACACCTCGGTCAGCGGGCAGCCACCGAGTCTCATGCCGAGGCCGGGCAGCGGCACGCTGGTGACCAGGATGTCGAAGAGCAGCCGGGCGGCCCGGCCGACGACGGGCATGCCGATCCGGTGGCCGACGGCCGGCACGTGGTCGGCGAGCAGGGCGACGGCGCCGGCACCCCGGTTGGGTCCCGCGTCCTTGTTGCGGTTCATGGCCAGGCGCACGGCGGCGAGCCGGGCGAGCGGATCCGCGTCGCCGACGGGAAGCCGTATCAGGTACCCGGAGAGCCGGTTGCCCTGCGGGTGCGCGGTGCGCGGGCGGCGCCGCGAGACGGGGATCAGGGCCCGGGGCGCGACACCTTCGCTGCCGTCGCCGCGCTCGTCGAGCCAGCGGCGCAGGGCGCCCGCGACGACGGCGATGAGGACGTCGTTGACGGTGCCGCCCACGCTCTTGCGGATCGTGTGGATCTCGTCGAGTTCGACGGCGACCCCCGCGACGCGGCGGGTGCCGGTGGGTTTCGAGACCAGCGCCGGGGAGGACCGTACGCGCCAGGCGGCGCGGGCGACACCGGCTCCGATGTCCAGGGCCCTGCCCGCGTCACCGAGTGTGCCGCGGACGAGTCGCGGCAGCTTCGTCACATCGGGGAGGAGGCCGCGCGCGGGCGCCTCGGGGCGTGGCCGGGGCGCCGGCACGTCGAGGGGGTCGAGGACGGCCGCCGCGAGCGTCAGGGCCCGCAGCCCGTCGGCCAGCGCGTGGTGGAACTTGAAGAGCACGGCGAAGGAGGTGCCGTCCGGGCCGGGTACGACGTGGGCCTCCCACGGCGGTCTGCCGCGCTCCAGGGGTCGCTGCATGATCGGGCCGGCGACGGCGTGGAAGTCGGCGGCGGGGGCGTGCAGGCGGACGTGGTCGAGCGGCTCGAAGTCGGTGGCGGCCGCACGGGCGGCGCCGCCGATGGTGAGCGGCCGGCGCAGGTCGAGGACCGGCACCCGCCGGAGGCTGAACGGCTGCCGCAGGCCGAAGGGCTGCCAGATGTCGCGGATCCGCATACGCAGCCCGGGTACTCCGGCCGCGCGGGCGGCGAGCAGATCGGCCGCGTGCCGGGCGGCGGCGGGCGAGGTGGCCGCGAAGATCCCCAGCGCGCCGAGGTGCATGGGGTGCTCACGGGACTCGATGTTCCAGAACGCCAGGTCGAGTGGTGCGAGAAGGTCAGAGTCGGAAGTCTCCGCTGTCAATGGCTTGGCTCTCGCGTCGACGACGGGTGAGCCAGCAGTCAATCCCTGTCGGTCGATTACGGTCAAGTACGATCAAGCTACGCTCAGTTAACAGCAGATTAAGTCCCCGCTCCCGGCGAAAGGAGCGGGACGAGTGGGGCCGACGTGGCCCACGGACCGCCCCGCAGCGGGCGGCAAGTGGGCGACATCACGTCGGTCTCGGCGGGCACGTCACGGCGGACCGGGTCCGCCCCGAGCCGTCACGGCACCTGCTGGCCCTTCCCGAGGGCGATCACGCCGCCCTTGGAGACCGTGTAGAGCTCCTGGTCCCGGTCCGGGTTGACGCCGATGGTCGCCCCCGGCGGCACCTGCACGTTCTTGTCGAGGACCGCGCCGCGCACGACCGCGCCCCGGCCGATGTGCACGTTGTCGTGGAGGATCGACCCCTGGACGACGGCTCCCGGGTCGACGACGACACCCGGGGAGAGGACCGAGCGCGTGACCTGGCCCCGGATGAGGGAGCCCGCGCTGATGATCGACTCGCTGGCGATGCCGCCCGCGTTGAACCGGGCGGGCGACAGCTGTCCGGAGCTGGTGTAGATCGGCCAGCTGCGGTTGAAGAGGTTGAAGGCCGGCCGCTCGGCGATCAGGTCCATGTGGGCGTCGTAGTACGCGTCGAGGCTGCCCACGTCACGCCAGTAGCCCTGGTCGCGGGTGGTCTCGCCCGGCACGTGGTTGTCGCTGAAGTCGTAGAGCCGGGCCTCGCCGCGGTCGGTGAGCTGCGGGAGGATCGAACCGCCCATGTCGTGCACCGAGTTCGTGTCCTCGGCGTCCCGCTGGAGCGCCTCTATCAGGGCCTTCGTGGTGAAGATGTAGTTGCCCATCGAGGCGAAGACGCGCTCGGGGTCGTCGTGCAGACCGGGCGGGTCCGCGGGCTTCTCCAGGAACCGCTCCACCGTCTGCCCGTCCGTGCCCGGCGTGATCACCCCGAAGGCCGAGGACTCGGATCGCGGGACACGGATGCCAGCCACGGTCACGCCCGCGCCGCTGTCGATGTGCTGGGTCAGCATCTGGCGCGGGTCCATGCGGTAGACGTGGTCGGCGCCGAACACCGCGACGTACTCGGGCTGTTCGTCGTACACCAGGTTCAGGGACTGCAGGATCGCGTCGGCGCTTCCCAGGTACCAGCGCGGGCCGAGCCGCTGCTGGGCCGGGACCGGCGTCACGTAGTTGCCGAGGAGGCTGGACATCCGCCAGGTCGTGGTGACGTGCCGGTCGAGCGAGTGCGACTTGTACTGCGTCAGGACGCAGATGCGCAGGATGTCGGCGTTGACGAGGTTGGACAGAACGAAGTCGACGAGCCGGTAGGTGCCACCGAACGTGACCGCTGGTTTGGCCCGGTCCGCGGTGAGGGGCATCAGGCGTTTGCCCTCCCCGCCCGCCAGCACGATCCCGAGCACCGAAGGTCCACCACGACGCATGGCCGCTCCCCTCACCCTGGTTGAGCCATGCCTGCCCTCGCGCAGGCCGGACTACGCCTGTTTGAGGATCTCCTCGTAGAGCCGGACCGTGCGGCGGGCGACGGCGTCCCAGCCGAACTCCCCCACCGCGCGCGCCCGTCCGGCCTCGCCCATCCGCCGGGCGGCCCCGGTGTCCCCGAGGACCGCGTCCAGCGCCTGTGCGAGCCCTCCCTCGAAGTCCTCGTCCACCGGCACGAGTACCCCCGTCTCGCCGTCCTCAACAACCTCCGGGATACCGCCTGTTCGGGAGGCGACCACCGGAGTGCCGCAGGCCATCGCCTCCAGGTTGACGATGCCGAGGGGCTCGTAGACCGAGGGGCAGACGAACACGGCCGCGTGCGTGAGGAGTTGGATCACCTCGGGGCGGGGCAGCATCTGCGGGATCCAGTGCACTCCGCCGCGGACCCGGCTCAGCTCCTCGAAGAGGACCCGGAACTCCTGGTCGATCTCCGGGGTGTCGGGCGCACCCGCGCACAGCACGACCTGCGCGGCCGGGTCGATGTCCCGCACCGCGCGCAGCAGATGCGGTACCCCCTTCTGGCGGGTGATGCGGCCCACGAACAGCACGTACGGCCGGGACAGGTCGAGGCCGATCCGCTCCAGGACGTCCGTGCCGTGGTCGGGCCGGTAGAGGCTGGTGTCGATGCCGTTGTGCACGATGTGCACCTTCGCCGGGTCCAGGGCCGGATAGCAGCCGAGGATGTCCTCGCGCATGGCCCCGGAGACGGCGATCACGCCGTCGGCGGCCTCGATCGCGGTGCGCTCGGCCCAGCCGGAGAGGGCGTAACCGCCGCCCAGCTGCTCGGCCTTCCAGGGGCGCAGCGGCTCAAGCGAGTGAGCGGTCATGACGTGCGGGACGCCGTGCAGCAGCTTCGCGAAGTGGCCGGCGAGGTTGGCGTACCAGGTGTGGGAGTGGACGAGTTCGCGGCCTTCGAGGGCGGCGGCCATGGAGAGGTCCACCGAGAAGGTGCGCAGCGCGTCGTTGGCGCCGTCGAGCGCGGGCCAGGGCCGGTGCCGGACGACCCCGCCGCCGGCGCCCTCGCCCCAGCAGTGCACGTCCAGGTCCGTGAGGGGCCTCAACTCCCGGGCGAGGAACTCCACATGGACCCCCGCCCCGCCGTACACGTCCGGCGGATACTCGCGGGTGAGCAGTCCCACTCGCACCCGGAACCCCCTTGTCTCGGCGGCTGGTTTCCCTCATGGTCACCCAGATCCGGCGGTGGGGGAAGACCGCGGGGCCCGGGTGAAACAGCAGTCGCCGCAGACTCCGCCGCCGGGGATCCGGTAGTAGAGGCAGCAGCTGCGCCGGCGGAAGGCCGTTCCGTCCAGGGTGCCGGTGTCCCGGAGGCCGGGCTGGTCGAGCAGTTCGGCGGCCAGGGTGCGGGCGCGGGTACCGAGGTCGGGGCGGCCGTGCTCGGCGGCCCACCGGTCGAGCTGGCGAGCGGCGCCCGCGAGGGCGGAGGCCGCGTTGCCCCGCAGCAGTCCCGCGGCCACCGGGTGGCGGGCCCGCAGCGCCGCCGAGAGGGGTTCGAGGTGGTCGTGGTGCACGACCCGCAGGATCGTCGGGGCGTCGCCGGGCAGCGCGCGCACCTCGGGGAGCCACAGCTCGTCGGGGGCGCTGCCGTCGGCGTCCCAGTGCAGCAGCCGGGGGTCGAGGTCCGGCACCCGCCCGTGGAGCACGGCCGCGCCCAGGGCCACCGACCAGAGCCGGGCGGCGAGTCCCTGCTGGGCCACGGAGGCCCCGATCCGCATCTCGGGTGCGGCCAGCAGCCCGGCGACCTTGCGGACACGGAAAGTGAGCGGATCGGTTCCGTCGGTGACGTTCCGTGCCGAGTAGATCTCCGCGAGCGTCGGCAGAGCGGTACGTCCCGTGCGCAGGGTGAAGAACCCTCCGAGCTCTCCGAGCGATTCAAGGTTCACGTAGACCAAGTACACCAAGGGGGCATAACGGCGCCACCTGGCGGGTTGTACTCCGTGCCACCGCATGGGGGTCACCAGACCTGGGGAGCGTGTCACCAGACTTGGGGAGGACGGGGACCAAGACGTACTCCATCGGCAGTAGGACCCAATGACT
This sequence comes from Streptomyces sp. CWNU-52B, assembly GCF_047444975.1. NCBI lineage: Bacteria > Bacillati > Actinomycetota > Actinomycetes > Kitasatosporales > Streptomycetaceae > Streptomyces > Streptomyces sp. CWNU-52B. Next base: position 93,393 of record NZ_JBLFJV010000005.1, on the reverse strand, counting down.
GCTCAGGGACGACGACACGGGACCTTTCACAAGGGATCGTATTAACCATGGAAGCCGACCGTTCGCCGCACCGGACGCCACACCCGCCGGAGCGCGTCCGCCCCACGCAGAGGAGCGCCACATGAGTGCACTCGTGCTGTCCGTGGTGCTCTCCCTCGTCTCCGCCGTCGCCTACGCCGGCGGGGCCATCGTGCAGGAACGCGTCGCGGCGTCCACCTCCGACCGTACGTACGCCGCCATGCGCCAGCCCGTCTGGTGGGCCGCGGTCGGCCTCAACGCCCTCGGCGGGCTGCTGCACGTCGTGGCTCTGGCGTACGGGCCGCTCAGCCTGGTGCAGCCGCTGGGCGCGCTGACCATCGTGTTCGCACTGCCCATGGCGGCCGTCTTCGTCCGCCGGACGGCCGGCGCGGCCGCCTGGCGCGGCGCGATCATGGCGACGGTCGGTCTGGCGGGTCTGCTGGCCCTGGTCGGCACGGCCGACTCGCAGTCCCTGAACAGCACCCAGCGTGTCGTGGTGGCCCTGGTCACCGGCGGCGCGGTGGTGGCCCTGATGACGGCGGCCCGCGCGGTGCACCGGCACCCGGCCGTGCGCAGTGTGCTCCTGGCGGTCGCGGCGGGTGTCGCCTTCGGGATGTCCTCGGTGTTCACGAAGACCGTCGCGGTGGACTGGACGGGCGGCGTCGCGCTCGCCGACCTGCCGAGCCTCGCCGTGATCGGCGTCCTGGCGACCGCCGGAATGCTGCTGTCGCAGGCCTCCTACCGGGGCGCCGGACTCGCGGCCCCGCTGGCCACGCTGACCGTCGTGAACCCGATCGTGGCCGCGGCGGTGGGCCTCACGATGTTCGGTGAGACGTTCCGGTACGGCGAGACGGGCACGATGCTCGCCCTGGGCTGCGGAGTCGTCGCCGCGGGCGGTCTGATCCTGCTCACCACGGAGCGGATCAGCGGCTCGGAGCGTACGCGGCCGGTCGCGTCGGCGGCCTCAGCGGCACCCCTGGCCGTGGAAGCCGTGGACAGCACCCCCGGGACCACATCCCCGAACACACCCGTGGACGGCGTGCCGAGCCCTTTCGAGCAGGCCGGCGCGCTCCCCGGACAGGCCGTCTCCGCGGAGCGCCGGATTCCGTCCGGGGTGCGGGATTCGGCGCTCGCGCCGGCCGGCGCGCGAGAAGAAACGTTCACGGCCGCCGCCGCGGTGCGAGCCGATTCGCGCGTGCCCACCGCCGCCGTACGTGACCTCGTCACCCGCGAGGCCGTCGCCGCCGAGGCGCCGGTCGCGTCCGGCGCCGACGGCGGCGTGCGGGAAGCGGTGCTCGCCGGGGCGCGGGACGGGACACGGGAAGCGGCGCCGGGCGTGACGGCCGTCTCCGGGCGGACGGAGAGTGCCGTGTCGCCGCCCGGCTCGAACGGTCCGCCGCCGCCGTCCGACGACGCGCCGGACGGCCCGGAGGACGGGGCGGGCCGACTCAGCGCCTTCTCCTACGGCCTTCCGTGTCTGCCGCTGCTGCTGCCCGCGCCCATGGTGATGGGCTCCCGCGTCAAATCCTGACGCCGCCTGCGCGCAGGTAGGCGACCGGATCGACGTCACTGCCGAAACCGGGCCCCGTCCGCACCTCGAAGTGCAGATGCGGGCCCGAGCTGTTTCCCGTGGACCCGGAGCGGCCGATGCGCTGCCCGGCCGCCACGCTCTGGCCCGCCTTCACCGAGATCGCGGACAGGTGGGCGTACTGCGTGTAGCGGCCGTCACCGTGCCGGATCACCACCTGGTAGCCGAAGGACCCGCCCCAGCCGGAGGTCACCACACTGCCGGCTCCGACCGACTTGACGGAGGTGCCGGTCGGCACCGGGAAGTCGACGCCCGTGTGGTAGCCCTTCGACCACGAGGACCCCGCCGCGTGGTACGGCGTTCCGGTGCCCGCGCTCACCGGGGCGGTGAGGGTGTGCGTGGCCGGCCGGGTCCTCGTCTCCGACTTCGCCTCGGCCTTCGCTTCCTTCTTCTTCGCCGGCTTCGCGGGTTTCGCGGGCTTCTTCGCCGCCTGCTTCTCGGCCTTCTCGGCCTTGTCGGGCGAGGAGGTGGAGGTGCCGCTCGAACCGGGTGCGGCCTTCGCCCGCAGGCTCAGCCGCTGGCCGGGCAGGATCAGATCCGGATCCGAGCCGACGGTCCTGCGGTTGGCGTCGTACAACTGCCGCCAGCCGCCCGGTACGTCACGGGTTCCCGCGATGTCGGAGAGCGTGTCGCCGTGGACGACCGTGTACATCTCGGCGGTGCCGGCCCGGGACTGGGGTGTGGTCTGCGGCTGTACGTCCACCTTGCGTTCGGTGGTCCGGGTGGAGGTGCCCGAGGGGGTGATGTCGGGGCTGTCGCCGCCACGGGTGAGCCCCGCCCGCTGTGAGCAGACGGGCCAGGCGCCGGCGCCCTGCCCCTTGAGGACCTTCTCGGCGACGGCGATCTGCTGGTCCTTGGTGGCGAGGTCGGCGCGTGCCGCGTAGGCCCTGCCGCCGTAGGCCTCCCAGGTGGACTGGGTGAACTGGAGCCCGCCGTAGTAGCCGTTGCCGGAGTTGATGTCCCAGTTGCCGGTGGACTCGCAGGCGGCGACCTTGTTCCAGGTGTCCACGTCGGCCGCGTGCGCGACGCCGGTACCGATGAGCGGTATCGCCATTCCGGCACCGCCCACCGTGACGGTGAGGGACGCGCGATTGATCCTGTTCGGCTGATACCGGCGGTGCCGGCCGCGTACGGCCATGAAGGTGCCCCCTCGACATGCGTCAGGAGCCGCAAAAGTAAACGCTGCTAACAGGCCGTGACAAGAGGGCAGTAGGCGCCTGATTCCGCCAAGTGACCAGGAATGCACCCTCCTTGGCCGCTGTTGATGTCGACGCGACGGGCGGATACGTCGATGAAGTCGGCCGAGTCGCTGAGGCTGGGACGCCTCTTCTGCGTACACACCATCGGCAAGGCAGGATGTGCGGTCGGAGAACCGGCAAGTCAGGATGGTCAGTGGGGCAATACTGACGGGCAGGACCGGCACCACCGATTCAGGATCTTAGGAGCCAAACCGTATGAGCAACTCAGCGCAGATCGGCGTCACGGGACTCGCGGTGATGGGGCGCAATCTCGCCCGTAATTTCGCGCGGAACGGATACGCCGTCGCCCTCCACAACCGGACGGCGGCGCGCACGCACGCGCTGGTGGAGGAGTTCGGCAGCGAGGGCGACTTCATCGCCACGGAGACGGCCAAGGAGTTCGTGGCCGCGCTGGAGCGGCCCCGCCGGCTGGTGATCATGGTGAAGGCCGGTGAGCCGACCGACGCGGTGATCCAGGAGTTCGCCCCGCTCCTGGAGCCGGGCGACATGATCATCGACGGCGGCAACGCGCACTTCGCGGACACCCGGCGCCGCGAGCACGACCTCCGTGAGCAGGGCATCCACTTCGTCGGCGCGGGGATCTCCGGCGGTGAGGAGGGCGCGCTGCACGGCCCGAGCATCATGCCGGGCGGCCCGGTCGAGTCGTACGACTCGCTCGGTCCGATGCTGGAGAAGATCTCCGCGAAGGCCGCCGACGGCGCGCCGTGTGTCACGCACGTCGGCCCCGACGGTGCCGGGCACTTCGTGAAGATGGTGCACAACGGCATCGAGTACGCGGACATGCAGCTGATCGGCGAGGCGTACCAGCTGCTGCGCGACGTCGCCGGCTACTCGCCCGCGCAGATCGCCGACATCTTCCGCACCTGGAACACCGGGCGGCTCGACTCGTACCTGATCGAGATCACCGCCGAGGTCCTGTCGCACGTGGACGCGGCGACGGGCAAGCCGTTCGTGGACGTGGTCCAGGACCAGGCGGAGCAGAAGGGCACGGGCCGCTGGACCGTGCAGATCGCGCTGGACCTCGGTGTGCCGGTGTCGGGCATCGCGGAGGCGGTCTTCGCACGGTCGCTGTCGGGGCACAGCGCGCTGCGCGAGGCGTCGCGCGGTCTCGCCGGGCCGACGGCGTCGGCGCTGAGCGAGTCCGAGTCGGCGGCGTTCGCGGTGCAGGTGGAGCAGGCGCTGTACGCGTCGAAGATCGTGTCGTACACGCAGGGCTTCCACGAGATCTCGGCCGGCAGCGCCGAGTACGACTGGAACATCGACCTGGGCGCGGTCGCGTCGATCTGGCGCGGGGGCTGCATCATCCGGGCGGCGTTCCTCGACCGGATCCGGGCGGCGTACGACGCGCGCGCGGATCTGCCGAGCCTGCTCTCCGACGACACGTTCGCGCAGGAGATCGGGGCGGCGCAGGACGACTGGCGCGCGGTGCTCGTCGCGGCCGTGCGGCAGGGGGTGCCGACGCCCGGGTTCGCCGCGGCGCTGGCGTACTACGACGCGCTGCGTGCGGAGCGGTTGCCTGCGGCGCTCACGCAGGGGCAGCGGGACTTCTTCGGGGCGCACACGTATCGCCGGACCGACCGGGAGGGCTCGTTCCACACGCTGTGGGGAGGCGACCGCTCCGAGGTCACCGGCTGACGTGTGTCGCGTGCCGCCGGTTCCGGACTGACCTGAAAGAGCCCGGCGGTGAGGCATTCTCGCCTCGCCGCCGGGCTCTCTTCCGTTCTCCGGGACGTCCTAGCCGAGCGGGCCCGGCTGTGGTTCAGGAGCCGGGGTCGGCTGCGGGGGCTGCGGAGTCGGAGGCGGACCGGGGACCGGGCGCGGCTTGGGCTCCGGGAAGGGCTGCGGCTGGTCGGGTCCGCCCGGCCCCGGTGTGGGGCCCGGTTTCACAGGATCGGGAAACGGATACGTCATCATGTCCTCCAGCCAGAGGGAACGTCGGCTCTGGACTTCTCCCACGCGTACCCACCCCCCGAGCACCCACTCACCCCGCCGCGGGACAAACGCGGCCAGCTGGCCGTACACCCGCCCCCCCCCGAGGACCACGACACACGACCGCGGCCACCCCCACACCCGGGGCCCGCGCACGCGAACGGCGCGCTCAGGGCCGGTCAGAAGCGGCCGGGGTGCGCCACGAGCCAGTCCTTCGCCGCGCTCACCAGTTCCGGGCCCGCCGCAGGCGCCTCGTCGGGGTGCCGCTCGGCCCACCGCGCGACGTACGGGCAGAGCGGCACGACCGCCACCGACTCGCGCGCGGCGATCGCGTACAGCTCACGGGCGAGGGAGCCCGCGATGCCCTTGCCCTCGTGGGCGGGCTCGACGACGGTGTGCACCGGTACGAGCGCGCCGCCGGGGCCGCCGGGCCCTTCGAGGACGAAGTACTCGATGCGGCCCGTCAGTTCGTCACCGGCGTACGCCTCCAGGCGGCCGGCCGCCCGGTCGTCACGGATCGTGATGTCGGTCATGGGCTCTCCTCGTGGGTGAGGGGTCAGGCCGGGACGGCCCGCGGACTGCGCTCCTGGTCCGAGCCGGGTACCGGTTCGGACGGGTCCGTGCCGAGCGCCACGATCCGGTTGTCGCCGTCCACGTGCACGACCCGGGGCCGCAGCGCACGGGCCTCGGCGTCGGAGACCTGAGCGTAACTGATGATGATCACCAGGTCTCCCGGGTGCACGAGGTGGGCCGCGGCGCCGTTGATGCCGAGCACACCCGACCCGCGCTCGCCCTCGATGACGTAGGTCTCCAGGCGGGCGCCGTTCGTGATGTCGACGATGTGGACCAGCTCGCCGGGCAGCAGATCCGCCGCGTCGAGAAGGTCGGCGTCGATGGTCACCGAGCCGACGTAGTGCAGGTCGGCCTGGGTCACCGTGGCCCGATGGATCTTGGACTTGAACATGGTGCGCAGCATCGAAGTACTCCTGGATCTAGGCTCCCTGCCTGCGTTTATGCAGGTCAAGTGCGGTATCTCCACTGTACAACGAGCCGCTTGCCCGAGGGCGGCCCGTACAGGGGCCCTCGGAGACCACCGCGGTAAGGCCGGCAACCGGCCCCCGACAGCCGTTTGCCGCAGGCGGTGGTTGGCTAGGGTGGCAGGGCAGAGTCTGATTCCGGCGGTGGGCCCGGGTCACCGGGGAGCGTCACCAGAACACAGGAAGGCGCTGGTTCATGGCTGCCCATCGGCCGGACGAAGGGGTACATCCGCACCCCTCCCCGGGGCCGGCCGCACCCGCCGGACCCGCCGGGCGCGCGACCGCCCGCCCGGCGCCCGCGGCGCTGCCCCCTTCGCTGCGTACGTCGCTCGGGCTGGTCGCGGTCCTCGCCGCACTGGTGGCCGTCGCGCTCGGGGTCCTGTACGCCGGTCACAGCGAGCCCGGCAGGGTGGACCGGTGGCTCGTCGAACCGACGGCGGACAGCGTGGGTCCGCCGTGGCGACGCGTCGCGCTGGCCACGGACTTCCTGGGCGAGCCCGCCGGATCGGCGGCGCTGGTCGTGGGGGCCGTGGCGGCCTGTCTGCTCCTTCGGCGGCCTCGCGCCGCGGTGCTCGTCGTGGCCGGCGCCGGTCTCGCCGTGGTGACGACGACGCTGGCCAAGTCCCTGGTGGGACGCACCATCCACGGCGAGAACCTGTCCTATCCGAGCGGGCACACCGCCTTCGCCACCGCGCTCGCCCTCGCGGTGGCGCTGCTCGCGACCGGCCGGCTCGGTCTCGGCCGGACCGCCGGCACGTCGGTCGTGCTCGGCGCGGCACTGGTCGCCGGCGCCGCCATGGGCTGGGCGCAGGTCGCCCTGGGCGCGCACTACCCGACCGACGTCCTCGGCGGCTGGTGCGTGGCGCTGGCGGTGGTACCGGCGACCGGTCGGCTGATCGACCGCATCGCCGACCGGGCCGACCGGACCGACCGAGCTGCGCGCCAACGCCCTTCGGCCTGAAGGTCGCTGACGCTACGTCACGCCATGCGGCGGAACACCGGTTTCACCGGCCGGCCGGCCAGCCAGGGTGTGGGGTCGGCGGCGTCCAGTGCCTTCCGGTACACCGCACAGGCCTGGGCCACCACGTCGACGGTGCGGTCGATGTCGGCGTGGCTGAGCGCGCTGCTCACCACGAACGACGGGGCCAGCACCCCGCCCGTGAGGAGTTGGCGCAGGAACAGGGTGCGGTACCCCTGCGACGGCTGCCCGTGCTCGTCGAGGGTGGCGAAGACCAGGTTGCTGGCCCGGCCCCGGACCAGGACGTGGTCCCCGACGCCCAGGCCGGCCGCGGCGGCGCGCACACCCGCGGCCAACCGCTCACCGAGGGCGTGCAGTTGCGCGGTTATGCCCTCCTCGGCGTAGGTGGTCTGCACGGCCGACGCGGCGGCCAGTGCGTGCGTCTCCGCGCCGTGTGTGGTGGACAGCAGGAACACCCGGTCACCGGAGTGCCGCAGTCCGCCCCGTTCCATCAGCTCGCGGCGCCCGGCCAGCGCGGAGACGGCGAACCCGTTGCCCAGCGCCTTGCCGAACGTGGACAGGTCGGGCACGACGCCGTACAGGCCCTGGGCGCCCGCCTCGGACCAGCGCAGGCCGCTGATCATCTCGTCGAAGACCAGTACGCAGCCGTGCCGGTCGGCCAGCTCGCGCAGTCCCGCCAGGTACCCCTCGGGGGGCTCGGTGTGGCCGGCCGGTTCGAGGATCAGGCAGGCGATCTCGTCCTGGTACCGGGTCAGCAGCTCCTCCGTGGCGGCCAGGTCCCCGTACGGGAACGCCACGGTGAGGGCGGTGGTCTCGGCGGGGATGCCCGCGGACATCGGTGTGGTGCCGATGAACCAGTCGTCGACGGAGAAGAACGGCTGGTCACCGCAGATCGCCACCCGCGGGCGCCCGGTGACGGCGCGGGCGAGGCGCACCGCCGCGGTGGTGACGTCGGAGCCGTTCTTCGCGAACTTCACCATCTCGGCGGTCGGCACGGTGGCCAGGAAGCGCTCGGCGGCCTCGACCTCGACGACGGACGGCCGCACGAAGTTGCTGCCGCGGTCGAGCTCCCGCCGTACCGCCTCGGTCACACGCGGGTGGACATGGCCGAGGCTGACCGACCGCAGACCGGAGCCGTACTCGATGTAGCGGTTGCCGTCGACGTCCCACACATGGGCGCCGCGGCCATGGCTGATGACCGGGGCCAGGTCCTCGGGGTACTGGTCGTCGCCCTTGGCGTAGGTGTGCGCGCCACCAGGGATCATCGCGTGCAGCCGCTCGTTCGCCAGCCGCGACCTGGGCAGGGCGGACTCCTCGGCGCTCCCGGTGCCTTCGGTGCTCACGCCGGCCTCACCTCGTTCTCCGCGTTCTCCTGCTTCTCCTCCTGCTTCAGGACCTCGGCCAGGGTCGGCGCCTCCCGGTCCCGTTGGGACATGGAGGTGACCGGCAGCGGCCACGGAACGGCGAGTTCCGGGTCGTCGAAGGCGATCGTCACGTCCTCGGCCGGATCGTGCGGGCGGTCGATCCGGTAGGAGGTGTCGGCGGTCTCGGTCAGCGCCTGGAAGCCGTGCGCGCACCCCGCCGGGATGTACAGGGTCACCTGTGTCTCGTCGGACAGCTGGAAGGTGGCCCGGTTGCGGTAGGTCGGCGAGTTTCTCCGCAGGTCCACGACGACGTCGAAGATCCTCCCATACGAGCACCGCACCAGCTTGGCCTCCCCCGCGCCGGAACGCAGGTGCAGGCCGCGCAGCACGCCCCGGGCCGAGCGGGACAGGCTGTCCTGGATGAAGCTGTCCGGGTCGAGGCCCACCGAGCGGACCACGTCGGCGTCGAAGGTACGGCAGAAGAAGCCGCGCTCGTCGGCGTACGGCGTCGGCTCGAACAGGTACGCGCCCTTGATCGCAGGGACTTCGGTCGCCTTCATGGAGCCTCCCGCAGGGCGTGGGCATGGGTGTCGTCGGCCGCCGGGAACAGGGCCGTGGTCAAGGCGGCGAACTGGGCGTCCAGGCGCCGGGCGGCGGCCCGGTTCCGTTCGGCGAGGGTGCGCCGCAGCTCCGCCGACTGCCGCTCCAGCGCCCGGAACTGCTCGTACAGCCGGCCGGCGTCGACCTCCCGGGCCGGGTGGCAGTACGCGGCGAGCCCCATCCGTGCCATGAGCGCGTCGCTCTTCGCCGCGTAGCTGAGGGCGAGCGTCGGAGTGCCGGCCTTCAGCGCGCAGACCAGGTTGTGGTACCTGGTCGCCACCACGGTGTCGGCCGCCGCCGTCTCCTTCATCAGGTCGGCAAGGGACGCCGCCCCGGCGGCGGTGACCAGCGGCGAGTCCACCGCGTCGAGGATCGCGGCGACCACCGGCGCGTCGCACTCGTCGCCGGTGAGCAGCCTCACCGGCCTGCCGTCCTCGACCAGCGCGCGGACGAACCGGGTCGTCCCGTCGAGGTAGCGCCGGTGGATCTCCTCGGCGCGGGCGCGGTCGTCGTTGCCGCCGTGGAAGTCCATGACGCCGACACAGACCGGGCCCGCCGGGTCATGAGGCTCGCCCGCCTCCACCGTGCCCGTCGGCGTCGGCGTCGGCGTCGGCAGGGCGAACGCGAGGTCCGGGTAGACCTCGTCGTGCGCGGTGTCCACGCCCATCGCCCGCAGCGCGTCGCGGGACTGGGTGTCCCGGTACGACCGGTACGTGGCCAGCCGCGCCGACCAGCGCACCAGGGCCCGGGTCGGCCGGTCGCCGATCGCGGCGGCACCCACACCGACCAGCGCGACCCGGGTGCCGAACAGCCGCCCGGTCGCGCAGAGCAGGAACAGCGCGTACGGGAAGCCCCACGGCCGCAGCGGCAGCGTGGCCTCCAGGACGCCCATGCCCGGCACGATCACCACGTCGTGCCGGCGCACCCAGGCGGCGGTGCGGAAGACGTCGACGAGTTTGCCCAGGCCCTTCCCCGCGACCGCGCCCGCCCGCGACGCGGTCCGGTACTCCCCGCGGTACCAGTGCAGCCGCGTCGCGGGGATCCCGTACCGGGCCGCGACGACCTCGGGGCCGCCGCACAGCGCGTCCACGGCCGCCTCCGGGTGCTCGGCGCGGAGGTATCCGAGCACGGCCTCCAGCGACCCGTCGTTGCCGAGGTTGCCGGAGCCGAGCAGGCCGAACACCCCGACGCGCACCGGGGTTTCACGCGGGGACGTCATGCGTGCCTCCCCTCACGACTGTCTCGGCCCGCACGACTTCCGCGACCCGCACGGTCCTCTTGGCCGGCGACGAGGGCGTCGACGGAGACCGTGAGCAGGGCCGGGTCCACCGGGGCGCGGTCCTCGACCCGCTCACCTGCACCCGGCCGGACCCGGCTGGTCATCCACGAGGCCAGATGGCGGTGGCACGCGCGCCGGTCGGCCGGGGACAGCGGCGCCCGCCGGATCGCCGAGGCGAAGCCCCAGACGTACTCGGCGAGCAGCCGGGGCGTCGGATGCAGCACCCCCGCCCGGCGCGGGTCCAGGTTGACGCACCGGGAGCGCTTGGAGGGGTTCGCCCGCTCGGCGCGGGTGGGGTGGTCGCGGCGGAAGTACAGCAGCTCCGGCACCTGGTGGAAGGGGCCGTGCAGGGTGATCTCGGCGACGAACGTGCGGTCCGCGTGGTGGTAGCTGTCGTGCGGCTTCACCCGGCGCAGCACGTCGGCCCGCATCACCCCGTAGAAGTCGTCGCCGCCGGGCTCGAACAGCAGGCTGCGGAAGCGCTCGGGCGCGTCCGGTGAGTCGGTGGCGAGTCCGTACTCGTACGGGACCTTCACCTCGCTGTCGCCGTCGATGACGGCCTGACCGCTGTGCGCCAGGACCACGTCCGGCCGCTCGTCCAGTGCCTCCACGCAACTCCGCAGCAGGTCGCGGGCGTACAGGTCGTCGTGCGAGGCCCACTTGAACAGTTCGCCGCGGCACTCGGTGAACACGTAGTTGTGGTTCGGCGCGGCGCCGATGTTCCGGGGCAGGCGGATGTACCGGATGCGCGGATCCCGCGCGGCGTACGTGCGGCAGATCTCCTGGGTCCCGTCGGTCGAGGCGTTGTCGGAGACGACCAGTTCGAAGTCCTCGTAGGTCTGGCCGAGCAGGGCGTCGAACGCCTCGGCGAGGTACTCCTCGCCGTTGTAGACGGGCAGGCCGATGCTCAGCCGGGGTTGGGCGGTCATGAAGTCCTCACTTCGGGGATGGGTTTCCGGTCGCGTTCGCGCAGGGCCGAGCGCAGTTGCAGCCACCACACGGCCGAGCCGCAGGCGGTCGCGGCGGCGACGCCCCAGGCCGAGCCGACCGTGCCGGCCACGGCGGCGCCGCCGAGCCCGCCGCCGACGTAGCAGACGGAGGCGAAGAGCTGGCAGCGCAGGCTGCGCCGGGCGGCGGCGAGCGCGCGCAGTCCGGCAGCGGCGCCGCTGCCGAGTCCCGCGCCCGCGACGCCGAGCGCGGCCGGCACGATGAGCTGTGCGGCGGAGTGCCAGACGTCGCCGAGGACGAGTTCGCCGGCCCGGTCGGGCATCAGCAGCAGGGCCGCGCCCCAGAGCAGTGCGGCGGCCCCCTGCCCGCCGCCGAGGAGGAGGCAGAACCGGCCCAGTTGACGCGGGGCCCGCCGCAGCACGCGTGCCGCCTCCGCGACGGTGACCAAGGAGAGGCCCATCAGGATGGCGAGGAACGGGCCGAGCAGGAGTTCCGCGCCCCGGACCGCGCCCACCGCGCCGACTCCGACGATCGCGCCGAGCCCGTAGGCCCGCAGCTGGCTCGCGCCGCTGAGGCTGACGTTCTCGACCAGGTAGCGGTATCCGAGGTCGCGTTGCTCGCGCAGCCACCCGCGCGCCAGGGCCGGCCGGGGCCGGATGCCGGACTGGAGACAGCCGTAGCCCGCGGCCACCGCGGCGGACACGCCCCAGGCGAGCACGAAGGCCGCCACGCTGCCCACGCGGGCCGCCACCACCATGGCCGGGACGAGCGCGACGCCCCACACCAGGTCGTTGACGAACGCCTTGCGCCCGGCGCCCGCGGCGAAGAACGCGAACCGCCAGGCGTCCTGCAGCAGCAGCCCCGGCAGTACGAGACCGAGGCACAGGAACGCGGGCCCCACCCGGCCGCCGAGGCCGAGCCCGACCAGCAGGCACACCGTGCCGAGGACGACGCCGACACCGAGCGCGGCGCCCGACGACCGGGCCGCCGCCGTGCGCCAGGACGCGTCCGGCACGCCGCTGAAACGCACCACGAGCGGGTCGGTGGCCAGCCCGCGGGCGACGTTGAGCACCACGCCGTAGGTCAGCCAGGCCAGGCTGAACACACCGAACGCGGTCAGTCCCAGCGAGCGTGCCACGTAGATGCCCACCGCGAAGTTGGTCATGCTGGAGGCCGCCTGGTCGGCCAGGCCCCAGGACAGCCGGCCGACGACGGCCCGCCGGGCGGTGCGGCGGGCGTCCGTGGCGCGGTCCGCCGGTGCCGGTGTCTTCTCCCCCTCGGTGGTCATCGGCGTCACGCCTTGATCAGCCCGGCGCCGAGCAGGGCGTCGGCCGCGTCGGCGACGGTGTCGAACGCCAGCCCGGACCGCTGGGCGACGTCCAGCAGACTGTGCTCGCCGTCAGACAGGTTGAGCACCCACAGCATGGCCATCTGGGCCTGCTGCGCGTCGCTGCGGCCACCGAGCGACTCGTACAGTCCGCGCCGCCCCAGCTGTGGTTCGCCGTAGGGGCTGAGGTTGAGGTAGTGCCGGTTGCGGTCCAGGACGGCGAAGGCCTCGCGGCAGACGGAGAGGGTGTCCGCCAGCGCCTCGGCGGAGACGAAGTCCGGGTTGTCCGCCGAGGTGTGGTACTCGGGGTAGCCGGCGTACGGGGTCCGGCTGAGCGAGCCCACGCCGAGGTTGAACCCGGGTGAGCAGTACTGCCGCTCGTCGTAGCCGTACGGGGTGAACTCGTCGATGCGGTGCGGGCGTTCGGAGGTGGCCAGCACATGCCGCAGCACCCGGTCGATCTCCGCGTCGCCGCGCCGGCTCTGCTTGTACGTGAGCCGGCCCGGGTCGCCCGCGCAGGCCAGCACCAGCCCGTGCTTGACCTGCTCGATCCGCTCCGCGTTGCGGGCCAGCCAGGTGATCGCCCCGATGGTGCCGGGCGCGTAGACGAACCGGTAGGTGTAGTACGGCGTCGTCCCCGCCAGCTCCTGGGCCAGGAACGTCGCCACCGCGATGCCGGCCAGGTTGTCGTTGGCCAGCGACGGGTGGCAGACGTGGCAGGAGACGATCACCTCGTCGGGGACCTGCCCGGGGATCACGTGCTCGGCGTAGGTGAGGTGGCCGTCGGCGAGCGTGGAGTCGACGCGCACCTCGTAGTCGCCGTCCGGCAGCGCGTCCAGGGTCTCCTGGGCCAGGCAGAACCCCCACTGCGGCTGGTAGTAGCTGGTCCGGTACGGCACCCAGGTCGGATGGTCCGGCAGGGTGTGCAGATGCTCGCGCAGTTCGGCCAGCGGCATGGTCGTCGACACCGGCACGCTGTAGCCGAGCACGTGCAGGCTGGACGCGGCGAAGTCGACGACCCGGTTGCCCGCGCCGTCGGCGATGTACGCGTCGCGGATGTTCCACTCCTGCGGCACCGTCCAGTCGAGCACCTGCGTCCCGGTCGGCACCTCGTGCACCCGCAGCGGGACGTACTCGCCGACGATGTCCAGGGTGGCGCGCACCCCGTCGCCGGTGATGCTCCGGCACAGCGGGTACAGCCGCTCCACCAGTTCGTGCATCCGCTCGCCCGCCCCGGCCGCCGTCCGCTCGCCCGCCGTGGTCATCGGCGCCACCGCAGGGTGTCGTCGACGGCGCCGGCCTCGGACGCCGCGCGCAGTACGGCGAGGCGGGTGAAGCGCTGCTCGAAGTCCTCCCGGGTCAGCTTGTGTTCCCGGTAGGCGTCGGCGAGTTCGAGCGCGCCCCGCTTCACCGTCCACTCGCAGTCGAAGCCGGGTATCGCGGCACGGAACCGGGAGAAGTCCACCCGGTAGGACCGCGGATCGGCGCCGGTCTCCCCCGTGATCACCACGCGTGAGCCGGTCACCGCCTCGGCGACCTGCTCGGCTATCTCGGCGACCGTGACGTTGTTGACCTCGCTGCCGATGTTGAACGCCCGGTCGTGCACGGCTTCCCGCGGCGCGGTCAGCGCGGCCGTGAAGGCCCGTGCGATGTCGGCGGCGTGCACCAGCGGGCGCCAGGGGGTGCCGTCGGAGAGCACAAGGACCTCGCCGGACAGCAGGGCGTGGCCCACCAGGTTGTTCAGCACGATGTCGGCGCGCAGCCGGGGCGAGAACCCGAAGGCGGTGGCGTTGCGCATGAACACCGGGCTGAAGTCGCCGTCGGAGAGCGTGTGCAGGTCGTCCTCCACCCGCACCTTGGACTCCGCGTACGGGGTCACCGGGCGCAGCGGGGCGTCCTCGGTGACCAGGTCGTCCCCGCCGGCGGCGCCGTAGACCGAGCAGGTGGACGCGTACAGGAAGCGCCGTACCCCGGCTTCGCGGGCGAGCCGGGCCAGCCGTACGGACGCGTGGTGGTTGATGTCGTAGGTGAGGTCGGGCGCCAGTGATCCCAGCGGGTCGTTGGAGAGCGCGGCCAGGTGGATCACGGCGTCCACCCCGGCCACGTCGTCGGCCGTGACGTCGCGCAGGTCCACCCGTCGTCCCGGCGGGTCGGCGGGCGGCGGCCCGAGCACGCAGTCGGCGAACAGGCCCGCGTCGAGGCCGACGACCTCGTGTCCGGCGGCCGTGAGGACCGGGGCCATCACGGTGCCCAGGTAGCCCTGGTGTCCGGTCAGCAGTACGCGCAAGGTTCATTCCCCCAAGGTGAGAGTGCCAAGATCGGCGGTGCCGAGATTCAGCGTGAGTTTGGTGGCGGCGAACGCCTCGGCGTAGCGGGCGTGGCATTCGATGCCGCGGATCCGCGCGAGGCCGAGGAAGGCCTCCCGGTCGTACCAGGGCCGGTGCCGCTGCGAGGGGTAGTGCTCCTGCAGCAGCCGCACCTTGTGTTCGGCGGTCTCGGGCGACAGCGGCTGGTACGCCGTGGGGCGGCCGAGATCGGCGTCCCACTTGACGATCTCGTAGCCGAGTACGAGGTGGTCGCGGAACGCGGTGGGTATCAGTCGCGCCAGGCCGCGGTGGTCCTGGTGCGCGTCCTCGGTGCGCGGGGCGAGCACGAGGTCCGGATCGGTCCGCTCGCGCAGTTCCTCGACGGCGGCCTTGGCCTCCTCCCACCGCGCCGGCAGCCGGCCGTCCGGCAGCTTGAGCACGGTCAGCCGCAGGTCGGCACCCGGGCAGAAGGCGGCCAGGGCGGCCCGCTCCTCCTGTTCGCGCTCGCTGCCGCCGCCGGTGAGCACGAGGGCGTCGACGCGGATCCCGGGCCGGGCGAGGCACATCGTCAGGAGGGTGCCGCCGGCGCCGATGGCGATGTCGTCGCAGTGCGCGCCCACCGCGACGAGCCGGTCCAGGCGTCCGGCCCCGAGCCCGATCACGCTCTCGCTCCGGCGCCGTCTCTGCGGCCGGCCGCGCCCGCCGCCGCGCCGCCCCGTTCCCAGACAGCCCACGGGCGGTCGCCCCGGGCGTACGCGTCGTCGAGGGCGGCCCGCTCCTTCACGGTGTCGGTCGGCTTCCAGAAACCGCGGTGCTGGTGCGCCACCAGCCGTCCCCGCTTGGCCAGTTGGGAACATCCGTCGGCGACCAGGTCACCGCCCTCGGGGAGGTGGTCGAAGATCTCCTGGCGGAGCACGAAGTAGCCGCCGTTCTCCCACAGCGGCATGTCGCTCACCGCGGTGATACCGCCCACCAGGCCGTCCTCGCCCAGGTCCACGCAGTGGAAGGAGGACTGCGGCGGCACGACCATCATGGACGCGCCGGCGTCACGTGCGGCGAACCGGTCGATCATCTCTGGCAGCGGCGCGTCGGTGAGCACGTCGGCGTAGTTGGCGAGGAACATCTCGTCGCCGTCCAGGTGGTGCCGCACCCGGCGCAGCCGCTCCCCGATCGGCGACTCGATGCCGGTCTGCGCGAACGTGATCGTCCAGTCGGCGATGTCGGTGGACAGCAACTCGGTCCGCCCGCCCCGCAGGACGAAGTCGTTGGACGTCGTCTCCTCGTAGTTGAGGAAGAAGTTCTTGATGTGGTGGGCCCCGTACCCGAGGCACAGGATGAACTCCGTGTGCCCGAAGTACGCGTAGTAGCGCATGACATGCCAGATCAGCGGTCTGGGGCCGACCATCGCCATCGGCTTGGGCGAGTCGTCGGAGGCTCCGTTGCGCATCCGCAGCCCGTAACCGCCGCAGAACAGGACGACCTTCATCGCTTGACCTCGACAATGCTGAGTTCCGGGATGGGAAAGACCAGCCGGCCGCCCCAGTCGTGCACGAAGGACAACTGCTCGGTCAGCTCGGTCCGCAGGTTCCAGGGCAGCACGAGGACGTAGTCGGGCCGGTCGGCGCTGATCTGCTCGGGCGGCAGGATCGGGATGCGGGTGCCCGGGGTGAACCTGCCGTGCTTGTAGGGGTTGCGGTCGACCGTGTACGGGAGCAGGTCGGGCCGGATGCCGCAGTGGTTGAGCAGGGTGTTGCCCTTGCCCGGAGCCCCGTAGCCGACGACCGTCTCGCCGCGCTCGGCCGCCTCGATGAGGAACCGCAGCAGGTCCCGGCGCACCTTGGCCACCCGGGCGGAGAACTCCGCGTACCCGGACAGCTCCCGCAGCCCCGCGGCCTTCTCCCGGTCGAGGACGTCGGCCACCCTGCGGGTCGGCTCGCCCGCCGCCTCGGCGGGCCGGGCCCACAGCCGGACGGAGCCGCCGTGCGTGGGCAGCAACTCGACGTCCACGAGGGCGAGTCCGCCGCTCTCCAGCGCCCGGATGGCGGACGCGACCGTGTAGTACTGGAAGTGCTCGTGGTAGATCGTGTCGTACTGGTTCTCCTCGATCAGGGTCAGCAGGTGCTGCACCTCGATGGAGACCCAGCCGTCGTCGGCGACCAGGGCGCGCAGCCCCTGGGTGAACCCGACGACGTCGGGGATGTGCGCGTACACGTTGTTGGCGACGACCAGGTCCGCCGGGCCGTGCTCGGCGCGGACGGCCGCGCCGGTGGCCGGGTCCAGGAACGCCGTGAGCGTGGGCACGTCCGCCTCCCGCGCGGCGGCGCCGACGTTCACCGACGGCTCGATCCCCAGGCAGCGGATCCCCCGGTCCACCAGGTGCCGCAGCAGGTAGCCGTCGTTGCTCGCGACCTCGACGACGAAGGCGTCCTTCTCCTCGGACCCCCCGGACCCCCCGGAGCCCTCGGAGCCCTCGGAGTCGAGCCCCAGCTTCCGTACGGAGTCGGCGACGAACGTACGCGCGTGCTCCACCCAGGAGGTCGAGAAGGACGAGAAGTACGCGTACTCGCTGAACGTGTCCTCCGGTGTGATCAGCGGAGGGATCTGTGCGAGCCAGCAGTCGGTGCAGACCCGCAGGTGCAGCGGGTACGCCGGCTCCGGCTGGTCGAGTTGCTCCGCGGCGAGGAAACTCTCGCACGGCGGGGTCGCCCCCAGGTCGACGACGCTCACCAGCGTCGCCGAACCGCAGAGTCGGCATCGTGTCATCTGCTTCCCCCATCCCTGCCCGCCCGGGTGCCCCACCGCGAGCCGGCTCGTGTGTCCCCTGTCGGCGGCGGGCCGTCCCCGCCGCCGGACCGCGCCGCGATCGCGGTGCGGTACCCCTCCACCAGGCGCTCAAGACCGACGGCCGGGCTGAAGCCCCGCTCGTAACGGCGCCGGGCCGCCTGGCCCATCTCCCGGTTGACGGCCGGTTCAGCCGTGATCCGGCGTATGCGGGACGCGAGCGAGGCGGTCTCGCCCGGCCGGTGCAGCAGCCCGGTCACCCCGTCCTCGACGAGTTCGGTGAAGGCGCCGTGACCGGCGGCGACGGTCGGCACCCCGGCCGCCATCGCCTCCACGACCACCAGGCCGAACGCCTCCAGCCAGGTCGAGGGGGCCACCACGGCGACCGACCGCGCGATGACCTGCCGGCAGCGCTCCGGGTCGTACAGGCCGACGTACCGCACGTCGTCCCGGCCCGCCGCCCAGGCGGTCACCTCCGGTTCCAGCGGCCCCGTGCCGGCGATCACCAGCGGTACGCCCACCCCGCCGCTCGCCGCGAGTTCGTCCCACGCGGCCATGAGCAGCCGTACGCCCTTGGCCTCCGCGAGCCTGCCGAGGAAGAGCACGTGCTCGCCTGCGCCCGTTCTGCGGACGTCCGGGTCGGGCACGAAGTTGTGCTTCACCAGCAGCCGCCCGGCCGGCATGCCCGAGCCCACCAGCACGTCGCGCTGCGCCGCGGAGATGCAGAAGAACCGGTCCACGCCGGACCACCACCGCCGCCGGTTGACGGCCAGGCTCACGGCGAGCGGCACGGTCGCCAGCCGGGAGTTCCGGTAGCAGCCGTGCCGGACGGCGGGCAGCGGCGTCGACCCGACGCACTCGGTGCACGGCCGGCCGTCCCGCTGCAGCGTGCCGGGCGGGCAGACCTGCGTGTAGTTGTGCAGCGTGGCCACGGTCGGCACACCGGCGTCGGCACAGGCGGCCAGGACCGCGGGCGACAGGAGCGGGAAGACGTTGTGGACGTGCACGACGTCCGGCCGCTCGGTACGGAGCCGGCCGGCGAGCTCCGAGCGGACCGCCGGGTTCCACGGCACGAGGAGCGGCACCGCGGCCTTGCCCGGCAGGGACTTGGCGGCGATGTCGTCGCTGCGCCGCTCGAACACCTCGACCCGGTGGCCGGCCGCGCGCAGCAGCCCCATTTCCTGGTCGACGACCTTGTTCTCCCCGCTCGGCTGCGCCGAGGAGTAGCGGTTGTGCACCACGAGGACGTGCATGGTCGAAGTCATCTCCTAGTCCCTGGCCCAGCGCGGGACTCGTCGTCGAGGGGGTGCGGGCAGCGCGAGAGGCGTGGCGAGAGCCGTCAGGCGGTGGGGCTTCGCGAGAGGGGCGGCCGTGGCCGGTGCCGCCAGCAGCGAGGCGGCCACGGCCAGGTGCAGCAGATACGGCGAGGCGTCACCGAGACCGGCCTCGGTGTACGAGGCGATCGCGCAGTAGCTGATCAGGAAGATCGCGCAGGCCCTCGCCAGCGACGGTGGCCGCAGCAGCGCGACGCCGCCCAGCACGAGGATGATCGCCGCCACCAGGGAGACACCGGCCCAGCCCTGCTCGTGGTAGACGGCCAGCCAGCTGTTGTCGATCGGGAGCCCGCCGAACGACTTGTCGCCCAGGCCCACGCCGAACAGCTTCTCCGAGGTCGACCGGGGCGCCGCCAGCAGCGCGTCCCAGACCTTGGCCCGGCCGGTGAGGCTGGTGAGGTTCTCCTGGCTCTGGCCGCGCAGGAACCACGCGCGTAGCGCGGAGGCGAAGCCGACCGCGGCCACCGCGGCGCACAGCACCGTCCAGGTGAAGAACCGGCGGGCGGCGGCACTGGTGAGGACGAGCGAGCCGATCGCCAGCGTCAGCCCGATGAGCAGCCCGAGCGTGGCGGTCCGGGTGTGGGTCAGCAGGAGCAGCACGACCGACGGCACGATGATCACCGCCGCGCTCGCCCGGTCGGTCCTGCGGCCCAGTACGAGCAGCACGGTGAGCCCGATGATCACCGCCGCGTACTGGCCGATCTGCGGCGGGGTGAGCGGCCACAGCGCGCCGACCAGGCGTCCGCCGTAGAGGTCGGGCATGGCCGCGCCGGGTGAGACGACCGCGCCGACGGCGACCGACCCGAGCACCGCGAAGTACATCCGGATGTGGTGCCGTACGAACGTCAGGCCGCCGTCCCACCAGCGGCTGAGCAGCCACAGCGTGCCGACGAAGAGAGCCAGCCGGCCGCAGCGGAACAGCGCTCCGAACCCGGATTCCAGTTGCAGGCTGGAGATCAGGGACGGCACCAGCAGCAGGGTGAGCAGGAGCACGTAGGCGCTGGCCCGGATGCGCAGCCGGAGGTTGACCGCGAGCGCCAGCGTGAACGCGGCGACCAGCGCGCCCATGGTGACCAGCTGGATGAGGGAGCGGGGCAGCGGGACGATGGTCTTCGCCCCGGCGGAGCCGAGGGTGTTGAGGACCAGCAGTCCCCAGATGATCCCGACGGTCCTGGGGGTGGCGGTGGCGGGGCGCTGTCCGGCGCCGGGCCGCAGGTCCTGGGCTGTCATCTCAACCACCGGTCCCCGGGTCGAGGGTGCTGCCCGTGTCCTGCTGGTAGGGCGCGGCCTGCCACTGCCCGAAGTCGAGCACCCGGCTCGGGTCGTGGGCGACGAACTGCCACGGCCCGCGGTAGACGTTGTCGTGCCAGCGGTTGTGCTGCTTGTCGGTGATCGCCTCGGCCACCCCGTCGCCCTTGTACGGCGACCAGTTCGGGTAGGTGCCGTAGTTGGCCAGCACCGCCATGCGGTCGCACTTCACCGTGCACTTGACGACGGACTTGTCGAGCACGAAGCGGTTGTCGTGGATGTCCACCCGCTGGGTCCTCCACCGGCAGTCGGCGTACAGCGGCGCACGGGTGATCGCCGGCTTCGCACAGCGGTCGGTGTCCCGCACCAGCAGCGTGCAGTCACCGGACGAGGTGTTGGCGGGGCTGTTGCAGAACCGGTCGGCGTTCTCCCACAGGGTGATCCCGGACCAGTTGTTCTCCAGTACGTTCCCGTAGACCTCGATCTTGTCCGTGCGGGCCCGCACCCGTGGTTCGCCGCCCGACTCGGACAGGTAGACGGTCGCGAACGGGAAGCTGTCGCCGCGCTCGGCGTACTTCCGGCCCTCGACCCAGTTGTTCCGCCGGATCGTGTTCTTCCGGATGACCGCGTTGTAGCTGGTCTCGTACATCAGCGCGGCGCTGTCGTTGTCCTCGATCACGTTGTTCTCGATGCGGAAGTCGTTGTTGTTGGTGTCCGCCCACAGCCCGGCCCCACGGTTGTCGTGCACCCAGTTGCCGCGGATGTCGGCGCCGTCGACGGCCCAGAACTTGACGCCTCCGGTGCAGCCGCAGCCCGGCCGCCGCCGCTCCCAGTCACCCGTGTTGTTGCCCACGATCTCGTTGCCCTCGACGACCAGGTCGCCGACCTTGCCCGACTTGTAGGCGTTCATGCCGTACTGGCCGTTGGCGCGCAGGCAGCTGGCGCGGACCTGCTGGCGGGCGCCGGCCATCAGCCCCGCGCCGGAGTTGTGCTGGATCGTCGCGTGCTCGATCACCCATCCGTCGGCCGAGTCGTGGTTGACCACGCCCTCGTCGTGCGGCGCGACGAAACCCTGCACGGTCAGGTAGCGGACGGTGACGTCGCGGGCGGCACCGCCGAACGCGTACTGGTTGGTCTTCCGGCCGTCGAGCACCGCGCCCGGCGCCCCGAGGTAGTGGTTCCCCTTCTTGGGGATGACCTGGGCGTAGCGGTCCGCCGCAAGCCGGTGCTTGCCCGGCCGGAGCCAGAACGTGGTGCCCGGGGGGCTGCTCTTGGTCTTCGCGCTCAGGTCGCCGACCACCGCCGGGTCGACCGTGACCGCGCCCGCCGGCGCCTTCGCGGGCCCGGCCGCCGGGTCGGCGCACACCCGGGCCACGGAGCGGGCACCGGACGTGGAGGGCGCACCGGTCGGCTCCACCGGGGCGCCCGGCGTGTCCACACAGCCGGTCGCCAGCAGCGCCAGTGCCGCCGTCGCCGCCATCGGCGACACCCAGTCCCGCCACTTGATCCGCACGCGTCCTCCCTCCTTCCTCTTCCTCTCCTAGCCGCGGAACCTGAGTACGGTGGTGAACTCCTGGGCGCCGTCGGTGAGTTCGGACGCGTTGCCGGTCGTGCCGGTGCCGATCAGCGTCGTGGCGGGTTCCTTGCGGCCGAAGCCGGCGGAGTACCAGCCCAGCGGCGGGTCGCTCTCGCCGCGGTGCGCCCGCCAGCTCAGTTGCTCGGGCAGGTCGAGTACCGCGGAGCGGTCCTGGCCGTCCCGGGTCCAGGTGAGCACGGCCCGGTCGGCCACCAGGTCCGCGGTGATCGCCGGCCCCAGGTGGAAGGCCAGGCGCGCGGTCCCGCGCGGTCCGGCCACCTCGTCCACCACGCGCAACTCCCTTTCGGTGGAGGTCAGTTCCACCCGGCGGCGGTGCACGGAGCGCCGGTAGCCGTCGTGTTCGGCGCTCCAGCGGGCCACGCCCTCGGCGGAGGGTTCCGCGACGAGGACGCGGCTGCGGGCGTGCCGGGTCCACAGGAACGGGCCGCCGGAGACGGACTGGTCGGCGCCGTCCAGTTGCAGGGTGTTGTGGCCGAGGGTGGAGCGGAAGTACCGCCGCCACTCGGGCTGCCCGTGGTAGCAGTACGTCCCCGGGTCGGCGAGCACGTCGACCCCGTCGTGCCGGACCTCCACGGACAGCGCGTCCGCGTGGGCGTGCGCGGCGATGGACAGGAAGCCGTGCGGACCGGCGTCGCAGCGGCACCAGATCTCCGCCTCCGGTCCCTTGGGTCCGGCCGGTCCGCGCAGGACGGTGAGCCCCGCGTCGGCGAAGTGGTCCGGCCGGCTCGTCGGGCGGGCCACGGCCGCCGCGTTCCCGTCCTGCGCGTACGGCCGGATGAGCGCGGCGAGGAGCGGTGTGCGCACATCGGTGCCGGTCACCTTCGGCCACCAGTCCCGGCGGCCGAACACCGCGTCCCCGGTGGACAGCAGCGAGGCCCAGCGGTCGGTGCCCGCGCCGTCCACGACCAGCCCGTGTCCGTCGTCGGCGTCCCCCTGGCGCGGCGGCCGCAGCCGGTCGTCCACGACGGCCGCGAGCGCGTCGGTCATCCGCAGCAGCACCAGCCGGACCGACGCGGGGACCGGCACGTCGGCGGCGTCCGCCTCGGCGAGGGCGGCCAGGCCGAGTTCGAGGACGAGTCCGTGGTACTCGGTGGCCAGTTCGCGGTTGAGGCCGGAGCCGAAGGTGTTGCTCCGCAGGTGCCGGTCGAGGGACCGCAGCGCGTCGGTGCGCCAGCGCGCCGAGGAGGGGAACCACCCGAACGCGCAGGCCGCCGCGAACTGTCCGGCGGCCTCGGCGACGACGTGGTTGTTCGCCGAGGAGCCACGGCTGGGGAAGGCCGCCAGCCAGCGCTGGTGGTGCCAGATCTGGCGCAGCGCCACCGGGTCGCCCTCGAAGAGACCGGCCGCGCCGGGCCAGCCGTCGAGGAGCCGGCGGACCCACACCCAGGACAGCAGGCGGATGCCCAGCTCGATGCCGCTGATCCAGTGCACTCCGCGCAGCGGTGGGTTGGCCGCCCACCAGGACCGCAGGTGTGCGGCCACGCGCTCGGCGTACCGCTCGTCGCCGGTGATCGCGTAGGCGGCGGCGAGCACGGTGAGGTGCTGGTGCCGGGACGGCTCCCAGATCTGCTTGATGTCGCCGACCGCGTCCTCGTCGCGGTACGGCACGTCGAAGGCGTAGCCCCCCGGCGCCCGGCGCCCGGTCTTCGGGTCGCGGAACCAGTCCGGGTCGGCCAGGTCGTCGCGGTCCACCCCGAAGTACGCGGCGTGCCCGTCCATCAGGCGGTCCGCCTCGGCGACCAGACGTTTCGCGGCGTCCGGCGGTGTCGCGGCGAAGGTCCCGGCGGGCAGGACCGCGGTGAACCGGGCACCGGCCGCGATCACGCCGTCGCTCGGGCAGTCCGGTGGCGGCGCCGACCGCCACCGGCGTCTGCGTACCGCGTCGGCCGCCCGGCCGCCGATCTCCCGCGGTCCCATCCGGGACAGGCGCCGCAGGTACCAGCCCGCGCTCAGCGTCATCGCGCCCTCTCCAGCGTCACCGGCGCGCCGCCGGCCAGGCCGGCCGGTACGGCGAGGGTGGCGGCCGTGGTGGCGACCAGCGACTCCAGCGGCACCGGCATCGGCCCGCCGCTCCGCACGGCCTTGACGAACGCGGCCAGTTCGGCGGCCTGGCCCTTGTCCCTGGCCTTGGGCAGCCGCGAACTGACCCACCTCTTGCGGCCGGCTCCCCCGTCCGCGAACACCGAGGCACGGACGAAGTCGTCGAGCCTCAGCACCTTGCCGTCCGCGATGAGGTC
Source organism: Streptomyces sp. CWNU-52B (assembly GCF_047444975.1). Lineage (NCBI taxonomy): Bacteria > Bacillati > Actinomycetota > Actinomycetes > Kitasatosporales > Streptomycetaceae > Streptomyces > Streptomyces sp. CWNU-52B. The sequence goes on along the minus strand of NZ_JBLFJV010000005.1, from coordinate 69,562 downwards.
CAGCGTCTCCTTGGGGAAGCCGGGCGAGCCGGTGGTGACGTAACTGATGGTGGCGGTGGACCCGTCCGGGTAGCGCAGGACGACCTGGAGGTCCTCGTTGCCGGCGGGGGCGACGGCGTACACGGAGACCGGGTCGGCGTCGAGCAGCCAGCTCACCGTGTCGATGAAGTGCCCGCCCTCGCCCGCGAACCGCGAGCCCTCGGTGCCCTGTCGCAGGTACCAGCTGCCGTGGTCCAGGCGGCCCGCGTTGACCAGGTAGCGGACGCTCGCCGGTCCGGTCCGGGCGCCGAACCGCCGCTTGGCCTCCTGGAGCAAGGGGGCGAACCTGCGGTTGAAGCCGACTTGCAGCCGGTCGTTGCCCGACTCCTCCACCGCCGCGAGCACACCGGCCAGTTCGTCCCCGGTGAGGGCCAGGGGCTTCTCCACGAACACCGCTTTGCCGGCCCTCAGCGCCCGTTGGGTCAGTTCGGCGTGCGAGCTGTGCCGGGTGACCACGAACACCGCGTCGACGGACGGGTCGCCGAGCACGGCGTCGAGGTCGGTGGTCGCCTCGGCGAAGCCGAACTTCCGCTTCGCGTTGGCCGCGGACAGCGCCGTCGTGGTGACGACCGTGGACAGCTCGACGCCGTCGCGGTTCGCCAGATGCGGAAGCAGCATCGACGTCGCGTAGTTGCCCGCGCCGGCGAACGCCACCCGCACCGGCGCCTTGGCGGACCGGACCGGGGTCGCCGCCGCGCCGCCGGTCCTTTGCACCGCGGGCACGGTCACCGCGGGCGCCGCCGGGGCCTCCGCTGCCGCGGCGTCCCTCGCGTCCCCGGCGTGTTCGGGGTAGCGGAACAGCACGGCCACGGCCTTCAGTTCGCCGTCCTTCAGCCGCCGGTACGTCTCGACGGCGTCGTCGAAGTCGGCGATGTGGGAGACCAGCGGCTCCACGTCGACGCGGCCGCGGGCGAGGAGGTCGAGGAAGCACGCCAGGTTGCGGCGCTCGGTCCAGCGCACGTAGCCGATCGGATAGTCGCGTCCCTCCAGCTCGTACGCCGGGTCGTAGCGCCCGGGGCCGTAGGAGCGGGAGAACCGGACGTCGAGCTCCTTCTCGTAGTACGCGTTCCACGGCAGGTCCAGACGGCACTTGCCGATGTCGACGACCCGGCCGCGGTCCCGGCTCAGCCGGGCGGCCAGCTCGACGGGCTGGTTGCTGCCGCCGCCGGCGGCCAGATACACCTGGTCCACGCCGTGCCCGCCGGTCAGCTCGGCGACGGCCGCCTCCACGGCCGCGGACCCAGGATCGCCGCAGGCCGAAGCTCCCAGGCGCTCGGCCAGCTCGCAGCGCACCGGGTCGGGGTCGGCCCCGACGACGAGGACCCCGGAGGCGGCGAGGAGCTGCACCACCAGCTGCCCGACCAGCCCGAGGCCGATGACCAGCGCCACCTCGCCGAGCTGCGGCTCACCGCGGCGCACGCCCTGCAGCGCGATCGACCCGACGGTGCCGAAGGCCGCGTGGCGCGGCGCGAGGCCGTCCGGCACGGGGGTGTACAGGTTCTTCGGCACCCAGTTCAGCTCGGCGTGCAACGCGTGCTCGTTGCCCGCGCAGGCCACCAGGTCGCCGGCCTTCACATCGTCGATCCCGGCGCCGACCTGCTCGACCACCCCGCACAGCGAGTAACCCAGCGGGGTGTACGAGTCCAGCTTGCCCATCACCTTGCGGTAGGTGGCGGGCACCCCGTTGGTGGCCACGCTCTGCATGACCTTGGCCACCTGGTCCGGCCGGGAGCGTGCCTTGCCCAGCATCGACATGCCGGCCTCGGACACCTTCATGAGCTCGGTCCCGGTGGAGATCAGCGAGTAGGCGCTGCGCACCAGCACGCCGTCCGGCTTGCACCCCGGCACCGGCACGTCGAGCAGCGCCAGTTCGCCGCTCCTGTAGTTCTGCACAACCTGTTTCACCCGAGCTCCTCATTCATCTACGCCGTCAAGCCGTCGAGCGGTCGAGCCGTGAAGTCGTACGTCGTCAAGCCGCGCGGCTCGGGCCGGAACCGGAGCCCGAGCCCGAGCCGGAGATCGCGCCGCGGTACCAGTACTCGAGCGTCAGCACATGCCACAGGTGCTTGGAGAAGTCCCGCTGCCCGGCGGCATCCTCGGCGACCATGCGCGCCAGCGCGTCGCGGCGCAGCAACCCGGAACCGACCAGCACTCCGTCGTGCACCACCTCGCGCACCAGCGGTGCCAGATCCCGGCTCATCCAAGCCCGTAGCGGGGCGCTGAACAGGCCCTTGGGCCGGTACACGATCTCCCGGGGCAGGATCGAGGTGGCCGCCTCCTTGAGGACGGCCTTGCCCTGCCGTCCGACGATCTTGCGGTCGCCGGGCACCGCGAACGCCGCCTTCACCACCTCGACGTCCACGTACGGCACCCGTACCTCGGTCGACGCGGCCATGCTGGAGCGGTCCGTGTAGGCGAGGTTGAGGCCCGGCAGGAACATCCGGGCGTCGCCCAGGCACATGCGGTTGACGAAGTCGTCGAGGTCGTTGTCCTGGTAGATGTCCGCGTGCTCGGTCAGCACGTCGTCGACCGTCCCGGCCAGGTCCGGGTTGACCAGGGCGAGCAGCTCGGCCCGGTCGTACATGGTGTAGCTGCGCCGGAACGCGGTCTCCTCCGGCAGGTCGGCGAAGGAGAGGAACCGCTTGGCGAAGCGCACCGACCGGTACCCCCGGCGGGCCGTGGCGACCGGCAGCCGGTCCACGGCCCTGGACAGGCCGCTGCGCAGGAGGCGCGGGACGCGCTGGTAGCGCAGCGCGAGCAGGTTGGCGAGGTGTTTGCGGTACCCGGCGAACAGTTCGTCGGCGCCCATCCCCGAGAGCATCACCTTGACCCCGGCCTCCCGGGCGGCCTCGCAGATCAGGAAGGTGTTGATCGCGGCGGGGTCGCCGATCGGCTCGTCCAGGTGGTGGGTCATCCGCGGCAGCAGGTCCAGCACGTCCGGAGCGATCTCGATCTCGTGCAGGTCGACGCCGAACCGCTCGGCCACCTGCCGGGCGTAGCGCAGGTCGTCCGGCATCGCCTCGAACCTGGCGTCCTCGGCGCGGAATCCGATCGTGTAGGCGGAGATCCCGGGCCGTTCGCGGGCGGCCAGCGCGGTCAGCCAGCTGGAGTCGAGGCCGCCGGAGAGGAAGGTCGCCACGGGTACGTCGGAGAGCAGGTGGCGCCGGGTCGACTCCTCGACGACGGCGGCGACGTCCGGCAGTTCGCCGCTGCGGGCCCGCTCCTGGCCCTCGGCGGCGACGTCCCGGAGGTTCCAGTACCGGCCGCGCTCCACCCGGCCGTCGGGCCGGCAGCGCAGCCAGCTCCCCGGCGGCAGCTTCTCCGCCTCGCGGAACGCGCAGCGCGAGTCCGGCACCCAGTAGTAGAGCAGCGAGGCCACCAGGGCCGCGTGGTCCACCTCCAGCGTCCCGCCGGTCACGTCGGCGAGCGCCTTGAGTTCGGAGGAGAACATCAGGCCCGTACCGCGCCGGAGCAGGAACAGCGGTTTGACGCCGAGCTGGTCGCGGGCGAGCACCAGTTCGCCGGTGCGCTCGTCGAAGACCGCGAACGCGAACATGCCGCGCAGCCGGGGCAGGCAGTCGGTGCCCCACCGCCGCCAGGCCTCCAGGAGCACCTCGGTGTCGGAGGTGCCGCGGAAGCGCACCCCGGCGGCCGCCAGCTCGGCACGGAGTTCGGGCGCGTTGTACAGCTCGCCGTTGTACGTGAGGGCGAGGCCGTCCGAGAGCATCGGCTGGGCGCCGGTCTCGGACAGGTCGATGATGGCCAGCCGCCGGTGTCCCAGCTGCACTTCGCCGTCGGCGACGGGGTGCCCGTACCGGCCGGCTCCGTCGGGGCCGCGGTGGGCGAGGACATCGGTGAGCCGGTCGGTCACGGCCTTGCCGTCCGGCCATCGGTACGTGCCTGCGATGCCACACATGGTCTAGCGCGCCTCCTGGTCGCTGTCCGGGACCCGTACCGCCGGCCTCGACGGCCGCTCCGTACGCTCCGTGCGCGGCTGGCCCGTCCCGTTCTGCCGGGCCAGCCGCTCGTAGTAGCCGCGCAGGCCGGTGTGCGGCCCTTCCCACAGCGTGCCGTCGGTCCGGTCGCGCGGGTCGGGGTCGATCAGCACGACCCCGATCACCGCGATGCGCTGGTCCGCGAGCTGCCGTGCCACGGTGTGCAGCCAGGCGGCGCTGCCGTGCCCGGCGCGTACGACGAGCACGGTCCGGGTGCCGAGGTACTGGAGGTCGGTCCAGGCCGTGCCGGGCGCGACCGAGCCGACGCCGAGCCGGCGCGCCTGGCGCGGCACGTCCGCGGCCTGCTCGCCGCCGACCACGGTCAGGTCTCCTGGCCGCTCGCGGGCTTCGGTGAGCCGCGATCCCGGCAGACCGTCGATGACGAACACCGGGGCGTCCGCCGCCAGGGCCCCGGCCACGTTCAGGGCGATCACGCCCGTGCCGCGCGCACAGCCCAGCTCCAGCAGCGACACCGGTTCCGCGGAGTCGCGCACGGTACGGGCCAGGGTCGCGGTGAGCCGGCTCCGTGCCGCCTTGGTCCGTCCGCGCCGCCACAGCCCGGCCGAGCGGTGCGGCGGGCGGCGCAGTTCCGCGATGACCGAGGCACCCAGGTTCGCGGCGATCTCCCGGCGCAGCACGGGGCGGTCCGCCACCACGGTGCCGACGGCGGCCAGTGCGAGCCCGAGGACGAGACCGAGGACGAGACCGATCACGGCGTCGGTGACGGCGGCCTTGGGCAGCGAGTACGGCACCGCGCGCGGGGCGTCCACGATCTGGGTGCCGGCGACGAGTTTGGGGGTGCCGGTGCGCGCGTCCGCGGCGCGCTGGTCGAAGTCGGCGATCCGTGAGTTGAGCAGGGCCCGGCGGGCGAAGAGCGACTCGATGCTCGCCGACGCGCTGGAGTCGTTCTCCGGGGAGCGGCCCCCGATCGCCTCGTTGACCTCGGCGAGTTCGTCGCGCATCCGGTCCCGCTGGTCGAGCAGGGCCTTCGCCTCGGCCTGCGCCGCTTCCCGCATCCGGCGCACGTGGTCCGCGACGAACGCCTCGGCCAGCGCCTCGGCGCGGGCCACCGCGGCCGCGTCGCTGTCGGCCGTGACCTCGATCTGCAGCAGGTTGTTGGTCAGGCCGGTCCCCCGGTAGTCCTTCATGAAGTCCTCCGGTTTCTCCGGGGACTTGAGGGCCCGCAGGGCCTGGCCGGCGATCCGGGTGGTGCTCAGCAGCGCGGCGTCGGTGCGGATCAGGGTTCCGGTGTCGTTCGGCTGGTCCTCCTGGTGCACGACCAGCACCTTGGTCACCGCGGTCGGCGGGGGCGGCAGCAGGACCGCCACCGCCACGCCGATCAGCAGCCCGAGGAGCGCCGCCGAGGACCAGAGGCGGCGGCGTCTGCGCACCGCCACCACCAGCGCGTGCAGGTCGAGCAGCGGAAGAGCTTCCGAGGACTGGGAGGTGGCACTCGTCGCGCCTGTGGTGTCTGTCGTGCTCGTCGTCACACCGAACCCCCCGTCGCGTGGCCGCGCCCCGCGAGCGCCGCGGTGGTGTCGTCCGGGGCCGCGGGGCGGTCCGCCGGTCGCGGCGGACGGGCCAGTACCTGGCCGGCGACGACGACGCCGACGACCTCGTGTCCGGCGTCCGCGCAGGCCTCGGCGACACCGGTGAGCTCCCCCGCGGTCCAGCTGCCCGCGCTGAGCACGACCAGGGCGCCGGACTCCGTGTCGCGGTCCGGCACCATCGGCTGGGACACCGGGACCTCCACCACCCGCAACAGGGGGTACCCCCTGATCGAAGAGCTCGTGGCAGGGTCGCCCTCGGCCTCGGCGACGAGCTGCCCCGCGGCCCGGCGGGCGATCTCGTCACCCGCCGGTACGACCACCAACAGCCGTCTGGTAGACGGAAGTTGGTCCCGCAGGCGAGCGCACACCCGTCGGTAGCGGATCCGTCTGCCCGCCTCGTCGCCGGACGCCTGCGGAGCCGATACGTCCCATCGGACGTCGACGCCGAGCAGCCGGCGGACGCGGGCCCACGGGCCACGGCCCGCCGGCCGCCGCGCGGGCGGTTCACCGGGCACGTCGACGGTGCCGAGGAGGGTCGAGCCCAGCGCCGCGGCGATCTCCGGTTCGGTGCGCAGCCGGCGGTTCATCCGGGCGGCGGCGAGATGCCCGACGACGGTGAGCAGGAAGGCCAGCAGTGCCCCGCCGGCGACGAGTTGCGTCCGCGTCGGCGGCGCCTCGCCGGTCGGCCGGGCCGCCGGGCCCATGACGACCATGCCGGCCTTGTTGGTCGCCGAGTCGGCCTGGTCCAGTTTCTCCATGGCCTCTTCCAGCGCGGTGTGCAGGTCCGCGAGCGTGGTGCGGGCCTGCACGCTCTCCACGGTCCGTCCCGGATCGGCCGCTTCGGCCAGGTCGGTGATGCGGCGGTTGGTCTCCTCCACCTTCTGCCGCAGCGCCTCGGGCCCGGTGGCCCCGTCGGGGTCGGTGCTGTCGCCCGCGACCCGCGCGGCGAAGGCGACGAACTGCTGGGCCAGCCGGTCGGAGAGCTGCTGTGCGCGCTCCGGGCTCTCGGCGGTACCCGAGATCTTGACGATGTTCCCGTCGGCGACCTCGGCGCTCACCCGGTCGCGCAGCTCACCGCCGGTGACACCCTTCCAGGCCAGCGCGGCGGCCACGCGGTCGACCACCACCGAACTGGTCGCGATCTCCGTCTGGGTGAGCAGTTCGCGCTCCTCCCACTGGCCCGGCAGCAGTACCGACGCCGACGCCGTGTAGCGCGGCGGGAACACCACCGAGGCGCCGTAGCCGGCGAGCGCGCCCACCACGACGAGCAGGGCGAGCAGCCGCCGGCGCCGGCGGAGGATCCGCCCGACGGTGACCAGGCGTATGGTGTCGTCGCTCAACGGCGCGGCCTCTTCCCTGTGCTGGACGGGCCGCCCGTCGGCACCGCGGTGCGGTCACGGCAGGCGGCGGCGTAGGCGGCGAGGAGCGACGCCTGTGAGTTTCGCCAGGAGAGCTGTCCGCTGATCCGCTCCTGGCCGATCTGGCCCATCAGGGCCCGCTTCTTCGGGTCGTCGAGGAGCAGCGCGATGAGCTTGGCGTAGTCGGCCTCGTCGTTGGCGGGCGCGTAGAGGGCGGCGTCGCCCGCGGAGACCCGCGCCTCCCGGAGGTCGAACGAGACGATCGCCCGTCCCATCGCCATGTACTCCAGGACCTTGTTCATGGTCGACACGTCGTTGAGCGGATTGTGCGGGTCGGGGGAAAGGCACACGTCCGCGGTGGACAGGTAGCGCACCAGGTCGGCGTCCGGGATGCGTCCGGTGAACTGCACCTGGTCGGAGAGCCCGAGCCGCCGGGACAGCTCCACCATCGCGTCGAACGCGTCGCCCGAGCCGACGAACACCGCGTGCCAGTCGGTCCTGCCGAGGTCGTCGCGCAGCTTCGCCAGGGACCGCAGGGCGTAGTCGACGCCGTCCTGCGGGCCCATGACCCCGAGATAGCACAGCAGATGGGGCTTGCCGCGCTTCAACTCCGGCTCGGGCGGCACCGGTCGGAACCGGTCGACCTGGGGCGCGCTGCGCACCACGAAGACGTCCTGGGGCCGCTGTCCGCCACGGCCCGTCGCGACGTCCCGGTAGCTCTCGTTCGTGGCGAGCACGACGTCCGCGGCGCGGTAGGTCAGCCGCTCCAGGGCGCGCACGGCGCGGTAGAGCAGGTCCTCGCCGCGGTCGAACCGGGAGAGGTACAGCTCGGGTACGAGGTCGTGCTGGTCGAAGACGAACCGCGCGCCGCGCCGCTTCAGCCACAGTGCCGGCAGGAACAGCAGGTCGGGCGGGTTGCAGGCGTGGACCACGTCGACCGGGCCGACCTTGCGGGCGAGCCGGGCCGTGTGCCACAGCGCCGTGCCGTACTCCCGCAGGTAGCCGGCCGGGCCTCCGGTGGCCGCGCGCAACGGGTAGCGGTGGATCCGCACCCCGTCGATCTCGGCCTCCGGCTCCGTGTCCCGTCTGCTTCCCCGGGGGCAGATGACGTGCACCTCCCAGCCGGCGTCGCGCAGGGTCGTGCACTCCTGCCACACCCGCCGGTCGAACGGCACCGACAGGTTCTCCACCAGGATCAGCGCGCGCCGGCCCGCCCCCTCGCCGCCGGCCGATGCGCCGCCGGACGACGTGTCTTCGAACGATGTGTCACCAGGCAAGGCCCACGTACCCCGGTTCGGCCCGGCGCGTCTCGGCGTCGGGGAGGTGGATGAGGTCGACGATCAGCGGGCTGCCGCCGTGCGGCAGCGCCGAGAGCACGGCGGGGTCCCTGGTTCCGACCAGGCACACCTCGGCGTGTTCGAGCACCTCGTCCACCGAGTCCGCGAGCAGTTGGGCGAGGTGCGGCAGCCGGGTCTCGATGTACTCGCGGTTGGCGCCGATCAGCCGGGACAGGCTGACGTTGGCGTCGTGGATCCGCAGGTCGTACCCCTTGCCGAAGAGCGTCTCCGCCAGTTCGACGAGCGGGCTCTCGCGGAGGTCGTCGGTGCCGGGTTTGAAGGACAGCCCGAACATCCCCACCCGGCGTTTGCCGGTGCGCTCCACGAGTTCCACCGCGCGTTGCAGATGTGCGGAGTTGGAGGGCAGCACATGGGACAGGATGGGCACCGAGACGTCGGCCCGCTGCGCCGCGTGGACCAGGCTGCGCAGGTCCTTGGGCAGGCAGGAGCCGCCGAAGGCGAAGCCGGGCCGCAGATAGGCGGGGCTGATGTTCAGCTTGCGGTCGGCCAGGAACACGTCCATCACCTGGTGCGAGTCCACGCCCAGGGCCTGGTACACCGCGCCCAGTTCGTTGGCGAAGCCGATCTTGAGGCCGTGGAACGCGTTGTCCGCGTACTTGATCGCCTCGGCCGTCGGGATCGGCACCCGGAACACCTCGCCGGGCAGGCCGTCGTACAGGGCGGCCACCGCGTCGCCGCTCGCCGTGTCGAGTTCGCCGACGACGGTCTTGGGCGGGTCGAAGAAGTCCCGCACGCTGGTGCCCTCGCGCAGGAACTCGGGGTTGACCGCGACGCCCAGGTCCGCCCCGGCGGTGCCGCCGACGTGCTTCTCCAGGATCGGCACCAGCAGGTTCAGACACGTACCGGGGAGCATGGTGCTGCGGAACACGACGGTCTGCCGGCCGCCCCGCTCGGCCAGCGCGGCGCCGATCTCCTCGGTGACCCGCTCCAAGTAGGTGGTGCACAGGCTGCCGTTGGGCTCCGACGGCGTGCCCACGCAGACCAGCGAGATCTCGCTGTCCCTGATCGCCGCACGGACGTCGCCGGTGGCGCGCAGCGCTCCGGTCCGTACGACCTCGGCGATGAGCTCGCCGATCCGTTCCTCGACGACCGGGGCCCTGCCGTCGTTGACCAGGTCGACCTTCGCCTGGTTCACGTCCACCCCGATGACCTCGTGGCCCATGCTGGCCAGGCACGCGGCCGACACACAGCCCACGTAACCGAGCCCGAAGACACTGACTCTCATGACCCGTTCCTCCCCCCGGTCAGGCCCCCTCGGCCCACGGTCCCGCCACTTGTCGGTCGATGCCCTCCGCGCATCAGTAGGCCCCCTGTCCGTAGAGCACCGCACGCAGCGTCTTCCACAAGATCACTGTGTCCAGCGCGAGCGACCAGTCCTCCACGTACCGCAGGTCCAGCCGGACCGCCTCCTCCCACGGCAGGTCGCTGCGTCCGCTGATCTGCCACAGCCCGGTGAGGCCGGGCTTGACCAGCAGCCGCCGCCGGATGTCCGGGCCGTACGCGGCGGACTCCTCCGGCAGCGGGGGCCGCGGCCCGACGAGCGACATCGATCCGGTGAGTACGTTGAACAGCTGCGGGAGTTCGTCGATCGAGTACCGGCGCAGTACCGCTCCCACCCGGGTCACCCGCGGGTCCCGGCGGAGCTTGAACAGCAGGCCTGCGCCCTCGTTGCGGTCGGCCAGCGAGGCGCGTGCCCCGTCGGCGCCCGCGACCATGGTGCGGAACTTGAAGATGGTGAACTCGCGGCCGTCCTTGCCGACCCTGCGCTGGCGGTAGAGCACCCCGCCCCTGCTGTCCATGAGCACGAGCAGCCCGACCAGCACCATCAGCGGCGCGAACAGCATCAGCAGGATCGCCGCGCCCAGCCGGTCGACGACCCCCTTGACGGCCCGGCGGCCCCCGGTGAAGGTCGGCATGCTGACCCGCAGCAGCGGGATCCCGAGCACCGCGTCGACGTGCAGCCGCGGTCCTGCCACCTCCATCAGCACCGGGGCCACAATCATCTCGGCGTCGCTGCCTTCGAGGTTCCAGGCGAGGCGCTGCAGCCGGTCGGGGGACCAGTGCGGATCCGGTGTGACGGCGACGACGCGGTAGCCGTCGCGGCGTACGTGGCCCGCGACGTCCGCCAGCCGGCCGACGACCGGTACTCCGTCCAGGTGGCCACCGTCGAGCCCGAGACCGTCCGTCACGCACACCGCGTCCACCCGCCAGCCGAGGTGCGGGAACTTACGGGTCCTGGCGATCAGGTCGCGTACGGTGTCCGGGCTCCCGGCCGCGAGCACGGGTCTGAGGCAGCGGTTCTCGTTGCGCTGTCTGTGCAGCCGGATCCGCAGCAGATAGCGCCCGGTCATGGTGACGAGCGCGATCGCGGGGATCGCGACGAAGATCCAGAGTTTGATGTTGCGCGAGGTGAGGGCGATCCCGCCGAGCGCCAGGACGACGGCCGCCGTGAACAGGGAGCGTCCGAGCCGGCGGAATTCCTCGGCGCCCTGGCCGAGCACGGCCGGAGCCCACGACCGGTTCACCGCGAGCGCGCCCAGCACCAGCAGCTCGGTACCGAAGGCGAGAATCACCCATTTCTCATGCCAGTTGGCCGCGTCCCTGGCCCCGAAGAAGTTGCCGATCGCCGCCGCCACGAAGGCGGTGGCCACCGTGTCACTGATGATCACGGTACGGCGGTACCGCTGCTCCCATTCGATCGTGGGCCGGCTGACCGCCCCGTCCGCCAGACGCCCTCGCGCCGACGGAAAAGGGTTGACTAAATCCCCCCGCTGCACAGAATCCCCCCAGGTCACCGGTGGTTCGACATGTGCGCCCGACACTGCCCCTCCCCCCGGGAGGCCCCCGCCTCCCGCACGCTTCCACCCCTCGGGAGGCACCGCCCCCCGCGTCGCGCTGTTCCGTACTCCGCACGGGAGGCCCCCGCCTCCGCGCATGACTCATCGGCGCTGTGACAGCGCTGCTCGAACAACTCACCCCGGCCGCGGTGGACTCACATGTCGCGCCAGGCTTACGAGGAACGTGGAACCCGTCCAAGCCTCGGGTGCCCCCTGCACCCAAGGGCCCCTCCCGGGCTCCAGGAACTGTGCGCCGTTACCTCTGGCACCGCGGACGCGATTGCAGGCTGTCCGCAGCGCCGGACCATCGGATCATTACTGGTCGGCTCATGCCCGAACAGCTGAAGCACGGTCAATCTAGACCATCGGGACCAGTATGTAGAGGGGATGTGTGCAACTTGTGGTCAACTTCTGAGACTTGAGAACTCCTTGACGAAAAACACTCGCCCTGTGGCCGGTGAACCACTCCGGGACCGGTGGCGGCAGCGGACATCTCGTGGGAGGGAAGTCGAGTTGCCTGGCCGCACGCCACCGGCGGGGACGCGGAGTTCACTCCCGGACCGGCTCAGTGTCCCGCGACGACACCCGACAGCTCGTTGGTGCTCTCCGGCAGGGTGACGGAGGCGGTCTTCTTGCCGGTGCCGAGGTCGATGGCGTGCAGGGCCTTCTTCCCGGGCTCGGAGACATAGGCGGTGCCACCGCGGACGAACAGGGTGGGCCGGGGCTGCTGCCAGTCCAGCGGCTCCTGCCACTTGCCCACCGCGGGGATCTTCTTCTCCACCTTGCCGCCGACCGGGTCGATCACATGGAGGGCGCCGTCGGTGCCCAGCACGAGCGCCTCGCCCTCGGGTCCGCGGCCCAGCGAGCGGAACGAGTAGCTGGTGCCCAGGTCGACCAGGCGCAGCTCGGCCTTGTCGGTGTCGATGAGCGAGATCCGGGTCGGGCGCTCCAACTCCGCCTCGGCATCGGTCTTGTAGTCGCCGAGGAGGACCGGGGAGACGTCGCTGCCGGCCTGGTTGCCGATGCGGCCGTAGGCGTCGGGGGCCTCGGCCTTGGTGAACTCGCCGTCCTTGTAGATCAGGACGCCGTTCTCGCAGCCGAAGCCGACGGTCTCGTGCTGCGCCGCCGCCTCACCATGGACGCCGGGGCACTTCTCGTCGCGCGCGATCTCCTTGTTGTCGGCGTCCATCACCAGCGCGCCCGTGCGCTTCTCCTCCGTACCCAGCGTGCTGAGGAGTTCACCGTTCTCCAGCTCGATGGCCACGCCGTGGTGCGGCTCGGCGGAGGTGTACGTGCGTGTCTCGGGCTTGTCGCCACCGCTCAGGTCGGTGGGGTCGAAGACGTTGACCTCGCCGGTGCCGTCGGTGAAGAGCACGGTCCGGCCCGCGTGACGTACGACGTGTCCTGGCTTGGCGCCCTTGTACTCGACGTCGGTGAACGTCTGCCCGGTGGCGTTCAGGACCCGGAAGCCGCTGTCGGTGGAGACGACGACATGGTCCTTGTCGCCCGCCGGGTTGACCCGGTTGAAGCCGGGCAGCTCGATGGTCCCGGCGACCTCGAGGCTCTCGCCGTCGAGGATGTGGAGGCCGCCGTCGAAGCTGACGACCAGGGGGTTGTCGACCTTCGCGGCGGGTGTGCCGCTCGCCGTGCCCTCGGCCTTGCTGCTGGAGGAGGAGTCGTCCCCTCCGCAGGCGGTCAGGACCGTGGACACCGCGAGGGCGAGTGCCGTGCCCGTGAGGGCTCTGCTGCGTATCGACGGGTTCACCGTTGTGTTCCTCTCCTGGCCGCACGGTGGCGGCACGGGTTGTGTGCTGGTTCCGCCCGGCCGGGCGGAACCTGTGAGTGAGTGGGGTGGGGGGGGAGGTCAGTCGCCGCTCGGGCCGCCGCTCAGGCCCTCTGCCATGGCGGTGGTGTTGGCCCGCATCATGCGGAGGTAGGTGTCGGCGCCCTCGCCCGGCGCGGTCAGCGACTCGGAGTACAGCTCGACGACGTCGACCCGGCCGTCCAGTTCCGTCCGCAGGACCTCGGCCAGCCGCTTGGGCTGGGAGGAGTCGGCGAACACCGTGGGCACACCTGCCTCCTCCATGGCCCGGGTGAGCGAGCGCAGGTCGGAGGAGCTGGGCGAGGCCAGCGTGGTGCCGCTGGGGATGACCGCGCCGATCACGCGGAAGCCGAACCGGTCGGCGAGGTAGCCGAAGACGTGGTGGTTGGTCACCAGGGAGCGCCGGTCGTCGGGGACGCGGTCGAAGGACTTCTCCATGAAGGCGGTGAGGTCGGCGAGTTGCCCGTCGTAGCGGTCGGCGTTGGCGTGGACCGCGGTGCCGTCGACGCCGCCGACGTGCTCGGCCACCTGGTCCGCGATCAGACCGACGGCCTTGCGGACCCGGTCCGGGTCGGTCCAGAAGTGCGGGTCGGCCTGTCCCGCCCCGTCCTCGGGACCGCCGTCCTCGCTCGTCCGGAAGGTGAGCGGGTCCACCGCCCTGCCCACTTCGAAGGTGGCGACGCCGGACTCACGAGCGGCGTCCACATGCCGCAGTACGTTCTCCTCCAGGCCCAGACCGTTGTAGAGGACGAGGTCGGCGCGCTCCAGTTCGGCGGCCTGCACCGCCGACAGACCGAAGGAGTGCGGGTCGGCGTTGGGCTTCATCAGGACGGTGACCTCGGCCTCGTCACCGACGACCTCCCGGGTGATGTCCCCGAGGATGTTGGTCGTGACCACGATGCGGGGTTGCTCGCCCCCGCCGGCGCAGGCGCCGACACCGGCCACCGCGACGAGGGTGAGCAGCCCGATCAGGAGGCTCCGGATCCGAGCGACCCGTATCCGAGCACGCTTCGTCCCTCTCGTCCCTCTCGTTCCCCTCATCGTCCGGTCTCCGCCATCAGGACCGGCTCGATGTCCAGGTCGAAGGAGCGCGCGATACGCAGGTCGTCGTTGTAGTCGATCTCGTACACCTTCTTGCCGCCGGGATCGTTGACGTAGGCGCGGCTGCGGTCCACCTCGATCACGGGTGCGCCGTCGGCGGTGCCCGCCGGGTGTTCGCCGGTGAGGAGCCGCTCGGTGTGGGCCGTCTCCTCACCGCTGGCGATGTCGTAGCCGTGCAGCGCCCCGTCGGTCTCCAGGACGAGCAGCGGGGAGCCCTCCCCCGCGGTGTTGGCGGCGACCACGGGCCCGGTCTCCACCCGTGTCCAGGTCCGCCCGGTGACGTCCAGGACCCAGACGGCGTCGTCCCCGGCGGGTGCGGTCACCGTGTCGCTGCCCGGTCGCTGCCGGAAGGCGGTGGCCCGTTCCGCGGCGGGCACGTCCTCGTCGTAGGAGATCTTCTCGGCGGTGAAGGCACCGTCCTTCTCCCGCACGAGCAGGGCGCCGTCGGCGCAGCCGAACACCACGCCGCGACGGGTGACGACGTCACCGCGCGGGTCCTCGCACTCCGTGTCCGGTGAGGCGACCCGCCCGCCCTTCCGGTCGAGCACGGCGAGCTTCGACGTGCCGCCCCGCCCGGTGAAGCCCAACAGCCGCTCCGCGTACGGGACGACGGCACCCTGGTACGAGCCCGGCAGCGTCCGGGAGCGCGCGATCTCGCCCCGCTCCAGCTTGCCGCGGTCGTACAGGACGGCCCGGCCGTCCTCGGCGGTCACCGCGGTCACCGCGACGTCGGCGCGCGCCTGCGCCGCGCCGCCCACGGGGAGTTCGCCGACGTCGCGTATCGCCGCGCGGTAGTAGTGGACGTGGTCCCCGTGGTCCACCGTCCAGGAACCGCTGTCGAGCACGTGCGTGGTGCCGGCGGCGTGGAGGTACCCGAACCGCCCGTCCGTGGCCAGCCGGGCGGCGCCCTTCACCGGTGCCAGCTCGTCCACCTTTCCGGTGGTGAGATCGAGGGCGCGGGTGGTCCCGCTCCCTGGGTCGTTGAGGAGCAGTCGGGACTGCTGCTCGGCGGCTTCCTGTGCCCCCTCCACGTACCCGTGCGGGGTGGCGGACGAGGAACCGGCCGCCGGCCGGGAGTCGTCGCGCTCACCGCTCGCGCAACTGGTGACGGCGAGCAGCGCGGTGAGCGCCAGCGCGCAGGCCGGCCCGGTAGAGGCCCATGGCGTGACGTTTCTGCGGACGGTCAAGACGATCGCCTCTGTTTTCCTTCGGTCGGTGTCAGGGGCAGGGGCAGGGGGATTGCGGGGATGCCTGTGGTGTCGGCATCGGCGGCGGCACCGGCGGCGAGGGGAACAGGGACGGCCGGGTGGGTGCGGCGGTGGCGCAGGCCGGACGCCAGGTGGGAGAGGAAGAACAGACTCACCGCGAGGGCCGAGACGGTGGCCCCGGCGGCGGTCCCCAGATGCCAGGACAGCAACAGCCCGCCGAACGTGGCGACGACACCGAGGAGTGCCGCGAGCGCCATGACCCCGTGGACACCGCGTGCCCAGGGCAGGGCAGCCGCGGGCGGCGCGATGAGCAGGCCGAGGACCAGCAGGGTCCCCACGATGTGGAACGAGGCGACGATCGCGAGGCCCAGCAGTCCGAGCAGCACGGCATGGGCGAGGCGCGGACGCAGCCCGAGGGTCCGGGCCTTGCGGGAGTCGAAGGTGAGGGCGAGGAAGGCCCGGTGTCCGAGGAACGAGACGACCAGCGCCGCGAGCAGCGCCCCGGCGAGCAGGTACAGGTCGTGCTCCCGCACGGCGAGGACGTCTCCGAACAGGAACCCGGTCAGGTCCACCGCGAAGGACTGCGAACGCGACACGATGATCACGCCGAGCGAGAGCATGCCGACGAACAGCAGCCCGATCCCGGTGTCCTGGGACAGCCTGGGGCTGCGGCCGAGCACGGTGACCCCCGCCGTCATCACGGTCGCGCTCACCACCGCGCCCACGAGCAGGTTGCCGCCGAACAGCGCGGCCAGCGCGACCCCCGGCAGCAGTCCGTGGGACATCGCGTCGCCGAGGAAGGCCATGCCTCTGAGCACGACCCAGGTCCCGGCCAGCGCGCAGATCGCGGACACCAGGATTCCGCCCCACAGGGCGCGCTGCACGAAGGTCGCCTCGAAGGGGACCGTCAACCACTCCATGACGAGGACAGTACAATGAAAACCATGTTCAATACACCGCCCCTTTCGCCCGCCGACCCACCGGAGCAGACAGCCCGCGTACGCTTCACCGCCCTGTGCGCCGGCTATCCGGGCCGCCCCGTCCTCCACCAACTCGGCGCGGACATACCGAGGTTGGCCACGACGGCACTGGTCGGCCCGAACGGCAGCGGGAAGTCCACCCTGCTCGGCGTACTGGCAGGTGTGATCCGCCCGACATCCGGTGAGGTGCACCACGACGGAGGACTGCCGCCCGCGTTCGTACCGCAGCACGGAGCCGTCGGCGACACCTTGCCGCTCACCGTCCGGCAGACCGTGGAGATGGGACGCTGGGCCGAGCGGGGCCCCTGGCGACGACTGACCCGCCGGGACCACGCGACCGTGGAGGCCGCACTCGACCGACTGGGCATCGGCGACCTGACGGCCCGCCAACTCGGGGAACTGTCAGGCGGCCAGCGTCAACGCGCCCTGATCGCGCAGGGGTTGGCGCAGGAGTCGGACCTGCTGCTCCTGGACGAGCCGACCACGGGCCTGGACCCCGAGGCCAGGGAACGGATCGGGGCGCTGCTGACGTCACTGGTCGCGGACGGCGTGACGGTGATCCAGGCCACGCACGACCTGGAGGCAGCACGCACGGCGGACACGTGCGGGCTGCTCCGCGAGGGGCGCCTCGTCGGGTGGGGAGCCCCTGACGAGGTGCTCACACCGACGGCGCTGGCGCGGATGTGGTAGCCGTTGTGAGGGTCAGGCGGCCGCTCGGCCCGCCGCCGCGAACGTCACGAACCGCGTCCACTGGGTGCGCCCGACGGCGAAGTGGGGGCGGGTAACGTCTTTGGAGTCCCTTATGCAGATGGCCTGTTGGGTGATGGCAACCTCAACACAGCTGTCTCCCTGTGCGCTGCTGTAGCTGGACTTGAACCACTTGAGTTCGGACGTGCTCATAGCGCTCCTCGAATCCGCTCCAGCAGGCCCACGGAGTCCCTCGGCGAGAGAGCCTGCGAGCGCAGTCTCGCATAGCGCATGTAGAGCCGGCTGACCTGTTTCGGGTCAGCGATCAAGAGACCGCTCTCCTGCCCCTCGGAGTAACCGCGCCAATTCCCCTCCGGAGTTTCCAGCAACTGGATGGGCCCCGCCATGCACGCGTGGTGCTCGGAGTTCGTCGGCATGATCTGCAACGTGACATTTCTAGGGGCGCTCGCGTCAAGGACGTGGTCGAGCAGATCACGAGCCACGGCCGCTCCTCCCAGAGGCCGCATGAACACCGCCTCGTCAACGACGAAGTCGAAGGTCGTATTCGGGCGCTCCTTCAGAAGCAGTTGGCGTTCCTTACGGGCCCGGACCGTGGCCTCAAGGGCGTCGTCCGCCATGGGTGGGATGTCCTCTTCACAGAGGGCCCGCATGTACCCCTCCGACTGCAACAAACCCGGCACCAGGCGGCACTCATACGTGCACAGGCTCACCGCGACCTTCTCCAGCCGGGCCCACCGCCGGAACCAGGCCGCGAGCCCCGCCTCCCCCCGCGTCAGATGCCTGGCCGCCTTCCGTAACGCCCCCGTGTTGCCCAGTACCTCCTCCGCCCGCTCGACGAACGACTCGTCGGGCATCCGGCGTCCCAACTCCACCGACTCCACGGTGTGCTTGGAGAACCGGACCCGCGCCCCGAAGTCCGCCCTGCTGAGCCCGGCATGTTCGCGCAGGGCCTGGACGACGGCTCCGAACGTCCGCAGGCTGTCGGAGGTGTCGGGCTCGCGCTCCAAGTCGCAAGTCGTCACTTCACTGCTGCCCGTCATACGCGGCCACCTCCACGTGCGTACGCCCTCTGCGGTATCCCCGCGATCGACGCACCCAGAGTGACGTAAAGATCCACGTACCGTCTACAGAAAGTGTCCGTACGCTGACGCAGCGTACGGATCTCACCACTGGAACACGCCCCCGCACGCCTGCCACGGTTGCCCCATGAACGCCCCCACGCCCCAATCCTGCGCTACCGTACGCACGTTCGCGCAGCACCTCTCCTCCACCCGCCGCGGCGCCCGCCTCGCCCGGCTCCTCGCCGTGGAACGGCTGACAGCTTGGGAGCTGTCACCCGGAGTCATCGAGCGAGCGGAGCACGTCATCGCGGAGCTGGCGGCCAACGCGGCACAGCACGGCCGCACCCAGGGCCGCGACTTCCTGCTGGCCCTGACGCTGGACGAGGCGGTCGGCACCCTGCGCATCGCGGTGAGCGACACGCGAGGCGAGTACCGCCCGGCGATCCGCCCGGAGCGGGGTCCCGACGACGAGTCGGGCCGCGGCCTGCTCCTGGTCGACACGCTGGCCGACCGCTGGGGCACGGAGCCTCGCCCGCCTTCCGGCAAGACGGTCTGGGCGGAGATCGACGAGGGCGGCGAGCGGCTGGACGCACCTTCCGGTCAGTCCGGCACCCAACGCCGTTGAGGGGTCCAGGGACGGCACCGGGAGTTGGCTTCCGTCAGGCCGGAGTGACCTGCTGGGCCAGCAGCAGCGCGAGCGGACCCCCCTGAAGCAGGAAACGTCCCTCGATGGCGGCCCGGATCGCGTCAGGAATCGACCACCACATGAGCTTGAAGTCCGCTTCGCCGGGCGTGAGCTGCTGCGGACCGCAGGTGAGGTCTTCGGCCAGGAGAAGGTGGACGCGAGCAGTGGAGTTCAGGGAGAGGGCATACGAGCCGAGGGGCCGCCAGGTCTGGGCGGTGACGCCGGCTTCCTCACGCAACTCGCGCCTCGCACACTCTTCCGGTGTCTCGCCGTCCTCCCGTCGCCCCCCGGGCAGGAACATGTACTCGCCGCCATGCCTAGGGAATCCGGCGGTCAGGACGGCGACCATGCCGTCCGCGTCCCGGGCCACGATGACGGAGGCGTCACGCATCGCCCCCTGCTGGGATGTGTCGGTCATGGCCCGGGAGCGTAGCCGCCTACTCCGACAGCCAGGCCGCGAACGGCATGTCGAGCACGGCCGGGTGGGCAATGCCACGGTCGTGGTCGGCGCACATAATGATCAGCCATCTCCTTCTGCCGGTGAGTCCGTCGATCAGGCGACCGAGGTGTTCGTCCGCGTATACGAGCGCGGCGGCCTGAGACTGCCAGGAGTCGCCGCTGTCCCAGCGAGATCGCCGGGGCCCTCTGTCGGCGCCCCACCCCGCGTGTTCCCTGAACGGGTGTCATGCGTTCGCGGCGGCGGTTCCGTAGCGTTCTTCTTGCAGGGCAACCGGATGAGATTCAGGGGAACGGGGGAATCCGGGGGACGGGGGAAACGGGGGAACAAAGGCGAGCAGGCGATCGACGCAGAGCGGCTTCTGCACCGGTCGCCTCTCGTCGCCGTACCGTTGATGAGTCGTCGAAGAGAGCGCCGTGAACATCCTGGACCACGACAGGCAGCCGTTGCCCGGAAGCTTTTCGGACAGCGGTCCAAGCCGCGTGTCACGCGTCCGGTACCGCCGCGGAGCGGTAGCCGGTGATCTCGTCGGGCTTGATCAGGCCGTCCTCGATGGCCCGCGCGAGCATGTCCGCCTTGGTCGGTGCCGCTCTGCCGACATGGGCGTACTTCACCCGGGCCCGCTTGATGTACATGTCCACGGTGTGCACGGAAACGTCCATCCGGCGGGCGACCGAGGCCTTCGACATGGACTGGAACCACCACAGCAGCGCGGTGCGCTCCTGCTCGGAGAGCTTGGGACGCTGCGGGCTGCGGTCGCCGGCCAGGGCCCCGGCCACGGTCGGGGTGACGTACGGACGGTCGGCGGCCGCCGCGCGCACCGTGTGCAGCAGATGGAGCCGGCCCTCGTTCTTCGCGACGAACTCGCAGGCACCCACGTTCAGCACCCCCATGACCACCGCCTCCTCGATGAACTGGGAGAAGACGACGACCCGTTGACCGGCGGCGGCCAGCTCGCCGATGTCGTCGAGGATCAGCCGGCCGTGCAGGTTGAGATCCATGATCAGTACATCCGCGGCACCGGGCATCAGCCCCTCCGTGGTGTCGCCGGTGTGGACGAGCTCGATCCGCGGCTCCTCGGCCAGCCAGGTCTGGATGCCCTCGATCACCACCGGATGGTCGTCGACGACACCGACCCTGAGGGGGTTCATTGGATGCTCCACCGGGTCTCCACCCACAACTGATTCTCTTCCTCGTCGAACAACACGGATGTGGTGAGCGGGCTCGGCGCGTCGAGTCGGGTCCCCGGCTGGGCGTCGGCGACGACACTCACCACGATCTCGGCCGGGTGCGCCACCACGGTCAGCCTGGCCCGCGCCTTCGCCGACGCCAGCACCACCAGGGGCACCTCGGTCAGCGCCCTGCGGACGGGGACGGGGACCGGCGGCAGGACGCCGTAACTGATCAGGGTGACGTCGACGTCGCGCCGCTCGGCGATGTCGGCGCAGGCCCTCAGCTCGTGCAGCAGCGGATGCGTCGTGTCGTCCGTCTCGGCGAACAGCCGGCGCAGCCGGGCCGCCTCGATCGCGGTCGAACGGCGCACCGCGTCGTCGGCCGGATCGAGCCGGCCCTCGGCGAGCCCGAGCAGGAGCGGTTCGACGCGGTCCCGCAGATAGTCGTAGCGCCGCTGCCGCTCGGCGTGCACGGTCTCGTCGGAGACCGCGCGGGTCAGGATCTCGGCCTGGACCTCGGCCCGGCGCGTGGCGACCTGAGCCGCCAGGTGCAGCTTGCGGCCCATGAAGGCGAAGATCAGCTGAACGCCGGCCGTGGCGTAGGTGACGGTGATCAACCGCGCCCAGGTCACCCGGTCGTCCAGAGCGCCGTCCACGGCCAGGGCGATCACGGTGACCGAGGTGTTGACGCACGCCAGCGCGACCAGTTCGCCCAGCGGGCGCCGCAACAGCAGCAGCACCCCGAACCAGCCCACCGTGTTCCACGCCCAGCTGATGTCGCTGATCGCCTCACCGGCCGGATAGGTGGCGGTGGCGACGGCACCGGCCGCCACCGCCGCGGCGGCCAGCGCCCTGGCCGGCCGCGTTCCCAGGGCCGACCGCAGAAGCAGTACCGAACCGATCACCTCGATCACGGTGAGCGCCAGCCACGCGCTCAGGGCGGCCCACTGCGGTTCGTACCGCGGCCAGCCGCGCCGCAGGATCAGCACGTCGTAGACGAGGTGCATCAGGGCGACGATGACCACGACCGTGACACTGATCGCCCAGGCGTACCGGACCGCCACCAGTTCACCCGCCCGGTCGTGCGAGCGGCCCTTGGTCATGGGCGCCATCGCAGCAGCACCCGGGTGCCCGCTCCCGGGCTCGACACGATCTCCGCGCTTCCGCCCACGGCCGTCATCCGGCCCACGATCGACTCCCGTACCCCTCTGCGGTACGCCGGGACCGTGTCGAGGCCGAACCCCCGCCCCAGGTCGCGCACTTCGACGTCGACCCCCGCGCCGGCGGATTCGGCGACCAGCCGCGCGGTGTCGGTGCCCGCGTGCCGGGCCACGTTGGAGAGCGCCTCCGCGACGCTCTGCGAGATCTCCGACACCACACCGCGGGGCAGTTGCAGGGGCGGCACGTCGAACTCGACGGCCACCGTGGGCAGTCCGGGTCTCGGTGTCAGCACCACGGTGCGCAGTACGAGATCCAGTCGCACCGTGCCGTCCTTGCCGCCCTTGCCGTCTGTGCCGTCGTCATCCCTGCCGTCCGTGCCTTCCGGCTTGTCCTGTGCCTCGCCCTCGCCCGGGTGCGCCCCCAGGCCCTCGACGACCCGCAGGTCTGCCAGCGCGCGCCGCCGCAGTGAGGCGGACTCATGACTGACGCCTCCGGTGCTGACCATCGTGAGGGTCGCGAGCACGGTGTCGTGCAGACGGCGCTGCTGGTCGAGTTCGTCGGTACGGGCCGCCGACCTGGCCCGCTCGTCCGCCTGGACCGACGCCTGCCTGGCCAGTGCGGCGTCCGCCGAGCCGGCCGCCCGGTGCAGCAGTGCGAGCAGCGCTGCCGCGACCAGCCCTTGCAGCACCAGCACCACGGGTGCCTCACGGGACCCGGGGGTACCCAGCGTGTACATCGAGGCGACGAAGAGGATCGCCAGCAGCCCGAACGGCTGCCGGGTGACCAACTGGACGACGACGAGGGCACTGCCGACCACCGGATCGACCCAGCCCGTGCCCGCGCTCGCCGTCAGTACCTCGGCCGGCACCAGCCGCTCGTGCAGCAGGCAGAGCACGGCGATCGCCGCGAGGTCCGCCAGGATCAGCCATCGGCGCGGCCCTCGGCGCAGCAGCTGATGGCTGAACAGCGCGGTCCAGGCCAGCAGGGCGGCCACCGCGGGCAGGACCCACGCCGGGTCCGCGGGCTCCGCCAGGCCGATCAGCGCCACCGAGCCACCCACCAGGGCGCTCAGCACGCGGAGCAGGACCGAGATGGTCAGCATCTGGCGCTCGACGCCGAGCATCGCCGACCCGCCGGTCACCTCTGGTCCGTGTCCGACAGGCAGACCTCCGGAGCCCGGCGCACCCCTGCCCTGTTCCCTGGCCACGTCCCCGCCTTGCGCAGTACACCCCTACAGATGCCGAACGTACCGACACGCGCATGTGCTCGTGAAGGTGCTTTTGAGGCAACTGCAGGGGCGCGAGGCGTGAACCACCTGTCCGGAGCGGTGATCCAGGACAGGTGATCCAGGTTCGGTGATCCAGGAGTGGTGGTCAGGAGTGGTGGTCAGGGAGTTCAGCTGTGGGCCGGGCCCGGGACGGCGAGCACCTGGCCGTCGTGTTTCGGCCTGGCGAACTGGGTGCGGTACAGCTCGGCGTACCGGCCGCCCGTCGCCAACAGGGCGTCGTGCGTGCCCCGTTCGACGATGTGGCCCGCCTCGACCACCAGGATCAGGTCGGCGGCCCGTACCGTCGAGAGGCGGTGGGCGATGACGATCGCCGTCCGGCCCTCCAGGGCTTCCGCGAGCGCCTCCTGGACGGCCGCCTCCGAGGTGTTGTCCAGGTGGGCGGTGGCCTCGTCGAGGACGACCACGCGCTGGCGGGCCAGGAGCAGGCGGGCGATGGTCATGCGCTGGCGTTCGCCGCCGGAGAGCCGGTAGCCGCGCTCCCCCACCACCGTGTCGAGGCCGTCGGGCAGGGACCGTACGAGGTCTTCGAGGCGGGCCCGGCGCAGCACGTCCCACAGGGCGTCCTCGTCGGCGTCGGGCCGGGCGAGCAGCAGGTTGGCGCGCACCGACTCGTGGAACAGGTGACCGTCCTGGGTGACCATGCCGAGGGTGGCCCGCATCGACTCGGCACTCAGATCGCGGACGTCGACGCCGCCGATGCGTACGGAGCCCTCGTCGGTGTCGTACAGCCGTGGCAGCAGTGCGGCCACGGTGGACTTGCCGGCGCCGGACGAGCCGACGAGGGCGACGGTCCGGCCGGGTTCGGCGCGGAAGGAGATGCCGTGCAGGACCTCGGTGCCGGCCCGGGTGTCGAGCGCGGCGACCTCCTCCAGCGAGGCGAGGGAGACCTTGTCGGCTGCCGGGTAGCCGAAGCGGACGTCGGTGAACTCGACGGCGACCGGGCCCTCGGGCACCGCGCGGGCGTCCGGCTTCTCCGCGATCAGCGGCTTCAGGTCGAGCACCTCGAAGACGCGCTCGAAGCTGACCAGGGCGCTCATGACCTCGACGCGCGCCCCCGCCAGTGAGGTGAGCGGCGCGTAGAGACGGGTCAGCAGCAGCGCCAGCGAGACGACGGCGCCCGGCTCCAGGCTGCCGCGCAGGGCGAACCAGCCGCCGAGCCCGTAGACCAGCGCGAGCGCCAGGGCGGAGACGAGCGTGAGGGCCGTGATGAACGCGGTCTGCGCCATCGCGGTGCGCACCCCGATGTCCCGTACGCGGCTGGCCCGTGCCGCGAACTCCGCGGACTCGTCGTCCGGTCGGCCGAACAGCTTGATCAGGGTGGCGCCGGGCGCGGAGAACCGTTCGGTCATCCGTGTGCCCATCGCGGCGTTGAGGTCGGCGGCCTCGCGCTGGAGCTTCGCCATCCGCCGGCCCACCCGGCGGGCGGGCACCACGAAGACCGGCAGCAGGACGAGCGCGAGCAGGGTGATCTGCCAGGACAGGGTGAGCATCACGGCGAGCGTGAGCAGCAGGGTCACGACGTTGCTCACCACTCCGGACAGGGTGTTGCTGAAGGCGCGCTGGGCGCCGATCACGTCGTTGTTGAGACGACTGACGAGCGCTCCCGTACGAGTACGTGTGAAGAACGCGACCGGCATGCGCTGCACATGATCGAACACAGCTGTCCGCAGATCGACGATGAGGCCCTCGCCCAGCGTCGCGGAGAACCAGCGGCTCACCAGGCCGAGCGCCGCCTCGGCGAGCGCGATCGCCGCGATGAGCAGGGCGAGCCGCAGGACCGTGCCCTCGTCCCCGTGGGCCACGATCGCGTCCACCACGCGTCCGGCGAGGACCGGCGTGGCCACGGCGAGCAGCGCCGTGGCCACGCTGAGCACCACGAACTGCGCGATCCGGCGCCGGTGCGGGCGGGCGAATCCGGCGATACGTCGGAGGGTGGCGCGGGCGAAGGGCCGGCGCTCCCGTTGGGCGTTCATGACGCTGTACAGCTGCGTCCAGGCTGTCGTCTCCATACTCATGGGACCGACCGTAGAACCTCAAGCAATCTTGAGGTCAAGGGAGCCCGATGACACTCACCGAACAGATGACTCTCACCGAACAGAAGTCCCTCCCGCTGACCGTCTCTCCGCCCCTCCCTCTGACGCCTTCCGGCGGGCCGGCCGACTCGATGCCGTGCGCAGGGTGTCAGCCGCCGTCCCCGTGTCCGCAACCCCCCGTTGGTGCGGCGTGGAAAGCCTCTCCGGGTGTGACGGTCGAACAGCTTCCCCAGCGCCTCCCCGGGCGCCTGCCGGTCCGGCAGGTCCTCTGCCTGCTCCCGCTCGCCCTCGTGGCCGTGGTCGCGGTGCGGCACCGGTCCGTGCTCGCGGACGGCTTCGGCCACCTCGCCTCGGCGAAGTGGCCCTGGCTGCTGGCGGCGGCCGCCGCCACCTGTCTGACCTGGGTGGCGGCCGCCGTCACCCGGCAGGGCGCCCTCGTCCAGCGGCTCCCCCGGCGCCGGCTGCTCGCGACGCAGTTCGCGGCCGGTGCGGCCAACCACCTCCTGCCGACGGGGCTGGGCGCGAGCGCCGTCAACCTGCGGTTCATGACGGTGTGCGGGGTTCCGCTGGCCCGTTCGTCGTCGGCTCTCGCGCTCTATCTCCTTGCGGAGTCCGTCGCGCGGGTCGGGCTGCTGCTGGCCCTGCTCATCGCCTTCCCCGACGCGCTGCGGATCGGCGTGCTCCTGCCGGCCGGCGCGCTGGGCCCGCTGCTGCTCGCGATCGGCGGGGTGGCGCTCGTCGCGGTGGCGGCCCTGCTGCTCGTACGGCGGGTGCGTACCGCCGTGTTCGGCTTCCTGCGGACCGCGCTGGGCGAGGCGCGGTCGGTGCACACGCGGCCGGCTCGCGCGCTGGCGCTGTGGGGCGGCTCGTTCTCCTTCCCCCTCTTCCAGGCGGCCGGGCTGGCCGCGGTGGGCCAGGCCCTGGGCCTCCCGGTGGCCCCGCTGCACATCGCGGTCGCCTACCTGGCGGCCACGGTCGCCGTCGCGCTGGTGCCGACGCCGGGCGGGATCGGCTCGGTGGAGGCCGCGCTGATCGTGGCACTGGTCGCGGCGGGCGGCCCGGTCGCGCTCGCGACGGCTGTGGTGCTCGCCTACCGCATCATCACGGTGTGGCTGCCGCTGCTGCCGGGCGCGCTGACGCTGGGCGCGCTCGTACGGCTGAAGGTGATCTGAGCCCGGCGGGCCCGGCCTCGACCCGCCCCCGACCCCGACCGATTTCGTGTCCGCGCCCGGGTGACTCGGGAGTAACCTGCTGGCGTCGCCTCACGAAGGGGTCCGCGCGATGCCGGTCAGGATCGAACGCCAGGAGTACGTCACCACGGTCGTCCTCAGCCGTCCCGAGGCCCGTAACGCGGTCGACGGCCCCACGGCGGACGAACTCGCCGACGCCTTCCGAGCGTTCGACGCCGACGAGTCGGCCCGGGTGGCGGTGCTGTGGGGCGAGGGCGGCACCTTCTGCGCGGGGGCCGACCTCAAGGCCCTCGGCACCGAACGCGCCAACCACGTCTCCGAGGGCGGCGACGGGCCGATGGGGCCCACTCGGATGCGGCTGTCGAAGCCGGTGATCGCCGCGGTCGCCGGTCACGCCGTGGCGGGCGGTCTCGAACTGGCGCTCTGGTGCGATCTGCGGGTCGCCGAGGAGGACGCGGTCTTCGGGGTCTTCTGCCGCCGCTGGGGTGTGCCGCTCATCGACGGCGGAACGGTACGGCTCCCCCGTCTCATCGGCACCGGCCGCGCGATGGACATGATCCTCACCGGCCGTCCGGTGGCGGCTGCCGAGGCGTACGAGACGGGTCTGGCGAACCGGGTCGTGCCGGCGGGCCGGGCCCGCGCGGAGGCGGAGGCGCTGGCCGCCTCGATCGCCCGGTTCCCGCAGGCCTGTCTGCGCGGCGACCGGGGTTCGGTCCTCGACCAGGAGGGCCTGACCGAGCGGGCCGCCATGCGCGGCGAGCTGCGCCACGGGATGGGCGTGCTGGCGGAGAGCCTGGAGGGGGCGGCGCGGTTCTCCGCGGGAGCCGGGCGCCATGGATCGTTCAGCGACTCCTGAGCCCCATGCGGTACGTGTGCCTCGCGAGGTACACGTGCCGACGCGTCCCGGCCGATCCCGGCCAACTTGGCGCACGGGCCGCAGAGCCCCGCCGACACCCTGCCCCGTCCCTCAGGCACCCCTCCGAGGCCCACAACGAGGCTGGCCCGGTTCCCGTACCGATCGGACAGGGCGTCAACAAGCCCAGAGACATACCGAGTTGGGGGCGTGGTCGGTGGGAGTTGGCCTGACCCGAGCGGCTCCGCCACGAAGCACCCCCGCGCATGTAGCAAGATGAGCCAGTCCCGCCGGTCGACGACACGCGTCGCGGCCGGGCGGGCGGCACATCCCGGAAACGAGCAGCAGGTGGCAACAAGGTGACGACACTTCACATGGCGGGCGTATGCCCTCTTCCGGGTACGACGGGAGGCAGTTGGTGAACCGAGACCTCACCGTGCACGACTGGGTCGTGGCGGGCGGCTGGCTGGTCGCCGGGGTGGTGGCGACCGTCCTCATCCTCCTTCTTCTGCGCTGGCTCGGCCGGCACGCGACCCGTACCCGGTGGAACGGCGACGACGTCCTCGTCGACGGCCTGCGCGCGCTGGTGCCGGTCGCGGCGATCACCGGCGGGGTGGCCGCCGCGGCGGCGGCGCTGCCGCTGTCCGGCAAGGTCAACCACACCGTCAACCAGGTCCTGACGGTCCTGATCATGCTCGCCGCCACCATCACCGCGGCGCGCGTGATCGCCGGTATGGTCCGGGGCGTCACCCAGTCCCGTTCCGGTGTCGCCGGATCGGCCTCGATCTTCGTCAACATCACCCGGGTCGTCGTCCTGGCCATCGGCTGCCTGGTCGTCCTGCAGACGCTGGGCATCTCGATAGCGCCGCTGCTCACCGCCCTGGGTGTCGGCGGTCTCGCGGTCGCGCTGGCCCTCCAGGACACCCTCGCCAACCTCTTCGCGGGCATCCACATCCTCGCCTCGAAGACGATCCAGCCGGGCGACTACATCCGGCTCACCAGCGGGGAGGAGGGGTACGTCGTCGACATCAACTGGCGCAACACGGTGGTGCGCAACCTCTCCAACAACCTCGTCATCATCCCGAACGCCCAGCTCTCCAGCACCAACATGACCAACTACAGCCGCCCGGAACAGGAGATGACCCTGCTGGTGCAGGTCGGCGTCGGCTACGACAGCGACCTGGAGCACGTGGAACGCGTCACCTCCGAGGTGGTGACCGAGGTCATGACGGAGATCGACGGGGCGATGCCCGAGCACGAACCCGCCATCCGCTTCCACACGTTCGGGGACTCGCGGATCAGCTTCACCGTGATCCTGGGGGTCGGCGAGTTCAGCGACCAGTACCGGATCAAGCACGAGTTCATCAAGCGGCTGCACAAGCGGTACCACGTCGAGGGCATCCGCATCCCGTCCCCGGCGCGCACCGTCGCCCTCCAGCAGAACGGCGTGGCGATACCGCCGCAGCGCGACGGGTCCCTGTCGGTCCCGTAAGGCATCCGAAGTCCGCGCAAGGCACCTGAAGTCCGCTGAGGACAAGGGAGAGCGGGGCGGTCCGGGCCGGAGCGCCCCGCTCTCCCCCTGCGTGCCGCGCGGGGCCGCTCAGTGCGCGGCGAGCAGCCCTTGCGGCGTGTCGCTCCCGGACGCCCGCTTCGCGCTGCGCAGCGCGGCGACGCCGATGAAGACCATGGACGACAGGCCCGCGATCGCGAACGCGGTGAAGCCCCAGTCGCCGTTTCCGGCGGCGAGCAACTGGCCGCCCAGCCACGGACCGAACACCGCGCCGAAGCGGCCCATGCCGGAGGTCCAGCCGACGGCGGTGGCGCGGTTGTCGGGGGTGGAGCGGATCGAGACCGTCGCGTAGATCATGACCTGGGCGCTGTTGAGGAACACACCGGTGAGGAAGACGACCGTGAAGGTCACCGCCAGCGGCATGTGGACGCTGAGCAGGAAGACCCCGGCGGCGGTCAGCGCGAACCAGAGCGACGAGATGCGCGGGGCGCCGAACCGGTCCGCGGCCCGTCCGGCGACCAGCATGCCCACGATGCCGCCGAGGTTGAACAGAACGACGAACGTCAGGGCCGAGCCCAGTTCGTACCCCTCGCCGCGCATCAGCGTGGGCAGCCAGGTGGCGACGCCGTAGACGAGCAGCAGCCCGCCGAAGGACGCCAGCCAGTACAGCAGGGTCTGGCTCCACTCGCCGCGGCGGAACAGCCCGAGGAGGGCGTTCCAGCGGTCGCCCGCGGCCTTCTTCTCCGCCGCGGCGGGCAGTTCGGCCTCGAAGCGGGCGGCCAGGGCACGGGCCTCCTCGGTGCGGCCCTTGGCGACGAGGAAGCTCAGCGACTCGGGCATGAACCTGGCGAGCAGCGGGACGAAGAGCAGCGGGACCACACAGACCCAGAACGCGGCGCGCCAGCCGAGGGGTTCCACGATCCACAGGGCCACGTAGGCGGAGAGGATGCCGCCCGCGTGGTGGGCGGTCATCAGCATGCCGATGGTGAGGGCGGCGCGGCCGCGCGGGGCATAGTCGGAGACCATGCTGATCGCGGTGGGCAGCAGGCCGCCGAGACCGACGCCGGCGAGGGTCCGCCCGAGGCCGAAGACCGCCACGCCGCCCGACACGGCGCACAGGGCGGAGGCCAGCGAGAAGAGCGTGACACAGGCGACCATCAGCTTCTTGCGGCCCACCCGGTCGGCGATCGTCCCCGCGGTCAGCGCGCCGACGAGCATGCCGAACGTGGCGTAGCTGCCGAGGTCGCCCGCCCGGTCCGGGGTGAGGCCGAGGGACTTCTCGGCCAGCATGTGCGGCAGCACGGAGCCGTAGATGAACATGTCGAGGCCGTCGAAGAGGACGGCCAGCCAGCACAGCGCCAGGACCAGTACGGCCATTCTGCTGCCGCGTGCGGACAGGGCGAAGGAGGAGGACATCGTTGTTTCCTCTCGTCCAGGAGGCGGGTCCCTGGAGGGGATTCGGGAGGGGGGTCGCGCGCGGCCCGTGCGGGCGACCCCGTGATGCCCCTGACGCTAGGAATCCGCCCTGCGAGTGTCAACGTTTTTGTCAACAATCACAGGAACGGGTCACGCGCCGTGGTTCTGGACCGGTGGCGTGCCGTGCGTGTGGAAGGACTCGATGGTCTTCAGACCCCAGGCCTGCCCCTTCTTCCGCTCGTTCTCGGTCCAGGTGATCAGCGGCCAGTCCGGGGCCAGCACCAGCCGGGTGAGCGGGTTGCACAGCTCGATCCGGTTGCCGCCGGGCTCGTAGACGTAGAGGAAGAACGTCTGCTGGATGGCGTGCTTGTGCGGCCCTGTCTCGATGAACACACCGGTGTCCAGGGCGAGATCGGCGGCCCGCAGGATGTCCTCGCGGGTGTCCGTGGCGAACGCGATGTGGTGCAGGCGCCCTTGGGAGCCGGTCCAGTCCTCGGTGTAGACGACGTCGTACGACTTGCTGCTGAAGGTCAGCCACTGGGCGGCGATCCTGCCGTCGTCCAGCTGGATCTGCTCGGTCGGCCTGGCACCGAGCACCTCGTGGACGAAACCGCCGTTCGGCGCGACGTCGGCGGCGAGGAAGTTGACGTGGTCGAGGCGGCGTACGCCCACTCCGTGCCCCGGCTTGGCCTGCGGCTGGTTCTTCAGGCCGGGCTGCAGCGCGTCCGGTGCCCGGTACCACTCGCTCTCCCAGTAGAGGGCGATCTCGTGGCCGTCGGGGTCGGTGGTGAGGTACAGCGGGCCGATGCCCGGCTCGTCCTCGACCCAGCGGCCGGTGCGGCCGGCGCCCTCGGCCGCCTCGACCCGGCGCCGGAGCGCTTCCTCACCGGAGGCGCGCAGGGCGGTGCGGCGGATACCGGAGGTCTCGTGCGCGGTCAGGACGAGGCTGTGGTGCTCGTAGTCGTCCCAGGTCCGCAGGTAGACGGAGTTCCCGTCGCCCGAGCGGCCGTTCTCGGTCAGGCCGAGGTAGTCGGTGAAGAACCGGACGCTGGCGTCCAGGTCGGGGGTGAGCAGTTCGACGTGCCCGAGGTGGGCGATGTCGCCGAGCGGCGGGGCCATGGGGCCTCCTCAGGGGTGGTGGACGGCACGGGTGGGGGCGGCCAGGGCTCAGGCCGGCCGGGGGAAGACCGTGCCGTCGAAGATCTTGCGTGCGGTACGGACGACGGCGGTGCGGCGGGCGACCGGGGTGCCGGTGCGTGTGCCGGGGAGAGCGCCCGGGGTGCCGGACGCGAGGGCCGACCCGTCGGGCGCGGGAGCCGTGTCCTCGTGGGCGAGGTCCGTCTCGATGTCGAGGAATCCGGTGGGGTGCTCGATGCGCGTCCGGTCCCCGTGCTCCGGCAGCCGGGCCACCCCCTCGCCCACGCCGCCCTCGATCCGCAGCCCGGCGGCGACACTCGCGGCGCCCAGGACCCCGATCGAGGTGTGACAGCGCACCGGGATGAAGGTGCGGGTCATGACCGCGCCGCCCTCCGACGCCGGGGCGAGCAGGGTGAGTTTGGGCACGGTGGTGTGCTCCACGTCGCCGAGACCCATCAGTTTCCCGGCCGCCAGCCGGATCGCCCGCAGCCGCTCGGTGAGTTCCTGGTCCGCCTCCAGGTCGGCGGGGGTCTCGTAGCCGGTGACGCCGAGCGAGGACGCGGCGATCAGCACGGTCGGCATCCCGTTGTCCACGCAGGTCACGGGCGTGTCCGCGACGATGTCACGGGCCCGTCCGGTCGGCAGCAGCGGGTTGCTCCCCTGCGGGAACTCGATGACCACGGGGGCGGCGGACCCGGGCACACCGGAGATCTCGGCGAAGCCGGAGTAGTCGACACGTCCGCCCGGAGCGGGGAAGTCCGCGACGGCGAGGTCCCCGGTGTTGAGCATGCGGATCCGCACGGAGGCACGGTCGCCGTCCGGCACGACAAGACCGCGCTCGACGGCGAAGGGGCCCACACCCGCCAGCAGGTTCCCGCAGTTCTGACGGTCGCTCACCTCCGGCTTGTCGACGCCGACTTGGAGGAACAGATAGTCGACGTCCGCCTCGGGGTCGGCGGACACGGAGACCACCGCCACCTTGCTGGTGAGGGGATGCGCCCCGCCCAGGCCGTCGATCTGACGCGGGTCGGGGCTGCCCATGATCCGCAGCAACAGGGCGTCGCGCGGGGCCGGTTCGGCGGGCAGGTCCCCGGCGAGGAAGTAGGCGCCCTTGGAGGTGCCGCCGCGCATGAGCATGCACCGCACCTCCTCGAAACGCGCCGGCTCGAAACGCGCCGGCTCCGAGCGCGCCCGCTCCGGGCCGGTCACGACCCCGCTCCGTCCCGCTGCTCGCGCTCGTACTCGTCGTACGACCGGTAGGAGACGCCCAGGCGTTCGAGGGTCTCGCGCAGGCCGTAGCGGTCCAGGCCGAGTTGGCCTTCCTGGAAGGCGGCGCGGGCCTTGGCCTCCTTGACCTCACGGGCCTCGGACGCCTCGGCCGTCCGCCGGGCGCGCTCACGGGGCACGCACACCACACCGTCGTCGTCGGCGACGATCACGTCACCGGGCCGGATCACCTGGCCGCCGATGACCACCGGCACGTTGACCGAACCGCCGGTCGCCTTGACCGTGCCCTGCGGGCTGACCGCCGCGGACCAGGCGGCGAAGCCCATCTCGCGCAGTTCGACGGTGTCCCGGATGCCCGCGTCGATGATCAGGCCGCGCACTCCGCGCCGTTGCAGCGCGGTGGCGAACAGTTCGCCGAACATGCCGTCGGT
The DNA here is from genome assembly GCF_047444975.1 of Streptomyces sp. CWNU-52B. NCBI lineage: Bacteria > Bacillati > Actinomycetota > Actinomycetes > Kitasatosporales > Streptomycetaceae > Streptomyces > Streptomyces sp. CWNU-52B. The sequence continues at coordinate 36,985 of NZ_JBLFJV010000005.1, read as the reverse complement.
GGACGGCGAGGTGGTCGTGACGACCAGGATGTCGCCCTCGCCGCACTGCTCGACGGCCGCGTGGATCATGAGGTTGTCGCCGGGCCAGGAGAGCACCGTGACCGCGGTGCCCGCGACCCGGGTGTCCTGCTGGACGGGGCGCAGACGGGTGCCGAGCAGACCGGTGCGGCCCATCGCCTCGTGCACGGTGGCGACCCCGTAGGCGGCGAGCGCCTCGACGTCCTTGGCTTCCGCCTTCGGCGGGTTGGTGACGATCACGCCGCTCATGCCAGTTCTCCTGTGACCTGCGGGTAGGGCCGCATGTATGCCTCGGCCATGGTGGTGTGGGCCAGACCCAGGTTCGGGCCGGCGTTGCGCTTGAGCTGGACACCGCGGCGGACGGCGAGGTCCGTGTAGTAGTCCCACAGGTGCCGTTGGGCGGCCAGGCACTCCATCGCCTTGCGCTTGGTCTCCCAGACCTCGGAGATGTCGAGGAGCACCTGGGGCTTGAAGCCGCACATCTCGGGCTGGTGCGGCTCGAAGAAGAACACCGGCGGTGCCCCGATGACCTCCCCCTCGGCCGGGTAGCCGACGGCCTGCGCGAGGACACGCGCGTCCAGGGCCATGCGCGCGGCCGCCGGGTGGTCGCCGTTGTAGGGGTCGTCGAGCGGGTGGGTGAGCACGACGTCCGGCTGGACCTCGCGGTAGACACCCACCAGACGGTCGGTCAGCTCGGGCGTGACGCTCAGGGGGTAGTCGCCCGCGTCGAAGAAGACGATCCGCGCGCCGAGGGCGCCGGCGGCCGCCTCTGCCTCACCGCGGCGCAGCTCCTTGATCTCCTCCAGTGACTTCCCCTCGCGCCACGCCTTGGCGGACTCTCCGCGTTCGCCGTAGGTCAGGCAGGCGACGGTGACCTTCTCACCCCGGGCTGCGGCGAGGGCGATGGCGCCGCCCGCCCGCCAGACGAAGTCCCCGGCGTGGGCGGTGACGACGAGCGTCGACCGCGTGGTGACGAGCGTCAACGGTGGGCTGTTGGGCGCGTTGCCGTGGGTCATTCCTGCAATCTCCTTGCTGGACAGGCCGGTTGGCCCACCCCGCGACGTCAGGCGCGCGACGCGTCGCGCGCCCGGCGCTCATTCACGCAGTGCGTCGATCACACCCGCGAGGTGGGTGCGGACGGCCTCTTCGGCCGCCCGCGGGTCCCGGGCCCTGATCGCGTCGATCATGGCCAGATGCTCACTCAGGGATTTCTGGGGCCGCCCCGGCCGCAGCGCGAGCTGGAAACGATGGCGCACCAGTTGCGCGTTGAGCCGCTCCAGCAACCCCACGGCCACCTGCTGGCCGGAGAACTGCCTGATGTGGGCGTGCAGTTCGTGGTTGAGGTCGGAGTAGGTCACCGGGTCGCCGTCGGCGACGGCCTTGGACATCGCCTCGCCCAGGACGACCAGCTGGTCCAGCTGCTCGTCACTGGCCTCGACGGCCGCCTTGCCCGCGCACAGCCCTTCGAGGGCCATGCGGCACTCGGTGATGGCGACCGCTTCCTCCACGGTCACCACCCGCACCCGTGAGCCGCGGTTGCGGATCCGCTCGACCAGCCCTTCCGACTCCAGCTCGATCAGGGCCGCCCGGACACTGGCCCGGGTGACGGCGAACTGCTCGGCGAGTTCGTTCTCCACCAGCCGCTGGGCCGGGGCCATCTCGCCACGCAGGATCGCCTGCCGCAGCTGGGTGAGCGCATGCTGTTTGGCCTGCTCTCCTGTGCTCGGACGGGCTTCCTTCGGCATGTGTGCCCTCCCTGAGTGAGTGCCTGTCGAACCTAAATCTAGACGAACAAGATTGTCAACAATTTTGTTCGTCATACCGCCGCTCCCCAGCCACCGCACAGAAAAAGGGCCCCGGTTCCGGGGCCCTTCAACCGCTGATCAGGTGTTCGTACTCTGCGGGCCGGTGGGGGCCGGTCGCGCAGTTCCCCGCGCCCCTCGCGGGCGGGGCGGGGCTCCGCGGACCCACGCCCCGCTCGGCGGCCGTCAACCGCGGGCCACGGGAAGCCCGTTGCTACGGATCACGCGCCGCTCCGCGTCCACCGCGAAGACCTCACAGCCCACGCGTGAGGCCGCCCACTCGACCCCCTCCAGCCCCATCGCGAACGCCGCGGTCGCCGTCGCGTCCGCTTCGGTGAGCGACGCGGCCACGACGGTCAGGCTGAGCAGCCCGGTCGCCGGACGGCCGGTGCGCCCGTCGAGAATGTGGTCGCCCCGCTCGTACCGCCCGGAGGTCGCCACCGCCCCGTCGGTGATCTCCAGGACCACGCACACCCGGTCGGCCCGCTCGGGGTGCCGTACACCGACCCGCCAGGGCCGGCCGCCCGCGACCACGTCGCCGCCCGCGTTGAGGCAGAACGCCGTCACGCCCCGCGCCCGCAGCAGCTCCGCGGCACGCTGGACCGCCCAGCCCTTGACCATGGCACAGGGGTCCAGGCCGCGGCCGGGCAGCCGCACCTGGAACGCGCCACCGCTCTCCACCCGGTACCGCTCGCACAGGTCGAGAACCTCGACCAGGTCCGGGCTGAGCCGGTCGGCCGCCAGCTCGCCCCGGTCCAGCCGGGACACCTCACTGCCGGGCAGGAAGGGACTGAACCGCGCGTCGACCTCACGCAGCCATGCGAACACCTCGTCCGCCGCGTGCGCCGCGTCCGCCGTGCCGACGGCCGTGTCGCCCACGCGGTCGGCGCCGTCGATCCGCAGGGAGATCGGCAGCCCCATGATGTGCTCGACGCGCCGCACGGCATCGGCCGCTGACACCCCGGCCCTGCCGCTTCCCGCGGTCGCTTCGGTCGTGGACACCGCCGTCACCCCTTCGCGTCGATGGCCGCCTGGAGCGACTCGACGTATCCCTTGCTCGTGATCGTCGCGCCCGACACCGCGTCGATGTCGGCGCTCTGCGCCTGGAGCGTCTCCGCGACGAGCTTCGGTACGGCGGCCTCGGTCTGCGGGTGGTTCGGCTGCTGGAGCAGCTTCACGGCGGCGATCTTGTCGCCGTCGAAGGTCACCTCCACCTGCACGGTGCCCTTCTCGGTGTTCACCGTCGAACCCGTGACCACCTGGGACGAGCCGCCTCCCGCAGAACCCGAGGCGTCCCCGGAGGACGTCGGCGCGGGCGACGGCACGGCGGGCGCCGCGACCTCGGTGGTCGTCGTCGAGCCGTCCGAGGGCGCGTAGCGCCACACCGGGATCAGGCCCGCGACGGTCAGGACCAGAACAGGTATTGCTCGCTTCACGATGTCTCTCTCATCCCGCCAGGCTGAAGCGCTCGAAATGGATCTGCGGCTTGGGCACGCCCAGCTCGCGCAGGCTGCCCAGCACCGCGTTCATCATCGGGGGCGGCCCGCACAGGAAGACGTCCCGCTCGCCGATGTCCGGCACGAGCCGCGCCAGCTCGCCCGGTGCCAGCTTGTCGGGGCTGACCGGCCCGGACACGAGGTGCAGCTCGGCTCCCTTGGCACGGGCGAGCTCCCGCAGCTCCTCGTACAGGACCGCGTCCTGGTCGGTGGCCACCCGGTAGATGACCACGGCACGGCCCTGCACCTCTTCCAGCAGGGCCCGGATCGGGGTGACGCCCACGCCGCCGGCGATGAGCACGGCCCCGGGCCGGGTGCGGTGCATCGCGGTGAAGGCGCCGTAGGGCCCCTCGGCGAAGACCCGCGTGCCCACCTTGAGGTGCCGCAGGGCGGCGGTGCCGTCACCGGCCGTCTTGGCGGTGAGCCGCAGGCTCCGGCCGTCCGGGGCGGCCGACAGCGAGAACGGGTTGGCCTGCCACCACCGGTCCCTGGTGAGGAACCGCCACAGGAAGAACTGACCCGCGCGGGCCGGCAGCCGGTCCAGGTCGCGCCCCGTGATGTAGACCGAGACGACGTTGTCGGACTCGGGTACCACGGCCGAGACCCGCAGCCGGTGCCGCAGGTTCCGCCACAGCGGGAGCACCACCCGGCCGAGCAGTACCGCGCCGAGCGCGACGCCCCACAGCGTGTACCAGTACGTCGTCGCCGCGGACGACGAGGTGAAGGTCGTACCCGCCGCGACCTGGTGCGTGAACGCCAGGACCACCGCGACGTACGTGTACAGGTGGATGAAGTGCCATGTCTCGTACGCCAGCCTGCGGCGGGCGTAGCGGGCCGAGACCGCGCCGATCACGAGGATCAGCCCCAGCGCGACGATCGAGCGGAACACTCCCTCGACGGTCTCGCCCAGGTCCACGAGTTGGTTCACCGGATCCAGCGACGACGACCGGGCGTAGCCGAAGGTGATGAACACGGCGTGCCCCAGCAGCGTGAACAGCAGTCCGAAGCCGACCCAGCGGTGCCAGGAGGTCAGCCGGTCCATGCCGATGCGGCGGTCGAACCAGGGCAGCCTGGCGACCAGCAGCAGCTGGAAGGCCATCAGGAGCGCGCCGTACAGTCCGGCCAGCCGGCCCAGCACGATGAGGGTGTTCGAGGCGAACCCGGCCTGGATGAAGAACACGGTCACCACGACCACGTTCAGGGCCAGCACGCCGTACAGGCCGGTGCGGGCCACCACCTTGGGGCGCACTGCCGCGGTCGGCGGCGGCACGGTCGTCTGGACAGTCGTCACGGACGGCAACTCCTCGATTCGGGTCCTGAGGCCGTCATCGGGTTCCGAGGGCCTGGTCCGGCCCTCGGATCCTCGATTCGGGTCCTGGACTTCGAGCCTGCCTCCCCGGAGCTGTCGTTTTCCTGTCGATGAACTTTCAAGTGTTTATCGATCTCGGTTCCGCGTCCCCTCGGCTATGGCGCGGACGGCCACGTGAAGCACTATGGGCACGTGGAAAAAGTACGACTTCTCGTCGTGGACGACGATCCGCCCATCGCCGACCTGGTCGCGACGGTCGCCCGCTACGAGGGCTGGGAGGCGGTCACCGCCAACTCCGGCGAGGAGGCCCTGCGGCGGGCCGCCGAGTTCCACCCGGACATCGTGGTGCTCGACCTGATGCTGCCGGGGCTCGACGGCTTCGCCGTCCTCGACCGGCTGCGCCTGTCCGGGACGATGGTGCCCGTGGTGTTCCTGACCGCGCGGGACGGGGTGGCGGACCGGGTCGCGGGCCTGACCAGGGGCGGCGACGACTATCTGGTGAAGCCGTTCGCGGTGGAGGAGCTGATGGCCCGGCTGCGGACCGTGCTGCGCCGCAGCGCGGGCCCCGCCTTCCAGCGGTCCGTGCTCGCGGTCGCGGACCTGACGATGGACGAGGACACCCGCGAGGTGCGCCGGGGCGAGCGCCTGCTGACGCTCACCCCGACCGAGTACGAGGTCCTGCGCTACCTCATGCGCAAGTCGCCGACCGTGCTCACCAAGGCCCAGATCCTCGACCACGTCTGGGAGTACGGCTTCGGCGGCCGTTCGAACGTGGTGGAACTGGTCATCAGCCGCCTGCGCCGCAAACTCGACGGCGACAACGACAGCGGCACGGGCACCGGTGATGCGACCGGCGAGAAGGACGGGCCGCAGCTGATCCACACCGTACGAGGCGTCGGATACGTGGTGCGACAGGTCGCCGGGTGACGCGGAGGCCGAAAGCCGCCGAGGCGCTCCACCTGATCGACCCCGCCGGCCCGCCTGCCCGCCGGCCCGTCAACCCGGCCTGCCGGTGGCGCCATCCGGGTGGAACGGGCGTTTCTTGAGCGGGAACGGGGCCTCAGCGGGCTGTTCCTGTGCCATGAAGGTGTCCAACCGGGCAAACACAAGCCGGAGTTCATGGACAACAGGAGGAAACCGTCATGAGCGCACCGCACACCGGGCACCGGATCGTCTCCGTACTCGCCGGGGTTCTGCTCGCGGGGACGGCCCTGGCCTCACCCGCCGCCGCCACGGGCCACCGGTCGGACCCGGGCCCGGCGTCCGTCACCACGCCGGCCGGGCCGGCTGCGGCGTTCGTATACAAGGGCCGGGTCATCGCCAGGCCGGCCGTCAACGTGCGCCAGAACCCCAACACCAGCAGGCCGCCTGTCCGCTCCATCCCGTACGGCACCGTCGTCGAGCTGAAGTGCAAGGCCAACGGTGAGGTCGTCGACGGCAATCCCCGCTGGTACCTCCTGAAGGACAAGAGCGGCTGGGTCGCGGCCCGCTGGATCGAGAACATCACCGCCGCACCCGGCCCGTGCTGAACACGCCCTGCTGACCTTCCCGCGCGCCCCGTCCCGAGCGGGGCGCCGGGCCTGCCCGGCAACCTGGCGTTTTCCTGTCGGCAGGCTTTCAAGTGCCTGTCGATCCGGTCGCGCCACCCCCATGGCTATGGCGCGACCGGCCACGTCGAGCACTATGGACACGTGGAAAAGGTACAACTCCTCGTGGCGCACGACGCCCCGCCCGCCCCGCCCCTCGTGGTCCTCGACCCGATGCCGCCGGGTTTCGACGGCCGCACCGCCCCCGACCGGCTCCGCCCGTCCGGGACACGGCAGGCCGCCGGGTGATCCGCAGCCTCCGCGACACGTACCGCAGACTCCGCCTCGGCACCCGGCTCGCGCTGGGCATCGGCGTGCTCGCCCTGGTCGTCTTCGCCGCGGTCGGCACCGCACTGTCGACGTACATGCGGGACTACCTGGAGCATCAGCTCAACAATCAGATGAAGCTGGTCCAGGTCACCCAGGCCAAGGACGCCCAGGCACACGGCACCGTGGAACGCAGGCCGTACTACGGCTGGTACACCGCCGTGTACGACGTCTCGGGCGACTCGGCCGTCCTGCGCAGACCCAGCGACGTCCCGAAGGACACCGTCCAGCTCACCGCCGTCGCCGAGTCGCTGGCCCGTGCGGGCTCGACGGAGATGTCCCACACCACGCGGATCGAGGACGAGGGCTCCTACCGGCTGCGGGCCTGCAAGATCGGCACCGGCGTGGTCCTGGTCACCGCGGCTCCCCTGGAGGACATCGAGAAGACCATGGACCAGCTGGTCACGGTCCAGGTCGTGGCGTTCGCCCTCGCGCTCCTGGGCCTGGTGGTGTTCGGGCGCGCGGTGCTGCGCCGGGGGCTGAAACCGCTCAGCGACATGGCACACACGGCCCGCGGCATCACCTCGCACGACTTCACCGACTCGGCCCGCCTGCCGGTCCGCGCCGACCGCGGCAACGGCGGTCCGGAGGTCGAGGAACTGCGCACCGCGTTCAACACCATGCTGGAGCACATCGACGACTCCCTGGCCGTCCGCACGGAAGCCGAACAGCGGCTGCGCCGCTTCGTCGCGGACGCCTCGCACGAGCTGCGCACCCCCCTGATGTCGGTACGCGGTTACGCGGACCTCTTCCAGTACGCGGCGGCCAACGAGCCCGAGGAGCGGGAGAAGCACCTGGCCAGGCTGCGCGCCGAGGCGGCCCGCATGGGGGTCCTCCTCGACGATCTGCTCCTGCTCGCCCGCCTGGACGCCGCCGAGGTGGACACACCGCTGCGGCTGGAGGACGCGGACCTGGCCGAACTGGTGCGGCAGGCGGCGGACGCGTTCCGCGCGAGCCACCCCGACCATCCGCTGTCCGTGTCCCTGCCTGCGGGCGCCGGCCCGGTGGGACTGCGGCTCGACGTCCTGCGCATCCGGCAGGTCCTCGACAACCTCCTCACCAACGCCGCCGTGCACACCCCGGCCGGCACCGACGTCCGCGTGGAGGTGTCCACCGCGACCGGCCCGACCGCGTCGGGCGAGGCCGTCGTGCGGGTCACCGACTCCGGCCCCGGCATCCCGGCCGCCGACCAGGAGCACGTCTTCGACCGCTTCTTCCGCATCGACAAGGCCCGCAGCCGGGACCGCGGCGGCAGCGGCCTGGGCCTGGCGGTCGCCCGCTCCCTGATCCGGGCCCACGGCGGCACCATAGAACTGACCAGCACTCCGGGCACGACCACGTTCACGATGACGATCCCGCCGGCACCCGCCGCCCCGTGAGGGGCACAGCCTCGTCACTCCTGCCGGTAGAGCGCCGTGAGGAGTTCGATCACCCTCGGCGCCGCCGGATGCGGATCGTCCCGCCACCAGGCGAGCCGGACCGCGATCGGCTCGGCGTCCCGTACCGGTCTGTAGACGACTCCCGGCCGCGGGTACTGGTGCGCGGTCGCCTCCGCCGTCATCCCCACACAGCTGCCCGTGGAGATCGCGGTCAGCCAGTCGTCGATGTCGTGGGTGTCCCTGACCGCCGGACGCGCGTCCGGCGGCCACAGCTCCGTCGTGGTGGTCCCGGTCCGCCGGTCGACCAGCAGCATGCGTCCGGCGAGGTCGGCGAGCCGCACCGAGCGGCGCCGGGCCAGCGGATCGTCGGACGCCATGGCGCACAGCCGCCGCTCCAGGCCCACGATGACGGAGTCGAAGCGGCGCTCGTCCAACGGCCGCCGGACGACGCCCAGTTCGCACGTGCCCTCCGCCAGTCCCGCGGTGGCGGAGTTGGCGCGGACGAGTTCCAGCTCCGTCTCGGGGCGCGCCTCGGCCCAGCCCCGCTGGAAGGCCAGGGTGTGACGGCCGAGGGCCGACCAGGCGTAACCGATCCGCAGACGGGCGTGACCCGAGGCGGCCTCCCGGACCAGGCCCTCCACCTCGCCGAGCACCCGCCGGGCGTGCGCCACCACCCGCAGCCCGGTCGCCGTCGGGGTCACCTCTCGTGAGGTACGCCTCAACAGCCGGACGCCGAGGGCCCGTTCGAGCGAGGCCAGGGTGCGGGACACCGCCGCCTGGGAGACGCCGAGGGCGCCGGCGGCGTCGGTGAAGCCGCCCTCGTCGACGATCGCGACGAGACAGCGCAACTGCCTCAGTTCCACGTCCGCCCCAGCCGCCACGCCCGCTGTGTCAGCTGTGCCCGTCGCCTCCGTCGTATCCATGACTCAAGCGTATAGATGGACCGGATGATGCATTTTGCGCATGACCGTGGCAGGCGCAGCATCGAGGCATGCACGCAGCCTCCGCGCCCTCCACGGCGTCCGCGCAGCACACTCCCCCGACACCGACACCGACACCGACAGTCCCCTCGCCCGACCGCCGGCGGGCGGCCGGGCTGGTGACCCTCGTCGGCAGCGGGCTGTCCAACCAGACCGGGGCCGCGATCGGCTCGCTGGCCTTTCCCGTCCTCGGCCCCCTCGGTGTCGTCGCGGTACGCCAGTACGTGGCCGCGCTCGTCCTGTTCGCGGTCGCCAGGCCCCGGCCGCGCTCGTTCACCAGGCACCAGTGGTGGCCGGTCCTGCTGCTGGCCCTGGTGTTCGGGACGATGAACCTGTCCCTCTACACCGCCATCGACCGCATCGGCCTCGGTCTCGCGGTGACCCTGGAGTTCCTCGGCCCGCTCGCCATCGCGCTGTCCGCCGCCCGCCGCCGGGTGGACGCCTGCTGCGCGCTGGTGGCCGCGGCCGGCGTGGTCACCCTGATGCGTCCGCAGCCGTCGGCCGACTACCTCGGGATGGGGCTGGGCCTGCTCGCCGCCGTGTGCTGGGCGGCCTACATCCTGCTCAACCGCACCGTGGGCCGGCGCATACCCGGAGCGCAGGGCTCCGCCGTCGCGGCGGGCGTCTCCGCCCTGATGTTCCTGCCGGTCGGCATCGTCCTCGCGCTCCGGAACCCGCCGACCCCCACGGCTCTCGCGTACGCGGTCACCGCCGGCGTGCTCGCCTCCGCGGTGCCCTATCTCGCCGACATGTTCACCCTGCGCCGGGTGTCCGCCCCGGCCTTCGGTCTCTTCATGAGCGTCAACCCGGTGCTGGCCGGCCTGGTCGGCTGGGTGGTGCTCGGCCAGCACCTGGGGCCGGTGGAGTGGGCCGCAGTCGGTGCCGTCGTAGCCGCGAACGCGCTCAGCATTCTCGCGGCCCGTCGTTGAGACGTGACCCACCGCTCGGCTACTCGGCGTAGAACGTCGCGTCCGCCCTCGCCGTCGTCGTGTCGGCGGGCTGCGTGACGAGCAGGTAGTCGTAGTGCCGGAGGTAGCTGCCCGCGACGTTGTACGCCTCGAAGGAGACACCCGCGGAGGTGTCGGCCAGACCGGCCCGCCGGTAGAAGCTCGCGTCGCCCTTGAAGGCCGTACTCCCGTCGCTCCTGTCCACCCAGACCTCGCCGTTGGCGCGGTGGCGCAGGTAGTGGCCGGGGAAGTTCGCCGATTCCAGGGAGACCGTTCCGGTGCCGGCCAGCCCCGTCACCACCCGGAACTGGGAGTCCGCGAGGTTGGTGACGTTCGGCTCGATCTTCGCCCGGTACTCCCAGTGCCGGATGTACCGGTCGGGGAAGTTGTACGAGGAGAAGCGGACCGGGGTGACCCCGTCGGCCACCGGGATGCCGAAGTTGGGCGTGCCGTCGGCGTTCCAGTACAGCTTCTGGTAACGGGTGCGCCGGTTGGGGTCGTTGAGCGGGTCGCCGCTGATGTCCTTGTAGTCGCGGTCGTGGTAGACGAGGACGTCGGACCTGCCGTCCTCGGACGTGGTGAAGGTGTTGTGCCCCGGGCCGTACTGGCCGGTCGCGGTGTTGCTGGTGAAGACCGGGGTGGGGGTCTTGGCCCAGGAGGCCGCCTTCATCAGGTCGGCGGAGGCGGACGCGGTCAGCAGGCCGAGGCAGTAGTTGCTGTCGGTGGCGCTCGCCGAGAAGGTCATGAAGACCTTGCCGCCGCGCTGGATGACCGCCGGGCCCTCGTTGACGGTGTGGCCGACCGTCTCCCAGGCGTTGGTGGGCCGGGAGATCATGACCGGACTGCCGCTGATCGTCCAGGGGTTGGACATCCTCGCCAGGTAGATGTTGGTGCCGTCGCCGACCGCCGGGTCGTTCTGCGCCCAGCTCAGATAGCGGGTGCCGCCGACGGTGAAGGTGGTCGCGTCGAGCGAGAAGGTGTCCAGGGGCAGGGCGATGCGGCCCTTCTCGGTCCAGGTCCCGGTCAACGGGTTGGCCGCGGCGGTCTCCAGGACGTACGGGCGGATCTTCCAGACGTCCCCGGAGGCCCCGGCGGCGAAGTGGACGTACCACTTGCCGTCGATGAAGTGGATCTCCGGTGCCCAGATGTGCGCGCCCATGTCACCACTGGCGTGCTTGGTCCAGATGGTCGTCTCGGCGGCCGTGGACAGGCCCTGGAGGGTGGTGGACCTGCGCATGACGATGCGGTCGTACGCGGGCACGGTGGCGGTGAAGTAGTAGTAGCCGTCGGTGTGTTTGTAGATGTGCGGGTCGGCGCGCTGTGCTGCGACGGGGTTGGTGTAGGTGACGGCGGGCGAGGTGGGTGCGGCGGCCTCGGCGGTGCCGGAGGCGAGGGCGGTCAGGGTGACGAGGAGCGCTGTGATCACCCTTGCGATCGTGCGTCTCACTGTCTTCCTCTCGATCACGTCAGATCGTTCGAAATACCGTATGCGGGGGTCTGGGGGCGTAGCCCCAGTGAAAGTCTGCGCAGTTCCCCGCGCCCCTGAGGGGGCATGCCCAGGGGCGCGGGGAACGGCGCAACGGGGGTTCGGGGGCGGGGGCGAAAACCCCTTCACGCCTCCCGACGGGACGTCATCGTCCGCTGGATCAGGATGAACGCACACAACAGCACACCCGTCGCGATCTTCGTCCACCACGAGCTGAGCGTCCCCTCGAACTGGATCAGGCTCTTGATCAGGCCGAGGACCAGGACACCGAACAGCGTGCCCACCACGTACCCCGACCCGCCCGTCAGCAGCGTGCCGCCGATCACCACCGCCGCTATCGCGTCCAGTTCGAGACCCGTCGCGTGCAACGGGTCCCCGGACTGGATGTAGAGCGTGAAGAGCAGCCCCGCCAGCGCCGAGCAGAACCCGCTCATCGTGTACACCGCGATCTTCGTCCCGCCCTGCGGAAGCCCCATCAGCAGGGCCGACTGGTCGTTGCCGCCGATGGCGTACACCCGGCGGCCGAAGCGTGTGTAGTGCAGGACGTAGAACGCCGCGGCCAGCACCACCAGTGCCACGATCGCCCCGACGGAGAGGAACGCCCCTCCCAGGGACAGCTGCGCCTGGGCCATGCTGCTCACCGAGGAGTCGCCGATGGAGATCGACTCCTTGCTGATGACCAGGCACAGGCCCCGGAAGAGGAACAGGCCGGCGAGCGTCACGATGAAGGGCTGGATCTCGAAGTTCTGGATCACATAGCCCATCAGGTAGCCGCCGAAGGCTCCCACGGCCAGCGCCATGGGGATGACGACCACGATCGGCAGGCCCTGGCGCTCCACCAGCCATGCCGTGAACATCGTCGTGAAGCCGATGACGGAGCCCACGGAGAGGTCGATGCCGCCGGAGAGGATGACGAAGGTGGCCCCGACCGCGGCGACCAGCAGGTAGCTGTTGTCGATGAACAGGTTGAGGAACACCTGCGTCTCGGCGAACCCGTAGTTCTGGTACCGGCTCAGACCGACGGCGTACATCACGAGGAAGAGCCCGGCCGTCACCAGGACGGGCAGGCGGCGGTCGCCGAGGACGCGCGTCGCCCGGCTCGGCGTACGGCTGTCGGGCGCCTTGGGCTGTCGGGTGGTCGTGGTCATCAGGAGACCTCCATCGTGCGTACGGTCTCGGGGGTCGCGGCGGCGTCCGCCGGCGCCTCGGCCCGCTCGGCGCCCCGCTTCCCTCCGAAGCCGCCGGTGCCGAACACCTTGGCGCGGAACTTCGGGGACTGCATCAGGCAGACGATGATGACGACGGCGGCCTTGAAGACCAGGTTGGTCTGGGTGGGCACGCCGATGGTGTAGATCGTGGTGGTGAGGGTCTGGATGACGAGGGCGCCGACCACCGTGCCGCCGATGGAGAACCGGCCGCCGAGCAGCGACGTACCGCCGATGACCACGGCGAGGATGGCGTCGAGCTCGATCCACAGCCCCGCGTTGTTGCCGTCCGCGGCCGAGGTGTTGGAGCTGATCATCAGGCCCGCGATCCCGGCGCACAGCGCGCAGAACACGTACACCATGATCTTGATGCGCCGTGACCTGATGCCGACCAGGCGGCTGGCCTCCGCGTTGCCGCCGACCGACTCGACGAGCAGGCCGAGCGCCGTGCGGCGGGTCAGTGCCACGGTGACGGCGACCACGACGGCCACCACGAAGATGGAGAAGGGCAGCGTCAGCCAGTAACCGCCGCCGATCAGTTTGTACGGCCCGCTGTTGACGGTGATGATCTGCCCGTCGGTGATCAGCTGGGCGACACCGCGCCCGGCGACCATGATGATCAGCGTGGCGATGATCGGCTGGATGCCCATCCTGGCGACCAGGAAGCCGTTCCAGAGACCGCAGGCGACGGCGGCGAGCAGGCCGAGGCCCATCGCGAGGAGCACCCCGGACAGGGCCGCCTGGTCCGCCTGGTCACTGAGGTACGAACAGGACAGTGCCCCGGTGATCGCGACGACGGCGCCGACGGACAGGTCGATGCCGCCGGTGGCGATGACCAGGGTCATCCCGACGGCGACCAGGATGAGGGGCGAGCCGAAGAGCACGATCGAGACGAGGCTGCCGTAGAGGTGCCCGTCCGTCATCCTGATCGAGAAGAAGTCGGGCGTGAAGGGGACGTTGACGAGCAGCAGGACGACCAGCACGGCGACCGGCCAGAACAGGTGGTGGCGTGTCAGCTCTCGCCATCGGGGAGTGGTGGTCACTGGTGCTCTCCGCTCGCGATGGTCTCCAGGATCCGGGTGGGGGTGATCTCGGGCCCGTTGGCCAGCCGGGCCACGAGCCTGCGGTCGCGCAGCACGCCGATGGTGTGGCTCAGCCGCAGGACCTCCTCCAGTTCGGCCGCGATGTACAGCACGGCCATGCCGTCCTCGGAGAGCGAGACCACCAGTTTCTGGATCTCGGCCTTGGCGCCGATGTCGATGCCGCGCGTCGGCTCGTCGAGGATCAGCAGTTTCGGCCGGGTGATCAGCCAGCGGGCGAGCAGGACCTTCTGCTGGTTGCCGCCGCTGAGCTGTCCGACCCTGGCCTCGGGGTTGGCCGGCCGGATGTCCAGGGCCTTGATGTACTTCGCCACGAGCTCGTCGCGCTGGGCGGCCGGGACGGGCCGGATCCAGCCGCGCGCGGCCTGCAGGGCGAGGATGATGTTCTCCCGCACCGTCAGGTCCGGTACGAGCCCTTCGGTCCTGCGGTTCTCCGAGCAGAACGCGACCCCCGCGGCGATGGCGTCGTTCGGCGCGCTCATCGAGACCTGCTTGCCGCCGATACTCACCTTGCCGCTGTCCGGCTGGTCGGCGCCGAAGAGCAGCCGGGCCAGTTCCGTACGGCCCGAGCCGAGCAGTCCGGCGAGTCCGACGACCTCGCCCTTCTTGATCTCCAGGTCGAAGGGGGCGATCCCGCCGGTCCTGCCGACGCCGTCCGCCGTGAGCAGCGACTCCCCCACGTCGGAGTGGAGTTGGTGGTCGTGGAGCTCCTCCAGCTGGTCCAGGGCCTTGCCGATCATCAGCTGGACCAGGCCGACCTGATCGAGGTCGCGGACCATGTGCTCGCCGACGAGGGCGCCGTTGCGCAGCACGGTCATCCGGTCGCAGACCTCGTAGATCTGGTCGAGGAAGTGCGAGACGAACAGGATCGCGACGCCCTGCCCCTTCAACCGCCGCATCAGGGCGAAGAGTTCGAGGACCTCGTCGCGGTCGAGGCTGGAGGTCGGCTCGTCGAGGATCAGCACCTTGGTGCCCGATCCCGAGCCGTCGCTGTCCCCGGTCCCCACCGCCCGTACGATCGCGACCAGTTGCTGCACGGCGAGCGGGTACGAGGACAGCGGCGCGGTGACGTCGATGTCGAGGCCGAGCCGGTCGACGAGTTCCGCGGCCTCCCGGCGCAGCCGTTTCCACTGGATGCGGCCGAAGCGGGTGGGTTCACGGCCGATGAAGATGTTCTCCGCCACCGACAGGTTGGGGCAGAGGTTGACCTCCTGGTAGACCGTGCTGATCCCGGCCTGCTGGGCCGCCGACGGGCTGGTGAAGCGGACGGACGAGCCGTCGAGGGTGACGGTGCCGCCGTCCAGGGAGTAGACCCCGGTCAGCACCTTGATGAGGGTGGACTTGCCGGCGCCGTTCTCGCCGAGCAGGGCGTGGATCTCGCCGGGGAAGAGCCGGAAGTCGACACCCGACAGAGCCCGTACCCCCGGAAACTCTTTGACTATGCCCGTCATCTCCAGGACGGGCAGCGGCTCTGCCATGGCAGCGCTCCTCTTGACTGGATGTTCGGTCAGGCCCTGGTGTTCGTACGGGCCCGGAGACCGGAAGTGCGTTCGAGCCCCCGGGGAGCCCCCTTGAACCGAGGTGTTCGGCCGGACGGAGGCTCCCTGGGGGTGGGTGCGGTCGGTCAGCCGGTGCGGGTGGCGGCCGGCGGGTCAGTACTTGCGGGTCGGGAGGGCGTCCTTGGCCTGGTCCTGGAGGAAGTCGCCCTCCTTGGTCTTGATCCGGCGCTCGACCGTCTCGCCGTCGTCGACCTTCTTCACGAGGTCCATCAGCTGGGGGCCGAGCAGCGGGTTGCACTCGACGATGCCGTTGATCTTGCCCTCGGACATCGCGACGAAGCCGTCCTTCACGCCGTCGACCGAGAGGATCAGAATGTCCTTGCCGGGCTTCTTGCCGGCCGCCTCGATGGACTGGATGGCGCCGAGGGCCATGTCGTCGTTGTGCGCGTAGAGCACGTTGACGTCCGGGTTGGACTGCAGGAAGGCCGCCATGACCTGCTTGCCGCCGGCCCTGGTGAAGTCACCGGTCTGGCTGACGACGATCTTCCAGTCGTCCTTGTGCTCGGCGTCCATGATCTCCTTGAAGCCCTTGGCGCGCTCGATCGCGGGGGCGGCACCGGTGGTGCCCTCCAGCTGTGCGATCTTCACCGCGCCCTTGTGGCCGGCCTTCGCGAGGATCTTCTCCAGCATCCTGGCCGCGCGCCGGCCCTCGTCGATGAAGTCGGAGCCGATGAAGGAGACGTACAGGGAGTCGTCGGCGGTCTCGATGGAGCGGTCGGTGAGGATGACCGGGATCTTCGCGGTCTTGGCCTCCTTGAGCACCGCGTCCCAGCCGGTGACGACCACCGGCGAGAAGGCTATGACGTCCACCTTCTGCGCGATGTAGCTGCGGATCGCCGAGATCTGGTTCTCCTGCTTCTGCTGGGCGTCGGAGAACTTGAGGGTGTAACCGGCGTCCTTGGCCGCTTCCTTGACCGACTTGGTGTTCGCCGTGCGCCAGCCGCTCTCCGACCCGACCTGCGCGAAGCCGAGGGTGATCTTCTTGCCACCGCCGCCGCTGCCGCTGCCCGAGTCGGAGCCGGAGGAACCCTCGTCCTCCTTGGCACAGGCCGCCAGGCCGCCCGCGGCCGCCACGCCGACCGCCGCGGTGAGGAAGTTCCTTCTGTTGAGCATGTTCTTCTCCTTTGAAGAGCGGGCCCGGTAGGGCCTGCTGGTGCACGTGCTGCTCGCCGGGACAGGCCGCGTACGTCCAGCCTGTCGATCATTGTTCGAGATATCGGACATACCGGGGCGGGTGGGAAACGGTCGTCGGGGGGGGCGTCGGTGATGGTCGGTGACGGTGAGAGGTCAGACGGGCGGGGCACCCTGATCCGAGGTGTACGGGAACGTGCTGGCGCGGACGACGAGTTGGGGTTCGATGGCGATGCTGAGCGCCCCGGACGGCTCCCTGCCCTCGATCAGGTCGAGGAGCAGGGCGATGCTCCGCTTGCCGACCGCCGCGAAGTCCTGCCGGACGGTGGTGAGCGGCGGTGCGAAGAACTCCGACTCCGGGATGTCGTCGAAGCCGACCACCGCCACGTCCTGGGGAGTTCGCACCCCCGCCTCCCGCAGGGCCCGTAACACCCCCAGCGCCATCTGGTCGTTGGCGACGAAGACCGCGGTCAGCCCCCGGCCCACCCAGCCGGCCAGTTCCTGGCCGGCCCGGTAGCCCGACAGCGGACTCCAGTCCCCGCGCAGCGTCGACGGCGGTTCCAGACCCGCCGTTTCGAGGGTGATCCGCCAGCCCGCGGCGCGGTCGGCGGCCTCCTGCCAGTCCTCGGGCCCGGCGAGGTGCCAGACCCTGCGATGGCCTGCGGCCAGCAGATGACCGGTGGCCAGGCACGCGCCCAGGCGTTGGTCCACGGTGACGCCGGGGATCCCCACGGAGGGGCCGCTGCCCACGGTCACCACCGGGAACGGATGGCGGAGTTCGGCGAGGGCCTCGACCGCCGACCGCTGCGGGGCGATGGCGACGACTCCCTCCACCCCGCCCTCACTGAGGTGGTCCAGCGCCTCGGACAGCTTCTCCACCGTCAGCTTGCGCAGACTGACCGTGGAGACGAGATAGCCCTCGGCACGCGCCGCCTCCTCCAGTGCGAAGAGGGTGCTGGCCGGACCGTAGAGGGTGGTGTCCGAGGCCACGACACCCAGGGTCCGGGTGCGCCGGGTGACCAGGGCCCGTGCGGAGAAGTTTCGGCGGTAGCCCATCTCCTCGATCGCGTGCAGCACCCTGGCCCGGGTCTCGTCCCGCACGTTGGGGTGATCCCCCAGCACACGGGAGACGGTCTGGTGGGACACGCCTGCCAGTCGCGCGACATCGGCCATGGTGGGCGGCCGAAGCTGGGATTGTGCCATGCCGCACCTCCTTGGCGGTCGTGAACCGGAAGACTCCTGAGCCGTGCGTGGACCGTCACCCGGGGCCTCCCCGAAAGTCGGCCCGTGATTGCGGAGGTCATTGTGAGCGCTAACAATTCATGCCGGTCAAGGGGGCCGACAGCAGGAGGACGTCACGTTTGCGTAACGCACCGGAGGCGCGCGATTGCGGAGTGACAGATTCAGGCGCGGCTTCACGGCGAAGGTATTGACGGGCTCCGGGCGCGGCCCTAGTTTCGGCACCGAAACTTCGAACCACACACGAAATACCGGACGTTGGTGAGGTGCGGATCCAGCCAGACGTACGGGCCCCGGCCTGTTCCACCGTGTGCGGATGGGCCGCGCGCCGTCCCCACGGCCTTCGGGGAAACCCCTCGGAGGCCCTGACGGTGCTGGTGTACCGTCCCCGACGTGACTGTCTCCTCCGTCGGCACCGGGAACCCCGCGACGCGTACCTCCGGTGTGCAGTCGGTGGCACGGGCCGCCGCGCTGCTGGGGGCCGTCGTGGACAGCCCCCCGGGCGGCGCCACCCTGACCGAGCTCTCCAAGATCACCGGATTGAACGTGAGCACGGTGCACCGGCTGCTCGGCACGCTCAGCGCGGAGGGGTTGCTGTGCCGTTCCCAGGAGGGCGACCGGTTCCTGCCCGGACCGGTGCTGTTGCGGCTCGGGCGCAGGTCGCTCACGGCCAGCGGACTGCCGGAGGTGACGGCGGTCCTCAAGGAGTTGGCCGACGCGACCGGGGAGACCGCGAGCATCGGTATGCGGCGCGGTGACAGGGTGCTGGTACTGGTCTCCGTCCAGTCCGAACAGCCACTGCGGTACCTGGGCGAGCCCGGGGCGTCCGTGCCGTTGACGGAGACAGCGATGGGGGTCGCCCTGCTGGCCTTCGACACCGCGTCACGGCTGGGCGGGGTGCTGTCGCGAGGCGGGGCCACGACGCCGGCCCCCCTTGAGCGGTCCACCGGCGGAACCGGGGGACACGACCCCGCGGAGGCCGAACAGCGGGATTCCGCACGGGATTCCACGGAAACCGAGACCTCCGCGGAGTGGGCGCGGCGCGTGCAGCTGCTGGCGGCCCAGTTCCGGGGCTACGCCGTGGTCGACGGCGTCGAAGGCAGTGGTCTGCGGGGACTGGCGGCGCCTGTGGACAGCGGGTCGCCGTACATCCAGCTCGCCGTGGACATCCAGGGCCCGGCAGGACGTATGACCGACGACCGCCTGCCCGCACTGGGGGCACGCGTGGTGGCCGCGGCGGAGAGCCTGCGCGGTCTGCCGGTCGCCCTGTCGCTGGGACAGCTCTGACCTCTCCGACCTCTCTGACCTCTCCGACCTCTCCGACCTCTCCGACCTCTCCGACAGGGCCTGCCACCAGCGCCCCGCTCCCCGCTTGAGGGCCGGCGCGTGTCCTGTGACGGCCCGAGTGTGTCAATCATGTTGCGTCCCACAGCCGCATCCCCTCGACGGACTGCCCCAACATGCCCAGATCTCCGGGCAGATGGCCTTTCCCACGAAGTGGAAGTCGTTCGCGTATGACGGGAAGACCTCATTGACGGGTCCGTGGTGCTGGCCTAAAGTCGGCCGCGGCCCACGGACACCAGCCACACCGTGCGGACGGCAAGGCGGCAGAGAAGAAGGGGGGTTGTCATGACAGCGAAGGCACGCGCCGACGAGATCGTCATATCCCGCAACCACCCCGTCTTCGACCTCCCCGAGATCGTCGCCATAGAGCACGGTCTCTTCGCCCGAGCCGGCCTCGACGTACGCCTCGCGCAGAACACCCCGGCACAGGAGCGCGAGTCCCGCGATCCGATCGCCCGCCGCAAAGAGGCCCTCTTCGAGTCCGAACGCGCCGATCTGTTCAACCTCTGCGAGTGGGGCGGCATCGACCGGCTGGAGCGCAACAAGCGCGGTGGCTACATCGGCTATCTGCGGCCGGCCGTCGTCGCACAGGCCCTCGTCAGCTTCGATCCCGCGTTGAACGAGCCGCACGACCTGAGCGGCATACCGGTGGGTGTCAACGAGTACACCGGCTCGCACTACACGGCTCTCCACCTCCTCGAAGGCACCGTCCCGCGCGAGCGGATCGTCCTGGAACACATGGGCCCGCCGTCCGCCCGGCTGGCGGCGGCCGCCGCCGGTGAGATACCGGGCGTCATGCTCATGGAGCCCTATCTGAGCCTGGCTCTGGAGTCCGGGGCGCATGTGCTGGGCTCGTACTTCTACCGTGGTGCGCAGGTGGTGGCGCCGCATCTGCCCGCCGAGCGCCTCGCCCTCTACATATCGGTGATCGACGCGGCCGTCGACATCATCAACGCCGACCGTGGGGCCTGGGCCGACCACATCGTGAGCGAGGTCGCCGGCCGCCTCGCGCCGGAGCGGCTGCAGTCGCAGTACCACCGCTTCACGCACACCACCCCCTACACCCGCGAGCGCTTCACCGAGAGCTACGCGTGGATGGCCTCCTGGCAGCTGACCGACGGGCGCAGCGGCTACGACACGCTGCTCGCCCTGCGGCAGACATCGGGGACCTCCTCATGATCCTCGAACTGCGGCATCCGGTGCTCCTCACCCGCCGCTACCACCTCGACCTCGGTGTCATCGCCGGCGGCCTGTGTACCGACGCGGTGCACGGCGGTTCCGCCCTGCGCTGAGCGGACGCGCCCTCCACTCCACCGGACGCAGCCACAGTCTCAGCCGTACCCGCGCCCGTACCGGACGATCACGTCACGGCCGACGGACGTACGGGCTTCGGGGAGAGGCGGTTGGAGTCGGCTGTGCAGGCCGTGTCCCCCTCGCCCGAACCACGTCGACCAGCACCTCGTGCCGCCGCCCCGCCGCGCCCTGTGCCGGGCGGCACCCCCGCCGGCTTCCCGCCCCCTCTCCTGCTCCGCCCTGGCCTGCCCCACCCTCGCTCTGCCTGCTCTCCCCTTCCCTCCCTCTCTTTCTCCTTCCTCTTCCTTCCCTCGCCGCGCCCCGCGCCAAGGAGTTCTCCGTGACCACCGCATCGCCTCGCACTACCGCCCAGGAGACCGCGTGATGAACAGTCATCCCTTCCTCCGGTCAGACTCCCGGGCCACTCCCCCTGTCGGGGGCGCGCTCGGCCGCCGGGCCCTGCTGCGCTCGGGCGGCGGGCTGCTGGCCGCGGCCGGACTCGCTCCGCTGCTCGCGGCGTGCGGGGAGTCCGGGGACGACGGCGCGAGCGGCGGGAAGTCGGCACGGGTCGAGGACACCCAGGCGGGCACGGCGGGCGCGGTCATCCGGCCGATCAGCGAACAGCACAAGCTGGTCGGGGACTTGAAGCTCACCTATGTCGCGGGTTCGGGACCGGGCGACGTACAGAACAAGCTGCTGTCCGGGGCTCTCGACATGGCCAGCATGGGACCGATCGGGGCCGCCGTCTCGCTCGCCGCCGGTGCCGACGTCCTCATCTTCTCCACCAGCCTCTCCAACCACGTGCGGTGGCTGGTGCCGGAGAACAGCCCGTACCGCAGCATCAAGGACCTGCGCGGGAAGAAGGTCGCCACCCCGCCGAAGAACAGCGACGCCTACCGCTCCACCCAACTCTCCTGCGCGGTCGGCGACATCGACTTCGAGGAGGAGTACAAGGTCCATCCCGGTGCGGTGCTCGCGGGGCTCTCCCTCTTCGAGCGCGGTGACGTGGACGCCATCGTCACCATCGAGCCCAACGCCACCCGGCTCGTCGCCAAGGGCGCGCGTCAGCTCGCCACGGTCACGCAGCTGTGGCAGCAGGGCACCGGCAGCGACGCCGACCTGTTCCTCAACGGGCAGGGTGCCAAGCGCAGTTGGGTGGAGAAGAACCGGCGGACCGCGGCCGCCCTGGCCGACCTGCGGCTCAGGTCGCACCAGTACATCCACGACCGGCCGCAGGTACTGGCCGAACTGCACGAGTCCTACGGCATTCCCGCGTCGGAGAAGAAGGCCATCGCCCTGCTGCCCGAGCGGCTGGCGGGCATCTATCCCACCGAGTGGGGCCACGCGTCGTTCACCAGCATGCGCGACCAGCTCAAGGTCGCCGCCGGAGTCGGGTTGATCAAGGCCGTGCCCGACAAGACCGTCTACCGGGATCTGGGGTAGGAAGCCATGACCCGACACACCACGGCGCCGGCCGACACCGAACCGACCGCCGCCCCGCGCCCGCCGGACACACCGTCCGCTCCCGCCGCTCCGGCCGGCCCCGACCGCTCCCCCGGCCTCTCCCTCGCCCGCCGCACGAAACCGGCCGCCCGCGGCCGGGCCGTCGCCCGCAGTGTGCTGCCGGTCGCCGCCTTCTTCGCCGTCCTCGTCGGCGGCTGGCAGATCGTGGCCGTCCGCAGTGACAGCATTCTGATGCCGACCGTGCCGGCCATCTGGTCCTCGTTGACGGACACCGTCACCCAGCCGATGTTCTACGACTCCCTCGGGGCCACCCTGCTGCGCGTGGCCCTGGGATTCGCGCTGGCCTTCGTGACGGCGGTCGTCGTCGGCATCGCCATGGGCCAGGTCCCGTTCGTACGGCGCTTCTTCGAACCGGCCGTGCTGATCGGCCTGACCGTGCCCGGTCTGGTGTGGGCGCTGCTGTGTGTCATCTGGTTCGGGGTGTCCCTGGTCAACCCGGTGGTGGCCGTGGCCCTGTCCGCCGCGCCGGCGCTGACCCTCAGCATCTACCAGGGCACGCGCGCCATGGACTCCGAGCTGCGCGAGATGGCGTACATCTACCGCTTCTCCTTCGCCACCAAGCTGCGCTACCTGTGGCTGCCTTCGCTGCTGCCCGCGCTGCTCTCCGGCGCCCGTCTCGGTCTTTCGCTGTCCTGGAAGGTGATCGTGCTGGTGGAGATGTTCGGCATGTCCAGCGGGGTCGGCTACGAACTCAACAACCAGTTCGCCGCCCAGAACGTGGCCGGAGTCCTCAGCTGGACCCTGCTGTTCGCCGTCGTCATGGCGGTCCTGGAGTACGGCGTCCTGCAAGGGCTGGAACGACACCTCGGACGCTGGCGGAAGGCGGCCACCGTATGAACCACACGCACACGCACACGGGCACGGGCACGGGCACCGACTCCGGACACGGCCCCGGTCCCGGCCCCGACCACGGCTCCGCGGCGGGCGAGAGCGTCCGGCAGCGGCCGTACGTCGTGCTCGACGGTGTGAGCAAGGAGTTCACCAGCGCGCGGACCGGCGCGCGCGAGACCGTCTTCGACGACTTCAGCCTCACCGTGCACCACGGTGAACTCGTCGCCGTCGTCGGAGCCTCCGGCACCGGCAAGACCACCCTGCTGCATCTCGTGGCGGGTCTGGAACGCCCCGACTCGGGAACGATCAGGCTCAGCGACGACATACTCCCCGCACCCTCGCCGACGCCTCGGGCGTCCCGAGCGCCCGACCGTGCGGACGACGCCCGGCACCGGCTCGGCGTGGTCTTCCAGCAGCCACGCCTGCTCGACTGGGTGTCGGTGCGTCGCAACGTCGAACTCGCCCTGACCAGCGCGGGCCTCGACCCGGCCGGCGCCTCGCGGGCACTCGCCGACGTGGGCCTCGCCGAGTACGCCGACCGCTACCCCTCGGTGCTCTCCGGCGGCCAGCGCCAGCGCATCGCCATCGCCCGCGCCTTCGCGGTCCAGCCCGAACTGGTGCTGCTGGACGAGCCGTTCAGCGCCCTGGACCAACTGACGGCCCGGCGCCTGCGGTTGCTGCTCCAGGAGCTGTGGACGGCGCGCCCGCGCACGGGGTTGCTGGTCACCCACAACCCCCTGGAGGCGGCCTTCCTCGCCGACCGCGTGATCGTCCTCGACGGCCGGCCCGCCCGGGTGCGCGCCGAGTTCACACTCGATCTGCCCCGGCCCCGTACCCCGGAGGACCCGCGGATCTTCGACCGCCACAACGACATCCTCGCCGCTCTGGGCTGACCCGCCCGCACACCCCGTACCCCTGTACCCCCACCCCGTACCCACCCCGTACCCGCGCGGAGCACACCGCGCGCTCCGGCACCCGCCGGACCGGCACACCCGGCGAAAGCCCCACCGAAAGGAACGCACTGAGATGGCAACCCGGAAGAAAATCACCATGGAGACACTCTCCCTGGTCTTCTCCCTGCCCCAGCTCGTCGCCAAGGACGAGGGCTACTACGAGGAAGAGGGACTGGACGTCGACTTCGTGCCCAAGGGGTACGAGGCCAACGTCTCCTACCTCGACGACCACGAGCTGGTCAGCTCCTTCGGCAGCGTCCGCTCCAACTTCGAGAGCGGCGACGCCTCCTTGTACCGGGCGTGCGAGTGGGGCCAGATCCGGCGCTCCCACGACACCGAGGTCGGCGGGCGGGTCGTGGGCAAGCGCGCCGCGGTCGGCAGCCAGGCCATCCTGGTGGCGCCCGGCTCACCGGCCGTCCACCCGCAGGACCTGGCGGGACAGCCGGTCGCGGTCAACTTCCACCACGGCTCGCACTATCTCGCGTTGCAGGCCCTGGAGGGCTTCCTGCCCCGCGAGGAGATCAAGGTGGTGCACGTCGGCGGCCCGCAGCAGCGCTTCGAGGCGCTGCGGGACGGTGTCGTGCCGGCCGCCGCGCTGATGGAACCGTGGATCACGGTCGCGCAGAAGCAGGGGTACCAGCTGCTCACCGAGGCCTTCTACGTCGGTTCCGAGATCGCCTCGCCGGAGATCGACGCGGACACCTACGACGCCCTCAACCGCGCGGTCGTCAAGGCAGTCCGCAAGCTCCAGGAGGACCCCTACCCCTACCTCCACCACCTCATCGGCGAGGTGCCCGCGGAGATAGACCCCACGCTCAAGCCCGAGGACTTCGCCCGCTGGCGGCTGCGGTTCGTCGACCCCGCGCCGTACCCGCAGGACCAGTTCCAGCGCACCTTCGACTGGATGCGCGGCTGGAACCTGATCAAGGAGGACGGTTCGACGTACAACTCCCTCGTCGACAACCTGCTGCCGGCCTGACCGTTCGCGGCCTGACCGTTCCGGCACGCATCACCATGCTCCGTGGGGCGTACGGCGCCGATATCGCCGTACGCCCCACGGGCAGTCCGCATCCTTCCATCGCTGAGGCGTTCCACGAACCCGGGAGACCCGCTGTGCGCGACCACCGCCCCGAAGGTCCGCCGGGGCACCGGGTGTGGCCCCTGTACGTCGGCGGGTTCCTCGGTCCTTACGGCAGCACGATGGTGACGCCGATGGTGCACGAGGTCGCCGCCGGTCTGCACAGCACCCCGTCCACCGCGGCCACGGCCGTCACGGTCTACATGCTGCCCTTCGCCGCCTGCATGCTCGTCAGCGGAACCCTCGCCGAACGCTGGGGACGGCGCCGGGTGCTGCGTACCGCGCTCGCGGCGTTCGTCGTGGCGACCGCGCTCTGCGCGCTGGCACCGACCATGGAACTCTTCCTGACGGCCCGCGCCTTCCAGGGCGCCACCAACGCCTTCATCACGCCGCTGCTGGTGGCGGCGATCTCCGATCTGGTCGGCGGCGAGCGGCTGGCCAAGGCGTTGAGCTGGTTCGCCGCCGCGCAGGCCGCGGGGCAGGGGATGAGTCCGCTGTTCAGCGGTGTCGGCGCGGCCGTGGACTGGCGACTGGCCTTCCTGGTGCCGGGTGTGTGCGGTCTGCTGCTGGTGTGTTTCCCGCCGTCCCGTTCGGCCACCCGGCGGGCGACCACCGCGCACGCGTCCTGGCGCTCCCTGGCGGACCGCCGGCTCGCGCTCGCCTGCGCGGTCTCCTTCCTCGCCTATCTCGCGGCGGTCGGCCTCACCGTGCTGGCCGTCCTGCGCCTGAACGACCGCTTCGGTCTCGGGCCCGTCGCGATCGGGCTGGCCACTTCCGCGTTCGGGGTGGCAGGGATGGCCGCCGCGCCGTGGGTCGGGCATCTCCTTCGCGTCCAGGGACCGCTGCGCACCGGCTGCGCGAGCAACGTGGCCATGGCCGTGGGGCTGCTGTGCGCGTCCCTGGGCACCCATATCGCCGTGGTGATCGCCGGCCTCGTCCTGGTCGGTGCCGCCGTCACCGGTCTGCGCTCCGTGACCAACACCCTGGCCGTCACCAGCGTCCCCGACAACCGAGGTGGCGCGGCGTCCCTGGCCCTGTCCGCCCAGTTCTTCGGCGGCGCGGCCGCGGCGCCGGTCTGGCTGCCCGTCTACCACGCCCTCGGCGACCGCGGCTTCGCCCTGATCTGCGTGGTCCCGCTGCTGTCGGCCGCGAGCCTGGCGCTCGCCTCCGGCAGACAGCGGGCAAGGACCGGCCCCGAAGCCACCCGGCCCGGGGCACTCGCCACGACCCCCGCGGCCCCCGCGACCGCCAAGACCCCTACGGCCCCTACACGGGCTACCCCTCGAACGGGTCGGGACGGCAGGACGTGACACGGGGAGACGGAGAGGAGAGGCGTTGTCCGGACACGCCGGAGTGCCGGTCACCGGGACCGGTCGACGTCAGTCGGGGAGCCGGAGACGGAAAGTGGTGTGCCCCGGCTCGCTGATGACGTCGGCGGTTCCGCCGTGCGCGGTGATGACGGCCCGGACGATGGCGAGTCCCAGACCGGTGCTTCCCGTGCTCCGGGAGCGGGCGTGGTCGACCCGGACGAAACGGCCGAAGACCTCGGGCTGGACCTCCTCGGGGATGCCCGGACCGTTGTCGCTCACCTCGACGCGGACGCCGGTGCGGTCGGTGACGGGTGTGACGGTCACCTCGGTGCCGGGCGGGGTGTGGGTACGCGCGTTGGCGAGGACGTTGCCGATGGCCTGTTCGACGCGGTGGGCGTCACCGGTGACCGTGACAGGCTCCTCGGGGAGGTCCAGGAACCAGTGGTGACCGGGGCCCGCGGCACGCGCGTCGTCCGTCGCGTTCAGGATCAGCAGGGTCAGGTCGACCGGGTCGTGCGCGAGAGGACGCCCCGCGTCCAGCCGGGCGAGCAGGAGCAGGTCGTGGACGAGACGGGTCATGCGCCGCGATTCACTGCCGATGCGCTCCAGAGCATGGCGTACCTCGGCGGGTACGGGGCCGCGGTGGCGCAGGGCGAGTTCGGCGTGACCGCGGATGTTGGCGACGGGGGTGCGCAGTTCGTGGCTGGCGTCCGCGGCGAAGTGCCGCAGGCGTTCCTCGACGGCCTGGCGGCGTACGAGCGCGTCCTCGACGTGGCCGAGCATGTGGTTGAGGGCGCCGCCGACCTGGCCGACCTCGGTGCGCGGGTCGGCGTCGGGGAGGGGCCCCGGCATGGTGATCTCCCCGCCGGCGAGCGGCAGTCCCGCGACCTCCGCCGCGCGGGCGGTGACCTTCTGGAGGGGCCGCAGGGAGATGCGTACCCACAGGGCCGCGGCGAGGCCCGTGCCCACGAGCGCGGCGCCGAACAGCGCCGCCTCGACGGCTTCGAGGCGGTGCACGGTCTCCTCGACCGTGTGCAGGGGCAGGCCGGTGACCAGGACGTCCTGGTCGTCGCCCCGCACAGCCGTGACCCGGTACCTGCCCTCGGAGGCGGAGAGGCGGACGCTGTGCCCCCTGCCGTCGTCCACGGGGACGCTCGCCAGGGTGCGGCGGTCTTCGGCGGTGAGCCGGAGAGCACGGTCGGTGGCGTCGTCGACGACGGCCGCCTGAGTGACCTTGCCGTCGAGGAGACGGGCCCCGAAGGTGTTCTCGGCCTGGCCGCGGGTGTCGGGGCCGTTGTCGGCATCGGGTTCCGCCTCGTGTTCCAGACTGGCCGCGAACCGACCGCCGGACGCCGTGAGCTGTTCGTCCAGGCGTCCCATCAGAAAACCGCGCAGGGCCAGGGCCGTGGTGACGCCGACGGCGAGGCAGGCGAGACCCAGCAGCACCAGGAGTCCGGCGGTGAGCTGTCCGCGCAGGGTGCGTGGGGGCGGGCGCCTCATCGGGATCCCGGCTTGAGGACGTAGCCGACGCCGCGCACCGTGTGGATCATCGGGGTGCGTCCGGCGTCGATCTTCTTGCGCAGGTAGCTGATGTAGAGCTCGACGATGTGGGCGCGTCCGCCGAAGTCGTAGGCCCACACACGTTCGAGGATCTGGCCCTTGGCCAGTACCCGACGTGGGTTGCGCATCAAGAAGCGCAGGAGCTCGAATTCGGTCCGGGACAGCTCGACGACGGCTCCGCCCCGTCGCACCTCTCGGGCTTCCTCGTCCATGGTGAGGTCTCCGACGGTGAGCCGGTTCGTGCCCGATTCGGCGGTCATGCCCGCTCTCCGGAGCAGCCCGCGCAGCCTGGCCAGTACTTCCTCGATGCTGTAGGGCTTGGTGACGTAGTCGTCGCCGCCCGCGGTGATCCCGGTGATGCGGTCC
Organism: Streptomyces sp. CWNU-52B; assembly: GCF_047444975.1. Lineage (NCBI taxonomy): Bacteria > Bacillati > Actinomycetota > Actinomycetes > Kitasatosporales > Streptomycetaceae > Streptomyces > Streptomyces sp. CWNU-52B. Next base: position 9,162 of record NZ_JBLFJV010000005.1, on the reverse strand, counting down.
TCGACCGCGTCACGAGCGGTCAGGAACAACACGCACACGGTGGGTGCCTCGCGTCTGAGCGCGCGCAGGACCTGCAGGCCATTCAGATCGGGCAGCATCCAGTCCAGGACCACCGCGTCCGGGTGGAAGTCACGGGCCGTCGCGAGCGCGGTCGCACCGTCCGCCGCGGTGCGCACCTGCCAGCCCTCGCCGGTCATGACCGCGGCCAGGACGTCGATGACGTCGGGCTCGTCGTCCACGACGAGGACCCGCACGGGTTCCCCGTCGAGGCGGTGCGGAGTCGAGGCGGCGCGCTGCTCTTCCATGATTCCTCAGCATCCCCCGCCGCGGCCCGTCACAGCGCGAGCGGTCCCTCTGAGTTCCGTCTGAGTTCCGTCCGAATCGGCGCCGGGAGCGGCGGACGGGGCTTCTTCAGAAGGTACACAGAACTTGCGCTGTGAGGCTGGCCCCCGTCACCGGAACGGGTCCCGCCCGGAGGAGCCCCATGCCCACCACGTCCACCACGTCCACGTCCGCGTTCACCACGACCACGTACGCGAGTCCTGGCGCGCGGCACCGGCACCCGCGCCGCAGTGCCGTGCCGCTCCTCGCTCCGCTGCTGATCTGGACGGGAGCCGCCGGAGTGCTGGCCCTGTGGTGGCACGACACGACCGCGGTGGTCGGCCCGGCGGACTGTCTGACCGGCGCGGGCCGCATCACCGGGCTCCTGGCCGGTTACGCCTGCGCGGTCCTCCTCGCGCTGATGGCCCGTATGCCGCTCCTCGACCACACCATCGGCAGCGACCGGCTCGCCCGCTGGCACGCCCTGGGAGGCCGCTGCACGGTGTCCCTCGCCCTCGCCCACACCCTGCTGATCATCTGGGGCTATTCGCTGACCTCCCACACCGACGTGGTGAGCCAGACCTCCACCCTCGTCCTGAACTACCCCGATCTCCTCAAAGGAACGGCCGGATTCCTGCTGTTCCTGGTGACGGGGGTCCTCTCGGCCCGCGCGGCCCGCCGCAGGATGAGTTACGAGACCTGGCACTACCTCCACTTCGCCACCTACCTGGCCGTGTTCCTCAGTTTCGGCCATCAGCTGTCCGACGGAGCCGACTTCGTCGGCAACCGCCTCGCCCAGGTGGCCTGGTACGCCCTGTACCTCGGTGTCGCGGTACTGGTCGCCCGGTACCGGTTCGTCGTCCCCCTGCGACGCGGGCTGCGTCACCGCCTGCGCGTGGCGGCAGTCCGGCCCGAGGCACCGGGTGTGGTCTCCGTCCACCTCACCGGCAGGCACCTCGACGAACTGGGGGGCGAGCCCGGGCAGTTCCTGCGTTGGCGGTTCCTGGCCTGCGGTCTGTGGTGGACCGCGAACCCCTACTCCCTCTCCGCTCCCGCGTGCCCCGACCACCTGCGCATCACGGTCAAGGCCGCGGGCGGACACAGCGCGGCGCTGGCCGGACTGGCGCCCGGTACCCGTGTATGGGCCGAGGGCCCCTACGGCGCCTTCACCGCGAAACGCCGCACCGCCCCCAAGGTGCTGCTGCTGGCCGGCGGCGTCGGCATCACCCCCCTGCGTACCCTCTTCGAGACCCTGCCGGGCGAGGTGACCCTCGTTCATCGCGCCCGCCGCGCCGCCGACCTCGCGCTGCGCGGTGAGATCGACGCGATAGCCGCCCGCCGACGGGCCACCGTGCACTACCTCGTCGACGAACCCGCGGGGTACTCCTCACCTCTCACCGCCCGGGGTCTGAGCGCTCTGGTGCCGGATCTGGCCGCGCACGACGTCTATCTCTGCGGCCCTCCCGGCATGGCGCAGGCCGCTGTCCGGGCCCTGCGGGATGCCGGGGTCCCGGCGCGGCGCATCCACCACGAGTCGTTCACGTTCTGAATCCGAAGGGGAACCGTCATGCGCCGAGCCGTCCTCGCCACCACCGGGATCAGTGCCCTCGTCGTCACCCTGCTCGCTCTCAAGCCCCATCAACTCCCCTCCCCCGCCGAAGGACCCGTGCCGTCCACCTCCTCGCACGCTCCCGCCGGCACCTCATCGGGACCACTCACCGGGACGGGCACGTTCACCGGGGATCCCGTCGACACCCGGTACGGAACCGTGCAGGTGGCGGCCACCCTCTCGCGAGGAAGGATCACCCGCGTCGAAGTCCTGCGCGCCCCTGACCGGAACGGGCGCGACCGGCAGATCGCCTCCTACGCCCTGCCCCGGCTCACCCAGGAGGCGATCGGCGCCCAGAGCGCCCGGATCGACGCCGTCTCCGGAGCCAGCTACACCAGCCAGGGCTACCGCGAGTCCCTCCAGAGCGCCCTGGACCAGGCCCGTGCCTGACGCCGCGGCCGGGCTGCGCCACACCGAACACGTCATGGGCACCGTCTTCTCCTTCGACATCCGCGACCGGCCCACCACCAGAATCCGCCGTGCCCTCGACGAGGCCGCCGAGGTGTCGTGCGACGGCAGCGATCGGTTCCTGCGCGTCGTGGTGCCGCAGGGCGATGTGAGCCCGGGTGCGCCGTACCTGGGCAGACGGCGGCCTGGTTGCCGCTGCCGGATGGGCCGAGGCTGATGTCATCACCCGCCCGGCACGGACCCTCCGCTCCGGCCTGATGAACAGGACCTCCCCTTGATCTCCTCCGACACCACCAGCCCTGCCGTGCTCGAACAGCTTCAGCGCCGGTCCGCCGACCCGAAGCGGCGCATCCTGTTCACCGGGGCGACCATCGTCACCATGGACACCGGTCTCGGTGTCGTGCACAACGCCGATCTGCTCATCGAGGGCGACACCATCACCGCGATCGGCCCTGACCTGAGCCGGGACGGTGCGGTGGTCGTCGACGCGACCGGCACGATCCTCGCTCCGGGCTTCGTCGACACGCACCGGCACGCCTGGGAGACCCAGCTGCGCCGGATCATGCCGGACGTCGACGACCTCGGCGCCTACGTGATGTCGACCCTCGCCGGCTACGCCACCGTCTACCGGCCCCACGACATGTACGTCGGCACCGAGCTGGCCGCGCTGACGGCGATCGACAGCGGCATCACGACCATGCTCGACTTCTCCCACAACTCCCGCACCCCCGAGCACTCCGACGCCGCCGTCCAGGCTCTCATCGACACCGGCATCCGCGGGGTGCACGCCTCCATGGGGCCGCACTTCGGGAACTGGGACAAGCAGTGGCCCGGTGACCTGGCCCGCCTCAAGGACACCTACTTCACCGGCGACGACCAACTGCTGACCCTGCGCCTGGCCGCTCTGTCCACCGACGAGATCGCCGGACCCGCCCTCGCCTACGGACCCGAACTCGCCCGCACGGCGAAGGAGCTGGGCATCGGGGTGAGCGTCGATGCCGTCTTCGGCGCCTCCTCCTCCACGGCCATCCTGAACTGGGCGAAGGACGGACTCCTCGGCCCCGACCTCACCCTCGTCCACGCCACCGGCCTGACCCGGGCCGCGTGGAGGGCGATCGGCCAGAGCGGCACGACCATCGCCCTGGCCCCGACCTCGGACGCCCAGATCGGGCTGGAGACCGCGATCCCCGCCATCGACGAGGCCCTCTCGGTCGGGGTGCGGCCCGGGTTGAGCATCGACGTGGAGGTGGCGCTGGTCAGCGACATGTTCACGCAGATGCGGGCCCTGCACGCCATCCAGCGGATGCGCGCGGTCAACGCCGTCCACGGCACCGACCAGCAGCCGGACCGGATCACCACCCACGACGTCCTGGACTTCGCCACCCTCCAGGGCGCCCGCACCAACGGCCTGGCCGACGTCACCGGCTCGCTCACCCCGGGCAAGAAAACCGACCTGCTGGTCATCCAGGCCGAGGACCTCAACAACATGCCGCTCAACGACGCCGTCGGCACCATCGTGCTCGGCTCCGACGCCCGCAACATCAGCGCCGTCCTCATCAACGGCCAACCCCGCAAGTGGAACGGCCAGGTCCTCGACGTCGACCTGCCCGCCCTGCGCACCGAGGTCCATGCCTCCCGCGAGTACGTCCTCAACACCCGCAGGGCCGGCCGCTGCTGCTGACCGGCGGCACCGTGATCGTGGGCATCGGCCCCGGTCTGCTGACCGCGGCCGGCGACGACAACATGATCGTCATCAACTGCGCGGGCACCCTTGTCCTGCCCGCCGCCGCCGACTTCACCGCACCGCACGCCGGCGCCACCCTTACCCCCGGCCAGAGTGCGCCCCCGCCAGAGCGCCGACATCGCCGTCCCGCTGCTCGCGCCCGTCCTGTCACGGCTCGCCGCACCTCGGCGGCTGGTACTCGCGCTGGGCCCGGCCGCGGTCGCCGTCGCGGCCGCGGCGCCCGCCGTCGGCGAGACCGTCAACGCCACCGCGCCGCATGCGTGCGGCGCGGCCGTCGCCCTCTACGCGTGCAGCATGTTCATCGGTGCCGGCCTGGGCCCGCTACTGGCCGGCGCCCTGACCGGGGAGGGCTTCGGCACGATCCCCGGGACTACTGCTCCGGGGCGCTCCCCAGGTGATGAGTGGCGTGGAGACTGCCGAGCAGCGCGAGCGCCTGGGCGCTGGGGCTTTCCGGCGCGGCGTGGTAGATCACCAGCTGCTGGCCCGGCGCGCCGCGGACGTCGAAGGTCTGGTAGGTGAGATCGAGGTGTCCGACATCGGGGTGGAGAAGTTCCTTGCCGTCGCGGGACTTCCCGTGGACGGTGTGGGAGGACCACAGGGCGGCGAACTCCTCGCTCTCCTCGGTCAGGGATTCGACGAGGTCGTGCAGGCGCGCGTAGTGCGGGTCGAGACCCGTGGCGTGGCGCAGTCCGGCGACGACCGCCTGCGCTGCCCGCTCCCACTGGGTGAAGAAGGTCCGGGCGGCGGGGTCGAGGAAGGTCATGCGGGCCATGTTGTCCCTGGTCCTGAACGGTGAGAACAAGGCGTCGGCCAGTGCGTTGGAGGCCAGGAAGTCGTTGGCCGGGTTCAGGACGAACGCCGCGGCGTTCGCGTATCCGTCCAGCAGCTGCCGCAGCGCGGTACTCACCGCCTCCCTCGGCTGCGGCCGTTCACCCTCCGGCGCGGTGCCCGCCAGGCGGAACATGTGCTCCCTGGCCGCGTCGTCCATCAGCAGCGCGCTGCTGATGGCTTCGAGGATCTGCGGGGAAGGGCTGCGCTCACGTCCCTGCTCCAGGCGGGCGTAGTAGTCACTGTTCATGCCCGCCAGGACGGCCACCTCCTCGCGCCGCAGCCCCGCCACCCGCCGGGCGCCGTAGGAGGCGAGCCCGACGTCGTCGGGGGCAGGCGGGCGCGATGGGCGCGCAGGAAATCTCCGAGGTCGTTGCTGGTCACCCCTTCAGGCTAGGCCGCCCCCGCCTCGCGTGCCTGGGTGCGCCCTACCCAGGCACGACTCGTCCTGGCTCTCTTTCCCCGGCTCGCCCAGGCTGGTCATCAACACCCACGAACAAGAAGGAACGCATGGTGACGAACCAACCGAGCCCGTCGAAGGCAGTCCCTGGGCGAAGGACGGGTGACGTGGACGTGGTCGGGATGTGGGTGACCGCGGACGGGCACATCCGCCAGGAGCTGCGCGCGGACGGCCGTTACGACGAGGCCCGCGGCACCCGCCGCAGCGCGTACACCGGCCGCTACACGGTCACCGGCCATCACCTCGACTACGTCGACGACACCGGCTTCACCGCCACCGGCGACATCCGCGACGGCGTGCTCTTCCATGAGCATCTCGTGCTGTACAAGGAGAACCAGGCATGACCGACACGGCCAGAACCTTCCTGATCACCGGCGTCAGCAGCGGCCTGGGCCGCGCCTTCGCCACCGCCGCCCTGAACGCCGGCCACACTGTTGTCGGCACCGTCCGCAAGGACACCGACGCGACCGGCTTCACCGCCCTGCACCCCGAGCGCGCCTACGCCCGCCTCCTCGACGTCACCGACGACGCGGCGGTCCTCGCGGTGGTGGGCGAGGTGGAGCGATCCGTGGGCCCGATCGACGTGCTGATCGCGAACGCCGGCTACGGCCTGGAAGGCACCTTCGAGGAAACGCCCCTGGCCGACCTGCGAGCCCAGTTCGACGTCAACGTCTTCGGCGCCGCCGCCGTCGTCCAGGCCGTCCTGCCCCACATGCGCGCACGCCGCCGCGGGCACATCCTGGCTGTCACCTCCATGGGCGGCCTGGCCGGCTTCCCCGGCGTCTCCGCCTATTGCGGCAGCAAGTACGCCCTCGAAGGCATCCTCGAAGCCGTCGGCAAGGAAGTCGCCCCCTTCAACATCCACGTCACCGCCGTCGAACCCGGCTCCTTCCGCACGGACTGGGCGGGACGCTCCATGATCCGCGCACCGCGCACCATCCCCGACTACGACACCCTGTTCGAGCCCATCCGCGCCGCCCGTCAGCAAGCCAGCGGCCGGCAGCTCGGCGACCCGGCCAGGGCAGCCGCCGCCGTCCTGCACATCCTCGGCACACCGAACCCGCCCGCCCACCTCGTCCTCGGCTCCGACGCCCTGCGCCTGATCCGCGCAGGACGCGACGCCGTCGACCATGACCTGAACACCTGGGAAGACCTCGCCCGCTCGACCGACTTCCCGCAGGAAGGCACCACCAGCGGGTAGGGGCGTCACTGTACTTTCCGTCCCTCAGCCTGATGATGTCGATGACGCCGATCAGCGTGCCGCTGACGACGGAAGCCGGAGAACTGCTGGAGCGGCACGTCGGCAGCGGCCCTCTGGTGCGCAGGCACGCCGAACTCGGCGACGGGCTGCTGCCCTGGGTCGTCGCTCTCTTCATGGTGTCGGCGGCGGTGTGATGGTTCTACCGCCGTGCGTCCCACCTCGGTTCCGGGACAGGGGCATCCAGCGGCGGCACCGTGAGCGGTGCTGTCCCTCGTCGTCGGCGTGGGCGCCGGTGTGCAGGTCCACCGGATCGGCGACTCCGGGGCCAAAGCGGCCTGGCACGACGCCTATTCCTCCACCACCCACCCCGACGGCGACTGACCCGCGCTCCTCGTGAAGCCCGCATGTCAGGACCGTCTGCCACGTCTGCGCGCGTAGGTACGCGAGACGATGATCTCCGGGCAGTTCCCCCAGCTGTTCCTGCGCCTCCGCCGCCGTCTCCGCCGGGTGCTCCGACAGCGGGCTGACGGGCCGGGGCGATGGGGCCGAACGACCCCGACGGGGGTCCGGGCGGCCTGTGGCGACACCGCCTGTCGCACGCCCACGCTGGCGACAACGGCCCTCGGCTTCCGGAGGGCACCTGTGCCAGGCAGTCTCTCGACCGCCGTCCTGGACAGCAACGAGGGGAGACACCACCGTGAACTCTGCCCCGACGATGACCGCCGCTCTGCCCGCCGAACACCGCGAGCGGCTCATCGAGATCGCCCGTGAGGCGTCCTTCGGGACGGGCACCCGTCTCTTCGAGGAGGGCGGGCGGGCCGACCGGTTCTGGATCGTGCGGACCGGCGTCGTCGCTCTCGATCTGCACGTGCCCGGTCGCCGGGCGGCCGTCATCGAGTCGCTCGGACACGGCGAACTGGTCGGCTGGTCCTGGCACTTCCCTCCGTACGTGTGGCACTTGGGCGCCGAGGCCACGCACCCGGTGCGAGCCTGGGAGTTCGACGCGGTGGCGGTTCGCGAACTGTGCGCGCGGGACCCGGAGTTCGGCCGCGAGATCGCGGTCTGGGTCGGCCGGGTGCTCGCCCACCGGCTGCACGCGGCCCGTACCCGACTGCTCGACCTGTACGGCCCCGGCGGCAGCGGCAGCGGCAGCGGCAGCGGCAGCGGCAGCGGCAGCGGCAGCGGCGGATCGTCATGACCGACGTGCCGGGTCGCCCGTGCCGGCCCGGCGGGTGCGGATCGCCCGTTTCCCCAGCCGTACGGCCTCTCGCTCGGGCAGGGACCGCCCGTGAAGTTCCAGCTGGCACTCCCAGGAGGTACGCCATGCCCCGTACCGTCACCGTCGGCCTCGACGGCACACCCCAGAGCCTGGCCGCCGCAAAGTGGGCGGCCCACGAGGCGCTGCTCCGCGAGCTGCCCCTGCGGCTCGTACACGCCTGGCCCTGGCAGCCCTACCTCTACTCACCGTTGTCCGGGGTCCACGAACCGCCGCCCGACTCCGCGCTGTGGCACCGCCACGAGTGGGCGGTGCGCATGCCCCGCGAGGCCCGGGAGGACCTGACGCGACGCCACCCGGGTCTGCGGATCACCGTCGACCAAGTGGACGAGAGGCCGGTCGCGGCTCTGCTGGAGGCGGCACGCGACGCGGATCCCCTGGTTCTCGGCTCCCCGGGGCTGGGCGGACTCGGCGGGTTGCTCATCGGGTCCGTGGCCTTCGGTGTACTGGCCCGCGCCGAGCGGCCGGTGGTGCTCGTACCGGCCGGGCCGGCGGGGCGCGATGTCGTCCTCGGCCTCGACCTGCGCGTACCGGCGGACCCTGTGATCGAGTACGCCTTCACCGCCGCCGCGCGCCGGGCCGCGAACCTTCGGGTCGTACACGGTTGGAGCCTGCCACCGCACTACCTGCGGGGCGCGGCCGTCGGGCCCGGCAGGACCGCCGAACTCGCCATCGAAAAACAGAGCCTGCTGGCCGAGATCCTCATGCCGTGGCGGGAGAAGTTCCCCGGTGTGCGCGTGCGTCCGCAGGCCGTGCTCGGAAGGGCGGGCTCCCCTCTCGTGGACGCGTCCCGCGACGCGGAGCTGGTCGTCGTAGGTCGCGGCCGACGCTCGTCACGGGGTCCGCGGATCGGCCCCGTGACCCATGCGGTCCTGCACCACGCCAAGGCGCCGGTCACCGTCGTCCCGCACGGTTGACAGCCCCCGCACGGCCGACAGCGCCCCGCTCCGACGGTCCCACCACAGCGGGGCGCCGCCGCAGATGTGCGGCGGCGCCCCGGTGCCCGTGGCTGCCCGTGGCTGCCCGTGGCTGCCCGTGGCTGCCCGTACGGTCATCGCAGCCAGGTGTGGTCGCGGACCACGGGGAGCCGCGCCCAGACCCTGCCCAGACCCCAGGTGACACCCGCACCCGCCACCGCGACAGCGATCAGAGCCACCGCGTAGATCACGTGGTAGTCGGCGAACGGATTCGTCGACATACTCGCCGCACCGTCCGACAGATGCTTCGCCGGCGGCCACTCCGCGATCCACATGAACACCATCAACGCCGTCCCCGCCACCGCCGCCAACCGCAACGCCACACCCGCGGTCACAGC